>DASUXC010000056.1:0-17663 GCA_036378095.1 Gemmatimonadaceae bacterium | reverse complement strand
GATCATGGACGCGGTGCGCCGATACGAGGAGGCGTACGTGGTGATGTCGGGGCCGTGAGCGCGGGGTGCGGTTTGCGGGGCGCGGGGTGCGTGAGAATAGGGACTGATCGACACGGGGACCGGCGAAGGCCGGTCCCCGTGTCGCATTCCATACTTACGCACCCCGCACCCCGCGCCCCGCATCATCGCGCGTTGTCCAGGATGCGCCCCGCGATCGCGGCATACTGTCCGCCGAAGTGGTGCCCACCCGGCATCTCGACCACGGTCGCCGATCCCGGAGGGAGCCCGGCGCAGCCGGAGTGCTTCTCGTCCGCGCCGTAGAAGCAGAGGATGCGCGTCCCCTTGAGCTTCTCCACCTCCGGCACGGTCATCAGGTCGTCCGCCCGGTGCTTGTTGGAGATCAGGTCCACGAGGTGGAACTTGAAGTTCGCGTTCGGCGCGAGGCCGAGCATCGCCACCTCCGGCACGCGGGCGTAGAGGTCCGCCGGAAGGCGCGTGACGATGAACGGGAGCACGTCGGCGCCGTGCGAGTAGCCCACGAGGATCGTCCGCGACTTCCCCCACGCCGCGAGGTAGTGCCGGAGCACGCGCTCCACATCGCGCGAGGCCGAGTCGGGCGTGCGCCGAGTCGCGAGGTACGAGCGCGTGTCGAGGAGGACGACGGGGATGCCATGCGCCGCCATGGTGTCGGCGAGCACCCGATCGAGCGTGGCGACTCCGCCGTCACCGGTGAGGATCATGGCCATGAGCGCCCCACCCGCGCCCCGCGCCGGGACCTCGGTGAGCGGCAGCGCGCCGAGCGAGTCGGCGGGAGCGCCGGCCGACGCTCCGATGGACGCCGCGGTGGGCGCCGCGGTGGCCGCCGCGGCGGTCGCCGCTCGCGCCGCGCTCGGCCGGGCGATCCACGACGACATCAGCGCGGCCGCGACCAGCCATCGTACTCCGTGCATGACACAGCCCCTCCCGGGGCGGTTCGAGTCGGACTCCGCCATTCTGACGCTACTCTGCTCGCCGGCGTGGCACGCGACTGGACGCGCCCGCGCTGGAGTCCTCATGATACCGCGAACGGAGGAAAAGGTTTGGGAGCGCCCCCAAACCTTTTCGCCGTCCCGAGCTGTCCCACCCTCGTCCGCTTCTTCAACCCGACTCCGCCGGAGACGCTCATGCCCGAACTGCGCCCCACGCCGCTCGCAGCCCTGCTCGCCACCGCCGTACTGGCCTCGCCGGTGCGCCTGGCGGCGCAGGGGAGCGGCCCGTATCGCCTCGCCGGCACCGATGTCGCCGTGTACGATCTCGCCGGCACCGTGCACCTCGAGGCGGGGAGCGGCGGCGATGTCGTCGTGAGCGTCGACCGGATCGGCGCCGACGCGTCCAAGCTGCGCGTGGAGGCGGGAGATGTCGGCGGGAGGTCGACGCTGCGCGTCGTGTTCCCCGCGAGCCGCATCACGTATCCGGAGATGGGGAGCGGGTCGTCCACCACGGTGCGCGTCGGGAAGGACGGCACGTTCGACGACGATGACGACGGGGGCGAGCGCGTCACGATCACGGGGCGAAGCGGCGGGCTCGAGGCGGGCGCGAACCTGCGCGTGGCGATCCCGCCCGGGAAGCGGGTGACCCTCCATCTCGCCGTCGGAAGCGCGTCCGTCGCCAACGTCGATGGCGACATCACCGTGTCGGCGAGCAGCGCGAACGTGACGGCGAACGGCGCGCGCGGGCGCCTGCGCCTGGACACCGGCTCCGGCGATGTGCGCGTCACCGCGACGCAGGCGGAGCTGGACATCGACACCGGCTCGGGGAGCGTGACCGTGAACGGGGCGAAGGCCGATCGCGTCCGGCTGGACACCGGCTCGGGCGATGTGACCGCGGCCGACATCGACGCGCGGCGGCTCGAGGTGGACGTGGGATCGGGCTCGATCGCCGCATCCAAGATCCACGCCCCCGACGTGAAGCTGGACGGCGGGAGCGGAGATGTGGAGATCGCGCTCGGGGGTGACGTGGACGACCTGGTCGTGGACACGGGCTCGGGGGACGTCACGATCCACCTTCCAGATTCCCTGGGCGCCCGGATCGCCGTCGAGACGGGGAACGGGCGCATCCGCACCGAGCTCCCGATCCAGGCGACCAGGCTCGAGCGCGATCACCTGGAGGGAACGATCGGCGACGGCCGTGGGCGCATCCGCATCGAGACCGGCTCGGGGGAGGTACGCCTACTCAAGTCGTGAGGATTTCCCGCTGGCTCGTGGCACGGCCGTCGCTCACATTTCGGCCGGAGGAACAGCGCCGCGCCACGACTCGCGGGAGGTGCCATGACTGTCGAATCGACACCGCGCATCGAGGAGCTCTCGCGCGAGGACATCATCGCGATCCTCGCCCGGAACCGCGTCGGGCGCATCGCCTTCTCCATGCGCGACCGGGTGGACATCGAGCCGATCCACTATGTGTACTCGGACGGTTGGCTCTACGGCCGCACCTCGCACGGCGCCAAGCTGGCCACCGTGGTGCGCAACCGGTGGGTGGCGTTCGAGGTGGACGAGGTGCACGCGATCAACGACTGGAGAAGCGTGGTCGTGCATGGCGCCTTCTACGTGCTCGAGCCGGACGAGGTGTCGCCCAGCGCCAACGCGGTGTGGGAGCGTGCCCTCTCCCTGCTGCGCCGGCTCGAGCCCGCGACGTTCACCGACAAGGACCCGGTCCCGCACCGCGACGTGCTGTTTCGCATCGCGGTGCAGGAAGCCTCCGGCCGTCGGATGCGCCCGCCGGAGTGAGACTCAGCTCGGCGGAATGGTGAGCGTCACCTCGTCGCCGGGCTTCACCGTGATCTCGTCGCTCACCGGCGCCCGGCTGCTCCCCACCGGATCCGCCAGGAAGCGCAGCGGGGTGAGCCCGCCCACGAGGAAGCTCGGGATCGTGAACGTCGACGTCTGATTGCCGGTCGCCAGCCCGAGGCGGATCCGCTGCCCCCCCGACAACACGTAGATCGTCATGTCGGCGAACCCCTGGTTCTCCACCTTCACCGTCGTCCTCGCGTTGGAGGGCGCCTCCGCCCCCTGCGTCTCGACTTTCCGATGGCAGGCCACGGCCCCCACCGCGCCCACTCCGAGCATCGCCCCGACGAGGAGCCGCACTGCGCTGCGCACCGCCACCTCCCTGTGTCCGTTGCGCCTGACGTTAGCGCCTGATGATACCCCGCACCAGTCGCGCGGGTTCGGCGCCCGGCCACGCTCGGGGCGGGCCGATCAGGTGCCGGCGTACCACTCGTAGCCCTGATCGGACCAGTAGCCGCCGTTTCGCTCGGGGAGGAAGGCGATCCGCGTGAGGTACTTCGCGCACTTGTAGCCCAGCTTGATCGGCGAGTGCAAGCGCGCGGGGGCACCGTGCGCTGGGCCGAGCCAGTGCCCATCGATGCCGTAGGCGATGAGCGTCTGCGGGTGCATCGCGCTGGCGAGATCCCAGCTCTCGTGGTACCCCTCGTCGAACGACTGGAAGTCCACGTACCCGGCCTGCGGCAGCGCGCCGGCCACGCGGGCGATCTCGCTCACCCGCACCCCCGTCCACGTGGCCACCGCCGTCCACCCTTCCACGCAGTAGTGGTTCACGCGCTGCGTGATCGAGCGCATCCCGGCGAGCTGATCGAGGGAGAGGCGCAGCGGGTGCCTGACGAGTCCGGTCACCTCGAGCATCCACGGCCCGCGCGCGCGCGCATCCCACACCGGCACCGTGCGCGAGATGTAGTAGCTGGGGAACGACTTCCCCGCGTCCCGCGCCCCGGCGGACGCGCGGTCCATCGACGTATGCCGGAAGAGCGCGCGCTCCAACCGCTCGTTCCCGCGCTCGGCGAGGCGGAGCAGGTGGCGCGCGCCGCGCGGTCCCTCCGAGTCGCAGGCCGCGAGATAGGCGGCCGACAGGGAGAGTCCGCCCAGCTCGAGAAAGCGGCGCCGGTTCATGGGCGGGGCGGCCCGGCGGCCGCCGTCGTGTCGGTGCGCGGGCGCAGATCCGGGAACGGGCGCGCGTTGCGCCGCTCGGGGGAGTGCGACGGGTCGTAGCGGCCGGTGATCATCGAGGGGAGCGAGTACGGGTCCACGGCGAACACCATGAAGACGTGGCCGACGGCGAGCGCCACGAGCGCGAGCATGACGAGGAAGTGCCAGTACCGCGCCCATGCGAATCCGCCGAACAGCGCGGTGAGCCACCCGAGCTGGACCGGCTTCCAGATCGCCAGCCCGGTCAGCACCGCGAGGACGCCCAGAAGCGGCAGCGAGAAGTAGGCGAGCTTCTGCAGCGCGTTGTGCTTCCCCTGGTGCGGGTGATCCCGACGGGCGAACACGTAGAACTTGATCATCTCCCACGCATCGCGCGCATCACCGCGGCGCGGCACCAGGTCGCGCCACTCCCCGTGCAGGTAGACGAAGCCGAGGTAGACGAGGCCGTTCACGACGAGCAGCCACATCCCGGCGAAATGCCAGTTGCGCGCCCCCGCGAGCCACCCGCCGAAGGTGAGCCAGGCGGGCACGGCATGGTGCTCGAACGGCCAGCAGCAGAAGGTCTCGCCGCGCCGCGCGAACGCCGGATAGGCGTTGAAGATGCGGAGCCCGCTCCCGACCATGATGATGAACGCGACCACGTTCACCCAGTGCGTGACGCGAACCACCCAGTGGTGCCGCTTCACCGTGCGCTCCCGGAGTGATGAGGGCGGGGGTGCCGGTTCGCTCCCCGTGGAGTAGAAGGTATCGAGCGGGGAGAAGGTGCCCAAGGTCGGGGGTTGGGGGCCGGGGGCCGGGGGCCGGGGGGGATGAGGCGCGGATGGGGGAGAGGGATCCGGAACGTCAACGACGGGGAACGGCGGGCACAGGGCCATCGGGGTGTGCCGTCCCGCCGCTCTCCAGCCCCGCCGTTCCCCCCTGGCCCCCAGCCCCTAACCCCCAGCCCCCGACTTGCCGATCGCCGACGGCCCCCACGCCGGGGCATCGCTCGCGGGGAAGGATTCCTGCGACGCCTCATCCACGATCGCGTTCGTCTCCGTGGTGGCGAGCACGTCGACCAGCTTCGCGCAGAACGCGCGCAGGTCGTCCGCGGATCGCGACGTCAGAAGCCGCTGGTCGACCACGGCCGGCTTGTCCACCCACGTCCCCCCAGCGTCGCGGATCTCGGTCTGGAGCGACGGGTCGGCGGTGAGCGTCCGACCGCGCACCGCGTCGGCGGCCACGAGCAGCCCGGCTCCTTCGGCGATCGCCGCGACGGGACGATCGAGTGCCATCACCGCGCGCACGAGACCCACCGCGTCGGCGCTCCCCCGCAGCGTCCGCGCCGCCGCCCCACCCGGAACGATCAGCGCGCGCACGTCCGACGGCTTCACGTCGGCCAGCGCGCGGTCGGCCGTCACGCCGTCGGTCTCCTCACCCCCCTGCGTCGCGCGCACCACACCCGCGCGCGGCGCGACCACGAGCACCGACGCCCCCGCGCGCCGCGCCGCATCCACCGGTGCCTCGAGCTCGAGGCGATCCACGCCGTCGGCGGCGAGGACGGCCACCATCACCCCCTCGAGCGGAAGCCGCTTCTCCGGAACACTCATGCTCGCTCGTCCCCTCGTGGGTGTTCGCGCCCACGGCCGCGCGCGCCGCCGTGCCGCTCGTCCTTGCGCCGCCGCAGCTCGGCTCGAGCCGGGTTCTCGGCCGACTTCGGGATCATCCCCTCCTCCCCTCCCTCGCGCTCCGACTCGGCCAACTGCTGCTTGTCGGCATCGTGTATGTGCTCTCCGGCGTCGCGCGTCTTGTAATCCGTCGCGCCCGCTTCGCCGGGGTCGATTCGATACTGATCCGGTCGTTTGCCGCCCATGTGCACACCTCGCGACTGGGTTCGGGATTCTTCGCGTCAGGAAGCGTGCCGCCCCGCGTCGGCGACCCTTGGCCTCCATGTTGCACCCCCCGCGGACGCCACCCCGAATCTCAGGAGCGCAGCATGGCGGAGAAGAAGCGGATGGGAGCGTCCCCCTCTCCCTCGGTGAAGGAGCGCGGCCGCGCCGGCACCAAGCGCGGGGGCGATCGCGGGGACGATCGCGGGGCCGATCGCGTTGGCGACACGCGCGCGGCGACGCGCACGGTGTCCAAGCGCGCGCAGCATCACGCGGAGGAGCAGCACGAGCGGCGGTCGCGCCAGGAGAAGCGCGGAGGTGGCGCGGGGGGCGGGAAGAAGGCGCAGCAGCCGACGGCCATGCACGAGCCCGCGCCGCCGTACCCCGAGCAGCACCAGCCTCACCCCGGGCTCGAGGCGGAGATCGAGCCGCGCCCGCGCTACGAGGCGCCGGCGTACCGCGGGTCGGGAAAGCTGAGCGGAAAGACGGCGCTCATCACCGGCGCCGACTCGGGAATCGGGCGCGCGGTGGCCGTGCTCTACGCGCGCGAGGGCGCGGACGTCGCCATCGTCTACCTGCCTGACGAGCAGAAGGATGCGGGGGAGACGCGCCGCGCCGTCGAGAAGGAGGGACGCCGAGCGCTGCTCCTCCCCGGCGACGTCACCGATTCGCGCTTCTGCCGGGAGACCGTGCAGCGCGTCGTGCGCGAGTTCGGCAAGCTCGACATCCTCGTCAACAACGCCGCCTTCCAGCAGCACCAGGAGACGCTCGAGGACATCTCCGACGCGCAGTGGGAGCACACCTTCCGCACGAACATCTTCGGCTACTTCTACATGGCCAAGGCGGCGCTCCCGCACCTCTCGCGCGGCAGCGCGATCGTGAACACCGGCTCGATCACCGGGCTCGAGGGGAACAAGGGGCTGCTCGACTACGCCTCGACCAAGGGGGCGATTCACGCCTTCACCAAGTCCCTCGCGCAGAACCTGGTCGACAAGGGGATCCGCGTGAACTGCGTGGCCCCCGGCCCGGTGTGGACGCCGCTCAACGTCGTCGACAAGCCGCCGGAGAAGGCGGCGAAGCACGGCGAGGGCGTCCCGATGCACCGACCGGCTCAACCGGAGGAGATCGCGCCATCGTACGTGTTCTTCGCCGCCGAATCCGACTCCAGCTACATTACCGGGGAGATCCTCACGCTCCTCGGCGGGGAGACGACGGCCGGATGAGATGATCGAGATCACGCGAGGCGACATCACGACCATCCCCGTCGATGCCGTCGTCAACGCCGCGAACGAAGCGCTGCGCGGCGGCGGCGGCGTCGACGGGGCCATTCACCGGGCGGCGGGCCCGGAGCTGCTGCGGGAGCTGCGCCGCCATCCGGGAACCGACACCGGCACCGCGGTCATCACCCGCGGCTACGACCTCCCCGCCCGCTGGGTGATCCACGCCGTGGGCCCCGTGTGGCGGGACGGCGCGCACGGTGAGCCGGAGCTGCTGGCCAGCGCGTACCGCAGCGCCTTCGAGCTCGCGCTCGCCCAGGACGGCGTGCGCTCGATCGCCTTTCCCGCGATCTCCACCGGCGTCTATCGCTTCCCGCGCGATGCCGCCGCCCGCATCGCCCTCGGCGTGATGCTTGAGCACGAGTCCCGCTTCGACCGGATTCTCGCCGTCCTCTTCGACGCCGACACGGAGCGAACGTACGTGGAGACGCTCCGCGCGCTGCGCGGGCGGTGAGGCGGGGGCCAGGGGCCAGGGGCCAGGGGCCAGGGGCCGGGGGCCGGGGGCCGGGGGCCGGGGGGGAACTGGGAGCGGCGGGCCGAGGGACGGGGGTGATCGCGCACTGCGGTCCCGCCCCGTCCCCCCGACTCGCCTCGCTCCGGACGGTCGTCGCTCCGACTCGCGCCTCACCGCCCTTCGTCCTTCGCTCCCGCTCTCCCTCGATCCGACTCGCGCCTCACCCCCTACTCGCTTTACTCTTCGGCATGACCCTGACGCCCCTCCACGGCCACCACGCGCTCCGCTCGCGTCTCGCCGACGCCGTCGCTCGCGGCGCGCTCCCGGGGAGCATCCTCCTCCACGGCCCGCGCGGCGTGGGGAAGCAGCGCCTGGCGCTCTGGCTCGGGCAGTACCTCCTCTGCACCGGATCGGGAGAGCGCCCGTGCGGCGCGTGCGCGAGCTGCCGGTACGTGGACACGCTCGGCCACCCCGATCTGCGCTGGTTCTTCCCGCGCCCGCGTCTCGCCGACGCCGACGCCTCCGCCGACGACGTGCTCGACGACTACGCGGGGGCGATCGCCGAGCGCGTCGCGCGCGCCGGCCTGTACGCGCCGCCGAGCGGCACCGAGGCCATCTTCGTCGCGAGCGTGCGCGCGCTCGTGCAGCTCGCGTCGCGCACGCCGGCCATCGGCACGCGCAAGGTGTTCGTCATCGGCGACGCCGAGCGCATGGTGCCGCAGGAGGGCGCCGATGCCGCGGCGAACGCGTTCCTCAAGCTCCTCGAGGAACCGCCCGCCGACACCACGCTCGTGCTCACGTCGAGCGAGCCGGGCGCGCTCCTCCCCACGATCCGCTCGCGCGTGGTGGCGATCCGCGTCCCTCCGCTGCCTGACGCGGACATGCGCGCGCTGCTCGCCGAGCCCTTGGTGCGGAGCGCGCTCGATGACGCGGGCGTGGCGCGCGGCGCCGAGGAGCGCGCGCGTCTCGCTGGCGGCGCGCTCGGGGCGCTGCTCGGCGCGTCGTCGGAGGAGGAGGCGTTCACCGCCGCGCGCTCGCTGCTCGCCGCGGCCACCGCGGAGCGCGCGGAGCAGGCGCGAACCGTGCTCGCGCTCGGCGGATCCAAGGCGCGCGGCTTCTTCTCCGCCGTGCTCGATGCGCTCACCGTGCTCCTGCACCAGCGCGCGCGCGACGCCGTCTCCAGCGGCGACCGACGCGGCGCGATCGGCGCATCACGCGCCATCGATGCGGTCGAGGAGGCGAAGCTGCGCGCCGCGGGGAACGTGAACCCTCAACTGCTCGGCGCCGCGCTCGTGCGCCGGCTCACGGAGCATCTCGCGTGAACGAATTGAGCCACGTCGGACCCGGCGGCGAGGCACGGATGGTGGACGTGTCGCACAAGCGCATCACCAACCGTGTCGCGCGCGCAGAAGGGTTCATCCGAATGAAGCCCGAGACTTTGGCGGCCATTCGGGAAAATTCGATCAGCAAGGGCGACGTCGTCGCGACGGCAAGAATTGCCGGGGTGCTGGCGGCGAAGCGTACGGCCGACTTAATTCCCCTCTGCCACCCGCTCCCACTCACGGACATTCAGGTGGCAATCACACCCGATGATGCGCTTCCCGGCCTGCGTTGCGAGGCCACGGTGAAGACCACAGAGCGCACCGGGGTCGAAATGGAGGCTCTGACGGCCGTTTCCGTGAGCCTTCTGACCGTCTACGACATGGCCAAAGCGGTGGATCGGGGCATGTCGATCACCGAAATTCGTCTACTGGAAAAGGACGGAGGCCGTTCCGGACACTGGACGCGCGGGTAGCGCGGCACGAGCGTTGCTCTGCCGACCGGGGCAGCGGGGCGACGTTGGCCCCGTCCGTGTGTTCGGGAACCCTTCGCCGGGAGCTCTCTTGAGGAACCCAACGCAGAGTTACGCCCACCGGGGCGACCGCCTTCGACGCAACGACCGCATCAAGAAGGTCGTCCTCGTTGCCGGCCTGCTCATCGCGGTCGCGCTCGTCCCTCGGCAGCGCCCCGAAGTAGCCCAGGCATCGGCGGGATCGGCGTTCACGCTCGGCCTCACGAGCGAGTCGCGTCGGCTGCGCAACGAGCTGGATGCCGCCAAGGGGGAGCTGGCGCTGGCCAAGGCTCGCCTCGATCGCGCGAATCGCGTGATGGCGTATTCGTCGAGGTATCACATCGGTGCCGATCTCGCCGGCGCGATCTACGACATCTCGCAGGCCGAAGGGATCGAGCCAGGGCTCGCGTTCCGGCTCGTCAAGGTGGAGAGCGAGTTCAACGAGCACGCCACGAGCCCCGTGGGCGCGCTCGGACTCACGCAGCTCATGCCCTCCACCGCGCGCTACTTCCAGAAGGGGCTCACGCGCGAGCAGATCTACGACCGGGACACGAACCTGCGCATCGGCTTCCGCTATCTGCGCTCGCTCATCCGTGAGTATCACGGGAACGTGCGTCTCGCGCTCCTGGTGTACAACCGCGGTCCGCTCGCCGTCGAGACGCTGCGATCGCTCGGCCTCGACCCGCACAACGGCTACGACGACGCCGTGCTCGCGGGGTACCACGGCACCGGCATCGTGAACTGACGCCCTCCGGCGGTCGAACGAACGAGGGGGAGCGCATCCGCGCTCCCCCTCGTTCGTTCCTCCCTCCTCCGCCCTCCCCGCTCGCCCCCGGGCCCGCGCTCCCGCGCCGCCCCTCACCCGCCGACGATCAGCCGCTGTCCCGCGCGAAGGAAATCGCCATCGAGGCCGTTCAGCTTCTTGAGCGCCTGCACCGTGGTGTCGTACTTGCGCGCGATGGACGTGAGCGACTCGCCGCGCCGCACCACGTGCACGCGACGCCCGTCGTGCGCGCGCGCCGTCGAGCGGCGCGAGCGCCGCGCGTGCGACGAGCCGTGCACGATGATCACCTGGCCGGGATAGATCACCGTCTTCTTCAGCCCGTTGAGCCGCTTGAGCGACGCCACCGTGGTGTGGTACCGCTCGGCGATGAGCCCGAGCGATTCCCCCCGCCGCACGACGTGCGACGCGACCGTGCCGCTCGAGGAGCCATAGCGCTCGATCGACGGGTCGGGGACGTTGAGCGCCGCGGCCACGACGGTGTGCTTGGGGAACAGCACCGTCTCTCCCGTCGCGAAGCGCCCGTGCCGGTTGGGGCGGAGCTTCGGGTTGTACCACCGCAGCTCCCTCACCGACACGCCGGCGCGGCGGGCGAGCGACATGAACGTGTCACCGCGCCGGGTGTGCTGCCGCGTGTACGCCACGCGGTCCGCGATGGGGAGCGCGGCGAACGCCGAATCGAAGCCGGCGGCGGCGCCCACCGGCACGCGCACGGTGAACGAGTCGCCGGGCGGCGTCATCCCGCGCAGGATCTCGGGATTGAGATCCACGATCTCGGACACCGATGCCCGCGCCGCCTCCGCCACCGCGGCGAGCGGCGTGGCCGGACCGACGCGCACCGAATCGTAGGTGAAGGGAGCGTCCGGCGTGATGTCGAAGCCGTACCGCTTCGGATCCTTGGCGATGAGCGCCGCCGCGATGAGGCGCGGCACGTAGTCCTTCGTCTCGGCGCGCAGGTAGTCTTTCTCCGCGAGGGCGAAGAATGCCTCGTCCCCCGTCTGTCCCTCGAGCTCGTCGGCGTAGCGCGTGAGCCCCCGCGAGATGCGCCCGGGTCCACCGTTGTACGCGGCGGCGGCGAGGAAGAGCGATCCGAACTGATCGTTGAGCCAGCCGAGGAACTTGATGGCTCCGTCGGTCGCGCGCACCGGGTCGCGGCGCTCGTCCACCCACCAGTCGACGCGCAGCCCGACGTCCTTGGCGGTGCTCGTCATGAGCTGCCAGATCCCCACCGCCGCGGCGCTCGAGTACGCGTGCGGGTCGTACCCGCTCTCGATGAGCGCGAGGTAGGTGAGATCCTCGGGGAGCCCCGCCGCGTGCAGCTTGGTGCGGATCATCGGCTCGTAGCGCCCGCCGCGCTGGAGCCAGCTCCCGAACCGGTCGTGCGCCGCGTGCTGGTAGCGATCGATGAAGTACTCCACCCGCTTGTGCGTCTCGAACGAGCGCACGTCGATGTCCCACGTCGGCTTCTCCGGCTCCGCGGCGTCCGCCGCCGCGTCATCCGCCGCCACCCCCACGCTGTCGCCGAAGATCTTCACCGCCTCACCGGTCACCTCCGGCGGAGCGACGTCGG
The DNA here is from genome assembly GCA_036378095.1 of Gemmatimonadaceae bacterium. Classification (GTDB taxonomy): domain Bacteria; phylum Gemmatimonadota; class Gemmatimonadetes; order Gemmatimonadales; family Gemmatimonadaceae; genus JADGGM01. Next base: position 5,902 of record DASUXC010000056.1, on the reverse strand, counting down.
TGGTGTCCGCGCGCGCCGCGCCGGCGGTCGTGTCGCTCCCCGCGCTTCCCGCCGCGTTCGTCCCCTCCGTCGGCGGTGCCGGCGCGGGTGTCGGCGCGGGTGCCGGCCGGCCGGCGTGACAGGCGAGGGCGAACAGGAGCGCGCCGGGGAGGATGCGAAGGTCGAGTCGAGACATCGGTACGCTGGGTGAGACGGAGTGAGGCGGACACTGAACGGCGCGGTTCCCTGGCCGCGATTCACCCACGCACGTTAGCGCGTGGCGATGAAGTTTCCCAGGACCCGATTGGTCGCGCTCAACACGGCGACGACGGCGCCCCGGACGGGATCGTCTTCCACCAGCACCGCGCCGAGCAGGCGCTTGGGACCCTCCCGCCGATTCGTCACCGACACGATGACCACGGTTGCATCGAACGCGCGGATCGCCTTGACGCCGATCAGCTCGAAGCTGAGGCCGCCCTCGGCGAAGAGCTCGATCGCGCGCAGCGCCGCCTCGGCGGCCACGCGCAGATCGACGGTGGGTGAGGACTGCCCGCTGGACGTGCCGCGAAACTTCTGCCCCTCCATCCATTCCAGCTCGACCTCGGCGGCGCAGCGGCCGTCGGTGGCACGGCGAAACTGGAAATCGGTGAACCGGAGCCGCTCGCGTCGTCCCTGGACGAGAGGGGCAGCTTGGCTGCTTTCACTTTCGCTCTGCGGCATATGGCGGGCGGCTGGAGGTCTCGCAAAGTGAACAGCATGCCAGCATTAGGCAATACGATCAGGCGCGACGAAGGCAACGCGCGCCTTCCATCGTCGTGTCGCGGTCCTATATTCGCGCCATGAACGCCCTCCTCCTCCTCCTCGCCGTCGCCGCGCCCCGCGTCGCCGGCGACTCGCTCGCCGCGCGCATCCGCGCGCGCATCGCACAGGTGCCCGGCGCCGAGGTGGCCGTGGCCTATCGCCGCCTCGATGCCCCGGGCGACACGCTGTACCTCTCGGCGGACAGCTCCTTCCACGCCGCCAGCACGATGAAGGTGCCGGTCATGATCGAGCTGTTTCGTCAGGTGGACGACGGCGGTCTCTCGCTCGACCAGCGCATCCTGCTGGTGAACCAGTTCACCTCGATCGCCGACGGCTCCCCCTTCTCCGCCGACCCGAAGGACGACTCCGACAGCTCGCTCTACCGGCGCGTCGGAGAGCGGGTGAGCGTGGCCGATTTGATGAATCTCATGATCGACCGGTCGAGCAACCTGGCGACGAACGCGCTCATCGCGCTGGTCGGGGCCGAGCGTACGACGGCCGCCATGCGATCGCTCGGCGCGATGCGCATCCAGGTGCTCCGCGGGGTCGAGGACCAGAAGGCGTACGACCGCGGGATGAACAACACGACGACCGCCCGCGATCTCGCCATCATCCTCGAGGCGATCCAGGAGAATCGCGCCGCCTCGCCCGCGAGCTGCGCGCGCATGCGCGACATCCTGCTCCACCAGCAGTTCAACGACGAGATCCCCGCCGGCCTCCCCCCCGGCACGCCCGTGGCCCACAAGACGGGGCAGATCACCGCGCACCTCCACGACGCCGCGATCGTCTACCCGCGCGGCGGCTCCCCCTACGTGCTCGTGCTGCTCACGCGCGGCATCCCCGACGAGTCGGCGGCGCGAGCGATGATGGTCGACATCTCGCGGATGGTGTACGAGCACGCGATCGGCGGGGAAACAGCGAGTCGGTAGCGTGTGCGGCGTCGGGCGCTGAACGGCGCGTGTGGTGTGAGGAAGGCGTAGGCGGTAGGGCGTGGGTGCGGGCCCCACGCTCCATCCCCCACGCCTTCCTCACGCCACACCCGCCGTTCACCGTTCCACGCCCCACGACATGCTCCATTTCTTTCCACCCTGAAACGATCTTTCGCTACACATCGCCCACCCCTCCGCCCCGCCCCGCGCCCAACTCCCTGATTAGCAACACCTTATCGGAGGCACGCCAGTTGCCTCAGGCCGCGCCCGTGAGAGCCACGCACGATCGGCGCGCGACCCGTGACGCGCGTGCGCACCGACCCTTTCACCAAGAGAGCGCATGACGCGGCACCTCGTTCCTGGCGTGCGCAACGACGATGGCGACGGCGCCGTCGCCGTCGCCGAGACGCCTTCGAGTTACCTGCCCCCCTCGGTTCCAGTCCCTCCCTCGGAACCACGATTGGAGGGGTCGTTGCACATCGGGCTCGAGAGCATCGTCGGGCAGAGCGAGGCGCTGCGCGACGCGCTCGACCGCGCGCGCAAGGTGGCCTCCAGCCGCCTGACCACGGTGCTCATCGTCGGCGAGACGGGAACGGGGAAGGAGCTGTTCGCGCGGGGCATCCACTACGCGGGGCCCACGCGCGGAGAGCCGTTCGTGGCCGTCAACTGCGCCGCCATTCCGGAATCGCTGCTCGAGTCCGAGCTGTTCGGGCACGAGCGCGGCGCGTTCACCGACGCGCGCGCGCAGAAGAAGGGGCTCATGGAGCTCGCCGGCTCCGGCACGCTCTTCCTCGATGAGATCGGGGAGCTGCCGCCGCGCCTGCAGCCCAAGCTGCTCCGCGCCCTCGAGGATCGGCGCGTGCGCCGGCTCGGCGGGCTCCAGGAAGTGGAGATCACCTGCCGCATCATCGCCGCCGCCAACCTGTCGCTCGGCGACGCGGTCGCCCGGCTGGAGTTCCGCGAGGATCTCTACTACCGGCTGAACGTGTTCCGCATCTCGCTCCCGCCCCTCCGCGATCGCGTGGGCGACGTCGAGCTGCTGGCCGAGCACTTTCTCGCGGAGATGGCGCGCCAGCAGGAGCTCGAGGCGAAGGTGCTCGCCCCGGAATCGCTCGCCGCGCTGCGCGCGCACACCTGGCCGGGGAACATCCGCGAGCTCAAGAACGTGATCGAGCACGCCGCGATCCTGAGCGAGGGGAACACGATCACCCCCGACCAGCTCATGATCCAGCAGCGCACCCTGCACCCCGCCTCGCGCGCCGCCGGCGCGCCGCGCGAGATCCGCATCCCGCCGGAGGGGAAGTCGCTCGACGCGATCGAGCGCGAGGCGGTGCAGCACACGCTGGAGATCACGGGGGGGAACCGGAGCGCGGCCGCGCGCATCCTCGGGATCTCGCGCCCCACGCTCGCCCGGAAGATGCGCGAGTACGGCCTGCAGCAGCCGGCGGCGAGGCACGACGCGTGACCCCCGTTCCGGCGCGGGTGAACGGCGCCGGGGACGCCGCCAGCTCGTGCGAGGAGCTCGGACGTCTGCCGGAGGCGCTGCGCGTCCTCATCGACGAGGCCGACGCGGCGGAGCGTGAGGGACGGCGCGACGTGGCGCGCGCGCGCTACGAGCAGGCGCTGCTCGGCATCGAGTGCGCGTCGTGCGCGCCGGCCGCCGCGGCGCTGCTGCGCGCGGTGGCCCGGACGTGGACCGACGACGACGACCTCGATGCGGCCCTCGACTGCCTCGAGGCGGCGCTCGCCATCTCCGTCGCCGTGGGCGACGTGGCCGGCGAGGCGCACGGCTGGAATCTCATGGCCATCATCCGCCAGCAGCGCGGCGAGCTGGATGAGGCGGAGCGCCTCTACCTGCGGTCCCTCGATGCGGCCACGACCTCGCGCGATCCGCGCGTGGTCCTCATGGTCCGGCAGAACCTCGGGACCATCGCCAGCATCCGCGGCGACCTGGAGCGCGCGCTGCGCCACTACCAGTCGGCACTGGAGGGATATCGCGCCCTCGGGCTCCTCGAGCCGGTGAGCGGGCTGCTCAGCAACATGGGCACGCTCTACACGTGGCTCGAGCGGTGGCCGGACGCCGAGCGCGCGTACGACGAGGCCCAGGCGATCGCCGACGCGCGCGACGACGCGGCGGCCCGGATCCTCGTCGCGGTGAACCGGACGGAGATGTGGATCGCGCGCGGGCAGCTCGACGCCGCGCGCGACACGTGCGACGCGGCGCTCGACCTGGCGCGCCGCTCGGGGGATGCGCGCGCCAACGGCGACATCCACAAGCACTACGGCGTGATCGCCCGCGAGCGCGGCGACCTGCGGCGGGCCGAGGAGCACCTCGCCCGCGCCCGCGAGATCGCCGAGCAGCGGCAGGACCTGCACCTCGCGGCGCAGACCACGCGCGAGCAGGCCGAGCTGTTCCGGCGCCAGGAGCGGAACCGCGACACGCTCCGCGCGCTCACCGTCGCGCACGGGCTCTTCACCCGCCTGCGCGCGCGGCGCGAGCTGGCCGACGTGCGGCGGCGCATGGCGCAGCTCGAGACGATGTTCCTGGACATCGTCCGTCGCTGGGGCGACTCGATCGAGTCCAAGGACAACTACACGCGCGGCCACTGCGACCGCGTCGCCGACCACGCGTGCGCGCTCGCCCGCCTGGCCGGCCTCGACGAGTCCACGCTCTTCTGGTTCCGCGCCGGCGCCCTGCTGCACGACGTGGGGAAGATCATCGTCCCCTCCAGCATCCTGAACAAGCCGGGCCCCCTCACCCCGGAGGAGCGCGCGCTCATGGAGCGGCACCCCGCCGCCGGCATCGAGCTGCTCGCCGACATCGAGTTCCCCTGGGACGTGCGCCCGATGATCCTGCATCATCACGAGCGGTGGGACGGCACCGGGTACCCCGCCCGCCTCGCGGGGGAGGCGATCCCGCTCGCCGCGCGCATCCTGTGCGTGGCCGACGTGTGGGATGCGCTCACGACCGCGCGCGCCTACCGTCCCGCGTTCTCGCCCGAGCGCGCACTGGGGATCATGCGCGCCGAGGCGGGGCGCACCTTCGACCCGTCGCTGTTCGCGCTGTTCGAGCGGGTGGCACTGGCCCCCCGCGACCCGGTGGCGCACGCCGGGCCGTCGTGGCGCGCGCCCGTTCCGCACGACGCGCGCCGCCTCACCGGCGCGGTGGCTCGATGAGCGGCACCATCCGCCTGCTCCTCATCGCCGAGGACGAGCGCGACATCGCGCGCCTCGAGGGCGCCGTCTCGGCGCGCGCCGGCGCGTCGTTCGAGGTGCGGCACGTGCGCGACGTCGCCGGCGCGCTCCAGCAGGTGGACGACGACCGGTTCGACGCCGCCCTGCTGGACCTCTCGCCGGAGCGCGGGCGCGGGATCGACGCGCTCGTCCGTCTCCACGAGCGGGCCCCCGATCTGCCGATCATCGTGCTCACGGGCGAGGACGACGAGACGCTCGCCATGCGCGCGCTCAAGGCGGGCGCGCAGGACTCGCTGGTGAGCGGCGCGGTGGACGGCGCCCTCCTCGTCCGCGCCATCCGCTACGCGATCGAGCGCCACCAGCTCCAGGTGGCGCTGCACGCGATGTCCCTCGTGGATGACCTCACGGGGCTCTACAACCGCCGCGGCTTCCTCACCCTGGCCCGGCAGCAGATCAAGACCGCCGACCGTCTGCGCAAGCGGATGTCGCAGATCTTCGTGGACCTCGATGGGCTCAAGGCGATCAACGACACCTTCGGGCATCGCGAGGGCGACCTCGCCCTCATCGAGACCGCCGACCTGCTCAAGGAGACCTTCCGCGAGTCCGACATCATCGCCCGCATCGGCGGCGACGAGTTCGTGGTGCTGGCGATGGAGACCGCCGGCGTCTCGCCCGATCAGTGGACGCACCGCCTGCAGGAGAACCTCCGCGCGCGCAACCGGCGCCCCGACCGCCATTTCCCGCTCTCGGTGAGCATGGGGATCACGTACTACGACCCCGACTTCCCGTGCGCCATCGTCGACCTGCTCGATCGCGCCGACTCGCTCATGTACCAGCAGAAGCGGAACAAGCGCGTCTCCAGGCCCACCACCGTCGATCCGGCGACCTTCGGGCGGGACGGCGCCCCGGGGCTCGCGCGCCGCGCCGACTGAGCGCCGGGAGCACACCAGGGCGGATGCACCGCGCGGCGCGCCGGACCCGGCGCGCCGCGCGGTGCA
>DASUXC010000055.1:0-27260 GCA_036378095.1 Gemmatimonadaceae bacterium | reverse complement strand
GCCGACGCGGATCGTCGTGCTGGGCGGCGGCTTCGGCGGGGTCGCGGCGACGCGTCATCTGGAGCGGCTCTGCGGCGGGCGGACGGACATCGACATCACGCTCGTGAGCCGCGACAACTTCTTCGTGCTCACGCCGCTCCTCTTCGAGGCCTGCTCCGGACAACTGGAGCTCAGGCACTGCGCGCAACCCATCCGGCCCGCCCTCCGGCGCGCGCGCTTCGTCGAGGCGACGGTCGAGCGCGTGGACGTGGAGCGGCGGATCGTCCGCGCCGTCGCCGCCGAAGGGGCCACGTACGACCTTCCGTACGACCAGTTGATCGTGGCACTCGGGGCGACGACGAATCTACGGCTGATCCCCGGCTCCAGGGCGGCCTTCACGTTCAAGACCATGGCCGACGCGCTCGTGTTGCGGAACCACCTGATCGAGCGCTTCGAGCGCGCGGACGCGGCCCCCGACTCCACGGACCGGCGGCGGTCGCTCACGATCGTCGTCATCGGCGGAGGGCTCGTCGGCGTCGAGCTCCTCGGCGAGCTGACCGCCTTCACCGACGACATCCTGCGCTACTACCCGCGCATCCGGCGCGACGAGGTCCGCTTCCACCTGTTCGAAGCCGGCCAGCGCCTCCTGCCGGAAGTCGACGCGACGCTCGCGGCGAAAGCGGCGCGCGTGCTCGAGCGACGCGGGGCCGACATCCGCGTCGCGACACCCGTCCGGGCGATCGACCCCGGATGCATCCACCTCGCCAACGAGACGATCGAGGCGGACACGGTGGTCCTCGCCGCCGGGATCGTGCCGAGCGCCGACGCCACCCGCATCCCCGTGGCCCACGATGAGCGCGGTCGGATCGCGGTCGATGCGACGATGCGGAGCACGAGTCACCGGGAAGTGTGGGCGCTGGGCGACTGTGCCGTGATCCCGGGCCCCGACGGTCGCCCGTACCCCGCCCTCGCGCAGCACGCCGTCCGCGAAGCCCGGCAGGTCGCGCGGAACGTCGTGGCGGCCATCGACGGCCGGAGCCCAGCGCCGTTCGTCTTCCGATCGCTCGGTACGATGGCCTCGCTCGGGCACGCGCGGGGGGTCGCCATGGTGCTCGGCATGCGTCTGACGGGATTCCCGGCGTGGTGGGTGCGGCGGACCTACTACCTGTTCCAGATGCCGCGCTGGGACCGCCGGTTCCGGATCGTGCTCGACTGGACGGTGGCGCTCTTCTACCGCCCCGACGTCACGAAGGTCGACCTGGCCGTCGAGCGGGATCAGGAGGAGCGGAACTGCGCCGCGGGCGCATCGCCGGGCGCACCGAGCGCGGCTGCCTGACCGGCGCGCGACACACCTCCTCACGGTCAGCGCTGCGCGGCGACTCGCGTCCCATCGCGAATCTTGTCCGAGGGAAACACGATGACCCGGTCGCCAGCCGCGAGCCCGCGCACCACCTCCGCGGTCGCGCCCCCCATCCGGCCGACGTCGACCATTCGCATCCGGGCGCGTCCCGCGTCCACGACGTACGCCGCCCACCCGGCGCCCGCTCTCACCAATGCGCTCGCCGGCACGCCGAGCACGTCGGGAGCCTCCCAGACCACGATCGTCGCGTCCACACGATAGCCGTCACCGAGCGAGGCGGGCGGATCGGCCACGTCCACGATCACGTTCACGCGTTGCTCCTCGACACCGAGCGCCGATACGCGCGTCGTCGCCGCCGGCTCGACACGGCGCACGCGACCCCGGACGATCCCCCCCTCGCTCCCTTCCCCTGCACCGCCCCATCCGTCGAGCGACACGGACATCCCCGGGCGGACTCGCGCCGCATCGCTCGAGAGAAGGTCGACGACGACCTCGAGCCCCTCGATGTCGCCGATCTCGGCGATCGTCGAGCCCGGCGCGACCACGCGCTCGCTCCGTTCCGCCAGCCGCAGCACGCGCCCGACGGACGGCGCGCGGATGAGGATCACGGCTCCCGTACCGCCTCCGGCGTGCAGCAGCGCTGCGGTCGCCTGGTCGACCTCCGCGGCGGCCGCGGTCACGTGCGCTCTCGCCGCCGCGAGATCGTCGGCGCGCGCGCGCTCGGCGAGCTCCGCCTCCTCGACGTCCCGCGGCGCCAGCGCGCCGGCCTCGAACAGGCGGCGTGTTCGCTCGGCATCGCGCCGTGCCTGCGCGTACGCCGCGTCGGCCACGCGCACGCGCGTCGCGGCCTCGCGCGCGAGCGCCCGCGCGGCGGCCACGCGCGCGCTCGCCTGCCGCGCCGACGGTTCGTCGAACGGCGCGGGCGCGAGCCGCGCGATCACGTCTCCGGCGCGCACCACGTCACCCTCGGCGAGGGGAACCCGCTCCAGCCGCCCCGACACCGGCGCCGTGATGACGTACCGGTCGCGCACGCGCGTCCGCCCCTCCGCGGTGACGGTCACCCGCAGCGGCGCCCGGCGCACGACCGCCGTCTCCACCTCGACCGCCTCCGGGCGGAGTGCGGCGGTGATCCCGGCGATCACGGCGATGCCGACCGCCGCGAGGACCACTCGCTTGGTCGACAGGAATCTCCGCGGCGCCGACGCTCTGCTCGTGATCACGGCGTCCTCACTCCCGTGTCTTGAGCACGGCGATGAGGTCCATCCGGTCGAGCCGCCGGCGCATGAGCAGCCCGGCGGCCACCGCCGCGATCAGCACGACGCAGATCGCGCCGGTGTACGTGCGCGCCTCGAGGAGGACCGGGAAACGTTGGTTCTCCCCCTCGAAGGCGCGCGCGATGAACGTCGTGAGCGCGACCCCCAGCACGACGCCGAGGGGAAGCGCCGCGACGGTGAGCGCACCCTGCTCGCCGAACAGGAGCGCCGCCACCTCGCGGCGCCTGAACCCGAGCACGCGCAGGCTGGCCAGCTCGCGCCCGCGCTCCGAGAGCGCGATCCGCGCGCCGTTGTAGATCGCTCCGAGCGCGATGATCACCGCGCACACGACGGCGAGCGTACCCGACACCCGGATGCTCTCGAGCATCTGCCGATCCCACGCGGCGATGAGCGCCCGCCGCGATGCCGCGCCCGTGACCGCGGGGATGGTCTTGAGGCGCGCGAGCACCGCCGCCTCCGCCGCCGGGTCGATGCGCAGGTAGGCGCCACTCGCCCGCGGCTCCTCCCCGATGAGCCGGTCGAGCGCCGAGGACTCCATGTAGATCTGGGAACCGAACAGCTCGTCCGCGAGCGCCGCCACCTCGACGGACCGCACCGCACCGCCCCGCTCCACGAGCTCGAGGCGCAGCGTGTCGCCGCGCCGGACGCCGAGCAGACGGGCGAACGCCGCGGTGAGCACCACACCCGTCCGCGGCACGTCGAACACGGCGGCGTGCTGATCGACGATGCGGTGCAGCGCGGCGTCGGACGCGACCCCCGTCACCGCCACCGTTCGCACGACCGTGTTGCTCCGCACGCGCACCGGCACCGCGCGGAACGTCTCCGCGGCGATGACGCCCGGTATCCGCTCGAGCTCGGCGCGCGCCGCGGCCGGGCGCGCCTGGTTGAAGGTGACGGCGATGTCCTCGCGCTGCGCGAGCCGGAACTGCACGTCGGCCATGTAGAAGGCGGCGTCGAACAGCGCCATCGTGCCGGCGAGCAGGGCGAGCGCGAGGGCGACCCCCACGATCGTCGACGCGGCGCGCGCCGGCCTGCGCTCGATGTGCCGGAGCACCATGCGCGTGGCGGGCGACACCATGTCGCCGAAGCCGAGCCGCTCGAGCAGGAGCGGACGATAGCGTTCGGGGGCCTCGGGACGGAGCGCCTCGGCAGGGGGAAGGCGCACGGCGCCGCGCACGGCCACGAACGCGCCGGCGAGCGCCGCCGCGCCGCTCGCCGCCACGCCGACCGCCGCCGAGACGGCATCGGGCGCGAACCGGAGCGACGGGAGGCGGAGAAGCGAGACGTAGAGGCCCGTGTAGGCGGATCCGAGCCAGACGCCGGCCACGAGGCCCACCAGCGCGCCGAGCGCCACCGCCGCGCCCGCGAAGGCGAGAAAGTGCGCGCCCACCTCCCGGTCCGTGTACCCGAACGCCTTGAGCGCCGCGATCTCGCCGCGCTGCGTGGTGACGAGTCGCGCGAGCACCACGTTCAGCAGGAATCCCGCGACGGCGAGGAAGATGAGCGGGATCGTGACGCCGAACACGCGGAGCGAGCGGAACTCCCCCTCGAGCACCTCGTGCGAGCGCTGCCGGTCGCGGCCGACCGCGCCGAGCCCACCATACGGCGCGAGCACGCTGTCGAGCGCGGCGATCACCGCGGCGCGATTCGCGCCGGGAGCGAGCCTGAGCGCGACGTCGTTGAACGCGCCGCGCATGCCGGCCGCGCCCTCCAGGGTGGCGTGCGACATCCACAACACCCCGAACGCGCGCTGGTCGGCCGTGAACGTGCCCGCGGCGGAGAGCTCCCACACGAACTCGGGGCTCATCCCGATGCCCACCACCCTGAGCCGCTGCCAGCGCCCCTCGAGCACCGCGCCCAGGCTGTCACCGATGCCGATCCGGTTCGCCTCGGCGAACCCGGCGCTCACCACCACCTCGTCCGGGCTGCGCGGGCGCGGCAGACGGCCGAGACGCAGGTGCACTCCGTTCAGCGCCGGCTCCCCATGATCGGGCACCGAGATCACGCGTCCGCCCGCCGGCAGCGCGAGCCCGGGCACGTCGAGCGACACCGTTTGCACCACGCGGGGTTCGACCGCCCCGACCCCCGGGATCATGGCGATGCGGCGCGCGATGAAGGCCGGCACGCGCTTGGCCGACGCGAACACGTCGGCGAAGCGATAGCGAGCGTAGTACGCGTCCACGGTGCGCTCCACGGAGCGGAGCGTTCCCGTCATGGCGACGACGATCATCACGCCGCACGCGACGACGGCGGCGATCGAGGCGACCTGCCCGCGCAGGCGCCACAGGTCGCGGAGCAGCTTGCGCTGGAGCGCCGATGGCGCGGGCCCGCGGCGCCGCGAGGTGCGCCGGCCCCACTGGGTACGCTGGATGCGCTGGACGCGCTGGCTCGCCAGCGGCTCGGCGACCCCGGTCACCACGTGAGCTCCTCGGGGCTGGCCCGACGCGCGTTCCGGGTTTCCTGGGTGATGCGGCCGCTCGTCATCCGGAGGACGCGGTCCGCCATGGCCGCGATCGGCGCATTGTGCGTGATCACCGCCGTCGCGGTGCCCAGCTCCCGGTTCACGCGGTCGATGACGGAGAGCACCAGTCGCCCCGTCTCGGCGTCCAGCGCACCGGTCGGCTCGTCGCAGAGCAGCACGTCCGGCTGCTTCGCGATGGCACGCGCGATGGCCACGCGCTGCTGCTCGCCCCCCGAGAGCTGTGCCGGGAAATGGTCGAGCCGCTCGCCGAGGCCGACCAGCGCGAGCGCGTCATCCGGACGCATCGGATCGTCCGCGATGTCGGTCACGAGCGCGACGTTCTCGCGCGCGGTGAGGCTCGGGATGAGATTGTAGAACTGGAACACGAAGCCGACGTGCTCGCGGCGGTAGCGCGTGAGGTCATCGGAGCTCGCGCGCGCGAGGTCGTGATCGCGGAAGCGCACCTCGCCGGCGGTGGGGGTGTCGAGCCCGCCAAGAATGTTGAGCAGCGTCGACTTCCCGCTTCCCGACGCGCCGAGCAGCACGAGCAGCTCCCCCGCATGGAGGTCGAAGTCGACGCCGCGGAGCGCGTGCACCTCGATGTCGCCCATGTGGTAGACCTTGGTCACGCCGCGCGCGACGAACACCGCCGCTCCCGCCGCGCTCGCGGCGCGCCCGCGCTCGCGCCCGGCCGCGGCGCGTGGCGCGCGGTCCGGCTGAGTCTCGAGATCGACGTTCTCGACGCGGTGGGTGGTGGAACGCATCCCGTCTCCTCGCTCACCAGGCGCGCGGGCGACCCCCCGTGCGGGTTCCGCGCGCCTCCTCCTCTCACGATCCCCTGGCGCGCGGCTTTGCGCAGCCAGATGATCGTCGGAAGATTCATAGGGGGACTCCCCACAGCGGGCGGGCTGGGGCGAGGCATTCCGGCGTCACCCACCCCGACCGAGCACCGCGCCGCGCCATGCGCCCTGCTTCCGATCTCGACGTGCTGATCGTCGGTGCGGGCCCGACCGGGCTCGCGCTGGCGGCGCAGCTCCACGCCTTCGGCACTCGCTTCCGCATCATCGACCGGCTCGAGCATCGTGGACACGAGTCCCGCGCGCTCGGCGTGCAGGCGCGCACCCTCGAGCTGCTCCAGACGATCGGCCTGGGCGAGGCGCTCGTCGCGCGCGGCAACGCGAGCACCCACCTCGTGCTGCACCTCGACGGGCACCGCGTCGCCGAGGTGGCGCTCGGGACGATCGGCGCGACCGACACACGGTTCCCGTTCATCCTCTTCATCTCTCAGGCGGAAACGGAGGCGCTCCTGTGCGAGCATCTGGCCGCCTCCGGCGTGCGGGTGGAGCGCGGACTCGAGCTGGAGTCCGCCGAGGCGGGGGCGGACGGCGTCCGCTGCGTGCTGCGGCACGGAGACGGCCGCGAGGAGCGCGTCGAGGCGAGCTACCTCGCGGGGTGCGACGGGGCGCACAGCGCGGTGCGGCGGCTGGCGGGCATCCCGTTCGAGGGGGGCAGCTACCCGCAGCAGTTCGTGCTCGGCGACGTGGAGGCGGACGGCCCTCTCACCCCGGGCGCCATCAACGCCTTCGCGGGGCGCGGGGTCGCGATGTTCTTTCCGCTGGGCGCACCGACGACCTGGCGGGTGATCGCCATGAGCGCGACCGGACGGCCCGGGGAGGAAAGTGACGGGCTCGAGACCAGCGCACTCACGCTCGCCGAGCTACAGGCGATCGTGGATGTGCCGACGGGCGATGCGATCCGTGTTCGCGATCCGGCGTGGCTCGGGCGCTTTCACCTGCACCATCGGCAGACGGCGCACTACCGCGCCGGCCGGTTGTTCCTCGCGGGCGATGCCGCGCACGTTCACAGCCCGGTCGGGGCTCAGGGGATGAACACCGGGATCCAGGACGCATGGAACCTGGGGTGGAAGCTCGCGCTGGTCGCGCGCGGCGAGGCCGATCCGCGCCTGCTCGACAGCTACGAGGCCGAGCGCTGGCCGGTCGGCCGATTTCTCGTCCGCTACACGGACCGGCTGTTCGGCGCGTTCACCCGCGCGATGTCGTCCAGCGCGGTCGCCGGCTGGGCGAGACGGCGCATCATGCCCACCGTCCTGCCGCGGGTGTTCGGCTCAAGGCTCCTCGGAGCGGCCGCGTTCCGCTTCGTGTCGGAGCTGGGCATCCGCTACCGGCGAAGCTCGGCCGTCTCCGAAGGTGCGCCGCGCCTGCGCGGCGGGCCGCGCGCCGGGGACCGTCTCCCCGACGCGCGCGTGACGGTCGATGGGCGCCCCGCCTGGCTGCAGGAGGCGGTCGTGGCGCCCCGCGTCGTGCTGCTCCTCTGCGGGAACCCCGCGGCGTGGGACACGGAACGGCTGGCCGTACTCCGCTCGACCTGGCCCCGGACGCTCACGCTGCGCTACCTCGCGAACGGCGCGCTCGCGGGCGCGCTCGCGGACGCGCCCGTGGACGCGCTCGCGGGCGCGCGCGTGCTGGTGGACGAGTCGGGCGACGTGCTCGCCCGGCTCGGCGTGCGCCACGCCGCGCAGTACCTCGTGCGCCCCGACGGACACGTCGCCTTCCGGTGCGCGGGGAGCGATCTGGCGGCGCTCGCGCGATATCTCGGCGAGTGGCTCGTGCCGCCCCCCAGGAACGCGCCGCGCACCGGGTGAGCGCGGCGGCGCTACGGCCGCCGCAGCTCGTCGAGCATCCGACGGTACGTCGCTTCGTCGATCTCACCCCGCGCGTAGCGCTCGCGCAGGAGCGTCTCCGCACGGTCCTCGCGTGGCGCGCCGCCGGGGCCGAATCCGCCGCGTTGCGCGACGCTCCAGACGACGGCGACCAGCACGATCATCACGACGAGCCAGAACAGCATCATGATCCAGCCTCCCCATCCCATGTGACCGCGACACCAGGGGCACCACCCCTGGGCGGCGAGCATGAACATGGTCGCCCTCCCGGCCGTGGGCTCTCGCCCGTCACCCTCGCGCTCGAGCAGGACCGTCGCGCGCCACGGAGCACGAGGAGACGAGCGGGCGACGCAGGAGAGCGTTGTAGATCAGCGACGGCACGCAGATGTGCGTGACGCTCGTGAGCACGGCCATGGACGTGAGCGCCACGCCGAGGACGAGACCGAGCACGTCGGCGCCGGTGACGAACGCCCAACCCGTGGCCACCAGCCACGTCGCCGCCAGCGCGCAGGCGAAGTGGCGCTGCGGCCCATTGTGCGGAAGGGGACGGGTCCCCGTGAAGCGGCGCACGACGTGGTTGTAGATGAGGTCGAACGGGTGGAACGGGAGGATCGCGCCGATCCCGGCCACTCCGGCGAGCGCCCAGAGCACGAGCGGTGAGCGCAGGGTGACGCCCACGACCATGACGGCGGCGCAGAGGGCCGGCGACCACCGGATCCAGGGTCCCAGCTCGGCCAGGGTCGGGTCGTCGAGATCACGGAATCCTTGCGCCTCGATCCGCTTGCGGATGGTACGTGGGCCGGCCATGGGAACCTCCCTTGACGGGGCGATGTTGGGCTATCATTCTATGGAACGATAGAATTGTCAAGTACCCTCCGCGCCACGATCCATGACCCACCGCGACCTCAAGGACCGGCTCAGCGCTCAGTTCGCCCGCATCGGCCACGCGGTCTCCGCCCCCAAGCGGATCGAGCTGCTCGAGCTGCTGAGCCAGGGGGAGAAGACGGTCGAGCAGCTCGCCGAGCAGTCGGACACACCCGTGAAGAACACCAGCGCGCATCTGCGCGTGCTCCGGCAGGCGCGGCTCGTGGAGACGCGGCGCGCCGGCGCGTACGTCCACTACCGGCTCGCGGACGAGGACGTCTTCCGCTTCCTGCGCTGCCTCGAGACGCTCGGCCGGAACCGGCTGGCCGAGGTCGAGCAGATCACCCACGGCTTCCTCGCGAGCCACGATGGGGTGGAGCCGGTCGGACTGAAGGAGCTTCGGCGTCTCGTGCGGGAGGGCGAGGTCACGGTGCTCGATGTCCGGCCGCGCGACGAGTACGAGGCGGGTCACATTCCCGGCGCGCTCTCCGCCCCGGTGGCGGAGCTCGAGCGGCGCCTCCGCGATCTCCCCAAGTCGCGCGAGGTCATCGCGTACTGCCGGGGACCGTACTGCATCTACTCGTTCGAGGCGGTCGCGCTGCTTCGTGGCAAGGGCTATCGCGCCCGCCGCGCCGAGCACGGCTTCCCCGACTGGCGCGCCGAGGGGCTGCCGATCGCGCGCGGCACGGATGGCGCGCGTGGGCGCCGCGCGCCGACGCGCACGCGCTGATCCCACCCGCCGCGTCATGCACCCCGAACACGTGCCGGTGCCGACGCTCGGCCTGCGCGCGAACTGGCGCCAGTTCTGGCTCCTGGTGCTCGTCAACGCCTTCGTCGGCGCGATGGTGGGGCTCGAGCGCGCCGTGCTGCCGCTGCTCGCCGACCGCGAATTCGGGCTCGCATCGCGGAGCGCGGCGCTCTCCTTCATCGCGACCTTCGGGGTGGTGAAGGCGGCCACGAACCTCTTCGCCGGCCGGCTCGGGGACCGCTTCGGGCGCAAGCACGTTCTCGTGGCGGGGTGGCTCTTCGCGCTCCCCGTACCGCTCATGGTGATGTGGGCGCCCACCTGGTCGTGGGTCGTGGCGGCCAACGTGCTCCTCGGCATCAACCAGGGACTCGCGTGGTCCACGACGGTGATCATGAAGATCGATCTCGTGGGACCGGAGCGCCGGGGGCTGGCGATGGGACTCAACGAGTTCGCCGGCTACCTCGCGGTCGCGCTCTCGGCGCTCGCCACGGGGGAGATCGCGAGCCGCTTCGGTCTGCGCCCCGAGCCCTTCTACCTCGGCATCGCCTTCGCCGCGCTGGGGCTCGGGCTGTCGCAGCTCTTCGTGCGGGACACGATGCCGCACGTGCGGCACGAGTCGTCGCTGGGCCCGAACGGGCACGCCGGCCTCCCGCGTCTGCGAGAGCTGTTCGCCCGCGTGAGCTGGCGCGACCCGGCGCTCTCGAGCGCCAGTCAGGCGGGACTCGTCAACAACCTGAACGACGGGCTCGCCTGGGGACTCTTTCCCCTCTTCTTCGCCGCCGCCGGGCTCTCCCTGCGCGAGATCGGCGTGCTCGCGTTCATCTACCCGGCCACGTGGGGGATCGTCCAGCTCGGGACGGGCGCGCTGAGCGACCGCGTGGGACGCAAGTGGCTCATCGTCGCGGGCATGCTCTTGCAGGGGGCGGCGCTCGTCGCGATGGTCCTCGTGCGCGGCTTCGCGCCGTGGCTCGCGACCGGTGCGCTGCTCGGTGTGGGAACGGCGATGGTCTACCCCACCCTGCTCGCCGCGATCGGCGACGTCGCGCCTCCGGCATGGCGCGGCTCGGCGGTGGGCCTCTACCGGCTCTGGCGCGACTCGGGGTACGCGGTGGGCGCCCTGCTCGCCGGGATCCTCGCCGACACGCTCGGCATGAGCGCCGCCATCGCGACCATCGGGGCGCTCACCGCGGCGTCCGGAGCGATCGCGGCGATCCGGATGCCGGAGACCCTCCGCCATCGGCGCCGTGATCCCCGACACGACCGAGGCGTTGCCCCGACTGCTCGAGGCGCCCGGTGACTTACTCTGGGGGCGGGTGCCCGGCAGCGCGCGATCCGGCCGGACCTGCGGCGCGCCCGCCCGGGGCATCGCGGGACTCGGAGGGACACATGTCCACGACATCGCATCCACAGCGGACTCCGCTCGCGCCGGAGCGGACGCGGCGGGAATTCGCCAGACGCCTCGACGACATCGGCTGGGGTGTCTTCGCGCTCATGACGGGAGTGCTCTGGCTCCTGTCGTACACCGTGCCGTCGGGCACGTGGCTCGTCTGCACGGGGCTCCTGCTGCTGGCGCTCAACGCGGTGAGGTACTTCAGCGGGTTGGAGCTCAACCTCCTCACGGTGGTGCTCGGCGTCCTGGCACTCACGGGCGGGCTCGCCGACCTGGCCGACGTGAGACTTCCGATTCTGGCCATCGCCCTCGTCGCCTTCGGCGTGCTGCTCCTCATCAAGCCGTTCGCGAAGCGCGGCGGGTGACGGCGGACGCGCGCCGGCCATGCACTGTGGTGTAACCGGCGAGTGACCACACGCCGGAGCGGCTCGTCGCGGGCGCCCGGCCCGGGGCGCATCGGGGCAGGTGACGCGACGCAGAGTACGGCTGGCATGGTCGGACTGCGCCTGTGCCGCCAGGCGTCCGGGCGTTATGTTCTGTAGATGACGTAACGGCCGTTGCCTGGCTGGGTTGTCGCTGCACCTACCGCCGCAGGACCTGTTGGTGCGCCGGCGCCGACGGCCGCCGATTCAACGACGCACTCCACTCCCGTCGCGCCAGCGAGGAGGCACCCGTGCGTCGACTCCGCATCACCGTTCTCGATCTCACGAACGAACGGCCCACCCGTGCGCTCTACGCGCGGCTCATGAACGCCAACCTGGCCAGCATCATGCCGCAGGTCGTCGCGGTGTGGTGCGAGCAGGCCGGCCACCGCGTCCACTTCGTCTGCTACACCGGCTTCGAGGACCTCACCCGTGAGGTGCTCGTCGACACCGATGTGCTCTTCGTGGGCGCGTTCACGCAGGCGGCGCATCTCGCCTACGCGATCAGCAATCTCCACCGGCAGCGCGGTGCGGTGACCGTACTGGGCGGGCCGCACGCGCGCTGTTACCCCGAGGATGCGGCCCGTTACTTCGACTACGTCCTCGGCTTCACCGATCGGACCGTCGTCGACGAGGTGCTGCGGGAGTGCGCGCCACACCGCCCCATCGGCCGTCACCTCGCCGCGCCCCACCAGCCGCGAGCGCTCCCCGGCGTGGCCGAGCGGTGGAAGTTCATCGCCCCGACGCTCGCCAAGACGCCCGCCCTCAAGGTCGTGCCCATGCTCGGGAGCCTCGGCTGCCCCTACACGTGCAGCTTCTGCATCGACTCCACGGTCGACTATCAGCCCCTGGGCTTCGATCAGATCCGCGATGATCTCCGCTTCCTGCTCGCGAGGGTGCCACGCCCGCGCGTGGGGTGGCACGACCCGAACTTCGGCGTGCGGTTCGATGATTACATGGGCGCCATCGAGGATGCCGTGCCCCCGGACCGCATCGACTTCTTCGCGGAGAGCTCCTTGTCACTTCTCTCGGAGCCGCACCTCCAGCGGCTCCGGAAGAATGGCTTCAAGGCGATCCTCCCTGGCATCGAGTCCTGGTTCGCGTTGGGCAACAAAGCGAAGACGGGACGCGAGGTGGGGCTCGAGAAGGTCGTGCGTGCGGCCGAGCACGTCAACCTGATCCTGCGCTACATCCCCTACGTGCAGACGAACTTCGTGTTCGGCCTCGACACCGACGAGGGACCGGAGCCGTTCGAGCTGACGAAACGCTTCCTCGACCTCGTCCCCGGGGTGTTCCCCGCGTTCTCGCTCCTCTCCGCGTTCGGCCGCGCCGCGCCGCTCAACCTCGAGTTCCAGCGCGCGGGGCGAGTGCTCCCCTTCCCGTTCCACTTCCTCGACGCGAGCCAGGCGATGAACGTCGTGCCCGAGCACTATGCCTGGCCGACGTTCTACGACCATCTCCTCGACCTGGAACGCCACGCGTTCTCGTGGCCGAGCGTGACCCGTCGCTTCCAGGTGAATCGCGGCGCGATCCCGAGGTGGATCAACCTCGTCCGTGCGCTCTCCTCGGAGCGTTTCGGGCGAGTTCGGCATCACGCGACGGTGCGGCATCTGCTCCGCACCGACGCCTCGGTCCGGCGCTTCTTCGACAGGCAGACGACGGCCCTGCCGCGATTCTACCGCGAGCGCATCCGGCGCGATCTGGGACCGCTCTGGAGCGCGCTCCCGGCCGGGGGACTCGAGCACGATCCGAACGCCTACCTCCATGGCCACCCCACAGCCGCGGCCTCGGGCGTCGCGCCACCCTCCCATCTCGACCGAGGGGGGAATGCGGGAGCGCTGCGGATCCTCACGAGATCCAGTCCGACAGCCCCTCCCGGAGGCCGCGGAGCGCGCGCGCGATGTGATTCTCGACGGTACGCACCGAGACGTCCATGACGGCGGCGATCTCGGCATAGCTCAACCCGTCTCGCCGGTGAAGCAGATACGCCTCGCGGCTACGCTCCGGGAGCTGTTGGATGATGCGCTCCACCGCGGCGGCGAGCTCGCGCGCGTCGCTCTCCTCCTCCGGCGTCTCGGGGGCGGCTCCGTGCCCTGGGCTGCGATGCTCCAGCGCCATGCGCGCGCGGGTGCGGTTCACCACGTTCCGATGCCGGAGCAGCTTGAGGACGCGGTTTCGCACGGCCGTGAACAGGTAGACTCTGAGATTGTCGCAGCCCTGGCACGACGCCTTCTGCCTCCAGATCGCGACGAAGACGTCCTGCACGGCATCGCGCGCCGAGTCGGGCGACCGGAGGAGCCGCTCCGCGAACAGGCAGAGGTGCTCGTAGTACCGCCGGAAGATCGACTCGAACGCGTCGACGTCGCCCGAGCGACTCCGCGCGACCCATGCGCGCTCGATGTCGACGGACGCACCGGGCGCGGGCGCACCGTCGGCACCGGCGTCGTGGCCCGTGCCTGGTGCCGATCGATGGCGACTTACCGGAGATGGCCTCAGAGCGGTGGGATGCTGGCGTTGCCCGAGGGGCTGCGTCGCTCGTGGATGCATGACCGGCGCACCCACGCGCCGCTCCCGAGCCGGGCTCGGCCGGAGGGCGCCCATCCAATGTATCGATTGGTGGACCCATACGATAGACCACCCACCGTCCCGGAGACCCGCTATTGCCGCTGGATCGTGATCGTCTCGTGGAGCTGGTCGAGGGTGATCGTGTACGTCCCCGGGTCGGAGATGAGCCATTTGTTGTCGGGCTGACCGCCCGGGGTGAATCGCACGTAGGTGCTCGTGATGGGCGGATGGTTGACCCCGGGCATGAAGTAATCGGTCCCCCAGTCCCCCGTGGCCACGGGAAACTTGAACTCCCCGGCGTTCAGCGTTCCCGTGTACGTGAACACGTACGGATTGCCGGGGTCCGCCTGCATCTCGTTCGGGGCATCGATGGTCCAGCCGTTCGGCGTGGCGTCGCCGACGATCCAGAGCCGGGTGTACGGCGTGAACTTGGTGATCGAGATGCTCATCGTGCGAAGATCGAGCTCGATCTTGTACGCCCCCGCCTCGGGGATGTACCACTTGTTGTCCGGATCGCCGGCGGAGAGCTGGACGGCGCTGTCGCCGAGCGCCGGGTGGTTCGTCGTCGGGCGGTAGAAGGGCGCGCTGAAGTCCTGCGCCGTGGCGATCTTGAGCTCACCGACGTTCAGCACCTCGTTGTAGTCGAAGATGAACGGGTCGCTCGGGTCCTGCCGCATCTCGGCCGCGCTGTCGAGGCTCCACCCCTTTGGCGTCGCGTCACCCACCACCCACAGCCGGTCGTACGGAGGGCCGGGCTGCTTCACGACCGTGATCGTCCCCTTCACGAGGTTGGCCGTGATGCGGTAGGGCCCGGGCTCGGTCACGGTGAACAGGCTGTCGGGCTCCGAGTCCGCGGTCCGGTACACGAGCAGGCTGTCGGCCGCCCCGCGGTTGTACGAGGGGAGGAACTGCCCGAGCGTCGTGATGAACTTGAACTGCCCCGCGGCGAGGTTCCCCTCCCAGCCGAAGATGAAGGGGACATCCGCGTCGGGGGTCAGCGGGGTGGCGAGATCGGCGCTCCAGCCGTTCGGCGCGGAGCTGCCGATCAGGTAGAGCGTGGTGCTCACCGGCTGGTACGGCGTCACCTCGAACGTGACCACGTTCGAGTAGTCGGGGGCCACGTCCGGCTGCGACGTGGTCGAGCTCAGTCGCACGCGCACGCTCCCCGTGGTCCCCGCCGGGATCCCGAGCTGCTCCGTCACGAACGCATCGAGCT
The DNA here is from genome assembly GCA_036378095.1 of Gemmatimonadaceae bacterium. GTDB lineage: Bacteria > Gemmatimonadota > Gemmatimonadetes > Gemmatimonadales > Gemmatimonadaceae > JADGGM01. Next base: position 12,301 of record DASUXC010000055.1, on the reverse strand, counting down.
CCGCGACGGTGTACGCCTTGGAGTAGACTCCGCGACCGAGCGGGACGACGACGGGCGACGCGAACGTGCCGTCGGTCGTATCGAACTCCAGGGCATAGTCGATCGCCGCGTTGGTACCGTGGTTGCTCCCCGGCGACCAGTCGAGCGTGACCGCGGTGTTGCCGAAGTCGATCTGGTGGAGCTGCACGCTCGTGTCCGACGCGGTGAGCGCCGGCACGCGCGACAGGCTCGCACGATCGGGGCCCTGCAGCGCGTCGCTGCTGCAACTGGCCAGCGCCGCCGGCAGCATCAGAGCGCACAGCAGCATGCTGGAATGTCTGCCTACGCGTCGCATGGTACGCATCCTCGCGTGTCGGTTGTGCGGGGGGCCTTCGCGGAGAGTCGGGTGCATGGGGAGGCTCGCCATCGGCTAACGGTACTCGACCACGATCATCGACCAGTACTCGAGGTACGGCAGGGTGAACGTCACCTGGGGCCCCGTCTGCGTGAACGGGAGCGCCTGGGCGGCGCCCAGCTTCCGGTCCGGCGTGGCGTACCAGACCCGCGAGACCGTTCGGTCGGTCGCGAGCCGCAGGGGGATCTGCGTCCGCTCGCGCGGGTACGCCTGCACGCCGCCGTCGTCGCGCCAGCTCATCGTGGTGGCATCGGTGAAGTTCAGCAGGTGGATCACCTGCCGGTTCCCCACCAGCTTCCCCACGACCGCGACACTCCCCTGCCGCGGCGGCCACGCGCCGAGCGGAAGCGATCCGGACGTCGTGAGCTCCGGCGTGTCGAACGTGCCCCCGTCGCGCAGCAGGTTCTCGTAGGCGACGAGAAAGTCGTAGTACGGGACGAGCGCGCTCCGCAGGTCGGTCTTCATGGCGAGGTTGTCGTTGGGGAAGTACTCCTTCCCCAGCATGTGCTCGCCCAGCTCCAGGTGCGCGCCGCCGAAGGCGAAGATCACGGCGTCGGCGAGCAGCACCGAGGGCGTGTTGAACGCCCCCGTGCGATCGGCCAGGCCGTAGTTCACGTACGCGGCGAGGACGCTGTTCTTCTGGCCGTTGGACAGCGCGGCGTTGTCCAGGATCACCTTCGCCAGGTCGGCGTAGCCCTCGTTCGGCGGCCACACCTCCGTGTACAGGAACGCGCTCGGCGCCCGGGCGATCCCCGGCTGCCCGTACTGGTTCACGGCGTTCATCACCGCGAACTTGTCGGGACGCGCGTCGTGCATCGCCGTGATGAACCCCTCGAACCTGGATGCCAGGTCCAGCGGCGCGCCGTCGTAGGTGTAGCGCGTCCCGCGCTCCCCGAGCTGGTCCATGTGGAAGCCGTCGAAGGCGAGCGCGTCGTAGACTCGCTCCGCATCCCGCTGGATGTAGCTCTGCCACCCCGCGTTCCCGGGATCGAGCAGGTAGATGTCGCTCACGAATGGCGCGGAGAGCGACAGCTTGTCGCGATGCTGGTGGCTCGCGTCGGTGAAGCTGTACCACTGCTCCTGGACGCCGTCCGCGGCGGCATTCTCGAGCGCGCCGTAGACCAGGTTGTAGAACATCGCGCGCATGTTCCGCGCGTGAGCCGCCGCGATGTAGCCGGAGACCGTCGCGAGATGGACGTCCGTGCCGGAGATCTCCGTCCAGACCGGGGGGGGCGCCCCGGTGCCGGGCAGCATCTTGTGGTGCGCGTGATGCCAGTCGTAGAACTGGAGGCCGTTGATGTGGTGCCGATTCAGGTCGTCGATCACGGCATCGATCCGCTCCGCCGTCATCGATGGGTAGCGCGACAGGAAGCCGTAGCGCGGGAACCGCGTCCACGTCGAGGACACGTCGATCCCGACGGTCGCCAGGACGCTGTCCTCGCCGTTCACCATCTGGTGCACCTCGGCCATGTAGCCGCGGAAATCGGTCGCCGGCGGCTGCCAGCTCCACGTGGAGCCGCTCACCGGCGCCTCGGCGAGCACCGAGTCCTGGTACTGGTAGCGCACCCGCGCATCCGCCGGCGCGCTCCCCGCCAGGGTCAACGTGACCGCTTCCCCCGGCGCGTACGCCGCCTTGTCCGTCGACAGCATCAGTGGCCGCGGCGCCGGTGGCTCGCGCAACGCCGCCGGGTTCTCGTTGCCGCAGCTCCCGGCGAGCAGCGAGGCCGACAGCAGCCCGAGGAGTCGAATCACATCGCTCATTGAGGGCAGTACGGGGTTCGGCGGATCGCCGAGGATGCCGCCGGTGTGACCGGCGGCGCGCCTCGGCATCCACTCAGTAACCGGGGTTCTGGGTGAGGTTCGGGTTGGCGTCGATCTCGAGCTGCGGGATCGGGAGCAGCAGCCGGTCGTGGCTCGCGTTGACCTTCCCGATCGAATGCAGGAAGTCGAGCCCGTACTGCCCGCCGTTCACGCGCACCAGGTCGAACCAGCGCTTCCCCTCGAACGCCAGCTCCATGCGCCGCTCGTGGAGCACGGCCGTCCTGAACGCGTCCTGCGAGAGGCCGGTCAGGTCGGGCAGCCCCGCGCGCCGCCGCACGCGGTTCAGCGGTTCCTCCGCCTCGCTGGTGCGACCCAGCTCGTTCAGCGCCTCCGCCCGCATGAGCAGGATCTCCGCGAATCGCAGCACCGGAAAATTCAGGGGATCCGCGTCGTACGTGCCGGCGACGGAACGGGGCACCAGGAACTTCCGCACGTTGTAGCCGGTGGTGGAGTACGCCGCGCTGTACGGCTGCCCGTCGAACGCGGGGCCGCCCTCGTACAGGATGGTCACGTCCTTCCGCAGGTCCCCCGGCTCGTACGAATCCACGAACTCCTGCGTGGGCTGGTTCCACCCCCATCCCCCGGCGACGAGCCCCGAGTTGCGCGGCCCCATGAACGTGCTGTGCCACGCCGCCTGGTTCTCATTGCTCCAGAAGTCGTAGCTCGTCTTGCCGATGTACTGGACCTCGAAGAGCGACTCGGGGCCGTTCTCGTGCGCGGGGTCGAAGTTCCAGGCGTAATTGGCGTTCAGCGTGTAGCCGAGCGCCTCCACCTGGTTGCTCAGGTCCACGACCTGCTGCCAGTTGCCGAGCGTCAGGTACACCTCGGCGAGCAGCCCCGTCGCGCTCCCCTTCGAGGCACGACCCACGTCCTCGGGCGCGTAGCTCTCCCGGGGCGGGAGCAGTGTCATCGCCGCCTCGAGATCGGGGATGATGATCTCGTCGTAGATCTCCGACGCCGGCGCCCTTACGGGGCGGATGTCGTCCCCCGGGTTCTGCGGCTCGGTGATCTTCGGGACGCCCCCGAAGAAGCGGACGAGGTTGAAGTAGTAGAGCGCGCGCAGGAAGTGCGCTTCCCCGAGAATCCGGCTCTTCAGGGCATCGTCGAGCGTCATTCCCGGCACCTTGGCCAGCACCAGGTTCGCGCGCAGGATGCCGGGCCAGGGGCCGCGCCACAGATCCAGCACGCCGGGATTCGAGCTCAGGGCGACGAAGTCGGCGAGGTTCTTCGTCTCGATGCCGTCCGTTCCGCCGCCGGCGCCCACCACGCTGTTGCCGGCGATGATGTCCGTGGTCCACATCCGCATGTTGTACAGCTTCGGCCACTGCAACGGCTGATACGCGCCGTTGATCGCCGCGATCGCGTCATCCTTGGTGGCGAAGAAGTTCGCCGAGTTGATCGAATCCGGCGGCTGCGTCTTGAGGATGTCCTGGCATCCGACGAGCAGCAGGGCCATCGCGAGCCCCGCGACGTGTCTGCGCGAGATCATGGGAAACCGTGTCCTCGGTTGGCTGGTGCGCATGCGTCAGAAGGCGAGGTCCACACCGACGCTGAGCGTCCGCGCGACTGGATAGACGTTGTTGTCGATGCCATCGATCCCCACCTCCGGATCGAACCCGCTGTAGCCGGTGAGTGTCAGCAGGTTCCGCGCGGCCAGGTACACCCGCGCCGTGCTGGCATTGAGGCGCCGCGCCACACCGCCCGGGAGCTCGTAGCCCACCGTCAGCTCCTTCACCCGGAGATAGGAGCCGTCCTCGATGTAGCGGTCCGACGCGCGCGAGTTGCCGTTCGGATCCCCGAACACCGCCCGCGGCATGCTGTTGCTCGTGCCCGGGCCCGTCCAGCGATGCTCCACCGCCGTCGTCTGATTCCGCGCCGACGACATCCCCTCGGTCCAGATGCGGTTGGCGTTGAACACATCGTTCCCCACCACCCCCTGGAGCATGAGGTGCACATCGAGCTTGCCGACGCTGATGCTGTTGCCGATGCTGAAGGTGAAGTCGGGGTTGGGATCCCCGATGAAGGTGCGGTCCGCGTCGTTGATCACGCCGTCGTCGTTCAGATCCACGAAGCGGATGTCGCCGGGCGACGTCCGGCTGTAGGGATCCGCTCCCGGCACCTGCACCGCGTACGCGTCCACCTCCTCCTGCGACTGGAAGACGCCGTTCGTCACGAACCCGTAGAACGCGTTCATCGGGTGCCCGGCCTGGATCCGCCCCACCATGTAGTTGAAGTCGATCCACCCGATCGGGAGCGGGACGGTGTCGTTCAGGCTCAGCACCCGGTTGCGGTTCGTCGCGAAGACGAGGTCCGTGGTCCAGCCGACGCGGCCGCGGAGGACATCGGTGGAGAGCGTCGCCTCGAAGCCGCGGTTCTGGATCCGCCCCGCGTTGATGAACGGCGTCTCGATGTCGGAGTAGCCGGTGGTGACCGGCACGGACATCGGCACCAGCATGCCGGTGGTGTTCTTCACGTAGCCGTCCAGCGTCAGCCGCACGCGGCGGTCGAACGCGGTCGCGTCGAGCCCGAAGTCGAGCTGCTTCACCGTCTCCCAGTGGACCTGCGGGTTCGGCATGACGTTCGGCACCACCGCGCTGACCAGGTTGCCGCCGAAGTTGTACTGCACGGTCTGGAGGACCGACGCGAAGGCGTAGTTGCCGATCTCCTGGTTTCCCGTCTCCCCGTACCCGACGCGCAGCTTGAGATCATCGATGTGGCCGGACTTCGGGAAGAACGGCTCGTTGGAGATGCGCCAGGCGCCGGCGATCGAGGGGAAGAGCCCCCACTTCCTCCCGTCGCCGAAGCGCGAGGATCCGTCGCGCCGCAGCGTCGCCGTCAGGAGGTACGTGTCGTTGTACGAGTAGTTCGCCCGGCCCATGAACGAGAGCAGCCCCCACCGCGATTCGCTGCCGCCGAGCGTGGGCGGCAGGATGCCGTTCGACAGCTCCTGGGTCCGATCGCTCTGGAAGCCCTCCACCGAGCCCTTCATGAACGACACGTGGTTGGCCTGCGCGCTGGTGCCGACCATGAGCTTGACGTGGTGAGCGTCCGCGATCTGGCGGTCGTACGTGAGCGTGTTGTCGGCCAGCCACGTCGTGCTCCGGTTGTCCTGCTCGCCGAGATACGACTGCTCCTGGGGGCTCGGCTGCCAGTCGTACTTCGGCGACCACGTGCGGGAGTTCCAGAAGTTGGCCTGGAGTCCCAGGTTGGTCCGGAAGCTCAGGTGGTCGGTGAACCGCACGTCGCCGTGCACGGACCCGATGAGGTTGTAGCCGTCCGTGCTGTTGCGGATGAGCGATGCCTGGCCGATGGGGTTCACGATGTCCCCCGCCCACTCGGAGCGCCCCACGGGGCCGGAGTAGGTGCCGTCCGGGTTGAGGATCGGCTGCGTGGGCTCGGCGCCCATGGCGGCCTGGATGTTGTAGTTCCCGCTCCGGTTGACGTCGTGGTTCAGCGTCAGGTTGTTGCCGAACGAGAGCCAGTCGCGGACGCGCGAATCGGAGTTGAGCTGCAGCGTGTACCGCTCGAAGCCGGTGTTCAGGATCACGCCGTCCTGCCGCAGCATGCTCCCCGACACGTAGAGCTTCGACCGGTCGCTCGCCGCCGAGTAGCTGCCCATGTAGCTCTGCACCGGCGACTGGCGCACCAGCGCGCCGAGCCAGTCGGTGCCGCGCCCGAGCGACGCCGGATCGGTGAAGGCGGGGTTGGTGGGGCGCCCCGCGTTCTGCATCATCTCGTTGTGCAGTTGCGCGAACGAGGCGGCGTCCAGCATCTGCACCATCTGCGGCACCTGCTGGACGCCGCCATACGCGTGGAATCGCAGGCCGTCCTTGCTCCCCGTCTTCGTCGTGATGATGACGACGCCATTGGCGCCGCGAGAGCCGTAGATCGCGGCGGCCGATGCGTCCTTCAGCACTTCCACGGACGCGATGTCCCCGGGATTCAGCTCGTTCACGCCGGACATCGTGGGCACGCCGTCGATGACGATCAGGGGATTGCTGTTGCCGATGGTGGTGATCCCCCGGATGCGGAAGGACGCGTCGCTCCCCGGCACGCCCGAGGAGACCACATCGAGCCCCGCGGCCCGCCCCTGCAACGCCGAGCTGACCGTGGGGGCGGGTACGTTGCCGATCTCGTCGCCGCTCACCGAGGAGATCGAGCCCGTCAGCTCGCGGCGCTCCTGCGTTCCGTACCCGATGACCACCACGTTCTCGAGGCGGGCCGCGGTACGCGGCAGCACGAAGTGAACGGTGACCGTGGCGTCACCGGTCACCGTCACGGACTGTCGCTGTGGGGCATAGCCGAGCAGGCGGGCCTGCACGGTGTACGTCCCCTCCGGCACGCCGCCGAGCGTGAACCGTCCGTCGCCCCGCGTTCTCGCTGTCAGCGCCGTGCCCTCGATCCGGACCAGCACGTCGGCGAGTGGCGATCCGGTCGCGGAGTCCGTCACGACGCCCTCGATCACCCCCTGCGCCTCCGGCGAGCCGGGATGCCCGAGCGGGAAGATCGTGACGTCACCGCTCACCGAGACGCGCACCTCGAGCGAGGTGCCCTGGAGTGCCGCCCGCAGCGCCTCCACGGGTGAGATCGCGCTCGCGCGCAGCGTGACGCGGCGGTCCATCGGCAGCACGTCCCGGCTGAACGTCAGCCGGAGCTGGCCCAGGCGCGCGATCGTGCTCAGCGCGCTCTCCAGCGGCGTGTCGCGCAGGTCGACCGCGATCATCCGTGGCGCGGTCTCCTGCCGCGGCGCGTCCACTCGCGTCAGGGATGCGAAGGTCGAGTTGGCGGGGTGCGCCCGGGAGGGTTCCTGCGCCTGCCCCACGCCGGCGGAGAACAGTGACGCGGCGAGTAGAAGCCACGCGGCCACGGCCGGCGTGCGCCTGCACCTGAAACGCATACTCATCTCCAGATGATGTAGGGCGGTGGTCGGTGGGGGGCCGGCGCGACCCTGACCAGTCGAGCGACCACGATCACGGAACGATCACCGTGGTGTCGCCGCGCTGCTCGCGCCGGGCACCGAGAGCGAGCGTGATGTTCGCGAGCACGTCGTCGAGCGGGATGTGGCCCGCGGTCGTGGAGATCCGCCGCGCCGCGAGAGTCGGATCCTCGACTTTCAACCGCGCGTCGTACCAGCGTCCGATCTCGACGAGCGCCTGAGACAACGGCCGGTCCTCGAGCACCAGCAGGCCACGCATCCACGCGAAGTGCGCGTCGAGGGACGTGTCGATTGCCACCGAGGGAGCACCGTTCGCCCCGACCTGGCCGACCTGGCCGGCGCCGATCGCCACCTCGTGATCCGATGACCGTCCGCTGCTCAGCGCCACACGACCCTGGGCCACGGCCACCTCCACGCGCGGGCTCTCGGGGTAGGCGAGGACCACGAAGTGCGTGCCGAGCACCCTCGTCGTGATCCCGTTCCGCACGTGCACCAGGAACGGCCGGGTGGGATCGTGGACGACCTCGAAGTACGCCATCCCCCGCAGCTCGACGGCGCGGGTCGGCTCGTCGAATGCCGCGGCGTAGTGGATCGACGATTCCGCGCCCAGCCACACGTGGGATCCGTCCGGAAGCACCGCTTCCCTGGTCGCCCCTCGGGGCGCCGCCACCTCGGCCACTGCGGGCTGGTGTCGTTCCGGGCGAGCGAGCTGCCAGGCGGCCCACGGCACGAGGAGTACTCCCGCGGCAATGGCCGCCCGGATCGCGACCCGTCTCGCCCACCCGCTCCTCCCCGCCCTCGGGCGAGAGGGCGAGCGCTCCGGGGGCGCGTCCGCGAAGGAGGAGCGAAGCTCGTCGATCCTCGCGCGCACCTTCGGCCAGTCGGCGTCGGCGTCGTAGCTCGGTTCGCGGCCGCTCCCGTCGGAGAGCCGCCAGGCTTCGCGGAGGACCGTCCAGATGCGGAGGTGCTCGGGATCCGCCGCGAGCCAGCCGTGGAGCTTCGCTCTCTCCTCGTCGGTGGCGAGGCCCGCCAGCTCGCGGGCGATCAGTCTGATGGTCCGGCGACGAAGCATCTATGTGGAGTGGCCCCGGGGGAGTCTGGATCTTCGTGATTGCCTAGAGACCCCTCAGCGGGGTGTGCTCCCTAGTCGCCATCCGAAGAACCGGCGGATCCGCTCCGGCCGCCCGTGGCGGCACCGCGCAGTCCCCCGGGTGTCAGGGGCCCGTCGGCCGTCTCCTTGCCAGGGTGCTGTCCTGGCCGACCGCGGCATGCGTCCGCGACGCGGCTCCGAGCAGTGGCCTCACGAGCATCTCGGTTCCGAGAAGGAGCAGGCCGACCAGGAACCATCGCCGGAACGCCGCCGGGCTGACTCGCTTGCGCACTGCCTGCCCCGCCCACAAACCGGCGAGCGCGGGCACGATGGCGAGCGCCGACATCGCGAGGTTCTCGACGTGGAACGCGCCGCGCAGCGCCAGCCCCGCCGCGAGCGCGACGGTGGACACCGTGAAAGACAGCCCGAGTGCCTGAACCAGCTCGTCCCGTTCGAGCCCGAGCGCCTGGAGGTACGGCACCGCCGGGATGACGAAGATGCCCGTTCCCCCCGCCACCACCCCGGTGGTCGCGCCGACGAGTGGCGAGAGCCACGATTCCAACCGTGGCGGCACGGAGAGCTGTCGCGCCAGGAGCGTGTAGGCGGCGTACACGACCAGCACCGCGCCGAGCGCGCCCGTCGTGAGGCCCGTGTCCCCGTTCGAGAGCAGCGAGGTGGCGGCGATGGTGCCGACGGCGATCGCCGCCATCATCGGCCACAGCCTCGCGCCGAGCCGCCCGAGGTTCGCCCCCGCGAGAAGCTGCCAGACGTTCGTGACCAGCGAGGGGGCGATCAGCAGCGCGGCGGCGGCCACGGGCGAGAGGATCGCGCCCAGGACGCCCATGGTGACCGTGGGAAGCCCCATGCCCGTCACGCCCTTGACGGCGCCGGCGACGAAGAACGTCGCGATCGTCGCGACGATGAGGATGATGGAATGATCGGCCATATCGCACGGCCGATCTTAGTGCGCGAGACTCGAGGCACAATGCGGATGATCCGCAGTCGGCCTTCGGCTGGTCCGAAGGCTCGACCCGAGCTATACTGCCGGCATGCGCTTCGATCTCACCGACCTGCGCCTGTTGCTCGCGGTCATCGAGGCCGGCAGCATCACCCATGGCGCGGTGGAGTCGAATCTCTCGCTGGCGGCCGCCAGCGAGCGCCTGCGGGACATGGAGGCGGCCGCGGGGATCGAGCTCCTCGAGCGAGGCCCAAGGGGCACGGTGCCCACCGAGGCCGGCGAAGCGCTCGCGCATCACGCGCGGTTGATCCTTCGCCAGCTCGCGCACATGCAGGGCGAGCTCGCCGAACACGCGAGCGGAGTACGGGCGACGATCCGCCTGCTGGCGAACACCGCGGCGATCACGGAGTTCCTGCCCGACCGGCTGGGTTCCTGGCTGGCGGCGCACCCACGCGTCGACATCGACCTGCGGGAGCGTCAGAGCTCGGACATCGTCAAAGCCGTCTCGCGCGGGCTGGCCGAGATGGGCATCGTGTCCGATGCCGTCGATCCCGGCGCCCTGCACCTTCGCCCCTTCGCGATCGACAGGCTGGTCGTCGTCGCTCCCCGCGATCATCCGCTCGCGGCGGAGAAGCGGATCGCGTTCGCGGACGTGCTGCACCTGCAGTTCGTCGGCCTCGCCGGCGGCGCGCTGCAGGACTACCTCGATGCGAAAGCCGCCCGCGCGGGGAAGAAGCTGAAGCTGCGGGCGCGGGTGCGCACCTTCGAGGGCATCTGCCGGATGGTGTCGCGGAGCGTGGGATTCGGAATCGTCCCGGAGACGGTCGCCCGCCGATGCCGCCGGTTGATGCCCCTCGGCGTGGTGCGCCTCACCGACGGCTGGGCGACGCGCCGGCTGTCCATGTGCTTCCGCTCGGAGGACGACCTGTCGCCGGCCGCGCGGGATCTCGCCGCGCACCTCTGTTCATCCGCGAGCGGCTGACGCTGGACCAGTAGTCGCACCGCCGGCGCGAGGCGCGTCGCGCCGTGGTGATGGCGCTTCGACGCAGCCGAAGTACCGGACGACCAGGCCGTCGCGAACGCCCACGAAGCTCACGCGGCGGCATGCGCCGGCCGCGCCGACGCCGCGGCCGAGGCACCATCGCAGGATGGCGCACTCCTCGAGCGCGGTGAGCTCCTCGAGCTCGATGTGCAGATCCGCGTCCGACGCGAGCGCGCTCCACGTTGAAGCGTCGAACGACGCGCATGGTCTCATGAGTCCGGTCGAGCATGTCGACGTCCTCGTGACTGGGGCGCCCGCGGATCGCGCCGGCGCCAGGTGAGATGTCGTGCTCCCCTCCCCCGAGCGCCTCGCGTTCAGACGCCGGCCGACGCGCGCGCTCCCTGAGCCACCGCACGGGCGGGCGACGTGAGCGCCGGCCGTCGGGCGAGCACGCCGGTGAGCACGAGCGTCACGACGATCTGAGCGGCGACGAGCGCGACGACCATGAGCGGCCTGCCGGCGAGCAGCATCTCCGGTCCGGGGATCGTCGCGGAGAGCAGCGAGAGGTTCGCGAGGTTCCCGAGCACGACGAGGGCGAGCAGCCCGCGTCCGCCGCCATGGATCCACCAGCAAGCCACACCGTACGCCAGCTCCAGGAGAAAGGCGGCGAACGGCACCGCGTCGTACAGCCCGACCCCCAGCCGCGGCGAGCCGTGTCCCGGCCAGAGCACGATGTCGTGCGCGTGCGTCAGGAGGTCGAGCACGAGATGCGAGGCGATGCCGAGGCCCACGGCGCGGCCGAGCAGGCGGCGCCCCATGCCGATCTCGAGCACCCCCCACGCGATCAGCGCGGCGCCGAGCGCCGTCGCGACCGAGTGCGAGTACGGCATGTAGGAGAGGTGGATGTTGGCGACGCTCCGCACGGTGGCGTCGGTGGTCGTGCGCTCCACGCCGAGGAAGTTGAGCAGCACCCAGGCGAGCTCCATCGCCTGCACGGCGAGCAGCAGTGGCACGATGGCGACGGATGGGTATCGTCGCTTGAGCAGCAGCGCGGTGGCCGCGTGATCGACGGCGAACATGGGGATGACTCCGGTAGCGGGACGGAACAGGAAACGGGAAACAGTTAGCGTTTGCTAACCCCAAGCGCACGAGAGCACGGCGAGTGGCCTCGCGGGGGGATCAGCTCAGAGCCTGTTGGAAGAGGGTGACCAGCCGGTCCCGCCACCGCCGCGCCGGGCCTTGCAGGACACCGACCTGGATCATCCGCCCGAGCTCGGCGAGTGTACCCTGCACGCTCGCCGCGGCGACATCGAGGTCGATGCCGCCCGAGCGCGCGCGTACGCGCGGCGCCTCCGCGACCAGTGAGCGCGCGAGGCCGATCATGGTCTTGCGGTGGACCGTCGTGCCCGTCCTCGGCCACAGCACCCGGGCGCTGTCGGAGAGAAAGGCGAGCACCTCGGGCTCCTCATCCAGGAGCTCGAGAAACGCGGTGACGTAGGCCTTCAGCTTCCCCTCGAACCCCTGCCCCGCGGACAGGGCGGCGGCGCAGCGCGTCCACACCCGCAGATGGCAGGTTTCGAAGAGGTAGAGCGCCAGCTCCTCCTTGCTCGCGAAGTGCTTGTAGAGGGCCGGGTTCGTGTACCCGCTCTCCTCGGCGATGTCGCGAATGCTCGTCGCCGCCAGCCCGCGGGCGCTGAACAGGGTGAGCGCCGCGCGCAGGATCTCTCGCTTCGCGGGCGAGTCGTCCTCGTGGATGTAGAAGGGGAGCTGCGTGGTCACGCCAGGAGAGTTAGCGATCGCTCACCCCCTGTCAAGGGGGGTATCGCCGTCGCGCTCGGTACGGCGGAGATCGGGCGGATCCGTCACGGCGGCGATGGTGCGCTCGGATGCGCTGCCACGGTCGAGAGCGCTCCTTGCGCGCGGAGACCACTTTGCGTACCGTTGTGCCTGACGCTCCCCCAAGACTCTTTCCTCACGATGTTGGGAGGCACGATAGCCGCCATGGCCCTGCTCAAGGGAACGCTCGACACCCTCGTGCTCAAGACCCTCTCCTGGGGGCCGATGCACGGCTTCGAGATCACGCGCTGGCTCGAGGACCGCTCCGGCGGCCGGATCGAGGT
>DASUXC010000054.1:0-18061 GCA_036378095.1 Gemmatimonadaceae bacterium | reverse complement strand
GAGGGCACCGGATCGAACTTGGCGCTGAACGCGAACAGGGTGAAGGTGCCGAGCGGCTGTCGGCGGCTCGGAACGTTGGCCTGGTGGCCGTCGATGTCGCTCATCGAATTCACGAAGGGGGACATCTCGACCTGCGCGCCGCGGAACGCGAAGGTGCGCGTCCAGTCCATCTTCGCGTCGGCCTGCGGGTCGATCGGCGTGCCGTCGGCGTACTCGGAGGCGATGTCCACGCGCGCCCCGGCAACGGCCAGCTCGAGCGTCTCGGTGGCCCCGCACATGGCGAACAGGAATCCGCCGTTCTCCACGTACTCGCGAATCTTCTCCGCCACGTCCTTCTTGAGCGCCGGGATGTTGGGGAAGCCGAGCTTCTTCGCCATGTCCAGGTTGATGCGCTCCATGTCCGCGAACCAGGGCGCGCCGCGATAGGCGATGTAGAACTTGCCGAGCTGCCCGGTGAAGTCCTCGTGGAAGAGGTGCACCCAATCGTACTTCGCCAGGTCGCCGTGCTCCACCTGCTCGTCCCACACCGGCGTGTACGGGATTCCGGCGTAGCGGAGGGCGAGCGTCACCGCATCGTCCCATGGCGGAGTGTAGGGCGCGGTGTAGATGGCGATCTTCGGCGCCTTCTCCAACGGCACCGACTCCATGTTCCCCCCCGCCATCTCGCTCCGGATCGACGCGAGCGCGGCGTCGTTCACCGGCTGCACCGTGACCCCGTCGAGCCCCGCGCGCCGGCGCATCTCCGGGGTGTCGGGGAGGAGGAAGGAGCCGCCGCGATAGTTGAGCAGCCACTCCGCCTTCGCCCCGTCCTTGAGCGCGTTGTACGTGAGCCCGTACGCCTTGAGGTGGTCGGACTGGTCATCGTCCATGGGGACGAGCAGGTGCTGGGCGCGCGCCGCGGCGGGCGCGGCCGCGAGGAGCGCGAGCGCGATCAGCTTTCGAAGATGCATGAGCGACTTCATCACGACGTGGGTGGAACGGAGCGTCGGGCCAGCTCGAGCTCGTGCCGCGCCTGCGGCACGAGCGCGCTCTCGGGATAGGTGAGGATCAGGTGCTCCAGCCGGCCGACGGCGGCCTGCGTCTCTCCCGCGCGGCGGAGCGCCCGTGCCCACTCCAGCTCGGCCTCCGGTGCCTCGGGCGCCTCGGGCGAGTGCTCGACGATCCCCTGCCAGAGCGCGACCGCCCTGGGCGTCTGGCCGCGCGCGGCGTACAGCCGCGCGGCGTTCTCCTGGAGGAGAGGGGCGACTTCCGGGAGCGCGTCGGCGGCCTGCTCGAACGCTCTGGCGGCGCCGAGCGTGTCTCCCCTGGCGAGCGTGAGGAACGCCCGCCCCACCTCGTCGGAGTGATCGGCCTTGGTGCGCTCGAGGAGCGCGACGGCGGTGAGCAGATCCCCCGTGGCATCGGCGCGCGCCGTGAGCGTCCGGCGCGCGAGCGCGAGGTCTCCCTCGTACAGCGCGATCCAGCCGCGCGCGGGATCATCGGGGTCATCGCCCGCCCGGGCGAGCACCTCCTTCGCCCTGTCCAGCTCCCCGGTGCGCACCCACGCCCACGCCACGAGCCGCTCGACGCGCGAGCGCTCGTCGGGCTGCAGGCGCGGCGCGAACCCGGCGAACAGACGCTCCGCCTCGGCGGGCTTGCCGAGCGCGGCGAGCGCGCGGAGATGCACGGGGACCACCGTGCGCGCGGCCTGCGCCGGATCGAGCGAGCGCTCGGCTCGCTCGGCCAGCTCCGCCGCCGAGGCGGGGTCGCCGCCATGCATCGCATCCGAGGCGGCGCGCGCGACCAGCTCGGCGGAAGGCGTCGCCCGGACCGCGGCGACGAGCGCGTCGCGCGCCACGAGCCACGCCTCCGCCTCCTCGGCGCGCTGGGCGAACTCCACCCACGCCGCCACCGTCGCGCTGTCCGGCTGGAGGCGGCTCATCGCCTCCCACCCGGCTCGCGCATCTCCCCACGACACGTCGAGCGACGCCAGCACGCGAAGGGGCGCGACGGCGGGAGGGCCGGCGGCGAGCGCCCGCCGCACCGCATCGCGCTGCTCCGGCGGCGTCCGCACGAGCGAGTAGATCGCCGCCTGGTCGAGGTACGGATTGTTCGCCACCGCCACGCGCCACGACGCGGCCGAGGAGGGCCACATCCCCATCGCCGCGTGCAGCTGCGCCAGCTCGTAGTCGAAGCCGCGCCCCGTCCCCACCGCGCCCTGCGCCAACCGCAGCACCGTGTCCGCCTGCGCCGTGAGCCCATCGTCGATCAGCATGCGCGCGTACTCGCGGTACGGCGTCGGGTCGCGGGGCCAGTCGTGCCGCCACTCGTCGAACGCGGCGCGCAGCTTGGCGCGATCGCCGAGCGAGCGCAGGGTGCGCAGCTTCGCCGCGCGCAGCGCCGCCACGCGCGGCGCGAGCGCGATCGCGTGATCGAGCACCGGGAGCAGCGAGTCGGATCGCCCGAGCTGCGCGTACACGCGCTCGAGGCCGAGCACCGCGGGGACGGATGCCGGCGCCTCCGCGAGCGCATCGCGATAGGCGGCGGCCGCCCCCGCGTACTGCTCCTTCTCCTCCAGCTCCTGCCCCCGGACGAGCGCGCTCCCCTGCTGCGCGCGCGCTCCGCCGCTCGCCAGGGCGACGAGCGCCAGCGCCAGCATCCACGCACGGGTGCGGCTACGGCTGCTTGGCATTGATGCGCTTGAAGTACTCGAGCACCGCGCGCCGCTCGTCGGCGGTGAGCCCGCGCAGCTCGTTCCACGTCGGCTCGCGCCAGCGAAGCGTCGCCTTCCCGTTCGCCTCGGTTCCCGGCGTGATCGTCTCCGTCGTCGTCGCCGTCTGCGACTCGCGCTGCCCGGTGTCCTCGCGATCATCCTTCTCGAGGGTGAGCCCGGCGTCGAGCAGCTTGTGGAACAGCCGCTGCTGCCGGTCGAGCACCGACGGATCGAGCCGCCCCCGGTCGAGCGCCTCGGCGATCTGCCGCATCTCCTTCGCCAGCTCCGCCCCCTGCCCCTCTCCACCGCTCGCATCGTCCAGCTTGTCGGCGATGCCGCGCTGGCGCCTGGCGAGCGCGCGCGCGCGGGAGAGCATGTCGGCCGACGGCCGCGCGCCCGGAATGGGGAGGAGTCCCGCCGACTGCGCGTTGATCGACCCCTGCTCCTTCGCCGCCTGCCGCATCTGCTCGATCATCTCCGAGAACCCGGAGGCGGACTGCGCGCTCGCGGCCCGGGCGCGGTCCTTCATCATCCGCGCCGCGGCGCGGTCGAGCGCCTGCGCCGCCTGGTCCATGGCCTGTGCCGTCTCCCGACCCGCCTGCGATCCACCCTGGGACGCTCGCTGTGTGGCCGAGCTCACCTGCCGGCTGGCCTCGGCCATCGCGCCCTGCGACTGCGCCGACACGTGCGCCGACTGACGCGCCGCCTGCTGGAGCCGCTCCTGCACTTTGCGAACGCCCTGCTCCACCGCGCTCTGCTCGGCGCGCAACCCGCCCGAGCGCCCCTGCCGCGCCTGGTCGGCGAGGCGCTGCTGCTCGCGCGCGAGCTGCATCGTCTCCTGAATCGACCGGTCCAGCTCCGAGGTGACCTCGCGCTTCCACTCCTGGATCTGCGAGTCGCGAGCGTCGGCCAGCTGCTTCGCGGCCTGCTCCATCTGCTGCGCGGCCTCGCTCGCCGCGTTCGCTCGTGCGGCCTGCTCGCGCGGGGACTCGCGCTGCCCCTGCCCCTGCGCCTGCTGCTGCCCCTGCGCCTGTTGCTGCCCCTGCGCCTGCTGCTGCGCTTGCGCCTGCTGCTGCCCCTGCGGCTGCCCCGCGCGCGCGCTGTCCGGAGCGGAGCGCCCCGCGCTCGCCTGCTGCTCCTTTCCGCGCGGCACCGCGCGCTGCATCGCGCGCGCCGAGGAGTCGGCGCGCTCCGATGCGCCGTCGAGGCGGCGGGGCCCCGACTCGGCCTTCGCCTGCTCGAGACGCTGGGAGAGATCGGCCACGTCCTTGGACAGCTCGCGCGAGCGCCGGCTCAGCTCCTGGGCGGCCCGCCCGGATGAATCCTGGTTCCGCGTCCCGCGCGACAGCGAGTCGGCCACCCGCCGCTCGCCCTGCGCGATGTCGCGGGCCTCGTCGCGCAGCGTCTGCATCGCCCCCTCGAGCGCGGCGCGCTTGAGCATCTCCGCGCTCCGCTCGAGCTGCTCGCGCAGACGCTCCTGCTGCTGCGCCAGGTTCTGCATCGCGCGGCGCACGTCCTCTGGAGAGAGCTTCTGCGTCGCTCGCATCACCTCGTCGAGCTGCTTCTGCAGCTCCGGCGTGAGCGCGTCCTTCAGGAGCTGCTGCACGTCGCGAATACGCTGCGTGAGCGCGCTGTCCATCACGCCCGCCGCGCGGAGCCGCTGCTCGAGCTGCTTGGCGTCCTGCTGGGCGCGCTGCACCTGCTCCTGGAGCTGCTTCTGGCGCTCGGCCAGCGCGCGCGCCTCCTCCGCGCTCTGGTACGACATGCCGCGATGGCGCGGGTCCGGCGCCGGCTGGTCGGGGGCCAGCGACTGGCTGCTGGTGGACCGGTCGGCGCGCGAGCGCGCCGCCTCGCCCGTCCGCTGCGCCAGCTCACGCTCGCTCTTCGCCGCCGACTCCAGCCGGGAGACGGTCGAGTCGGCGAGCGCGCGCACCTGGGAGCGCTGCTCGCTGAGCGAGGGGACGCGCAGCACCAGCTCGCGGCTCGTCGCCGTCTGCCGCCAGGGGGAGTTGTCGGTGGCCGCGACCACCACGTGCAGCTCGTCCCCCGGCTGCAGCTCGCGCGGCGCCAGGTCCACGACCGGCGCGCCGTTCCACTGCGGCGCCGCCGGCGCGGCGAGCGGCTGGTGCAGCTCCGGCATCGCCCGCCCATCCGCCATCCGCCGCCAGCTTCGCATCTCGATGCGCTCGATGCCGTGGTCGTCCAGCGCCGAGATGCCGAGCGTCACGCGCGCATCGGCGAGCACCACGGTGTCGCGCGCCGGATCGAGGATCTCCACGCGCGGAGCGGAGTCGGGGACCACCTCCAGCTCCAGCGGCTGCGGCAGGTCGGCGATCGGCCCCTGCGCGCCCATGGCGAACCAGCGCCACCGCCCGCTCTCTCCGGCGACGAGCCGGCCGGTGAAGGCGTGACCATCCGGGTCGAGGTGCAGCGTATCCGGCGCGCGCACCAGCCCCACGCGCGCGAGCGCCGTGGACGCGCGCCCGGCGATGGAGAGCACGGTGCCGCGCGGCACGCGCGCCGGCTCCCCCACGGGGATCGTCTCCGGGGGACGGTCGAGGTATCGAGGGTAGGTGGCGCGAATGGCGACGTCTCCGACGAAGGGGCGGTCGGTCACGCGCACGAGCGCGGTGTCGCTCACCGTCCGTCCATCGCTCGCGACGACCGTCACATCGGCATCGAGCGGGCCGAGCACCGTCTCCGCGCTCCCCGCGCGCACGGGGAGCGGGATGGTGTCCCACGGCGCGCCGGTGGTGCGCACGTGCAGGGTGATGGCGCGGCGGTCGGGGGCGAGCACGCGGAGGCGCAGCTTCTCCCCGCGCAGGATGAACCGCGGCGCGCCGGCGATGCGGAGCGGCGCGAGGATCGCGCCGGTGAACGCGCCCACCGGGTGCCGCACCGCGCGCCACCCGTCCGGGGCGGCGGCACGCGCGGCGCCGAGGAGGGCGAGGCCGGCCGCCGCCCCGAGGGCGGCGATCACGCCGTGCCGCAGCGCGCGGCGGTGGAGCGCCGGGGCGAGGGATCCTCCCGCGCCACCACCCGAACCCTCGAGACGCCTGGCGAGCATCTCCGACGCGCGCGTGGCGAGCGCGCCCTGCCCCGCCACCTCGAGCGCGCCGCGCAGCGCGCCGGCGCGGAGCGAGCGCTCGCGCTCGATCTCCCGCGCGACCGCCGCCGCGCCCGCCGAGCGGCGCACGGCGCGTCGCGTCCACCAGAGCGCGACGCCGGCGAGCGCCAGCGCCACCACCCACGCGACCAGCGGCGCGCCCGGACGCGTGATCCACCGCGCGTCGCCGAGCGCCACCGTGCCGATGGCGATCACCACCGCGGCGCCGGCCACCGCGGCCGCCACGCCGCGCGCGAGGAGCGCCGCGCCGAGTCGCGTGCGCTCGCGAGAGACGAGCTGCGCGACCGTCATGTCACCGGGCGGCTCGTGACCGCGTACACGAACAGGTTCACCCCCATGCGCAGCGCCGCCTCGTGCTTGGCCGGCGGGTCGTGGTGGACGTCCGGGTCCTCCCACCCGTCGCCGAGGTCGCACTGGTAGTCGTAGAACACCGCCAGTCGGTCGCCGAGGAAGATCCCGAGCCCCTGCGCCGGCTTCCCGTCGTGCTCGTGGATCTTCGGGATTCCCTTCGGGAAGTCGTAGACGATGTGATAGATGGGGTGCGAGAGCGGGACGTCGATGAGCGGGCGGTCGGGGAAGACGCGGGCGATCTCGCGCCGGAAGCTGGCGTCCATCCCGTAGTTGTCGCTGAAGTGGATGAAGCCGCCGCGCTGGAGGTACTCGCGCAGCCGCGCCACCTCCTCATCGCTGAAATGGATGTTGCCGTGCCCGGTGACGTGGATGAACGGGTAGTCCCAGAGCCGGTCGTCCATGAGCGTGATGCGCGCCTCCGTCCGCTCCACCTTGAGCGACGTGCGCGTGGCGATCGCCTCCAGCAGGTTGGGGATGCTCGATGGGTTCGCGTACCAGTCGCCCCCGCCGTCGTACTGCAACCGGGCGATCGTCATGCGCAGACCCGCCGGATCCTCGGTCCGCGCGGCTGGCGCCGGCGCCGCCGGCGCGGGGAGGGTGAGCAGGAGAGCGAGCAGCGCGGCGCGGAGCATCATGTGTATCAACCTGCCGGGAACGACGACCGAAAGCTACTCCGACTCGTGGGCGAGCCGGTACGCGAGATTGCGCGCCACGCCGTGCTCGGCGATGAGCGCGCGCGCCACATCGCGAGCGCTCACCCCATCGGCGCGAAGCGCCCGCGCCCGCTCGCGCGCGGCATCCTCGTCGGGCGCCGCCGGGAGGCCGCCGCCGAGCACGATCACCACCTCGCCGCGGGGCGCGGAGTCCTCGTAATACCGCGCGAGCTCGCCCACCGTTCCCCGCCGCACCTCCTCGAACTGCTTGGTCATCTCGCGTGCCACCGCCGCCGGGCGATCGGCTCCCCCCGCCCCGGCGAGCTCGGCCAGCGTGTCGGCCACCCGCCCCGGCGCCTCGTACAGCACCGCCGTGTGGGGGAGCGCGGCGATCTCGGCGATGAGCGCGGCGCGCCCCTGTCCCTTGCGCGGGAGGAAGCCGTAGAAGGTGAAGCGGTCGGCGTCGATCCCGGAGACGACGAGCGCCGCGAGCAGCGCCGAGGCGCCGGGGACGGGGACGACGCGCACGCCGGCGTCGATCGCGGCGCGTACGAGCCGCGCCCCGGGATCGGAGAGGAGGGGCGTCCCGGCATCGGAGATGAGCGCCACGCTCTCCCCGCCCAGGAGCCGCTCGACGAGCGCGGGGGTGGTGCGCGCCTCGTTGTGCTCGTGGTGCGACTCGAGCGGGGTGCGGATGCCGTAATGATCGAGCAGGTGCCGCGAGTGCCGCGTGTCCTCGGCGACCACGAGCGCCACCCCCGAGAGCACCTCCACCGCGCGCGCCGAGAGGTCGGCGAGATTGCCGATCGGGGTGCTGACCACGTAGAGGGAGCCGGTGTGGGAGGTCATACGTTCGGCGGGAGCCTGGGGGTGGATGTGATCGTACCTAATCTAGGGACGCGGGGTGCGGGGTGCGGGGTGCGGGGTGCGGGGTGCGGGGTGCGGGAACATGGAATGCGACACGGGGACCGGCATTCGCCGGTCCCCGTGTCGCTCACTCTCTATTTACGCGCCCCGCGCCCCACACCCCGCGCCCCGCCTCCGGCGCGCGAATCCAATCAATTGGAGTATTCCTTGAACTTCGACTCCAGCTTCGCCCGCGGCACCGCGCCGATCACGGTGTCCACCAGCTTGCCCCCCTTGAAGAACAGGATCGTGGGGATCGAGCGCACGTTGAAGCGCGTGGCCGTACGCTGGTTCGCGTCCACGTCCAGCTTGGCCACCTTCGCCTTCCCCGCGTACTCCGACGCGAGCTGCTCGAGAATGGGCGCCACCATGCGGCACGGACCGCACCAGGTCGCCCAGAAATCCACCACCGCCAGTCCGTCGTGCTTCTCGATCTCGGTCTCGAAGGTCGTATCCGTGACGACCAGCGCGTTCGACATTGTCCTCTCGCCTCCGCCGCGGGCTCACTCGCCGCGGGCTCGCGGTATAAGTTTGACTCCGACCCAAGTCCGGAGCGCCTGTTTCATGCCATCCACCACCCGCCGCGCGGTGCGCATCGCCCACATCGGGATCGCCGTGCGCTCGCTCGACGAGATGTCGCCGTTCTACCGTGACGTGCTCGGATTGCCGGATGTCCCACTCGACGACGCCGATGGCGCCCGCATCGCCGGGCTCGCCGCGGGCGAGTCCCTGGTGGAGCTGCTCGAGCCCGAGACGCCCGGCTCACCGATCGCGAAGTTCCTGGACAAGCGCGGACCCGGCATCCACCACATCTGCTTCGCCGTGGACGACCTGGAGGGGACGCTCGCGCGCTGCCGCGCCGCCGGCGTCCGCCTCATCGACGAGACGCCGCGCGTCGGCGCCGAGGGGAAGCGCATCGCGTTTCTCCACCCGGCGTCGACCGGCGGCGTGCTCGTGGAGCTCACGGAAGATTAACGACGCGAGACGAATGCACGTTCCCGCGCCCGTCGCTCAGCCGGTCGCGCAGAGGTCCCGCACGGGCTCCAGCTCCGCGTCCTGCACGTACCACCGGTCGTGCGGGCCGAGCACCGCCGTGAACGTCGTCTCGCGCGTGATGGTCCCCTTGGTGAGCGACACCTGCAGCACGTGCGTGTCGGGCTTCTGGGGCGTGTCGGTGAGGATCCTGAACGAGTCGTGCCCGAGGTAGCACTGCATGATCAGCTCGCGCTTCTCCAGCTGCGCGCGGTCCACGACGTCGCGCGCGGGCCCCTTCGAGGTGCCCCAGATGAGCGACATCGCTTGCAGGTCCTGGGCGCGCACGGCGCCGAGAAACGATTCCACCGCGCGACGCGCCGTGACCTCTCCTCCATCCGGCGCGAGACCGGTGGCCGGACGGGCGGCGTGCGAGCACGCGGCGAGCGCGAGCAGCAGGATGACGAAACGCTTCACTATCTTCACTCCGGTGTGAACGCGAGCGAACCTAATTTCCGGCTCCCATGCCAGCAAGCCATCAGCGGCTGTACATCAACATCGACCATGTCGCGACGATTCGCCAGGCTCGCCGCGGCACCGAGCCCGATCCCGTCGCCGCGGCGCTCCTCTCGGAGGACGCCGGCGCCGACGGGATCACGGCCCACCTGCGCGAAGACCGTCGCCACATCCAGGACGACGACGTGCGCCGCCTCGTCAGCGAGGTGCGCACGGTGTTCAACCTGGAGATGGCCCTCACCGACGAGATGCTCGCGATCGCCGAGCGCCTGCGACCCTACCAGGTGACGCTCGTCCCCGAGCGCCGGGAGGAGGTGACCACCGAGGGAGGGCTGGACGTGGCCCGCGACCCCAGGGGGCTGGCCGAGGGGGTGGCCCGCCTGAAACGCGCGGGGGTGCGAACCAGTCTGTTCATAGACCCCGACGTGGACGCCGTCGACCGGTCGCGCGACGCGGGCGCCGACGCCATCGAGCTGCACACCGGGCGGTACGCCAACCATGCGGGCGATCCGGCCCCCCTCCGGGCGCTCGCCGACGCGGCGGCGCGGGGGGCGGCGCTGGGGCTCGCCGTGCACGCCGGGCACGGGCTCACGACGGCCAACGTGAAGGCGGTGGTGGCGATCCCCGAGATCGAGGAGTTGAACATCGGGCACTCGATCGTGAGCCGCGCGGTGTTCGTGGGGCTCCCCCACGCCGTGCGCGAGATGCGCGCCGCCATGGACGCGGGACGGGGTGGGTGACGATCTTTCCAGACGGCGTGGTGGTCGCCGCGCCGGGGACTCTTGCGGAGCTGACATGAGCGGGTCGGTGGGCGTGCTGGACTTCTTCATCGTCGAGGCGAACGAGTACATCGAGCGCCTCGACGCGCTACTCGCATCCGCCGGACCCGCTGGTCCCGATGTCGATGCGCTGTACCAGTTCTCGCGCGCCCTGCGCGGCAGCGCCACGATGTCGCGGCAGCAGGGGATCGCGGATGTCGCCGCGGCGCTCGAGCGCGTGGTGCGCGCGCTCCGCGCGCGCACGCTCCGCTGGGAGCCGGGAAACGCCGCCATCATCACCGGCACGGTGGACGACCTCCGCATCCTCCTTCGTGGCGTTCGCGGGTGGGGCCCCAACGAGGATCGCCGCGCGGCCGCGCGCGTGGCGGAGCTGGGACGCCTGGCACCCGACGTGGCCGGGCCGCGCACGCCCGCCACGTCGCACGCGGGGGGACACGACTATCTGGCCGCGCAGAGCGGCGAGCTGGCGCGCGCCCTCGATCGTGCCGCCGCGTCGCCCGACGATCATGCCGCGCTCGCCGCGGCGAGCGATCGCGTGCGCGCGCTGCGCGGCGTCGCCGCGCTGCGCGACCTGGCGCCGCTGAACGAGGTGCTCGAGGCGGTGGAGCACGCCATGAAGATGCTCGAGCTCTCGGGCTGGGCGACGGCGAGCGCGAAGCAGCGGGAGCTGTTCGCCAGCGCCGCCGCCGTCCTCCGCCGCGCCGCGCGCGACCTCGGCTACAGCGGACGCCCGGACGCCGGGATGCCGGAGCTCGGCGCCTTCCACGCCGCCGTCGCCACGCTCGCGGCCGACGATGCCGGCAAGGGCGATCGCATCGTGCCCATCGCGCAGCTCTTCCACGATGACGATGGACCGCACGTCGTCTCCGCCGCGCCGCACCCCCCGACCTCGGCCGCGGAGCGCTTCCGGCTGGAGGTGGTGAGCCTCGCCGAGCACGTGCGGGCGGTGGTCGCGGAGGCGCGCGCCAACCCCGCCCCGGAGCACCGCGAGCGGATCGCGCGCGAGATGCGCCACGCGCTCCGCGCGCTCGGGAGCGCGGCCAACGGGTTCGGCGAGAAGCTCGTCGCGCGATTCGCCGCCGGGTGGAGCGCGCAGGCGGCGGCGCTCGACGCGCGAGCGCTGGCGGGGCTGGACGAAGCCGCCGCCCTGCTCGCCAATCCCGCGACGCGCGCCGACGAGCTGCACCAGGCGCTCGAGCGGCTGGCGGCCCCGCGTTCGATGACGCCGCGCTCGCTGACCCCGGCCGACCACACCGCGGTCGCGCCCTCGCGCCCCGCCGCGCCGCGCCCGCCGGCCGCCCCCACCGCCCCGGCCCCCACCCCGGGAGCCGGCGCGGAGCCCAAGCGGGAGCCGATCCGCACACCCGTCGGCCGCGAGCTCAGGGACTACCTGCAGAGCGGGATCGCCGGCTTCGACGAGCTGGAGCGGCGTCCGCTCAGCCAGCCGACGCCGGTGCCCGGCGAGGAGATCGTCCCCATCGAATCGCTCCTCTACCGCGGGCGCGCCGCGCTCCAGCGCGCGGCGGAGCTGCGCGAGCAGATCCTCGGCGCGGGCGATTCGCCCTCCCGCGGCGCGGTGCAGGAGCTGTTCGACCTCATCGACCTGGCCCTCGTCGAGTAGCGCGGCCATGAAGACGCGGGTGCGAAACGCGCTCGGCATCGCGCTGAGCGTCGGGTTTCTCGTTTGGACGCTGTGGGGCGTGCGCATCTCGGAGGTGGCGGCGCATCTGCGCCACGCCAACCTGTGGTACTTCGCCGCCGCCACGGTCGCCGGCACGCTCATCTTCCCGCTCCGGGCGCGCCGCTGGCGCACGATCCTCGATCCGGTCGCGTACCACCTCCCGCTCGGCGTGCTCTGGCGGTCGACGGCGATCGGGATGATGGTGAACAACGTCGTGCCGGCGCGCGCCGGGGAGTTCGCGCGCGCGTACGCGCTCACGCGCGAGACCTCGCGCGTGAGCTTCTCGGCGGCGTTCGCGTCGCTCGCCGTGGACCGCGTGTTCGACGCGTTCGTCGTGCTCCTGCTCATGCTCGTGGCGATGTTCTCGCCGGCGTTTCCCAACGTGCCGATCGGCGGGCACCCCGTGTCGAGCTACGTGGCGGTCGGCGCCGTCGTCGCCACCGGCGCGCTCGGGTTGCTCTACCTGGTGGCGTTCTTCCCGGGGCCGGTGGTCGTCGCCTACGAGCGACTCGCCCGGCGGGTCGCGCCGCGCTTCGAGGAGCGCGGGCGCCAGGCGCTCCTCGCCTTCGCGTCGGGGCTCGGCGTGCTGCGGCACCCCGGACGCTTCGTCGCCGTGCTGCTCTGGACGATCGCGCACTGGCTGCTCAACGGCCTCGCCTTCCTGCTCGCGTTCAAGGCGGTGGGGATCTCGGCGCCGTTCAGCGCGGCGCTCCTGTTGCAGGGGCTGATCGCGATCGGCGTGGCGGTGCCGAGCGCGCCGGGGTTCTTCGGGATCTTCGAGATCATCGGCCAGCTCGGGCTCGGGATCTACGGCGTGGATCGCACGCTGGCCACGAGCTGGGCGGTCGGGTTCCACATTCTCACCTTCATCCCGATCACCGTCATCGGCATCTACTACTTCGGCCGGCTGGGACTGCACTTCAAGGAGCTGCGCGAGGCGCCGGAGCACGTCGAGGAGCCGGCCGGCGCGGGCGCCGGGGCGGGGGCGGGGAGCGGGAGCGAGGCGCGGTGACCAGGGGCGCGGCGCGCGTGACGGCGCACGCGAAGATCAATCTCGGGCTCCGCATCCTCGCACGAGAGGCGGGCGGATATCACTCGATCGAGACCGTGTTCGCGCGCATCGCGCTCGGCGACGTGGTGACGGTGCGCGTGGGAGGGGCCGGCCGGTCGCTCGATTGCGTGGGCGGCGATGCGGGGCCGGTCGAGCGGAACCTGGCGTGGCGCGCGGCGGTGGCGTACGCCGAGGCGACCCGGTGGCCCGCGGGCTTCGCGATCGAGATCGAGAAGTGCGTCCCCGTGGGGGGAGGGCTCGGCGGCGGGAGCGCGGACGCGGGCGCGGTGCTCCGGGCGCTCGCCGCGCTGGCGCCGCGAGCGCCGTCGGAGGGAGAGCTGCTCCGGCTGGCGATGTCGCTCGGGAGCGACGTCCCCTATCTCACCACCGAGGCGCCGCTCGCGCTGGCGTGGGGGCGCGGCGAGCGCATGCTCGCCCTCCCTTCCCTTCCCGCGCGGCACGTGGCGCTCGTCGTTCCCGACTTCGCCGTGTCCACGGCCGACGCGTACGCGTGGCTCGCCGCATCGCGGGGCGCGTGGTCGCCGGAGCCCGCCCTGTTCGGCGCCGCGACGTTCGCCTCGTGGGAGACGCTCGCGCCGTGCGTGACCAACGACTTCGAGGAGCCGGTGGGCTATCGTCACCCCGAGCTCGCGCCGATCGTTCGCGAGGTGCGACGGGCGGGCGCGCGCATCGCGTGCATGTCCGGCTCGGGCTCCACCGTGTTCGGGATCTTCGATGCCCCCCCCGACGCCGCCGCGCTCGAAGGGCGGCTCCCCGGCACGCGAGTGGTGGCGACGACGACGCTGGAGCGGGTGACGGGGGTGGAGCGGATCGAATGAGATAGGGTTGTCGGCCATCGGTCATCGGCTCTCGGCCATCGGCCATCGGCTAGCGGCACACGCCGAGAGCCATCTATGCTGGGCCGTAAGCCGAGAGCCGAGAGCCGAGAGCCGAGAGCCGAGAGCCGAGAGCCGATGGCCGAGAGCCGAATCTTCCACCCGCGTCGTTCCGCGACCCGCTGCCGGACGCCCGCAGCCCCTCCCGCGCTTGAGCGTCCGCATCAGGTCGAGTAGCTTGCGGGGCTCGGGTGCCCCCTCGTCCAACGGCAGGACATCGGACTTTGGATCCGAGAATGGTGGTTCGAATCCACCGGGGGCAATGTTGACCGGCTCTCTACCCGTAACTATTTTGAAAGGCTGTGGCAATGGATGAACTGAGCGTCCCGCGACGCGGGTTCAAGCTGCTCGCGGGTACGGCCAATCGGGCGCTGGCGGATGAGATCTCCCGCTGCCTCGGGGTCGAGCCTACCAAGGTGACGCTCTCGCGGTTCGCGGATGGCGAGATCTTCGCCCGGATCGACGAGAACGTGCGCGGCGCGGACGTGTTCATCATCCAGCCGACGAGTCCACCCGCCGAGAACATCATGGAGCTGCTGCTCCTGATCGATGCGGCGCGGCGGGCGTCGGCGGCGCGCATCACCTGCGTCATGCCGTACTACGGCTACTCGCGACAGGACCGGAAGGACCAGCCGCGCGTGGCGATCGGCGCCAAGCTGATGGCGAACCTGATCACGACCGCGGGAGCCAATCGCGTGCTCGGGATCGATTTCCACCAGCACGCCCTGCAGGGGTTCTTCGACATTCCCGTCGATCACCTGTACGCGGCGCCGGTGCTGGTGTCGCACTTTCGCAGGAAGCAGTTGCGGGACCTCGTCGTGGTGGCGCCCGATGTGGGGTCGGCCAAGATGGCGCGCGGGTTCGCGAAGCGGCTCAACGGCAGCTTCGCGATCATCGACAAGCGCCGGCCGTCGGCCAACGTCGCCGAGGTCCTCAACGTGGTCGGTGAGGTCGAGGGGCGGGACTGCATCATCCCCGACGACATGATCGACACGGCGGGCACCGTCACCGCGGCGGCCCGTGCCCTGAAGGAGCTCGGGGCGAAGGACATCTACGCGTGCGCCACGCACCCGCTGCTCTCCGGCCCGGCCAGGGAGCGGTTGAGCGAGGCGCCGATCGAGGAAGTCGTCGTCACCGACACGATCGCCATTCCACCGGAGCGACGGTTCCCGAAGCTCAAGGTGCTCTCCGTCGGGGAGCTGCTGGCGAAGGCGATCCGCTACACGCATTCCGACGAGTCGGTGAGCTCGCTCTTCGAGTGATCATCACCGTTTCAGACTGACGTTTCAGAGAGATCCCGACCATGGCCACCGCAACCCTCACCGCCACCACGCGCGCCGCGACCGGCAAGGGCGCCGCGCGCAAGCTGCGCGCGGCGCAGCAGATCCCCGGCGTCATCTACGGACACAACCGGGAGCCGCAGTCGCTGGCGCTCGATGGGCGGGCCCTCGAGCTGATGCTCGAGCGCGTCGCGTTCGAGACCACCGTCATCGAGCTGAACATCGATGGCACCACGGCGCGCACGCTCATCCGCGAGATCCAGCGCCACCCGTACAAGAAGCAGGTGCTCCACGTCGACTTCCAGGAGCTGGTGGCCGGGGAGCGCGTGACGGTCGACGTGCCGGTGG
Organism: Gemmatimonadaceae bacterium; assembly: GCA_036378095.1. GTDB lineage: Bacteria > Gemmatimonadota > Gemmatimonadetes > Gemmatimonadales > Gemmatimonadaceae > JADGGM01. The sequence continues at coordinate 2,809 of DASUXC010000054.1, read as the reverse complement.
TGCTCGTGGGCACCCCCGTGGGCGTCCGCAACTCGGGCGGCGTGCTCGATCAGATCATGCGCGAGATCACGGTGGAGGTCGATCCGTCGAGCATCCCGAACCACATCGACGTGGACGTGAGCGCGCTCGACCTCAACAACTCCATCCACGTGCGCGACCTCCCGCTCCCCGGCGGCGTCGACGTGCTCGATGAGCCCGATGCCACGGTGTGCGTGGTGGTGCCGCCGCGCGTCGAGGCGGAGACCGCGGCCGCACCCGCCGAGGGCGCCGAAGCCCCCTCCGAGCCGGAGCTGATCCGGAAGCAGAAGGAGGAGGGCGAGGGCGAGAGCGCGTGATCGATGGGTCGCGGCCACGGCCGCGATCCGCGATCGATCCCTGAGTCATGAAGCTGATCCTCGGACTCGGCAATCCCGGCAAGCAGTACGAGCGCACGCGTCACAACGTCGGCTGGTGGGTGGTGGACCACCTGGCCGACGTTTGGCATCTCGGCGCGTGGCGCCAGGACGGGCAGGCCATGGCGGTGAGCGGGCGCGTGAACGGCATGGCCGTGCGCCTGCTCAAGCCGCTCACGTTCATGAACCTCAGCGGGAAGGTGCTGGTCCCCTTCCTGCGGCGCGCGTTCTGGTCGCCGGTCACCGACCTGCTCGTCGTCGTCGACGACATCGCCCTCCCCGTGGGGAGCTACCGCCTGCGCGCGCAGGGGAGCGCGGGCGGCCACAACGGTCTCAAGAGCATCGAGCAGACGATCGGCAGTCGCGAGTACCCGCGGCTCCGCATCGGCATCCGCCCGGTGCAGCCGGAGCGCGAGGTCGGCGATCTCGCCGACTTCGTGCTCTCCCCCTTCGGCTCCGCCGAGCGCGCCGAGATCATCTCCCTCATGCCCCGGTTCACCGACGCCGTGGAGCTGTGGATGCGCGAGGGGATCACGGCGGCCATGAACGCGCACAACCGCGGCGCCACCGCGTAGCGCCGCGCTTCGTCTCGAACTCACGGTCTGGATCGCATGCTGAAGCTCGGAATCGTCGGCCTGCCGAACGTCGGAAAGTCGACGCTGTTCAACGCGCTCACCTCGGCCCGCGCCGAGGCGGCGAACTACCCGTTCTGCACCGTCGAGCCGAACGTCGGCATCGTCGAGGTGCCCGACCGGCGGCTCGCGCGCCTCGCGGCGATCGTCCACCCCGAGCGCATCGTCCCCGCGGTGGTGCAGTTCGTGGACATCGCCGGGCTGGTGAAGGGCGCGTCGAGCGGCGAGGGGCTGGGGAACAAGTTCCTCGCCAACATCCGCGAGACGGACGCGATCGTGCACGTCGTGCGCTGCTTCGACGATCCCGACGTGCTGCACGTGATGGGTGACGTGGATCCCGCTCGCGACCGCGAGGTGATCGAGTTCGAGCTCGCCCTCGCCGACCTGGGGACGGTGGAGAAGCGGCTCGACCGCGTGCGCCGCGCGGCGAAGTCGGCCGACAAGGAGGCGCAGGCGGAGCTCCCCGCGCTCGAGAAGGCGCACGCGGTGCTGAGCGAGGGGAAGGGGCTGTGGGAGGGCGGGCTCACGGCGGACGAGCGCGCGCTCCTCGCGCCACTCTCGCTGCTCACGGCCAAGCCGGTGCTCTACGCGGCCAACGTGAGCGACGCCGAGCTCACCGGCGCCGAGGGCCCGCACCTGGCCGCGCTCCGCGAGGCGGTGCGGCTGAGCGGCGAGCACGCGGAGATCGTCCCTTTCTCCGCCAAGATCGAGGCCGAGCTGGCCGAGCTCCCGCCGGAGGATCGCGGCGACTTCCTCGCCTCGCTCGGACTCGAGTCGGCGGGGCTCGACCGCCTCATCCGCGCGAGCTACGCGCTCCTCGGCCTGGAGACGTACTTCACCGCCGGCGAGCAGGAGGTGCGCGCCCTCGTCGCCGGTGAGCTCCGCGTCGGTGACGTTCGCCGCGTAGAGCACGGGCTTGGCGGTGAGCAGCGACAGCGGGGCGAGCAGGGCGAGCTGCTCGGGGGTGAGCTTCGCCTCCCACAGCCCCTTGCCCTGGCTCAGGAAGGAGTGCGCGAGCTCGAGCGCCGGCAGCTCGGCGAGCGCCTCCTTGTCGTTGCTCTTCGCCGCGCGGCGCACGCGATCCAGGCGCTTCTCCACCGTGGCGAGGTCCGCCAGCGCGAGCTCGAACTCGATCACCTCGCGGTCGCGCACCGGGTCCACGCCGCCCATCACGTGCGTGACGTCGTCGTCGTCGAAGCAGCGCACCACGTGCACGATCGCGTCGGTCTCGCGGATGTTCGCGAGGAACTTGTTGCCGAGCCCCTCGCCCTCGGCGGCGCCCTTCACGAGGCCGGCGATGTCCACGAACTGCACGGCCGCGGGCACGGTGCGCTTGGGCTGCACCACCGCGGCCAGGGCGTCGAGCCGCGGGTCGGGCACCTCGACCATGCCCACGTTGGGCTCGACGGTGCAGAACGGGTAGTTCGCCGCCTCCGCCTTGGCGGCGGTGAGGGCGTTGAAGAGCGTCGACTTCCCGACGTTGGGGAGGCCGACGATGCCGAGCTTGAGCATGTAGATGCGAGGGACGAGGTACGAGGTGGGAGGGACGTGGCACGGCAGAGGACAGAGGCGGGCACCTCGTGCGTCTCATCCCGTTCCTCGTCCCTCGCTCTTGTTGTGCACGTTCATGGCCGCCTCGACCCCGCTCGTGAGCCAGGTCTCGACGGCGTTGGCGATCGTCGGGACGAGCGCGAGCATCTCCTCGCGCTCCACCTTCCCGAACGGGGCGAGCACGAAATCGGCGAGGTTGCCGACGTCGCGCCGCTCGTCGGCCGGGCGGATGCC
>DASUXC010000053.1:0-14643 GCA_036378095.1 Gemmatimonadaceae bacterium | reverse complement strand
GGCCCCCCGGGGCGGCGCGCGCGCGCCGTCGCGGACGCCCTGGCCGAGAGCGCGGCGGCCGAGGGGGCGGCGGTGATCGTCGTCGGCTCGCGCGGGCGGTCGGCCCAGCTGGAGATGCTGCTCGGCAGCGTGGCGATGGCGGTCCTGCACCGGGCCCACCGGCCGGTCCTCGTCGTGCCCAGCCGGGGGCGCCCCGTCGATTAGCCCGCCATCCCCGCCGCGCCCGACATCGACGTGGTCTTCCTCGGGACCGGGGCGCGGTTGCCGACGCCGGAGCGGGCCGTGGCGGCGGCCGTCGTCAGGCGCGGCCGCGAGCACCTGCTGGTCGACTGCGGCGAGGGGACGCAGCGGCAGATGATGCGCTACGGGATCGCCTTCTCGCTGCAGGACATCTTCTTCACCCACTTCCACGGCGATCACGTCATCGGCGTGATCGGTCTCCTCCGCACGCTCGCGCTCCAGGGGCGCGAGGAGGTGATGCGGCTGTGGGGCCCGCGCGGCGCCAGGCGCGTGCTGCGCTCGGCGACGCACTTCGGCGTGGACCGGATCGGCTTCCCGGTGGAATTCGAGGAGCTCGCCCCCGGCGACGCGGTGCGGCGCGACGGATACGCGATCCTTCCCCACGCCGCCGACCATCGAGGGGCGACGGCGCTCGGCTACGCGCTCGTGGAGGAGGAGCGGCGCGGGCGCTTCAACCCGGAGCTCGCGCGCGAGCTGGGGATTCCCGAGGGGCCGCTGTGGGGGAAGCTGCACCGCGGGATGGCGATCACGCTGGACGACGGGCGAGTGATCGAGCCGTCGGTGCTCGTGGGACCGCCGCGTCCGGGGCGGAAGGTGGTGCTCTCCGGCGACACGCGGCCGAGCGAGACGACGGCGGCCGCGGCGCGCGACGCCGACGTCCTCGTGCACGAGGCGACGTTCGGCGACGAGGAAGCGGCGCGCGCGGCGGACACGGGACACTCCACCGCGCGCGAGGCCGCCGGCGTGGCGGCGCGCGCCGGCGCGCGCCGGCTCCTGCTCACGCACTTCTCGGCGCGCTACTCGCGCGACACCTCCGACCTCGTGCGCGAGGCGCGCGAGGTCTTTCCCGAGACCATCGCCGCTCGCGACGGGATGGAGGTGGACGTCCCCTTCGAGTCGGAGGGCGCCGATGTGGGCGCTCCGGAGAGCGCCCCACCTCGAGCGATGTGAATCCGCGCGCGCGCGCGCCGTGTCCGGCGCGCCGCGCGGGCTACTTCGTCGATGACGCGGTCGCCTCCGGTCCCGTGACCGAGTCGAGCTGCGTGACGTCGACGATCTCTCCCACGTTGCAGAAGCTCCCACCCTTCCGCGGTTTCGCCAGGAGCGAGACCCGGGCGCCATCGACGAGTATGTCGTGGGGCACCTGCGCCGGCTGCAGCTCGTAGCTCTTCCCCTTCGTCGACTCGAGCTTCCAGCAGGTTCCCCCATCCTTGGACTGCACCATGTGAACCGTGCCGTGCAGCTTCAGGGTGCCGTTGGGGCCCTTCTCCTCTCCCGTGCACGCGGCGGCCGCCGCCACGGTGAGCACGACGATGAGAGCGCCCCGCGTCCTGCGAGCCACGTCAGTCATAGGGATGACCCCCGCTGAAGGAGAGGCTCGAATATGCCGTGGTGGACGGGCCGGGGGCCAGAGGCGGGGGGGCGGGGGGCGGGGGGCGGGGGCCAGCCGCGCGCGGTTTCCGATATCGCGTTCGAGCGACCCATCTCGCAGGCGAGCACAGCGGTGGGGCGCGGTCGCGAGCGCGGTCGCGAGCGCGGTCGCCAGCGCGGTCGCCAGCGCGGCCGCGCTCGCGGCTCACACGGCGAAGTTGGTGACCGGGATGTTGAGCGGGTTGTCGGCCGCCGAGATGAGCATGGAGCGGCGAAAGAGGAGCGCCATCTCCTTGTCGTCGATGAGGCGGAGCACCTCTGCGGGATCGAGGCGGGCGGTGACGTTCTTCGCCTCGGGGGTGCGCGCGTTGTACCAGTTGTAGCGGTCGCGGCGCGCGGTCATTCCATCGGGGTGGTGGAACACCACCATCGCGTTGCTCGCTCCGGGGGACCGCACTTCGACGGTCCAGACCACGCCATCGGGTGACGTAAACGTTCTCATGGCCTCCTGGCCTCGTTCGAGATTCGGTTCCGGCGAATGCGCGTCACGATCTGCTGCTCGCGCGCCCCCCCGTGACGGCCACTCCAGGGCGCGTACCTGCTGGTGCCGCACCTCCCATGCCCCCGACCGGTGCCCCCGACCGGTGCCACCGTCGCCGCTACCCGCCCCGCACCATGTCCACGCACGCCACGATGCGCATGACGCGCCTGGTGTGCCCGGGCATGAACGCGTGAAGCTCGGCGGGAGACATGGCCGGCATGCGCGCGAGATCCGACTGCACCGAGTCGATCACGGCGACCCAGTCCGGGTCGACGGACACGTGCATCGCGCGAACTTTCGTCTCGAAGCGGGAGAGCATCCCGTTCACCGCGCGCGTGTGCGCGGGGAGGAGCCGCCGCTGCCCGGCGGCATCGGCGGCGAGGATGCGATTCACGTCGGCGGTGACCTCGGCCACGGTCCGCTTGATGGACTCGCGGTCCGTCCCCGGCGGCTCCCCGTCCGCGTCGCGCGCCGGCGCGGTCCGCATCGTCACCGATGCCTGCGCCGCGCTCCCCCGCTCACAGGCCATCACCGACAGCGCGGCCACCGCGGCCAGCGCCACCCTCCGCGTCCACATCCGGGCAACGAACATGCAGCGCCTCCCCTCTACGTCGAGTAGTGAGCAACCCTGCCTGCACATGCCGGCGTCTTCGCCGGCTGCCGTACCCAGGCAAGAAGCGGACTCGCCCTTGCCGGCCACTTTCCACCGCCCCGGGCACGGAGCATGAAGGGCAATCGGGTCGGACCGACACCGCTCGCTCCACGCCCATCGTTGTACCCGCCACGAGGATCTCCTACATGACGACGAGCCGACAGACCGACTGGATGAACCACCCCGTGATCCGGAAGATCGTGGACGAGGCGAACTCGCTCTCCCTGGCGGAGCGGATCACGATCGTGAAGGGGCTGATCCCGGGGATCGCGGACCAGCTGTCCGAGCGCGAGTTCGAGGGCTTCGTCGCCGACATTCGCCTCAAGGGGGAGCGCTTCCTGGAGGCGAAGGCGCACCCCGGCGAGGGGCGCGCCACCCGCATCGTGCCCGGGGAGCGGGAGCTGGAGCAGCGCTGAGCGGCTCCCCCTCCCCCTCCCCCGCTCCGGTCACTGCCCCACCTTCTCCTCGAGCGCCGCCGCCCGCCGCTTCGCCGCGATCTCGTGGAGGAGACGATCCTCCGGGGTCTCGAGGCGGAGCGGGGGCACCGGCGCCGGCTTTCCATCGTCATCCAGATGGACGAACGTGAGCCAACATTCGTTCGTGTGCCGGCGGCGGCCGGTGGTGACCTGCTCGGCGTAGACGTGCGCCAGCACCGCCATCGAGGTGCGGCCGACGTAGACCACGTGCGCGCGGACCTCGACCACCTCGCCCACCCGGATCGGCTCCTTGAAGAGGATCCGGTCGATGGAGAGCGTGGTCGCCTGTCCGCCGCAGTGCTTCATCGCGCTGAGCGCGGCGGCGCGGTCGACCATGCTCATGATGACGCCGCCGAACACGGACGGGTGCCGCAGGCCGTTCGCGTGCTGCGGCATCATGAGATCGGCGACGATCGCCTCGGACTCGCGCGGGGGCTTCGGTTCCATGCGGGACGGTGTGGGTGGGGTCATCGCGCGCGTCTCGGGAGCGCGGCGAGCAGCGCCGGGGTGCGGGCGCGACCGGCCATCGCGGTGCGCGCCTCCTCCGAGTACAGCGCCGCCTCGTCGAACGCGCGCGCCAGCGCCCGGATCGTGGTGCTGTCGGCGCGCGGGGAGTCGAGCCAGTAGATGCGGCGCGCGGGCGCCGGCGTGCGCGCCACCGGCCACGTGTGCCCCGCCGAGTCGATGATCGAGACCTGGACGGCATCGCCGTCGCGCTCGTCGCGGGCCACCACCTGGTAGCTGTCGCGCGCCCACCGCTCGGACGTCGCATCCTCGCTCGTGGGGAGGCCGCTCTCCGACCGATCCCACCAGGCGGGGATCGCCACCTTGATCGGCGGGAGCGGGAGCACCAGCCCGCCCGCCCGCGAGCCGCGCCCGGGCACCACGAACTCCACCGCGGGCTCCCGGTTCACGGCGACCACGGCGAAGCTGGTGCTGTCGAACTCGAAGTCGCCGATCGCGTCGGCGGCCACGCGCGCCCTCGCGTCGCGCGAGGCGAGCACGGAATCGCGCGCCTGCGAGAAGAGCGCGTTCCCCCGCCGCGTCAGATAGGCCGCGTTCCGCTCGCCGAACAGCTCGGCCAGCGACGCGTTGCCGCCGCGGCGGAGATCGAGCACCCCGCGCCGCGCCACGTGCCACTCGTCGCCGCCGCTCACCGTCAGGTCGGCGCGATAGGCGTAGGACGCGTACGGCCCGAACTCGTCGAGGAGATCCAGCTCGCTCGTCGCCGAGACGTGCGGATCGGGGTCCATGTCCTCGTCGGGCTCGAGCGGCTGGTCGTCCGGGTGCGCGCGGGCGTACCAGCGCTCGATCCCCCGGATCGTGGTGTCGCGATGGACGAGGAGCGAGTCCCCGCTGATGAGGTCGCGCCGCCACACCTGCTGCCCGACGATCTCGGCATCCTCGTAGGAGCGGTCGTCGTCGACCACGTACACCTCGTAGAACCGTCCGCCCCAGCGCGCCAGCTCGAGCGGCGACCCGCGCGCGTGCACGCCCTGCGCGTCCGAGCGCACCCAGAACGTCGAGTCCCCGGCGACGAGGAGGAAATCGGCGCGAGGGGGAGGGGGTGCCGGAGGCGCCGACCGCCGGCAGGCGGCGACGAGCAGGGGAAACAGGATCAGCGAGCGATGGATCATGCGGGGCGTAATATAGCGCGTGACGGAAGCGGTGGTCGCGTCGTACTGGGGGTTAGATTTCCCCCCCACTCTCTCGCCCTTCCCTCGGAGCACCCCAGCAGTGATGCGCAGCATCCCCGTTCTCGCCCTGGCGCTCGCCGCGTGCGGCGCCGGTGACGGCGCGCGCGTGCCAGGTACCGCCGTCGCGCAGACCGTCCTCCCCGCCGCCCGCACCACCCCAGCCGCCCGGAGCGCCACCGACACCGGCGGCGCCGGCGGCGCCGCCCGCTCGCCGCGCGACTCGGTCGCGCCGGCGCTCGCCGACACCGTCGTCGTCCGCGGGCTGTACGTCAACCGCTTCGCCGCCCAGAGCCCGCGTCGCATGCGGTCGCTCATCGCGATCGCCGACACGACCGAGATCAACGCGTTCGTCATCGACATGAAGGACGAGTTCGGGCTCAACTTCGCCTCGTCCGATCCGCTCGTCGCCCGCAACGCGGGGAACGCGGGACACGTCGCGGAGCTGCGGGCGCTGATCGACACGCTCCGGGCGCACGGGATCGTCCCGATCGCCCGCATCGTCGTGTTCAAGGACTCCGTGGCCGCGCGCAACAACCCCGACCACGTGATCCGGAAGCCCGACGGGTCGCCGTGGCGCGACAAGAAGGGACTCACGTGGGTGGATCCCTACGACCCGGCGATCTGGGAGTACGACATCCGGGTGGCCGAGGAGATGGCGCGCGCGGGCTTCGCCGAGATCCAGTTCGACTACATCCGCTTTCCCGAGCCGTACAAGAGTCTTCCACCGCAGGTCTTCCACGACGCCAACGGCGTGAGCAAGCCGCGCGCGCTCGCCAATTTCTTCCGCGCCGCCTGCCCGCGCATCCACGCGCTCGGCGCGCGGTGCACGGCCGACATCTTCGGGCTCGTCACCACCGTCCCGGGCGCGCTGGAGGTGGGGCAGCAGTGGGAGGAGCTGGCCCCGGTGACCGACGTGCTGCTGCCCATGGTCTACCCGTCGCACTACCCGCACGGCTCGTTCGGCATCGCCCGCCCCAACGCGGAGCCCTACCGGGTGATCGAGACGGCGATCGCGCGCGCCCGCGAGCGCGACCTCGCCCTCCACATCGCGAAGGCCGAGCACGTGCGCCCGTGGCTGCAGGCGTTCTCCCTCAAGGGGATGTCACCCACCTACGGCCCCGGCGAGCTCACCCAGCAGAAGCGCGCCGTGTACGACGCGGGATACGACGGGTGGGTGCTGTGGAATCCCGGGTCGCGCTACGAGCCGTACCTCGCGGCGCTCGAGCGGTCGCTGGTCGCGACGGCATCTCGTGGGGGAGAGAGTAGATAGGAGGGCATGGAACACCCAAGAACGCGTGTGGCGTGAGGAAGGCGTGGACGGTAGTGCGTAGCGTGTGGTCGACACGTTCCACGCTCCATGCCCCACGTCTCCTTCACGCCACACACGTCTCTTGGTGTTCCACGCCCCACCAAACCACTCCCTCGACCTACCTGACCATCCCCCGAACCCCCGCGACGAGACGGTCCACTTCGCTCTCCGTCGTGTAGCACGCGCACCCCGCACGCAGGAAGCCATCGTCGGCGTGAGCGAAGCGCTCCAGCACCGTGGTCGCGTAGAAGTCGCCGTTGGAGGCGAACACCGCATCGTCGACGAGGCGGAGCGCCACCTCCTCGGAGGACATGCCGGCCACGGTGAACGAAACCGTGGGGGTGCGCGGGGTGCCGGGGGGCGGGCCGTAGAGCGTCACGCCGGGGATCGCCTCCAGGCCGCGCCACATCCGCTCCACCAGCGCCGCGCCGCGCGCGTGCAGCGCGGCGAACGCCGACTCCAGGCGAGCGCGCCGGGTGCTCCCCGCGGCGAGCGAGGCGAGGAAGTCCACCGCCGCGGCGGCACCCACCATGCTCTCGTGGCTCAGCGTCCCCGTCTCCACGCGCTCGGGCGCCGTGTCCGGCGCGGGCGGGAGCTTGGGAACGTCCAGCTCCCGCAGCCGCTCGCGCTTCCCGTACAGCACCCCGATGTGCGGACCGTAGAACTTGTACGCGGAGCAGGCGAGGAAGTCGCAGTCGATGGCGCGCACGTCCACCAGCTCGTGCGGCGCGTAGTGCACCGCGTCCACGTACACGAGCGCGCCGCGTGCGTGGGCCAGCGCGGTGGCGCGCGCGACGTCGGTGATCGTGCCGAGCGCATTCGACGCCGCGCCGATGGCGAGCACGCGCGTGCGCGCGCCGAGCTGGCGCTCCAGGTCGTCCCAGTCGAGGCGCCCGTCCTCGGGACGGAAGCGCACGCGGCGCACCGTCACCCCGCGCTCCTTCGCCAGCGCCATCCACGGCGCCACGTTGGCCTGGTGATCGAGCTCGGTGACGACGATCTCGTCCCCCGCCCCCAGCCCGCGCCCGATGGCGCGCGCGACGTGGAAGGTGAGCGTCGTCATGTTCTGCCCGAAGGCGATCTCGTCGGCCTCGGCGTTCAGGAAATCGGCCAGCGCTTCGCGCGCATCGAGGATCGCCCGGTCGGTCTCCACGCTCGACGGGTACGCCCAGTGCGTGTTCGCGTTGTGGTGCAGCAGGTAGTCCGCCATCGCGTTCACCACCGCGCGCGGCACCTGCGTCCCCCCCGGCCCATCGAAGTACGCCACCGGCGTGTCACCGCCGTGCCGGCGCTCGAGCGCCGGAAAGTGGCGGCGGATCGCGTCCACCGGCGCGACGGTCTCGCCGGGCGCGAGCTCGTGCGTGGCGCTCATGCGATCTCCACGCCCGCCCACTGCTCGATGAGTCTCACCGCCTCCACGTGATCGGCCTCCTCGCCCAGCACCTGGTGGGCGAGGCGAAAGAGCTCCGCCGTGAGCTGCAGGAGCGGCGAGGCCACCTTCTGCTCGCGCGCGACGCTGGCGGCGATCCCGACGTCCTTGTCGAGCAGCGCGAGGCGGAAGGTGCGAGGGAACGCGCGCGTGAGCACGCGCTCGGGGAACAGGTTCGCCGAGGTGTTGCTGCGCCCGCTCGAGGCGTTGATCACGTCGAGCGCCACGGCGGGCGGCACGCCCGCCCCGGCCAGCGCCGCGAGCCCTTCCCCGGTGGCCCAGACGTGCACGGCGAGCAGCGCGTTGTTCACCGACTTGAGCGCGTGCCCCGCCCCCACCGGGCCGCAGTGCACGAGCTTCTCGCCGAAGGCGTCGATCACCGGACGGACGCGCTCGAAGACGGCGGGGCTGCCGCCGCACATCACGGTGAGCGTTCCGCGCTCGGCGCCGCTGGTGCCGCCGCTCACCGGCGCGTCCATGAAGTCGATGCCGAGCTTGGCCAGCCGCGCGGCGATCCGGCGCGAGGCGGCGGGATCGCCCGAGGTGCAGTCGACGAGCACAGTCCCGCGCGCCATGCCGGCGAGCAGCCCCTCGTCGCCACCGAGCAGCGACTCGACCTCCGCCGAGGTGGGGAGGCACGTGATCACGATCTCCGCGCCTCGCGCCGCCTCGGCGGGCGTGAGCGCGACGCGGGCCTTCGTCTCGCGCGCGAACGCCTCCGCGCGCGCGGTGGTCCGGTTCCAGACGGTGAGCGTGAATGGAGGCGCCGCGAGGTGCCGCGCCATCGGCGCGCCGATGGCGCCGAGACCGAGAAAGGCGAGTTTCGTCATGACGGGAAGGTAATGTGAGTCGGGGGCCGGGGGTCAGGGGCCGGGGGGCAGGGGGGAACGGCGGGGGTGGAGAGAGGCGGGAGGGCACACCCCGATGGCTCTCTTCCCGTCGTTCCCTGTCGTGGACGTTCCCGATCCCTCTTCCCAATCCCCGCCTCATCCCCCCCGGCCCCTGGCCCCTAGCCAGCCACCCCGTCACCGCCCCCGCCAGAACGACGCCTTGACCAGGAAGGTATTGTCCGGCCGCGCCGCGAAGAGATCGCCGTAGTCGCGGCGGAAGGCGAAGGAGCCGGGGTTCAGGTCGTCCTGCTCGCGCCCCTGCGTCCACACGAAGAACACGGTGGAACCGGGGCGGTACTCCCAGCGCAGCACCGTGGTGGAGTGGAACTGCTTGCCGTTGAAGTCGTAGCTCGAGAGCCGGAGCGACGTGTCGGCGGGCGTGTACGGCCGATAGCGGTCGCCGTAGCGCGACGCGCGCGGCCGGTCGAGCTCGCGCCAGTCGGAGTAGCGCCCGCTGCTCACGAACGGCTGCGCGTACACCTGCAGCGTCAGGTTCGGCGTGAAGGTGAAGTTCGCCCGCGAGGTGATGCCGAGCGTCGTGCGGTTCAGCCGGGCGAACGTGTAGTGCGCGAGCCCGGAGGCGGGGTCCGCGAACCGGTCGAGGTACTGCACGTCGTTCGCCTCGCGGACGAGGTCGGGCCCCGCGGTGATGTCGAACCGCGACGACGCGCGGTACGTGAGGACGGGGTTGACGTGGAGCATGTACGAGCGCCCCGCGTCGCCCGCGGTGTAGTCGAGCCAGAGCTGCGGGGCCAGGGTGCGTCGCGTGTCCCCCTCGATCCCGGCCCACGAGACGAGCTTCGGCGACTGGCGCACCGCGGGACCGCCGCGCGCGCAGTAGTCGCAGTACGTCGCCCCCGGGTTGTCCACGCCGATCCCCACGTGCCCCCACCACGAGTTCCGGAACTGGGCGTGCGCGTTGATGTTGCCGCCGAACACGGTGCGGTTCCCCGCGTCGATCCCCTGCGTCGTCCAGGTCTGCCACTCGTTGAAGTTCACCTGCGCGGAGCGGTAGAACCCGTGCGCGGTGTTGAACACCAGCGCCGCCCAGTTGCTCCACGACTGCTGCCCCGCCTGAGGGAGGAAGCCGACGTCGTTGATCTCGAAGCCGGGGGAGAAGCGGGTGAGCGACGTGGTGAAGCGGACGATCCCCCCGCCGATCTTCGAGAGCGCGATCTGCTCCCCATCGCCCCCGAGCACGGTGCGCGTGCTGTCGAGGCGCACGCCGTCGTCCGGACGCTGGAAGAAGTGGACGCTGTTCGTCTGCGTGGCGGCGATCGCCGCGGCGCTCCCCGAGACGCGCGTCCCGGCGAGGAAGCCGGTCACCTCGTAGTGCGCGTCGGCGAAGCGGTGGCGGAAGTCGACCCCGCCCGTGTACGCGGCGCGGCGCAGGTACGCCTCGCTCCACTGATCGAGGCGGCGGTCGACCGCCGTGAGCATGAGCCCCACCCCCGACTGCCCCGCGTGGAAGTCCTTCTGCAGGCGCCCCACGAAGTAGTTGGTGCTCGGCTCGACGGTGCGCCCCTCCACCCCCGTCTCGCGCTGCGTGAGCGCGTCGAGCACGCCCACCGAGATCCCGTTCCCGATGCGCCCGGTGAGCTTGGCGGCACCGAGGATCGTGGTGGCGGCGGGGGTGGACGCATCCGAGTAGCCGTCGAGGCCGGAGAGCTGCGGCGCGCGCCCGATGCGCCGGGAGTAGAAGAGACCGTTGCACCGCCCGTCGCTGCAGTGCACGTCGAAGCGGAAGATCCCGGTCCCCTCGATGAAGAACGGGCGGCGCTCGTCGAAGAACGTCTCGAACGCGGTCAGGTTGAGCTCCGCCGGATCGGCCTCGACCTGCCCGAAGTCGGGGTTCACGGTGGCGTCGAGGGTGAGGTTCGAGCTGACGCCGTACTTGATGTCGGCGCCCGCGGTCAGCTCCTGGCGTCGCCCATAGCGCAGCACGTCACCCGCCGCGTCGGTGGCCGGGTCGGACACGTTCTTGGCCACCACGTACGGCGTGATCTCCATGCGCCGCGTGGTGCCGAGCCCGGTGATCCCGCTCACCTCGCCGAACTGCGACGCGATCCCCGCGAGGCTGCGCCGGTACACGGGCCAGCTCATCCGCTCGTTCGTGCGTCCGATCTCGCGGGTGATCATGATGCCGAAGGTGTGCGACGCGCGCTTCGGGAAGCGGAGCTGGCTGAACGGGATCCGGAACTCGGCCACCCAGCCGAGCGAGTCGACGGCGGTGCCGACGTCCCAGATGCCATCCCACGACTCGTCCTCCTCTCCGTCGTTGAAGGTGTAGTAGTCGCGCTTCACTCCAACCGGGTTGACGGCGAACTCGTAGCCCGTGCGGCGGTCGTGGTACGAGTCGATCATGACCTTGATCTGGTCGGAGGCCGTGCGGACGTCGCGCCGGCTGAGGAGCCCGACGATGCTGTCGGGGTGCGGGTCGAAGGCGCGGACGAGGACGTAGAGGTACCTGTCGTCGAAGGCGACCTTGGCGACGGAGTGGAAGCGCTCCGGGCCGTTCTCCACGGGATCGAACATCCGGAATCCCTCGATCACCTGCGCGCGCGCCCAGATCGAATCCGTGCCCCGGCCATCGATGGCCGGGGGGCGGAGCGCGCGCACGGCCACGGCATCGGTCCGCCCGGCCACCGGGGGGACGTCCGGCACCGCGGCCGTGGACGCGAGCTGCTGCGCGCCGGCGGCGGGCGCCGCGGCGACGATCAGCAGGAGGAGGGAGGATCGGGCGGCACGGTGCATGGCGCGCGGTTCCGGGTGGCGTGAGCGCGATCGCGGCGCGCGTGGGCGCGCCCTCGACCGGGTGACCGATGCCCATGAGACAACGCCCGCCGCGAAAGGGTTTCGCGCATCCCCGCGCTTTCGCGCGACGGCGCTTGTTCACCCATCACCACCCGGGATAACTTGACGCGCCGCCGGGGCGGCGTGCACGGACCGCGCTCTCACGCCCACCGGCGTGCTCCGTGCACGACCGCGCCGCACACGCGCCGCTCGCCGCCGAGCCTCGAGGATGGTTCACATGTCGCCACCGCTACGGAAAGAAGACCACCCCATCGCCGCGCTCATCGGGCCGGACATCCTCGCGCTGCTCGAGGAGTCGCCCGCGGATCTCGCCGCGGAGACGGAGGAGATGCACCCGGCCAACCTCGCGGACGTCGCCGCGACGCTGGAGGTGTATCAGGTGCGGCAGCTCCTGCGCGCGCTCCCCCCCGCGCGCGCCGCGGACGTGCTCGAGTACCTGAGCGAGGAGCTCCGCACCGAGGTGCTGGAGACGATGAGCAGCACGCAGGCGGCGGCGCTGGTGTCGGAGATGACGCCGGACGACCGCGCCGACGTGCTGGAGGAGCTCGGGGAGGAGCACGCCGACGAGATCCTCGCGGAGATCGCCGTGGAGGCGCGCGGCGAGACGGAGCGGCTGCTCGCCTATCCGCCGGACACCGCCGGCGGGCTCATGACCACCGAGTTCGTGTCCGTGCCCGAGGGGATGACGGTGGAGGAGGCGCTCACCAGCGTGCGCGCCGTGGCGCGCACGGGGCGGCGCGAGGCGCTGTACACCATCTACGCCACCGATCCCGACGGCCGCGTGCGCGGCGTGTTCTCCCTGCGCGAGCTGCTCGCCGCGCCGGAGGGCGCGCGCATCTCCGACCTCGCGTGGACCGACGTGATCACCGTGCCGGCCAGCGCCGATCGCGAGGAGGTGGCGCGCCTCACGTCCAAGTACGACCTCGTGGCGGTCCCCGTGGTCGACGATGGCGGCCGCATCATCGGCGTGGTGACGGTCGACGACGTGATCGACGCGATGGTCGAGGAGCAGACGGAGGAGGTGCAGAAGCTCGGCGCCATGCAGCCGCTCGAGGAGCCGTACTTCTCGGCCGGCTTCTGGAACATCCTGCGCAAGCGCGGCGGGTGGCTCGTCCTGCTGTTCGTGGAGGAGCTGTTCACCGGGGCCGCGCTCCGCCACTACCAGTCCGCGCTGGAGAGCGCCGTGGCGCTCATGTTCTTCGTGCCACTCATCATCAGCTCGGGGGGGAACTCGGGATCGCAGTCGGCCACGCTGATCACGCGCGCGCTCGCCGTGGAGGACGTGCGGCTGCGCGACGCGTGGCGCGTGCTCGCCCGCGAGCTCGGGCAGGGGATCCTGCTCGGCGCCTTCCTCGGCGTGATCGGTCTCCTCCGCGTGCTCACGTGGGGGAACGGCCTCGAGGTCGCGTACGTGGTCGGCCTGACGCTGCTCATGGTGGTGCTCACGGGCACGCTCGTGGGCGCGATGCTCCCCCTCCTCCTCACCCGCCTCGGCTTCGACCCGGCGATCGCCTCCTCGCCGTTCGTGGCGTCGTTCGTGGACGTCGCCGGGATCCTCATCTACTTCAACGTGGCGAGTCGGTTGCTCACCGGGGTGTAGGGAGTGGGGCGTGGCGGGAATGGCGCGTGTGGCGTGAAGCGGCGTGGCGAGTGGGACGCGGGAGGCGACCGTGGAGGGCGCGATCGGCCCACGCGCCACGTGCCACGCTCCACGCCTTCTTCACGCCACACACGCCGTCTGGTGTTCCACTCCCCATCACCCACTCGCCACCACGCCCCACTACACCACTGCCCTCGCGTGGTCCGTGAATCCCGCCCACGCCAGCACGATCCCGATCAGCGCATCCAGCCAGATGTCGTTCGACCCGATCGGGAAGAGCCCGGCGAAGCTGGTCCACACGAGACCGAGGGCGGCGAGCACGAGGTAGACGACGCCGCTGATGCGCGCGAACTCGCGCGAGCTCGCGTGGTATTGCGAGGCGGCGATCCCCCACACACCCCACGTCAGGTGCAGCACGTTGTGCGCGATGTTGACGGGAAAGAGGCCGAAGAGTCGCGCGGCGTGGGCGGAGTCGGTCGTGGTCGCGGCCGGGGCGGTGAGAAAGCCGACGATCCCGAGCGCGATCAGGATCCACCCGAGCACGAACGCGACGCGCTGGACGGTGGACGTCATGCGATCATCTCCCGTGGCGGAGTTCTCGAGAGATCGCGGCATGAAACGCGCCAGGCCCGCCAGCTCGGCTGGCGGGCCTGGCGCGCCCCGACGCCTCGAGGTCAGCGCGTCACCGGATCGGACACGGCGGACGCCGGCGCGGAGACTCGTTCCGCCGCTCGCGACTCGCGGCCATCCGGAGCCGCGGCGGGCCGGCCCGCCGGCTCGGCGCCCTCCTCGCCGCGGACGGCGAGCGGCACGATCCCCGACTCGAGCCACGCGTACTCCCCCCGCAGCACCGACTGCGACAGCCGGTACAGCGCCGGGTCGTTGGGGCCGAAGAGTCCGCGGAAGTGATCGCGCACGCGCACGCGCGCCTCGCGGCAGAAGGTGTCGGCGAGGTCGATCGCGTTCCGGTTCCCGCCCTCCTGCCTGGCGAGCATCAGCGCGCGCGAGCAGGTGGCCGCCATCGCGAACAGCTCGGCGCCGATGTCCACCGCCCGGAAGAGCACCATCTGCCGCTTCTCGAGCTTGGGGCCGAGGCGCACCATCGCGTGGAAGATCGCGCGGCCGAGCTTGCGCGTCGCGCGCTCCACGAACCGCACGTGGCCGGCGAGAGCGCCGAAGTCGCCGTGCGAGCGCAGCCCGCCCAGCCACCGCGACGCGTACCACCCCGGGTAGAAGCGCGCCGACCGCGCCAGCGCCGCCATGCGCTCCTGCCGCGTGGCCTCCGGGTTCACCACGTCGAACGCCGTCCTGAAGTGCCAGTCCACCGCCTCGCGCGCGATGAACAGCCGCATGATCTCCGATGAGCCCTCGAAGATCAGGTTGATGCGGAAGTCGCGCATCGCCCGCTCGATGGGGATCGGCTTCTCGCCGCGCGCCTCGAGCGATTGTGCCGTCTCGTAGCCGCGGCCGCCGCGGATCTGCAGCGCGTCATCGACGATTCGCCACCCGGCCTCGGTGTTGTACAGCTTCGCGATCGCGGCCTCGAGCCTGATGTCGTAGCCACCCTGCTCGTAGAGCGCGGTCGACAGCTCCGCGATGGCTTCCATCGCGAACGTGTTCGCCG
>DASUXC010000052.1:0-24109 GCA_036378095.1 Gemmatimonadaceae bacterium | reverse complement strand
GCCGCCGCGGAGCCAGACGGTGTCGCCGGGCTGGATCTTCCCGTTCGCCCCGCCGAGGGCGAAGGCGAGACTCCACGGGCTCGTCGCCGCCCCGCTCGCCCCGCTCGTCCCCGTCGGTGACACGAACCAGCCGGAATGCGCATCGGTGGGCGGAGGGGGCTCGGTCACGACGATGCTCGCCATGCCGCTCTTCCCCTCGCTCGTGGCGGTGATCGTCGCGCTTCCCGCCGCGACGGCCGTCACCAGCCCGCCCGACGACACGGTTGCGACCGCGCTGTTCGAGCTCGCCCACGAGACCGCGCGCCCGGTGAGCGTCGCCCCCGAGGCATCGCGCGTCGCCGCGGAGAGCTGCACCGTGGCGCCGGTCACGATGCTCGCGCTCGATGGGCTCACGTCCACCGACGCGACGGGGGGCGCCATGACGAGCACGCTCGCGCTCCCGCTCTTCCCGTCGATCGTCGCCGTGATCGTCGCGCGCCCCGGGGCGACGCCGCGCACGAGCCCGGCCGACGACACGGTGGCCACCGCGGTGTCGGAGCTGCTCCACGCGATCGTGCGTCCGGAGAGCGCGCTCCCGCTCGCGTCCTTCGGCGTCGCGGCGAGCTGCGTGGTCGATCCGGCGAGCACGGTGTCGGAGGCGGGGGTGACCGATACGGAGGCGACGGTCGGCTGGACGACCACCACGCTCACGCTCGCCGCGCCGCTCTTCCCCTCGCACGTGGCGGTGACGGTGGCGCTCCCCGCCGCCACCGCCGTCACCATGCCGGTCGACGACACCGTCGCCACCGCGGCGCTCGACGTCGTCCACGACACGATGCGCCCGGCGAGCGGCTTGCCGCCGGCGTCCTCCGGCGTCGCCGTGAGCTGCGCGCTCTTCCCCGCCTCGATCGTCGCCGAGGAGGGGGTGACGCTCACGCTGGCCACGGGGGCGCGCGACACGGACACGCGCACGCTGTCCTTCTTCCGCTCGCTGGTCGCGTAGATCGTGGTGCTCCCCTCCGCCACGCCCGACACGAGCCCCGCCGCCGACACGGTGGCCACCGCGGTGTTGGTGCTGCTCCACGCGATCGTGCGGTCGGTGAGCGACTGCCCGCGCGAGTCCTTCACCGTGGCGGTGAGCTGGCTCGACTGCCCGGCGAGGAGGGAGACGGAGGTCGGCGCGATCGTCACCGTGGCCACCGTGGGCACCTCGACGGTGATCGCCGCCGTGGCGGTCACCCCCTCCGCGGTGGCGGTGAGCGTCGTGCTCCCGGCGTGCACGCCGGTCACCCGCCCGCTCGCCGACACGGTGGCGACGCCGGCGTCCCCCGTGCTCCACGCGACCGGGCGGTCGCCGAGCGAGTCGCCGGCCGCGGAGCGCGGCACGGCGGTGAAGTGGAGCGTGTCCCCCTCGGCGATCGTGGCGCGCGTGGGGGAGAGGTCGACCGTGGCCACGGCGGGCGGCACGACGGTGAGCTGCGCCGACCCGCTCGTCGCGCCCGCGCTGGCGAGGATCGTGGCGGAGCCGAGTCGGCGCGGGGTCACCTCGCCGGTGGGGGAGACGGTGGCGATCGACGTGTCCTCGCTGCTCCAGACCACCTGCTGCCCGCTCACCTGCTCCCCCGACGGGTCGAGCGCGAGCGCGCTCAACGAGAGGTGCTGGTCGAGGTGCACGTTCGCCTGGGCGGGCTGGACCACGACCGCGGCGATGGAGCGCGGCTGGTCGAGGAGCGGTGCGGCGGTGTCGAGGCAGGCGGCAGCCGCGAGCGCGAGCAGGATCACGGCTGGTGAGCTGACGCGAGTGGAGGGACGCATGCCAAACCCCCGGTGAGGAGGATCCGTTCGGCGGCCCGACTGGCATGGCACCCTCGCGAGTGCTGTAGCCTCGTGGCTTTGCGTCGCCGGCTTTCACCGGCTTTGCCCTTGTCGCGGCCCCTGGGGGGCTGGCGATCATGCCGTTCCGTTGTGAGCCCGCTCGGCGCGAGCGGGGGAACACTCTCGATGACCGTGGAACCGAGAGGTTCGTAACCTTGGTCTGGACACCTTCGCACGGCTGCAACGGGATAATGGAATACAACGTGTCAGGCGGGTGGCAAGGGGTGAAGTCACTCTGGCGTTTTGCCCGTTGCCGCCACATTGTGTGCCACGCTGTGTCCCGGCGTGCCGCGAGCGCCCCGCGGCCGTCGTCGAGCGTTCACCTCACCCGCCGTGCCGCCCGATGTCCGTCCACGCCATCGCGAACGGTCCGGACCAGCGCCCCCCCGCGCTCGACGCGGCGGGGGCGCGCTCGGCTCGCCCGCGACTGTGCGTGGTCGGGCCGCTCGTGGGGCACAATCCGGGGCGGGTGACGACGCAGGGGGAGATCCTCGCCGACCGGTTCGCCGCCGCCGGCTACGCGCTGCGCGCCACCTCGCGCGCGGCATCGCGTTGGGCGCGGCTCGCCGACATCGCGCGCTCGCTCGTGCGGTGGCGCGGCGACGTGGACGTGCTGCTCGTGCAGAGCTACGGCGGGCCGAGCTTCGTGGTGGAGGATCTGGCCACCTTTCTCGGGCGGCGCTTCGGGTGGCGGGTGGTGCTGCACCTGCGCGGCGGGGCGATGCCGGAGTTCTTCGCCCGCTGGCCGCGCTGGACGCGGCGGGTGCTCGGCCGCGCGGACGCGGTCGTGGCGCCCTCCACCTTTCTCGCCCGCGCCGTGGAGCCGTACTCGGCCGTTCCGGCGCGGATCATTCCCAACGTGATCGACGTGGATGCCTACCCGTTCGTGCTCCGCGAGCGGGCGGCGCCGCGCCTCTTCTGGATGCGCTCCTTCCACCCGATCTACAATCCGGTGATGGCGCTCCGGGTGCTGGCCCGCGTGCGCGAAGCGCACCCCGATGCGACGCTCGCCATGGGCGGCCAGGACAACGGGATGCTGCGCGAGGTGCGGGCCGAGGCCGAGCGGATGGGGCTCGCCGCGCACGTGCGCTTTCCGGGCTTTCTCGACCACGCCGCGAAGCTCCGCGAGGCGCGCGCGGCGGACATCTTCATCAGCACGAACCGGGTGGACAACACGCCGGTGGCGGTGATCGAGGCGGCGGCGCTCGGGCTCCCCGTGGTGTCCACGGATGTGGGTGGAGTGTCGCACCTGATAGCCGATGGCGAGACGGGGCTCCTGGTGGGGAGCGACGACGATGCGGCGATGGCCGGGGCGGTGCTGCGCCTGACGAGCGATGCGCTGCTCGTCAGGCGCCTGTCCGCGGCGGGGCGCGCGCTGGCGGAGCGCTCGGGGTGGGCGCTCGTGCACACCGAGTGGGATCGCCTGTTCGCCGCGCTCGGCTTCGCCACACTCGGCGCGGCACGGCCGGTGATGGAGGACGCGGGCTGATGTGCGGGATCTGCGGCGTCGCGCATCGCGATCCGGCGCGCGCGGTGGACGTGGGCGCGCTCGCCGCCATGCGCGACGCGATCGCGCACCGCGGCCCCGACGACGCCGGGTGCTTCGTGGCCGACGGCGTGGGGCTGGGCTCGCGCCGGCTGTCGATCGTGGACCTGTCTCCGCGCGGGCACATGCCCATGTCCACGGAGGACGGGCGGTACACGATCGTGTACAACGGCGAGGTGTACAACGCCGCGGAGCTGCGCGCGTGGCTGGAGGGGCGGGGGCACGCCTTCCGCTCGCGCTCCGACACCGAGGTGGTGCTGCGCCTGTACGCGCACGAGGGGGCGGCCTCGCTCCCGCGGCTCAACGGGATGTTCGCCTTCGCCATCTGGGACGCGCGCGACCGCGCGCTCTTCCTCGCCCGCGACCGGCTGGGGATCAAGCCGCTCTACTACGCCGGCGGCGAGGAGACGCTCTGGTTCGCGTCGGAGGAGAAGGCGCTGTTCGCGGGGGGCGTGTCGGCGCGGTTCGACCACGACACGTGGGAGGAGCTGCTCTGCTTCCGCTACGTGGCCGGGGAGCGCACGCCGTTCGCCGGGGTGCGGCGGCTCCTCCCGGGTCACTGGCTCACCTGGCGCGCGGGTGTGATGCGCTCGGGGCGCTGGTGGAACCTCGCCGAGCGCGCGGCGTCGCTGCGCGCGGATGATGCCGGGCTCGCGTCCTGGTACCGCGAGACGTTCGACGATGCCGTGGCGCTGCGCCGGATCAGCGACGTGCCCGTGGGCGTGCTGCTCAGCGGCGGACTCGACTCGGGCACCGTGGCCGCGTCGCTCGCCGCGCAGTCGGGGGCGGGGGTGCACAGCTTCACGGTGAGCTTCGGGGAGCGCGGCTTCGACGAGGCGCCGCTCGCGCGGCGCGTGGCCGACCGCTGGCGGCTCCAGTACCACGACCTGCGCGTGGACGAGCGCGAGCTGCTCCCGCGGCTGCTGCGCGCCACCTGGCTCAACGACGAGCCGCTGGCGCACGGGAACGAGATGCACCTGTGGGCGATCTCCGAGGTGGCGAAGCCGCTGGTGACGGTGCTCCTCTCCGGGGAGGGCGCGGACGAGACGCTCGGCGGGTACGTGCGCTACCGGCCGCTCCGGCACCCGGCGCTCCTCGCCGCGGCGCGCGCCATCGCGCCGCGCCGCGCGCTCGCCGCGCTGGCCGGGGGACGCGTGCGGAAGCTCGCGCGGATGCTGGGACTCGAGTCGGTGGACGCGATGGTGTTGTTCGACGCGTGCGAGGTGCTCCCCACGGAGCTGCGCGCGCTCGGCATGTCGCCGCGCGGGCGCTTCCCGCACCGCGAGGCGGTGCTCGCCGAGGCCGGGCGCGCGCACCGGGGGGAGCCGATGCGCCAGGCGATGTACCTGGACCAGCACACCTTCCTCTGCTCCCTCCTCGACCGGAACGACCGCATGACCATGGGCGCGTCGATCGAGTGCCGCGTCCCCTTCCTCGACTACCGGATCGTGGAGCGCCTCGCGGCCAGCGGCACCGGCGGGCTGCTCCGGGGAGGGCGGAGCAAGCCCCTCCTCCGGCGCGCGCTCGGGGACCGGCTCCCCCCGGAGGTGCTGGCGGGGCGGAAGTGGGGGTTCGGCGTGCCGTGGAGCGCGTACCTGCGCACGGTGCCGGAGCTGGTGGAGGTGGTGGATGCGCTGCCGACGCTGCGGCCGGTCTCGGATGGACCGTTCGAGCGCCGCGCGCTCGCCCGTGTGCTCGACGCGTTCCGCCGCGGGGACGCGCGCGCCGACGCGGTCGTGCGACAGCTCGTGATGGTGGCGCTCTGGGAGCGAAGCTGCGTGGCGCCGTGGCGCGCGGCGGGGGATGGCGCGCGGGGACGCGAGGCGGCGGGGGCCAGGGCGAGGGCTGGGGCGGGATGAGCGACTGGCGGCTCGAGCTCTATCACCACCTCCCCACCCCCGCCCGCGCGGTGGCGGCCGGCGCGCGCGGCTGGTATCTGCGCGCATGGCGCTACGGTCCGGAGACGGAGCGCCTGGTGGCCGAGGCGCTCGAGCGGGAGCGGTGGAGCGCGGAGCGGTGGCGCGCGTGGCGCGAGGAGCGGCTGGCGATGGTGCTCCATCGCGCGGCCACGCGCGTCCCGTACTACCGCGAGCAGTGGGCGGCGCGCCGCCGGCGCGGCGACCGCGCGGGCTGGGAGCGGCTGGAGCACTGGCCGGTGCTGGAAAAGGAGGCGGTGCGGCGCGACGCGCGCGCGTTCGTGGCCGACGACCGCGATCCACGGCGCATGTTCCACGAGCACACGAGCGGCACCACGGGCACCTCGCTCGACCTGTGGTGGAGCCGCGAGACGGTGCGCGCGTGGTACGCGCTGTTCGAGGCGCGGTGGCGGCGGTGGTACGGCGTGAGCCGGCGCGACCGGTGGGCGATCCTCGGCGGGCAGCTCGTGGTGCCGGTGACGCGGCGCGCCCCACCGTTCTGGGTGTGGAACCCCGCGCTGCGACAGCTCTACCTGTCGTCGTACCACCTCGCGCCCGACCTCGTGCCTCACTACGTCGACGCCATCCGGCGCCACCGGGTGCGATACCTCTGGGGCTACCCCTCGGCGCTCCACGCGCTCGCCGTCGGCGCGGAGCGCGCGGGAGGGATCGGTCGCGCGCTCGGCCTCCGCGTGGCGATCGCCAACGCCGAGCCGGTGCTCCCGCACCAGCGCGAGGCGGTGGAGCGCGCCTTCGCGTGCCCGCTCCGCGAGACGTACGGGATGGCGGAGATCGTCGCCGCCGCCGGCGAGTGCGAGTACGGCGCGCTGCACCTCTGGCCCGAGGCGGGGCTCGTGGAGGTGCTCGACGGCGAGTCGCCCGTGGCGGCGGGCGAGACGGGGGACCTCGTGTGCACCGGGCTCGCCAACCCGGACATGCCGCTGGTGCGGTACCGGCTCGGCGACCGGGGGGCGATCGGGGGGCGGCTGTCGCAGCCGAGAGCCGAGAGCCGCTCTTCCTGCCCCTGCGGCCGCACCCTGCCACGCCTCGCGCGACTGGAGGGGCGCTCCGACGACGTGCTGTACACGCGCGATGGACGCGCGGTGGGGCGCATGGATCCCGTGTTCAAGAGCCGGCTCCCCGTGCTCGAGGCGCAGATCGTCCAGGAGACGCTCGACCGCGTGCGCGTGCGCTACGTGCCGGCGCCGGAGTGGAGCGCGGCCGACGGCGAGGCGATCGTCGAGCGCATCCGCGACCGGCTGGGCGACGTGGAGGTGCGGCTCGAGCCCGTGGCGGCGATCGCGCGCGACGCGAACGGGAAGCTCAGGGCGGTGGTGTGCGCGCTCCCCGCCGAGGAGCGCGAGCGCTCGCGCGCCGCCGGCGCATGAGGCTCGCGATCCTCACGCAGTACTACCCGCCGGAGATCGGCGCGCCGCAGCGCCGCCTGGCGAGCCTGGCCGGGCACTTCGTGCACGCGGGGCACGAGGTGGAGGTGCTCACGGCGATGCCCAACTACCCCACGGGGCGCATCCACGAGGGGTACGGCGGCGTGCTCCGGCGCGAGCGGATCGATGGGGCGCGCGTGCTCCGCACGTTCATCTATCCCACGCAGCGCGCCGACTACCTGCACCGGCTGTCCAACTACTTCTCGTTCGTGCTCTCCTCGGCGGCGCTCGGCGCCGCGGTGCTGTCGCGCGCCGACTACCTCATGGTGGAGAGCCCGCCGCTCTTTCTCGGCCTCTCGGGGGCGTGGCTCGCGCGGGCGAAGGGGGCGCGTCTGATCTTCAACGTGTCCGACCTCTGGCCGGAAAGCGCGGTGCGGCTCGGCATGGTCCGCGAGGGGAGCACGGTGCATCGCGTGAGCGCGCGGCTCGAGCGGTGGTGCTACCGCCGCGCGTGGATGATCTCGGGGCAGAGCCGCGAGATCGTGGCCGACATCGAGCGGCGCTTCCCCGGGCGGCGCACGTACCACCTGTCGAACGGCGTGGACTGCGCCGCGTTCGGCGCCGAGCGCGCGACGCCGGCGGCGCGCGCCACGCTCGGCGCGTGCTCCGGCGAGTGCGTGGCCGTCTACGCCGGGCTGCACGGGATCGCCCAGGGGCTCCCGCGTCTGCTCGACGCGATGGAGTCGATGCGCGATGAGCGGGGGCTCTCGCTCGCGCTCATCGGGGATGGGCCGGTGAAGGGGGCGCTGGTGGCGAGCGCGCGCGAGCGCGGGCTCGATCGCGTGCGCTTCCTCGAGGCGCGCGCGGCGGCGGAGCTCCCCCCGCTGCTCGCGGCGGCGGACATCCTGGTGGTGCCGCTCGGGCTCTCGATCCCCGGGGCGGTGCCGTCGAAGCTGTACGAGGCGATGGCGAGCGGGCGGCCGGTGGTGCTCGTCGCCACCGGCGAGGCGGCCGCGGTGGTGCGCGAGCACCGCGCCGGGGTGGTGGTGGAGCCGAACGACGTGGCTGGGCTGGCGGCGGCGCTGCGAGTGCTGCGCGACGATCCCGCCCTCCGCGCCGAGCTGGGTGCCAACGGCCGCCGCGCGGCGGAGCGTCACTTCGACCGCGCGGAGATCGCCGCGCGCTTCATCGCCACGCTCGAGCGGGAGCGGCGCGCATGATCCCGGACGTGGTGCGACGAGAGGAGGAGCGCATCCGTCGCGCGTACGCGGCGCGCGGAAGCGGGGAGGGGGAAGTGGAGGACGCGCGCTACTCGTGGCTGAGCGCCGGCCACCAGCTCATCGCGCAGGGCGCCGAGCGCGGGCTCCTGCGCGCGCTCGCGCGCGCCGGGGTGAGGACGCTCGCCCGCTCGCGCGTGCTCGAGGTGGGGTGCGGGAGCGGACAGTGGCTCCGCGCGCTCGTGCAGTGGGGCGCCCGTCCGGAGCACGTCACGGGGATCGACCTGCAGCTCGGGCGGTTGGCCGAGGCGCGCTCCAGGTGCGCCGGCGGCGTGGGGCTCGCCGCGGCGAGCGGCGCGTCGCTCCCGTTCGCGGACGGAACGTTCGACGCCGTGCTGCAGTCCACCGTCTTCACGTCGATCCTCGATCCGGCGGTCCGCAGGGCGGTGGCCGGGGAGATGCTGCGCGTGCTGCGCCCGGGTGGGGTGGTGCTCTGGTACGACTTCCTGGTGGACAATCCGCGCAACCCCGACGTGCGCGGCGTGCGGCGCGGCGAGGTGCGCGCCCTCTTCCCCGGCTGCCGGGTGGAGCTCCGCCGCATCACGCTCGCTCCTCCGCTGGCCCGGGCGCTCGCCCCGCGACTCCGCCCGCTGGCCGTGCTCCTCTCCGCCATCCCCCCGCTGTGCACCCACCTGGTCGGGTCGATCGAGCGCACCTGACGGGGGGCGGTCGATCTGACCTGTGATGTAGTGATGCGACAACAGTGGCTCTGCATGACGGGCTCTGCCATGGTCTCGTGCGAGTTGTTCGCGAATCCATGGGCATAACTCCTACCTAGCGCCCGATTATTTCGTATTGACCCTACATCCGGTAGCGCTTACTCTTGGGGCCCGGAGAATAGTTAGAATTAATTAAGATTCATCGCTGGCAGCAGTCGCCGCCCATGGTATAGCCGTAAGGCTGGAGCTGATGTGACGTTGCCTACCGAATCGAACCCGGGGAAGGCCCCTAGTCCGGCGGCGCACGATTCCGCACCCCATCTCACCCCGCCGCTGGGAGTGCCAGGTTCACGGCGGGCGTCGGGCGAGCGCGCCACCAGCATAGCCACGTACCGCGAAGCATCGCGCTCCGGCGCGACGCACCCACTCGGCGCCATCCGGGCGCCGGCCAGATACCAGCCTCGCGCCGAGTTCCTCTCCTTCTCCCCGCCCGCGGTGGGGGAGGAGGAGGTGCGCGAGGTGGTGGACACGCTGCGGTCCGAGTGGATCACCACCGGCCCCAAGACACGGCAGTTCGAGGAGGAGTTCGCGCGCTACGTGGGCGCGCGAGGCGGTCTGGCGCTCAACTCCTGCACCGCCGGGCTGCACACCACCCTCGTGACGCTCGGCATCGGCCCCGGGGACGAGGTGATCACCACGCCGATGACGTTCGCCGCGACGGCGAACGTCATCGAGCACGTGGGCGCGCGTCCGGTGCTGGCGGACGTGGAGCCCGACACGCTGAACATCGACCCGCGCGCGATCGAGCGCGCGATCACCGCGCGCACCAGGGCGATCATCGCCGTCCACTACACCGGGCACCCCGTCGACCTCGATGCGATCGAGGAGCTGGCGATCGTGTACGGGCTCGCGGTGATCGAGGACGCCGCGCACGCGCTCCCCGCGCGCTACAAGTCGCGCATGATCGGGAGCGGGAGCAACCCCACGGCGTTCAGCTTCTACGCCACGAAGAACCTCACGACCGCCGAAGGGGGCATGCTCACCGGGAGCGCCGAGTTCCTCGAGCGCGCTCGGCCCGTCAGCATGCACGGGATGACGCGCGACGCGCTCACGCGCTACGCGAAGGGGGGGAGCTGGCGGTACGAGGTGACCTCCCCGGGCTTCAAGTACAACATGACGGACATCCAGGCGGCGATGGGGCTCTGCCAGCTCCGCAAGCTGGACCGGTTCGACGGCCGGCGCCGCGATGTGGTGCATGCGTACAGCCAGGCGTTCGGCGCCAACGACGCGCTGGAGATCCCGGTGGAGCGCGCGGATGTGACGCACGCCTGGCACCTGTACGTGCTCAGACTCAGGCTCGAGGCGCTGCGCATCGGGCGCGACCGGTTCATCGACGAGCTGACGGCGCGCAACATCGGCACCTCGGTGCACTTCATTCCCGTTCACCTGCACCCGTACTATCGCGACCGGTACGGGTGGGCGCCTGACGACTTCCCCGTGGCCTACCGGGGCTTCGAGCGCATGCTCAGCCTTCCGCTGAATCCGCGGCTCACCCCTCGCGATGTGGAGGATGTGATCACGGCGGTGGAGGACGTCGTCCGAACCTTCCGGCGATGAGCGCCGCGAAGCGCGCCTGCGACGTACTCGGCGCCGCGGTGGGGCTGGTCGTGCTCTCCCCCCTGCTGGTCGCGATCGCCCTCGCGATCGCGCTCGTCGACGGGCGCCCGGTGCTCTTCCGCCACGAGCGCGTGGGGCGGCGCGGGCGCCTCTTCCGCATGTGGAAGTTCCGCACGATGGTGGTGGGTGCGGAACGAAAGGGCCCGCACATCACTCCCGGCGGCGACCCGCGCGTGACGCGCCTGGGACGCTGGCTGCGCCGCCGCAAGCTCGATGAGCTGCCGCAGCTCGTCAACGTGCTGCGCGGGGAGATGAGCCTCGTGGGCCCGCGCCCGGAGGTGCCGCGCTACGTGGCGCGGTACACCGCGGCAGAGCGCGAGGTGCTGAGGCTCGTGCCGGGGATCACCGACCCGGCATCGATCCGCTACGCCGACGAGGGCGCGCTCCTCGCGCGCGCCGCGGACCCGGAGCGGCTGTACGTGGAGGAGGTGATGCCGGAGAAGATCCGGCTCAACCTCGAGTACGCGCGCCGGGCCACGCCGCTCACCGACATCGCGACGGTCGCCGCCACGCTGCTCCACCTGGGCGGCACCCGCGCGCGCCCCGCTCCGACCAGTCTCGCCGGCTCCGCCGGCCAGCGTTAGGCGCCGATGTCGACCCGTGCCGACGCGGTCGGAGCGCCGCGCTCCGCGATCCAGCGCCTCGAGCGCCGCGTCCCGGTCATGATCGTGCGCCACCGCCGCCTCCTCGTGCTCCTCGCGCACGCGGCGATCACGATGGTGGCCTACCGCGTGGCGTTCGCCCTCCGCTTCGACGGACTGGTTCCGGCGGAGGCGGTGCGCGCGTTCTGGCAGTCGCTGCCCATGCTGCTCGTCATCCGGCTCGCCGCGGTGGCGCAGTTCGGGCTGCACCGCGGGTACTGGCGCCACGTCGGCCAGCAGGACCTCATCGACCTCACGCTCGCCACGACCGCGGGGACGGTGTGCTTCGCCGCCGCGGTGGCGCTGTCGGGGGCGGTGGGGGAGATCCCGCGCTCGGTGCTCCTGCTCGAGTGGATGGTCACCCTGCTCCTCTCCGGGGGCACGCGCTTCGTCGTGCGCGCGGCGCGGGAGGGTCGCCTCTCGCGCGTGACGAGCGATCCCACGCGCGCGGTGATCGTCGGCGCGGGGGCCGCGGGGGAGCGGCTGATCCGCCAGCTCGGACACGATGGCACGCGCGCCGTGCGCGCCGTCGCGCTGCTCGACGACGACCCGGCCAAGCGCCACATGTCGCTCCACGGCGTGCCGGTGGTGGGGACGGTGGACGAACTGGATGCGTCGGTGCGCCGCCACCAGGCCACGCTGGTGGTGATCGCGGCGCCGAGCGCCACCCCGGAGCAGATGCGCCGCATCGTGGACCGGTGCCTCAAGGCCAAGGTGGAGTTCAAGCGGCTCCCCGCGCTCGGCGAGGTGCTGCACGGCGGGAACGGCACGACTGCCCGCCGCGCGGTGCTCGCCGACGTGGAGCTCGAGCACCTCCTCGTGCGCGACCCGGTGGTGTTCGACCCCACCCCGGTGGCGCGCGACTTCGGCGGCTCGGTGGTGCTCATCACCGGCGGCGCCGGCTCGGTGGGCGCGGAGCTCGCGCGCCAGATCGCGCGCGTGGGACCATCGCGCCTCGTGCTGCTCGACCAGGCCGAGAGCCCGCTCTACTTCGTGCACCTGGAGCTGCTGCGCGCCCATCCGGAGCTGGAGGTGGTGCCGGTGGTGGCCGACGTCGGCAACCGCGACGCCATCGCCGGCGTGTTCGAGCGGCACCGGCCGCGCCACGTGTTCCACGCCGCGGCGTACAAGCACGTCCCCATGATGGAGGCGCACCCCGCCGAGGCGGTGCGCAACAACGTCCTGGGCACGATCCACGTCGCCGAGTGCGCCGTGGAGCACGAGGCGCAGCGCTTCGTGCTCATCTCCACCGACAAGGCGGTGCGCCCGTCGAGCGTGATGGGCGCCACGAAGCGGGTGGCCGAGCGGATCGTGCTCGGGTGGCCGGCGCTCCGCGAGTCGGCCACCGACTTCCGCGCCGTGCGCTTCGGCAACGTGCTGGGGAGCGACGGGAGCGTGGTCCCGCTCTTCCGGCGGCAGCTCGCGTCGGGGGGGCCGATCACGGTCACCGACCCCGAGGTGCGCCGCTACTTCATGACGCTCCCCGAGGCGGCGCAGCTCGTCCTCCAGGCGGCATCGATCCCCGAGGCGGCGAGCCGGATCGTGATGCTGGAGATGGGGGAGCAGGTACGGATCCTCGACCTCGCCGAGAACCTGATCCGGCTCTCGGGGCTCGAGCCGTATCGCGACGTGCAGATCGTGTTCACCGGGCTTCGCCCCGGGGAGAAGCTGCACGAGGAGTTGATGTCCACCACCGAGTGCACCGTACCGAGCGGCGTCGAGAAGATCCACATCGTGCAGACGGACGAGGTGGATGGCGCGTCGGTGCGCGCGCAGGTGGAGCGGTTGTGCGCCGCCGCGGCGCGGGGAGATCGGACGGGGGTGCTGCTGGCGCTACGCCAGCTCGTCCCCGAGGGCGTCCCCGCCCTCGGCGCGGTCGTTGGTGGTCCGCAGGTGCCGGCCACCGCCGTTCCGTCGTGGGGATGGCGGTCATCGTCGGGAATGGCGGCAAGGTCGCCGCGGCACCCGTAACCGAGCGAGCGTTCGATGCCTCAATATCTGCCATCCGGTAACCGGCGGCCGCTCCCCGCGGTCCGCGCAGCGAGCGCCGAGCGTCGTTGGGCCGGCGAGCCCGATGACCCCGAGCCGACACTGGCACCGCTGGACCTGCGGCAGATCCTGGCGATGCTGCGCCGGCGCATGTGGCTCGTGATCGCGGCCACCGTGCTCTCGGTCGCCGGTGCCGCGTACCTCGCGGTCACCAGCAATCCCATCTACCAGGCGAACGCGGTCGTCCAGCTCACCGATTCGCGGCGCGCGCTGACGGGCGGGCTGGTGGATCCGACGGCCGAGCGGCCGACGCTGAGCTCCGATCCGATCCTCTCGGAGATCGCGGTGCTCACCAGCCGCGCGGTGGTGGGGAAGGTGGTCGACAGCATCCCGACGCTGCGCATCCGCGCGAAAGGGTTCTCGTCGCGGCTGCTCTCCGGCTTCGTCGTGATCGATCCCGCGGCCGACAGCGCCGGGCAGCTCCCCACGCTCACGCTCGCGTTCGGGGCGAACGCGGTGACGGTCACCGCTCCCGGAGGCGCGCGGGCGTCGGCGCCGTACGGGTCGCCGATGGAGATCGGCGGGATGCGCTTCGCGGTGGCCAGTCGCCCGCGGGCGGAGGGGGGGACGCTCTCGGTGATCCCCGTGGAGGACGCGGCGGCGCGCCTCGCCGCGAGCATCAAGGCGAAGCCGCGCCCGAACACGAACATCGTGGACGTGAGCTACGCCTCGACCGATCCGCTGCGGGCGCAGCACGTCCTGAACATGCTCGTCCGCGTGTTCGAGGCGGCGAGCGTGGAGGACGCGGCCCAGGAGGCGCGGCTCCGCCGCCAGTTCGTGGAGTCGCAGCTCAAACAGAACGACTCGGTGCTCACCGCCGCCCGGCAGATGCTGAGCGACTTCCGCAGCCGGCAGCGGTCGTACAGCACGCGCGAGAAGTTCACCGCGCAGCGCAGCGATCTCTCCGGGATCGAGTCGCAGCAGGCGACGCTCGACGCGCAGCGCCGGCTGTACGCGTCCGTCCTCCGTCAGCTCCAGAACGGCTCGGGGCGCGACGGGCTGCAGCAGATCGGCGCGCTGCTCTCCGCCGAGGGGGCCAGCGCGAGCCCGATCGTGATGGACCAGTACGTGTCGCTGCAGCGCCTCCAGAACACGCGCGACTCCCTCACCACCGGGCGGTGGGCCAGCTCCCAGACGAACCCCGACGTGCAGCGCGTGGACGAGCTGATGTCCACGGCGCGGAGCCGGCTGCAGCGGACCGTCGAGCAGATCGTCGCGACGCTCGACGACCGGAGAACGTCGCTCGGCCAGCTCAAGGCGCGGAACTCGGCGGAGCTGGTGCAGATCCCGGCGACGGACGCGGAGGAGGCGCGGCTGGTGGAGCGCGAGGAGGCGTTCCGGAAGATCGGCGATCAGCTCCGCGACGAGCTGCAGCGGACCCGGCTCGCCGAGGCGGCGACGGTGGGGCAGGTGCAGGTGATCGACCTCGCCACCCGCCCGCGCCTCCCGATCGGGACGAGCATGACGCGCAAGATGTTGTACGGTCTGCTGCTCGGCCTCTTCCTCGGCACCGGCGCGGCGCTCGTGACCGAGCACCTGAACAGCTCCATCCGGGGGCGGGACGACCTGGAGACGGTGCTCCAGCTCCCGGGGCTCGCGGTGATCCCCAAGTTCTCCACCGGCGGCCGTAAGCGCCGACTGTCGCGGCACGGCGCGAGGCGCGCGCTGAACGGGGGCGGGAAAGGAAATGGGGGCGGGAGTGGGGGCGGGGGCGGGGGCGGGGGCGGGCAGTCGCCGGACCACGTGCCGGCGGAGGAGATCCTGTCGGACGCCCTGGTCTCCGTGCGCGACGCGCGCTCGGTGAGCGCGGAGGCGTACCGCACGCTTCGCACGAAGCTGCTCTTCTCGCGGGCGATCAGCTCGCTCAAGACGATCGTGGTCACGAGCCCGTTCGCCCAGGACGGGAAGTCGACCGTGGCGGCGAACCTGGCGGTCACGTTCGCGCAGCACGGCCTGCGCGTCCTGCTCATCGATTGCGACCTCCGGCGCCCGACGCAGCACGAGGTGTTCCAGCTCCCGTGCGAGCCGGGGCTGACGGAACTGCTGACGGGGGATGGCCTCGTGGCGGGGACGGGGCGGCGCACGTCGGTGGAGGGGCTGTCGCTGATCACCGCGGGGACGCTCCCCGGCGACCCGGCGGAGCTGGTGGGGAGCACGCGGTTCCGGGACGTGCTCACCCGGCTCCAGGAGTCGTTCGACGTGATCGTGATCGACTCGCCGCCGGTGCTGCCGGTGGCCGATGCCTCGATTCTTGCATCGCTGGCGGACGGGGTGCTCCTGGTGGTGCGCGCGGGGCAGACGAACCGCCGGGCGGCGCAGCTCGCGGTTCAGCAGCTCCAGGAGGTGGAGGCGCGCATCCTCGGCGCGGTGCTGAACGACCCGAAGTCGCAGGTGCCGGGGTACGACCAGTACGGGTACGCGTCGTACTACGGCTACGGGAAGGAGTAGGGGCCGGGGGTCGGGGGGGAACGGCGGGGATGGAGAGGAGCGGGGCGGCATTCGCCGGATCCGGGTCGCATTCCATACTCACCCGCGCCCCGCGCCCCGCATCCCGCGCCCCGCATCCCGCGCCCCGCGTAGCGGCCACCTTCTTCATGCTGCACGCGCTTCTCCGTGGGTCCGTGCCGCGGCCATTCACTCGCTCGGAGCACGCTCGCCTTCCCGCGCTCTCGTGAAAGGAAGCAACGATGATGGCGGGGGAACTTTCTCGAGGATCGCGAGATCGTAGTCGGGACCGCGCGCCGCGTCACGCCGCTACGAAATCGCGGCGCGCTGTTTGCGGGAAGAACGGGGAGCGCGCCGGTAAAGAATTCTGTATGTGGGGGCGCGATGGCGTATTGACTCCCATACATTATTTTGGCCTGCGCGTTGCACCGAGCTTCCCGTCCCGGCCCGACGGATCGTGGCTTGCGGCGTCGCCCACACCGCACCCGTATGCGATCTCGCGGTCTGCCGATCCGGGGCAACCCCACACGTAGGAGCATCCGACGATGGCCAGCAACAATCAACAGGGCAGAAGCAATCGCGGGTTCGCGGCGATGGACACCGCCAAGCAACGCGAGATCGCCAGCAAGGGTGGCCGGGCCGCCCACGCGCAGGGGACTGCGCACGAATTCTCTCCGGAGGAGGCACGCGAGGCCGGCCGCAAGGGCGGACAGGC
Organism: Gemmatimonadaceae bacterium; assembly: GCA_036378095.1. GTDB lineage: Bacteria > Gemmatimonadota > Gemmatimonadetes > Gemmatimonadales > Gemmatimonadaceae > JADGGM01. The sequence goes on along the minus strand of DASUXC010000052.1, from coordinate 7,945 downwards.
CGTGAGCCGGGATCGCGAACACATGTCGGCGATCGGCCGGAAGGGAGGGGAGGCGCGCGGTGCCGCCCGCCGGAGTGGGGCGTCCAGCCATGGGGCGTCGGAACGGGCGATGGGAGACTGAGGGCGCGCGTTCTCGAAGCGAACGCGCGCCGGGGCGCGGGGCGCGGGGTGCGGGATGCGTTGGAGTGATGGAATGCGAGACGGGGCCGGCACATGCCGGCCCCGTCTCGCTCAGTCCCTGTTCACACGCGCCCCGCGCCCCCCACCCCGCGCCCCGGGCTGTTCGCGCCCCCCACCCCGCGCCCCGCGCCTCTACCTCGCGAACTGGTACGGCCGGAAGTCCTTCCACAACTGCTCGATCGTCGACGGCATGAGGGGGAGGGAGAGCTGGCGCCCCGTCGAGGCGTCGGTGATCGTCACCTTGTAGCTCGCCACCGTTCCCACCGCGCGCGGGGCGAAGTCCACGATCCGGTACACGTAGACCGCCTGCATCGGGATCGGCCGGCCGGCCGCCCGCATCTCCGCCACGTTCAGCACCGCCGGCACGCGCACCTTCTCCACGGGGATGATCTCCACTCCGTCGCGGTAGATCTTCATGTCCGCGACGCTCCCCTCGCCGATCGACGGCATCTTGTCCGGCTCGTAGTACGGGAACTCGGTCTGCTCGGGGCCGACGTTCACGATCACCACCGCGCGCCGCTCGTCCAGGTAGTCGTCCCAGTCCCGCCACCCCTCGATCGGGTCGATCCGCGTCCACCGCGCCGCCTTGCGGGGGTCCTTCGCCTTCGCCGCCGCCAGCGCCGCCTTCGCCTGCTTCTCGCGCCAGGCCATGATCTGCGGCGTCATCACGAGCATCCGGAAGCTGCCGGCCCCCGCGCGATACGGCCGCAGGTCCATCTGGGGGAGCGCGCTCACCGCGGCGATCGGCGCCTGCGGGAACGGATCGCTCGGCACCACCGGGAGGAGCGAGTCGGTCACCGGCCTGGCCGCCAGCGCGGGGAGCGAGTCGCGCGCCCCGGCGAGCGCCTGGGCGAGCGCCGACGCGGGAACCGATGTCGCGACCCGCGCGTCGGCGTCGTCCGCGAGATCGGTCTCGCGGTTGGTGTTCAGCCCCACCACGAAGCCATCCATGTTCACCAGCGGGCCCCCCGTGTTGAGCCGCCCCACGCTCACGTCGCTCACCACCGCGCGATCGTCGGCGTTGCTCACGATCCCCGTCGAGAAGACGGCGAGCCGGTTGAGCGGGGAGCCGAGGGCGAGGACGCGGTCCCCGGCCGCCGGCGCCACGGTCTTCGTGCTGTCGAACAGGGGGAGCGCGGCGCACCCGGCGCAGTTGCGCATGTTGATCGCCAGCACGGCGATGTCGTGCGCGTCGTCCACCACGACCGGGCGGGCGTACACCTTGGTGGCGCTGTCCACCTGCACGCGCACCTCGGTCGCCCCCGCGAGCAGGTGGGCGTTGGTGACGACGAGCCCGCTCGTGTCGGCCAGCCACGCGGTGCCGCGGCGCATTCCATACAAGGTGAACAGCCCGCTGCGGTACTTGTCGAACAGCTCCTTCTCGGTGCTGACGTGCCGCACGGGCTTGGGCGGCTCGGCGATCTCCGGCTTCGCCGCGCTCGTGGAGTCCGAGGGCGCGGTGGTCTGCGAGTCGGCCGGCGCCGCCGCCACCGTCGCCCCGGTCGCGGACGACTCGGCCGGCGCCATCGCGGGCGCCGGCGGCGGGGCCTGGGCGACGACTTCCACCATCGCGTTCTTCTGCGTCAGCTCGATGGGGCGCATGTCCTTCGTGAACTGCTGGTAGAACCCCCACCGGTAGCGCGATCCGCCGATCTCCACCGGGATCACGCTCTCGATCCGGTACACCCCTTCCTTGAACGTCCCCTCGGTGGTCCCCTCGAGATCGGTGGACGTGTGGGTCGTGTCCCCGCGCGGACTGATGATGATGAGATCGAGCTGGGGGACGGGGCGCACGGTGAGGTCCGCGCCCACCACGGCGGCGCGGATCTTCACGCTCACGTTGGAGTCCACCGGCGCCGCCGGCGCCGCCGCGACCTGGGCGCCCGCGCTCCCCGCGGCCGCGGAGCGCGCGGAATCGGCGCTCGCGCCATCGACCTTCGGGTGATCGGGGTCGCACACGCCGGCGAGCCCCTTGAGGAGGGAGGCGGTGGCACCGGCGCGCTTGAGCCGCGCGGTGGCCGCCGGGGTCATGGTGAAGGAGAGGCAGTTCTCCCGCGCCAGCGCCAGGATCCGCCGGCTCGGCACGTGGCTGCGGAGGAGGCCGGCGATGTCATCGAGCGAGTACGCGCTGCTCGCCTGCGCCCGCGCGATGCCGGGGGCGCCGAGCAGCACGGCGCCGAGCGCCGCGACACGGAGAACGGACCGACGGATGGACATAGGTGTTGGAGGCTGAGTCGACTCTAGGACGACTGCGCGGGAGGGCGCGTAATTGATATGGTCGGTTCCCTGCAATGGCAAATCGGGAATCGGGAATCGCGGGCGCGAGGAGCGAGCGGGCGATTCCCGATTCCCGATTCCCGATTCCCGATGCCCTCAGGGACAATCCGGCCCCGCCTCCCCCCGCCGCTCGGCGAGCGCGCGCTCGGCGCGGCAGGCGTCGCGGTTGGCGGAACGGGCGGCATCGAGGTCGCGACGGAGCGACTTCACGTCGGGATCGTCGGGGTAGCGCGCGACGAGCGCGCGCAGCTTGTCGGAGGCCTGGCCGAAGCGGACGAGCGCCCCCTCGTACTGCCCGTCGCTCATCCGCTGGCGGCCGACGGCGATGTCGTCGCGGATGGGGGCGAGGAGCTGCGCCGGGGCGGATGCGGGGGCGGTGGGCGCCTTCTCCTTCGGCGCCTCGGGGGCGGGGGCGGGGGCGGGTCGGGACGCGGAGGCCAGGTGCGCGCTGTCGGGGCGCGCGCCGTCGGCCGTCGCGCCGGCGCTCGCGCTGTCGATGCGCGGCGCGCTGTCGATGCGCGCGCTGTCGACGGAGGTGGACGCCACGGTCGCGGAATCCGCGGTGGGCGACGATGGAGCCGGAGCGACCGCGGCCGATCGGCTCGTCGGCGCGGCGGGCTTCTGCGTCGAGCGCCAGTAGAGAAACCCGCCGCCGCCCAGGGCGACGGCGGCGAGCACGATGAACGCGACGAGCACCCCGCGCCCCGTCTCCGGCTCCGTGCGCCGCGCGACGGCGCCGGTGATGAGCGGCGTGCGGCGCCGATCGCCGGCGGGGGCGGGGGCGGGTGCCTGAGCGGGCGCTCCCTCGGGGGGCGTGGGAGCGAGCGCCGAGGAGGGCGCGGACGCGCCGAGCGGACGGACGGTGGGAACGGGGGTCATGCGGAGCGTTCCGTGCCCCGAGAGCGCGGAGCCGGGCATGTTCGCCACCGCGCGCCCCAGGTCGCGCCCGAACTGCGTCACGTGCTGGTACCGGTCGGTAGGCGCGCTCGCGAGCGCCCGGTCCATCACCCCCTGCAGCTCGGCGGGCCACGCGACGTCATCCTTGATCTCGGCGAGCGTGCGCGGACGCTCGGTGAGACGCGCGATCAGCGCCTCGCGCGAGGTGACGCTCGGGAAGGGGAGCTGGCCGGTGAGCATGTTGAACGCGACGAGCCCCAGCGAGTAGATGTCCGTGCGCGTGTCGAGCCGGTCGCCGCCCAACTGCTCGGGGGACATGTACTCCGGCGTGCCGATCGCCAGCCCCGTGCGGGTGACGTTCTGGTCGTCGGCCTGCACCGCCTTGGCGATGCCGAAGTCCACCACCTTGGCGACGTCCTCTCCGTTCCTGCCGCGCGCGATCATGATGTTGTCCGGCTTCAGATCGCGGTGGATGATCCCCATGTCGTGCGCCGCCTCGAGGGCGCTCGCCACCTGACGGGTGATCTCCGCGGCGCGCGCGGCGGAGAGCGCCCCCTCGCGCTCGATGATGCGGGTGAGCGGCTCGCCGTCGATGTACTCCATGGCGAGGTAGATCAGCCCATCGGCCGTCTCACCGAAGTCGTAGATCGCGGCGACGTTGGGGTGCTGGATCTGGCTCGCGTTGGACGCCTCGCGATTGAAGCGGGCGATCGCCTCGGGATCGTTGACCATCCCCTGGTGCAGCACCTTCACCGCGCTGCGCCGCTTCATCCGCACGTGCTCGGCGAGGTACACCTGCCCCATCCCACCCTCCCCGATCCGGCGCATGATGTGGTACCGGTCGGCGAGCACGGAGCCCACGAGATCGCTCCCCGCCGGCGCGCGAAGCGTCGAGCCGTCGCGCGGGCAGAAGCGCTGCTCGAAGTCGTACGTCGTGCCGCACTGCGGGCAGGTCTTGGTGGGGGATGTCACGGTGAGATCGCTCTCGCGAGGGCGCCCGATCGCCGGCCGCCGAGGGTGGCGTGGTCGTGGCCAGGAGGCGCCTCCGCACCATCCAGGGCGCGGACGCCGACCTCCTATGACGAGAATTTACGTCGTGGAGCAACCGCGCGCGAATGGTGTCGGGGATCGTACCACGTTGCCTTCGGCGCGCTCGCGCAGCATTGTTGAGCGACCTCGAGTCACACGGCGTGGCGTCAGGTGGCCGTGCGTCCGCCGGTCCCACCCCTTCGCGGATCCCATGCGACCACTCACACCACTCCGCGCCACCCCGGCGGCACTGGCGCTGGCGCTCGTCGTGCTCGCGGGGGACGCGCGCGCACAGGGGCAGGACGCGAGCGACTCCGCGGCGTACATGGCGCTCATCCGCACCCCGCTCGCCGCGCTCCCCATGCGTTTCGACGAGAGCATCACGGGGGAGCGCCCCGCGCGCACCGCGTTCCGCGTGCGTTATGGTCTCATGAGCTTCGATGAGCACGAGTACACCCACAACTTCGGCGTCGGGCTGGACGTGCCGCTCCGCGGCGCGGTGCTCGGCTTCGACGTGGGCTATCACTGGCCGAACTGCAACGGGGTGTGCGAGTCCAACGTGATGGCGTCGGCGGGGGTGAGCGAGCGGCTGGTGGCCATCTCGCTCGGCCGCGGCGAGAGCGGGGGGACGGTGAACGTCGGGCTGCACGCCGCCGCGGGGTTCGGCGCGATGACCGACACCACGCTCTGGTCGGGGCTCCTCTCGCTCCCCGTGTCGCTCGTGCCGAGGGGAGCGAGCCTGCGCTTCGTGCCGTGGGTCGCGCCGGGGGTCGGGGTGGGCGTGGTGCGCACCGGGTCGAGCGAGGCGGGGCTCCAGCTCACCTTCGGCGCCGGGGTCGGGATGCTGATCGGCTCCCGCGTGCGCGCCGACGTGGGGGTGAACCGGGTCTTCCTGAAGGACGGGAACTGGCTGGTGGGGGGAGGGTTCAGCGTGGGGCGGTGAAGCACGCGGGAATCGGACATCGCCTACAGCTCGCGCCCACCATCTCCGACGCGCTGTAACGCGCCTCCGGCCGTCGCCCGAGTCGCTCGCCGCGCCCTCACCCGCGACCGCAACGCTCCGCGTCGGGCGGCCCACCGGGCGAGGGCCACGAAGGCCAGGGGGAGGGCGATGAAGATGAAGGGGAGCATCGTCCACTCGTGCAGCAGGTACGCCCGCTCGGGCCTGGACGGGTCGTACCAGGCGGTCGTCGGCTGGCCGGGGTGGTAGCGTGCGATGACGTCCCACGCCCACCGGCCGCCGCGGCTCTCCGACAGCGGCGTGACCCGGCTCTGCACGTACTCGTGCCCGCTCACCATGTACCGGTACATCACGCGCGGCGCGTACGTGGGGCCGTTGCGCGAGCCGCCGTGCCGCTCCACGGAGGTCGCCATCACGGTGGCCGGAACCGGCACCCAGCGCGAGAGCCGCTCCCATTGTAGCCCCGCGGTCCACACGCCCACGGCGAGGAAGAGGGAGCAGAAGATGGTGATGAGGCGGAGCGCGGTGCGCGAGGAGCGGACGTCGCGCGGGGATGGCGGGGAGGTGGCGACGATCTCTCCCGTGGTGACCGGAGCGCGCTCCACGCCGTCGGCGCGCGCGAGGAGCTCGCGCGCCGCGTTCACCATCTCCACCTTCGCCTCGCGTCCCGACGAGTAGTAGAAGGTGCAGGGGATCGTGCGTCCGCCCGCGAGCTGGATCGCCACGCGGTACGTGGGGGCGCCACCGCGCGACGTGCGCCGCTCCTCGAGCTTCACGTCGGCCACGTCGCGCAGCGGATAGCGCTCCGACGTCGCCGGCTCGCCGAGTCGCTTGCGGGTGATGACGAGCGCGCGCTGCTCCCGGTCGAACGCGTAGGTGGTCGCCGTCGCCCGCCGCACGATCCACCCTCCGATCCCGGCGAGCACGGCGCCCACCGCGAAGGGAAGGATGCGCGCGGTGGCAGCCCCGACGAAGTCGAGCGTACGAAGGATGATGATGGCGCCGGCGAGCGCGACGATCGTCCCGGCCACGTAGCCGAACGTGCCGGACTCGCGAAACACGACCGCGGTGGGGGTGCGGAGAGCGAGGCGCATGAGCGGATGGTGGGGACATCATCCAGACGATCGGCGGGGGTGGCGGGTCAGCGGGGAGGCGCGGGAATGGGGAATCGGGAACCGGGAATCGGAACGGCTGCACGCCAACCCCACTCCCGCCGCGGGCGGCATGCGGGCATACTGACGCTCCGGAGCGCCGGCGGTCCGCGGTCGGCTCACTCGCGGGCCAACCGACGTACCGACTCACCGACCCACTGGAAGTAGATGATTCGCGACCCGGAGACGCTTCGTCGCGTTCGCATGGCCGCGCGCGCGGCGTACGTGTGCGTGGTGCTGCTGGCGACGCTCAACCACCTGCACCTGGACCCCGATCCGGGGCGCACGGCCATCCGGCTCGAGCGGGCGCTGCACTGGGCCACGCGCGGGATCGACGTGGTGGATGCGGCGCGGAACGTGGTGCTCTTCGCCGGGTTCGGCGTGGTCTTCCTCGTGACCACGAGCGCCGAGCGGCCGTGGCGCGCGGTCGGGCGCATCACGCTCGAGGGATTCGCGCTCAGCGTGAGCGTGGAGGCGGTGCAGCTCCTCTCGCGTACGCGCACGTCGAGCATCAACGACGTGACCACGAACACCATCGGCGCGCTGTTGGGCGCGGGGTCGATCGTGATCGCCGTGCACCTGCTGCACCGCGCGCGCGGGATGCGCACCGTGGCCGGCGTGCCGATGTTCGCGATCGCGACGGCGTACGCGGGCGTGGTGAGCGCCGAGGCGTTCTCGCCGTTGTACCGTCGCGAGCGCGACCCGGGGAGCGGCGGCTCGTTCGGGCACCGGCTGGTGCACGCGCTCGGCACCGTACGTCCGTTCGACCCGCATCGGATGTCGCTGCTCGACGTGGCGCTCTTCGCTCCCGCGGGCGTGCTCGCGGTGGTGGCGCTGGGGGAGCTGGGGATGCCGTACGGCGCCGCGTGCATCGTGGCGGCGGTGGGGGGCACGGTGCTCTCGGCGGTGGTGGAGGTGCTGCACGGCGTGGCCGGTCAGCCGGTCGAGGCGAGCGCGATCGCATCGCACGCGCTCGGGATCGCGGCGGGCGCCGTGCTCGCCTGGTGGAGCGTGCCGCCGATCGCCGCGCGGGCGCGGAGCCGGCGGCGGGGGCGGGTGATGCTCGCGCTCTACGTGCTGCTCCTCGTGGCGTGGGCGTGGCGTCCTTTCCTGCCGCGCACCATCGTGGCCGAGATCCACGGGCAGCTCACGCCCAGGCACCTCACCCCGCTCGGCGTGCTCGGCGCGAGCGAGGACCTGTTCGGGGTGATGGATCTGGTGGAGCAGTTCTGTCTGTACTTCCCGCTGGGTCTGCTGCTCGCCGTGTGGCCGCTCCGGCGGCGCGGGGCGTGGTCGGCGCTCTTCCCGGGTATCTGGCTGGCGCTCGCGCTCGAGATCGGGCAGATCTTCGTGCGCGACCGGATCTTCGACGTGACCGATCTCTTGGTGCAGTGCTCGGCGGTGGCGGTGGGGTACATCGTGGCCACGCGGGCGGGGTACGGGCGGTGGG
>DASUXC010000051.1:0-50038 GCA_036378095.1 Gemmatimonadaceae bacterium | reverse complement strand
CCGTCCCACCCCACGGTAATCACGGCCTCCGACACTCCCCCCGGCCGCTCGTTTCGTGACACCCCCACATTTCGCGCGGCAGCCCTTGCCGCCTAACTATGAGTTCCCTCTCACCCCGGTGACCCCCCGCTTTTTCCCACCGTCCTTCCGCATATGCCCATCCTCCCCGGAAAGACGCACTTCAGCCTCGCGTTCAAGATCACCGCCGCCGTCCTCTCCGCCCTCACGGCGGCGGTCACGATCTTCTCCTTCGCCCACTCCTACGGGCTCATCGGCGCCGCCCCGCCGCTCGCCCTCACGGTGGGCGACCTCGGCGTGAGCTGGGTGGGGCTCGCTCCCGCCAACGACACGCTCGCCTCGCTCGGCGACACGATCCAGCTCGCCGCCACCGTCACCGACAACAACGGGACGGCGCTCGTCGGCGCGACGATCCACTGGAGCAACGACAACCCGGGCGTCGTGAAGCTGATCGGCGGTGGACGCGTGGTCGCCGAGGGCGCGGGCACGGCGACGGTCATCGCCAGCGTCGGGGAGACGTTCGGGCGCTCCCGCATCACGGTCCGGCAGAAGGTGGCGCTGGTGCGCCTCAACGGCGACAGCGCGCTCACGCTCTCCGAGGACGAGCGGCGCCAGGTCCCGGTCCACGCGCTCGATGCGCGCGGCTTCGTCGTCCCCTTCGGCCGCCCCACGACGTGGCGCTCCCTCGACACCACCGTCGTCTCGATCGACTCGGCGGGCGTCGCCACGGGGCACGCGCAGGGGACGACGCGGATCACCGCCTCGATCGATGGCGTCACCGCGGAGGTGCCGGCCAGGGTGATGGCACGCCCCAAGGCGCTCGAGGTGGTCTCCGGCGCGGAGCAGCGCGCGCGCGCCGGTGGGCCGCTCCCGCTCCCCATCGTGGTGCGGCTGGTCTCCACGCGCGGCCTCCCCGTCGCGGGCGAGGCGGTGCGCTTCCGCACGAGCGACGGACGCGGCTCGGCCGATCCCGCGGTCGTGGTCACCGACGAGCAGGGACGCGCGCACACGAGCTGGACGCTCGGCGAGCTCCCCGGTCGCCAGCGTCTGCTCGCCACCGACGAGCACCTGGACAGCGCCGCCGTCATCGTCGCCGAGGCGGAGCCGGTGGCGGCGAACACGCGGGTGGCGGCGCTCCGCGAGGGGCTCCGCGGTCCCGCCGGCCGCCTGCTCGCCGACACGCTCGGCGTGCGCGTGACGGATTCGCTGGGGCGCGCGCTCGCCGACGTCCCCGTGTCGTGGTCCACCGATGACGGCGGGAGCATCACGGGGATCGAGACGCGCACCGATTCGCTGGGGGAGGCGCACGCGACGTGGACGCTCGGCGCGCGGTCGGGCGTACAGCAGGCGCGCGTGCGCGTGGGGAGCGGCCGCTCGGTGCCCCCGCTCGGGATCGACGCCGTGGCCGCGGCCGGCGCGCCGGCGAAGCTCGCCCTGGTGTCCGGGCGCGCGCAGAAGGGGCGCGTGCGCGCCCCCCTCCCCGACCGGCTGGTGTTCCGCGTCACCGACGCCGCGGGGAATCCGGTGCCGGGCGTCACGCTCGCGCTCGAGGCGAGCGCCGGCGAGCTCTCCGACAGCGCCCCGGCCACCGACTCCGCCGGCGTCGCGCGCGTCCGGTGGACGATGCCACGCGAGGCCGGAGACTGGCACCTCACGGCACGCGTTCCCGGGATGTCGCGCGAGGTGGAGGTTCCCGCCACCGCGCTCCCCGCGCCGCCGGCGAACGTCACGTTCGGCGTGGCACCGGCGACGGGCGCCTCGGGCAAGCCCCTCGACAGGAGCGTGTCCGTCACCGTCACGGACGTCTACGGCAACTCCGTCCCCGGCGCGGTCGTGCTGTTCACGGCCCGGTCGGGCGCCGTGTCGCCACGCAAGACGGCCGCCGACGCCCACGGCGTCGCGCGCACCCGATGGACGCTCGGCCGCACGGCGGGCGACCAGTCGCTCGGCGCGTCGGTGGTGGGGATCTCCGGCGCGCGGGCCACGCTCACCGTGACGGCCGCCGATCCCGAGTCCACCCCGGCCAAGCGCAAGACGACCACGCACCGCAGGCATCCATGATCCCCGCGGCGGTGCGTCGGTCGACGTGAAACGGGGTCAGCCCTCGGAGCGATTCGGCGTCGTCGCGGCGACCGGCTTCGTCCCCAACTGGGCGAGGATGCGCTCGAACATCTCGTCCTGCTCGCGCAGCATGTCCCGGAACTTCCGGTGATCGGCACGGCCGATCTCCACGCGCAGCGCGGCCAGGTGCGCCGTCAGCACCTCGCGGAGCGCATCGGCTTCCTCGGACGTCAGCGTCAGTTGCATCGTGCCTCCTCTCACGAGGTGAGGCGGCGATACGCAGCGGCGCTCCGTGCGGCGACCTCGGCCGCGAGCGCCTCCGACTCCCACTCCGGACACCGCGACCAGCTGCCCGCCGTGACGCCGCTCACGAGCTCCATCATGGTGTGAACGACCTGCTCCTCGGTCAGCTCCTGCGCGCGGAGGTTCGCGACACACTCCTCCACCACGGCGTCGAGCCGTTCGATGTCCGGGCGGCCGCTCAGCAAGGCCGACTCGAGGGCGAGCACCAGGCGCGCGTGGCACCGAAGGCCGGGAAGGTGCGCGTGATGCTGTTCGTGCTCGCTGCTTTCCATGATGTGCTCCAGATGAGGCGACCGACGAGCGCGTCGTCTTTCACGATTCGCGCCACCCTGCAGCGCCCATCGCGGCGATGCACCTCATACCCCGGACGCCGGATGACGTGCCAGGGGGAAGGCCAGGGGGAGGGGGAGGGGGAGGAACGCGACGGGGCGCCGGCACGTGCCGGCGCCCCGTCGCGTTCCGTGACCGGTCGTTCGGTGCTCCCCGGTCACCAGCCCCTACCGTTTCTCGCTCGACGCCGCGGGCCCAGCAGCCTCGAGCGCCTTCCACCGCGCCATCACCGTCGCTGCCTCGCGGCGCGCGCGCTCGCACGCCGCCACCTGCACCGCCGTCGGCGTCACGTCCGCGTTCTGCATCGCCATCGCCGCGGCGAGGAGCGCGTCGCGCGCGCCGTCGAGCGTGGTCACGGGTGCGGGCGCGCCCCGCCGGCGGAAGCGCGGGCGCTCCCCCTGCACCGGCGCGGGCGCGATCGAGTCGACGCGCGCCCTGAGCGCGGCGGCGCTGGCGGCGTGCGCGCGCCCCAGCTCGTCGGACAGCGCGCGCGCCTTCACGTACGCGGCCTGCGCGGCGACGGCGCCGTCGTACATCTCCTTCGACAGCGACGCCAGCTTCGCCAGCCCCGCGGACGGCGTCTTCACGCGCGGATCGAGCTTCAGCGTGAGCGGCTGCGTGTACTGCTCGCCGTTCACCGTGAGGCGCACCGTGTACCGGCCGGGTGGCGCCCACGGCGCGTTCACCGTCGGATACGTGCGGTGCGGGACCGCCCCGGTGGCGTCCTCTCCCCCGCCGCCCTGCTCCTCCGTGGTCACCGGCTCGTAGTGCAGGTCCCACCACACGCGGTGCATCCCCTTCGTGGTGGCGATGATCATGGGAGGCGCGGGCCAGTAGAGCGGGAGCTCGCAGTGAGGCGCGGTCGGCTTCCTCTGGCAGAGCTCATCGTACGCCTTCGGGTCGAGCGCCGGGTGCGGATCGAGCACGGGATCATCGCTCGAGTACGAGCGCACCACTTTCCCGGCGGCGTCGAGGATGTCGAGCTTCACCGGGCCCTTCGCATCGGCGGCCAGGTAGTAGTCGATGATTCCGCCGGGGAGCGGGTTCTGGCCTGCCGGAAGCTCGGGGGGCCACGGCGTGGGATCGTTGGTGCCGAAACGAACGCGCACCGCCGGGGCGGGCGCGTACAGGTACGCCTCCTTCGCGGCACGCGCCCGCGCCACCTGTCGGAGCGGCGTCACGTCGTCGAGGATCCAGAAGCCGCGTCCGTGCGTCCCGGCGATGAGGTCGGCGCAGAGGCAGGTGCTGTCATCCTTCACCTGGATGTCGCGCACGGAGATCGCCGGCATGTTCATGCGGAGCGACTCCCAGTGATCGCCATCGTCGAAGGACACCCACACCTGCGTCTCGGTGGCGGCGTAGAGCAGCCCCTTCTGCCGCGGATCCTCGCGGATCGCGTTCGCCACGGCGCCCGGCGCGATTCCGTGGTCGATCTCCGTCCACGTCTTCCCGCCGTCGTGCGTGCGCCAGAAGTGCGGGTTCATGTCGTCGATGCGCATCGTGTTCGCCGCGACGTACGCGGTCCCCTCGTCGAAGTGGCCGGCATCGATGTTGAAGATGCGCGTCCACGGCGCGATCGCCGACGGCGTGACGTTCGTCCACGACTTGCCGCCATCCATGGTCACCTGGACGTTGCCGTCGTCCGTTCCCGCCCACAGCACGTTCACGTTCCTGGGCGATGGCGCGAGCGCGGTGATCGTCCCCTGCGCCGTCGGCTTCACCTCGCTCGCGTACTTCCCGGCCGTCGCCGGCACCTTCCACGTCTTGCGCGCCAGGTCGGGGGAGATGCGCGTCCAACTGTGCGCGCGGTCGGTGGTCTTCCACACCACGTTCGAGGCGTAGAACAGCACGTCCGGATTCACCGGGGACCAGACGAGCGGCATCGTGCGCACGTTGCGCCCGAAGCTGTCGCCGCTCGCGTCGTGTCCGCTCAGGTCCGGGCCCACGTACGTCGTCTGCCCCGTCTTCCGATTGTAGAGCGAGACGTTCGTGCGCATGCCGCCGTACACCAGGTCCGGATCGCGCGGATCGGGGGCGGCCATCCCGTACTCCTGGATGTTGACGGGGTGCCAGTCGTGGAAGGTGATCTCGCCATCCATGGAGCGGCTCGCCACGCACGCGGAGCCCGAGTCCTGCTGGCCGCCGCACACCCGGTACACGAAGGTGTTGTCGGTGGACACGTGGTACATCGCCGCCGTGGGCTGCGTGTACCAGTTGCTCCACGACGCGCCGCGGTTGGCGGAGACCACCGCGCCCTGGTCGGTCACCACGAGGATGATGTTCGGGTTGGTGGGGTTGATCCAGATCTTCTGGTAGTCGTCGCCGCCCGGCGCGCCACGCACGGCGGACCACGTCACGCCGCCGTCCTCCGTGCGCCAGAACACCACCGAGGCGCTGTACACCACGTTCTCGTTGGTGGGATCGACGGCGATCGTCGGCAGGTCGCCCCCGCCGATGCGCCCGAGCGGGCGGTTGTCGGGCTCTCGTCCCTGCACGCCCGCGCCGTTCACGAGCGTCCAGTGCTCACCACCATCGACCGTCTTGTAGAAGCCGATCTGCCCGCCGCCGAAGCCGGCGCGCCCGCCGGGCGTGGCGCCCGCGACGGTGGCGTAGAGCACCTTCGGGTCGCTCGCCGCGATCCCCAGATTCGCCTGCAGCACCGTGGGCAGTCCGTTCTCGAGCTTCTTCCACGTGGTCCCGCCGTCCGTGGACTTGTAGATCCCGCCCCCCTCCCCACCGAACGACGCGCTCTCGCGGAAGCCCTCCTGCTGCTGCCAGAGCGCCGCGTACACGACGTTCGGGTCGCTCGGGTCGATGCGCACGTCGTTGGCGCTCGTGTACTCGTCCTTGTACAGGACTTTCTCGAACGTGCGCCCTCCGTCCGTGGAGCGGAACACGCCGCGCTCGGGGTTGGGGCCGTACGGATGGCCGAGCACGGCCACGAACAGCCGGTCCGGGTTCTTCGGGTCGACGGCGATGTGCGCGATCATCTGGCTCTCGCGCAGCCCCAGGTGCGTCCACGTCTTCCCGGCATCGGTGGACTTGTACATCCCGTCGCCGGTGGCGAGGTCCGGGCGGATGATCCCCGCGCCGCTCCCCACGTAGATCACGTTCGGATCGGAGGGCGCGACGGCGATCGCGCCGATGGAGCCGGTGGGCTGGTCATCGAACAGCGGGTGCCAGGTGGACCCGTAGTCGGTGGAGCGCCACACGCCGCCGTTGTCGAAGCCGACGTAGAACACGTTGGGCTGACTCGGCACGCCGGAGAGCGCGCGGGCGCGCCCGGCGCGCGTGGGGCCGATCTCGCGCCAGCGCATGGCCGAGTAGAGATCCTGGGATTGCGCGCGCGCGGTGGGTGCCGCGGCGGCGAGAGCACCGAGAGTGACGAGAACGAGGGACGAGCGGAGAGCGGAATGTCGCACGAGCACGAGCCTCCCATGTATGGGACCGACGTACATCAGGGTTGCCGGGCGGGAATATGGGGCGGGAGGATGGAGGGGGCTACCCGGGCGGGGGGCTGTCGGCGCGGGGGGGACACGGCTGTCGGCTCCCGGCCATCGGCTCTCGGCTACCGGCCCAGCGTAGGGAGCCCTCGGCGTGTGCCTCGAGCCTAAGCCTAAGAGCCGAGAGCTGACAGCCGTGTCTCGCCATCCCCCATCGGTACGGATCGTGCAGCCCCGGCCAGTCCGCACCAGGCGACAGATTCACCTCTGCTGGGGGAGTACGAACATGGCCACCAACACGGACGACATCATCTCGGTGCTCAACGATCTCATCGAGACATCCGAGGATGGCATCAAGGGGTTCCGTCAGTGCGCGGATGCCGTTCACAACAGCGAGGCGAGAGCGTTCTTCAACAATCGCGTGCGGCTGATCGAACGGGGGAAGACCGAGCTGCAAGCGGAGGTGCGACGGTTGGGCGGCGACCCCGAGCATCGCGGAACGGCCAGTGGCGCGCTGCATCGCGCGTGGCTCAACCTCAGGACCGCGATCTCGTCCAACGACGATCACGCGATCCTGGACGAGGCGCTGCGCGGCGAGGACGTCGCCGTGAAGAACTACGAGGATGCGCTCGCGAAGGATCTCACCCCCGAGGTCCGCGCCATCGTGGATCGCCAGTACCGCGGCGTGCTCGAAAACCGCGACCGCGTACGCGCGCTGCGCGACACCATCCCCTCCGGCCGCTCCGCCACCGCGCGCGAGATCGACCGGGAGGCGCCGCCGCCGGTCTGAGGACGGCGGCCATCGGCTCTCGGCCATCGGCCATCGGCCATCGGCCATCGGCCATCGGCTCTCGGCTCTCGGCTCTCGGCCCAGCGCAGAGAGCCCTCGGCGTGTGCCGCAAGCCGAGAGCCGATGGCCGAGAGCCGACAGCCGCGTCGTCCCGAGCGCCGTGAGCCGAGAGCCGACAGCCAGGTCTTCCCGAGCACCCAGTCTCCCGCCCCGTCCGCCGCCGCGACGCGCCTTCCGTCACCCCGTCACCGCCCCTCCCGCCACGTCGACGATCACGCCGGTGATCCACGACGACTGGTCGGACGCGAGAAAGAGCGCCGCGCGGGCGATGTCGTCGGGGGTGCCCAGGCGACGGATCGGGTGCGCGGCGATGAGCGGACCGATCTGATCCTCGGGAATGCGCTGCTCGTTCCGCTCGGTGAGGATCGTCTCCGGGGCGATGCAGTTCACACGGATCCCCAGCGGCCCGACCTGCGCGGCGAGGTGCTGGGTGAGCATCTGGATCCCCGCCTTGGCGGCGGCGTACGGAATCGGCGAGCGTGGGTGCGGGCGGCGAGCGGCGGCCGACGAGATCGTGATGATGTTCCCGCGTCGCCGCTCCCGCATCCCCGGCAGGAAGCTCTTGAGGGTGAGGAAGGTGGCCGTGAGGTTTCCGTCCACCGATGCGCGCCACCCGTCCTCGCTGATCTCGTCGAGTGGACCGGGGGGAGTGTGACTGCCGCCGGCGTTGGCGACGAGAACGCTCACGGGACCGAGCTCCCGCTCGACCCGCTCGCGCATCGCCTCGATGTCGCCGAACCTCGTGACGTCCGCCGCCACGGCGATCGCCCGCCCGCCGGCGCGCTCGATCTTCCCGCACACGGTGGCCATCGCCCGTTCATCCCTCCCGTGCACGGCCACCGTCGCCCCCTCGCGCGCGAACAGCTCGGCGACCGCGGCGCCGATCCCGCGCGAGCTGCCCGTGACCAGCGCTACCTCATCGCGCAACGCGCCCGTGGCTGCGACCATGGCTACCTCCGTGCGGTGGAGGCGAAGTCTCCGGGCGCTCCGGCCGGCGCGCGCCGCGCCACCCCCGCGCCGACGAGCACGCCCCGGTGCACCAGCGAGGCCGCGACGCACATCGCGCCCTCGATCGGCGGGAAGAGTCGAATCGTGTGCGTCATGTGATGGTCACCCCCCGGCCGGCGCGGGACGCCCGACCAGGGGACTCGTGTGCACCCCCTGCAGCAGCCACCGGCCAGCCCTGTTGATGAAGATCTGCATCACGCGGAACGTGCCGCGCGACGGTCGCCCCCTGTACGTGCGCTCCTCTTCCTGCACACCGATCGCCACCGCGTACGGTCCGACCGGCGTCACCCGCACGTCGTGGGAGGCGAGCGACGAGTGCGCCAGCTCGCCCGAGGCGTACCGCTCGAGCCACGCCTCCCGGTCGAGCACGACCCCGCCCGGCTCGACCGCGGTGAAGTCGTCGGAGAGCATGGCGTCGAGCGCGCGCGCGTCCCCACGGCGTCGTGCCGCCATCCATCGTAGGCCGAGCTCCGTGATGTCGTCCGTCATCGCAACCACTCCCGATCGAGACCAGAGCCGCGCCGCGCGGGGCCCGGGGCCCCGGGGGACCCGGGGCCCATCAGCAAGAACGTGCTGATACTTGAATTGTTTCAACTATCCGAGAGGTTCAAATGTATTACATGCTGGACCGTCCCGCCCGCGCGCGCTACCTTGTCGCCCCATGGCGAGATCATCCAGCAAGCGGGCGCTGGCCGGGGAGGCGTGGCGGCAGCTCTTCCAGCTCTTCATGAGCACGCGCTGGCGGCGCGACGCGGTGCTGGAGCGCCACGGGCTCACCCCCAACGACGCCAAGGCGCTGCACTCCCTCGACGTGGCCGAGGGAATGCGCATGCGCGCGCTGGCCGAGGCGTGGGGCACCGACGCGTCCAACGCCACGTGGGTGGTGGACCGGCTCGAGCGGAAGGGGTTGGCGGAGCGTCGCACGATCGCCAGCGACCGGCGGGTGAAGCTCGTCGTGCTCACCGAGCGCGGCGCGAGAACGCGTGACGCGATCCTCCGCGCCTTCCACGAGCCGCCCCCCGAGCTGCTCGCGCTGGAGCGAGGCGATCTGCTGGCGCTGACGGAGATGCTCGCCAGGCTCGCGTCCGCGGCGAGGGAGCGACACGCACTGGAGGGGTGATGAGGGACGGTGACCATCACGCCGCCGTCGCGCGAGGGTAGTCGATGTATCCGCGCGCGTCGCCGCCGTAGAACGTCGCGCGGTCCCCGACGGCCAGGGGGAGACCATCCCGGAGGCGCTCGACGAGATCGGGATTGGCGATGAACGGCGCACCGAAGGAGATCAGCTCCGCGCGCCCCTCGCGCAGCGCGGCGACCGCGCGATCGCGATCGTAGCCCCCGTTGGCCATGTACGTCCCCTGGAACTGCTCCCGGAGCATCCCCCAGTCGAACGGCTCCGGTCCCGACTCCACCACGTGGAGATAGGCCAGCCCGAGCCGAGAGAGCCGCCGCGCCACGTAGCCGAACGTGCCCGCCGGGTCGCTGTCGTGGATGTCGTTGAACGGGTTGATCGGCGAGACGCGAACGCCGACGCGACCGCTCCCCCAGACGGAGGACACCGCCTCCACCACCTCCAGGAGCAGCCGTGCCCGCCGTTCCACCGGGCCGCCCCAGGCATCCGTCCGGCGGTTCGTGCCGTCGCGCAGGAACTGGTCGATGAGGTAGCCGTTCGCCGCGTGGATCTCGACGCCGTCGAATCCCGCGGTCCTGGCATTCGCCGCGCCCCGTCCGAACTGCTCGACGACCTCCTGGATCTCGTGTGGCGCGAGCGCTCGCGGGGCGACGAACGGCTGGCGCTCCGCTCCGGTGAACACCATGCCCGCGGGCGTGATCGCCGACGGCGCCACGGGGAGCTCGCCGTCCCGCTGCAGCACCGGATGCGAGATCCGGCCGCAGTGCCAGAGCTGGAGGAAGATGCACCCGCCGCGCGCGTGCACCGCATCGGTCACCGCCCGCCACCCGTCGACCTGGCGCTCGGTGAAGATGCCGGGACTGCGGTGGTTTCCCTTCCCTTGCGCCGAGACCTGCGAGGCCTCGGTCACGATCAGCCCGGCACTGGCGCGCTGCCGGTAGTACTCCACGTTCATCGCCTGCGGCGCGTCGCGGGCATCGGCGCGGTTGCGCGTCATGGGAGCCATGACCACGCGGTTTCGGAGCTTGAGCGTGCCGAGCGTGGCGGGCTCGAGAAGCTCCGCCGAAGTCTTGTTCGCGTTCGCTGTCATGCCGTCCTCGGTTGGGGTCCAGGTTGTTGCGGACCATTCGGTCCAAAATGGCGCGGACGAATCCGCGTGCGGGTACCACGGCCGGGCGTCAGCCCGGGATCATGCCGGCGTCGCCCGGCGGCCAGCCGCCGGCCGCCGGACGATCGCCCGGAGGTCGTCCGGGTCGGAGGGGCGACCGGGCTCAATTATGGACATATCGGTCCGGAATAAGGCCGACAGGGCGGTGGGCGCCGCATGCGGGGATCAGTCGAGCGCCGAGAGCGCCAGCGCGAGCGCGTCGTCCAGCAGCGGCTGCGACGACTTCGCGCGGACGAGCACCTGCAGCCCGTTCCAGCTCATCACGAGAAAGCGCGCCAGCGCCCGCGCCGTCGAGCGCGTGCCGATGGAGCCGTCGCGCTGGCCGCGCTCGACGACGCGGGTGAGGACCGCCTCCACCCGCTCGAGGTGCCGCGCGATCCGCTTCGCGATGTCGGGATCGTGCGGCCCGAGCTCGACGGCCTCGTTGCAGACCATGCACCCCCACGGGTTCGACGGCCGGTGCACCACGCGCCGCAGGAACCGCTCGATCGACCGCCGCGCCGGCTTCCTCGTCCGCAGCAGCTCCTCGAGCTGCGCGAGCTGCCGCTCCTGATACAGGTCGAACGCGGTGAGGAAGAGCCGTCGCTTGTCGCCGAACGTCTCGTAGAGGCTGCTCTTGCTCAGCCCGGTCGCGTCGAGCAGCTGCGCCAGCGAGGCGCCCTCGTAGCCGCATCGCCAGAAGACGTCGAGCGCCCCGTCGAGGGCCTGCTGCTCATCGAACTCGCGCGGCCGAGCCATCCGACTGCCTCCATCCCGGGTCCGCCCACATGGTAACCATAACGGACCAAGAAGTCCAGAACGTCGCGCCGGCGACCCCGGACGGGCCCCCGGCACGTACCGCAGCCGAGGGCCGAGAGCCGAGAGCCGACCGCCGAGAGCCGCCCCCTACACCCCCGCCCCCACGACGTCCCGCTCCTCCTCACCGGCCCGGAAGAAGTGCACGAGCTCCTGCAGCGACTCCGCCTGCGCCGACATCTCCTGCGCCGTCGCCGCCAGATCCTCCGCCGCGGCGCTGTTCTGCGTGGCGACGCTGTTCACCTGCCGCATCGCCCCGTGCACCTCGGAGATCCCGGTGGACTGGTCCACGGCGGCGGCCGAGACCTCCTGCACGATCTCCATCGTCTGCCCCATCGACTGCACGAGCTCCGACAGCAGCGCCCCCGAGCGCGTGGTGATGTCCTGGCTCTTCGACGCCAGCTCGCGGATCTCCACCGCGGCGCGCTGGCTGCGCTCCGAGAGGCCGCGGACCTCCGTGGCCACCACGGCGAAGCCGCGCCCGTGCTCCCCGGCGCGCGCCGCCTCGATCGAGGCGTTGAGCGCGAGCACGTTCGTCTCCGTGGCGATGTCGTCGATCACGGCGATGCGATCGAGGATCGTCCGCATCATCGCGATCGTCTCGCGCACCGCGGCGCTCCCCTCCTCCACGTTGCGCACGCCCCGCTGCGCCATCCCCTTGAGCTGCTCCCCGTTCCGCGCCGTCTGCGACGCCAGCGTACTCACGCGCTCGACGTGGGCGAGCGTGCTCTGCACCGCCGCCGTCTCGTCGCGCGTGCCGCCGGAGAGCGTCTGCGCCGACGCCGCCACCTGCGTCGCGGCCGCCGAGATCGCCCCCGCGCTCCCCCGGAGCGCCGACATCGTCCGCGCCAGCATCTCCGTCATCGCCACGAACGCGTGCCCGAAGCTGTCCGCGTCGGAGCGCGGCGTCACCCGCACGCCCACGTCACCGCCCGCGATGCCGCGCGCCACCTCGGCCATCTCGCGCAGGTAGTCCGCCATCGTCGCGAAGGCGCGGCCGAACTGGTCATCCGCCGATCGAGGCTCGACGCGCACCAGCAGGTCGCCCCCCGCCACGCGCTCGGCCACGCCGGCCATCTCGCCCAGGTAGTCCGACATGCTCGCGAACGCGTGGCCGAACGCGTCGACCTCGGACCGCGGCGTCACGCGGCGCGAGAGATCTCCGGCGGCGATCGCATCCGCCGTCGCCGCCATCTCCCGCAGGTACTGCACCATCCCCTGCATGGCCATGAGGAGCTGGCCGATCTCATCGTTCGTCCGTACCACGATCTCGGCGCTCATGTCGCCCTGCGCGATCCGGTTGGCGGCGCGCACCGCCTCGTTCACCGGGCGGGTGAGCGCGCGCACGGCGAACACGGCGAGCAGCCCGAGCGCCGCCATCGCGACCACGGCGATCATCACGAGCCGCTTGGACGTGCGCTGCTGCACCTGCTCGGCGGCGGTGAACGCGCTCGCGATCGCCTTCGTGTCGCGCTCCGTCACCCCGCCCAACGCGCGCCGGATCTCGGTGTACAGGCGGTTCGCCGAGTCCTGCGCCACCAGCACGCTCTCGTCGAGGTTCTGCCCGATCAGCCGCTGCGTGCTCGTCGACGCGAGCCGGTAGTACGTGTCGAAGTCGCGGCCGATCGTGTCGAGCGCCGCGTGATACGACACCGGGTTCCGCTGCAGCTCCGCGTGCGCGGTGTCGAAGCGCGTGGCCAGCTCCTCGGCCTGGCGCAGCCGGATCGGGTTCCGCTCCTGCACCGCGTCCTGGAAGCTGCGGTGCAGCGAGATCAGGATCTCCTGCAGGCTCCGGCTCCCCTGCACCGACGGATAGTACCCGTTCTTGATCGCCTCCAGCTGCTGCTGGTTGGCCCGGTTGCCGGTGGTGGTGACCCACAGCACGAGCACCAGCGTCGCGGTCGCGACCGCGGGGAGGATGATGACCTTCTGAGCGAAGCTGAGCCTGAGCGATGTGTGCATGACGTCGTACGCGTCTCGCGATCGGGGCGGCGCGCCGCGTGCCGCGGCGTCATCGGGATCGCGCTGGGAAGTCCGATTGGGAGGTCCAATCATGAGAGCGCCTCACGCCGCCGCGGCGGCGTGAGGCACGAGTCATCACGAGGCCGGCGGCGTCACCGCGCGCCCCGCCGCGCGCTCACTTGCGCGCGACGAACAGGAACGACTGCTGCACGAGCTGCCGCACCCGCTGGCCGGCGACTTCGGCCGGGTAGAAGCGCAGTCGTGGAATGATCTCCCGCACCGGCCTGACGAAGGTCGAATCCGAGGCGCGCAGGATCACGAACGTGGAGACGTCGGCCTTGCCGTTGGTGTCCACCACGAACTGCGCCAGCACCTCGCCGGGGATGCCCCGCCGGAGGAGGCTGGCCGGGTAGCGCGGCCGCGGGTTCCCCTCGCGCGGGAGGGCGGGCTTCTCCACCTGGAACTCGAAGTACGCCTGACTGGTATTGGGGCCACTGCCGCCGTCCGAGCCGCGCGACTGCTGCGCGAACGCGGCGAGCGGGGTGACCAGTAGCGCGGTCACGGCAATGCGAAAGGACCGAAGCATGCGCCGGTAAAGCTCCTTGGGTCGTGCGGGTTGAAGTCATCCGTGTTGCTGTTCACGGACGACTTCGCGCCTCGTGCGGCAACGCCCGGCGCGCGCGGACGTTCGGAGTCGCGCGGAGTCCCGCGACGATCATTGGAAGCGGCTAACGATCCGGCACCGAGTGGGTCGTTTCATTACAGCCGCGTGCCCCCCCCCCTCCCGGGCGGGCCGCGCCCGCCACGCCTCGTGCCCGTACGACGACGGGGCCCGGCATCGCGCCGCGATGCCGGACCCCGGTGACGGCCGCACGGCGCCGGTCAGAAGTGGAACGTCAGCCCGCCCGCGAGCTGCACGTCGTTGCGCGCCTTGCGCTCATCGAGCTCGCCGCGCAGCCCCTTGAACGCCGACACGTAGTCGCGCGCCTCGAGCCGGATGCCGAGGATCCCGGTCTTCGGCGCGATGTCGACGCCGAGGGCGCCGAAGCCGAGGAAGTTGGTCTGCGAGTCGACGTCGTCGATGTCACGATAGCTGTAGGTGCGGCCGCCCACGCCGAGCGTGGCGTACGGCGTCACGCCCCACGCGGCCTCCGTCGCGATCGGGAGCCGCCCCTCGAGCCCGATGTCGTACTGGAACAGGTCGACCTTCTCCTCGCGGCCGGTGAACAGGTCGTTGCCGGTGATCGCCGTCGTCTTGTCCTTGGTGGGCGCCCAGGCGAAAGAGCCGGTCACCGCGAGGTTCGGGTGGAAGTGCCAGCCCACCTGCGCGCCGACGAGCACCGCGGACTCGAGCTGGTCGCTCAGATCGCCCGTGGGCAGGAAGGCGCCGACGAATGGGCGCACCTCGACCGCGCCCGCGACCGTGCCTGGCGTGGCCGGCGCCTGCGCCTGCGCCTGCGCGGCGGGCGCCGCGGCCGCCAGCGCACCCGCGGCGGCGAGCGTGGTGATCATGGACGATGCAACGGAGAGACGGCTCGTGATGGTGTTGCGCATCATATGACGGTCTCCTCGGAGCCCCTGGCTCCGCGGGTGAGGTTGAACCACGGCCCCGCGCCACGCACGCCTCGCGATGGCGCCCCCGGGCCGCGGGATCGGCGCGCGGGCGCTCCAGCGGGAGCGCCGCACGCGCCATCGGCCGCCGCCCCGGCGGCCGAAAAACTAGAGCGTGTCGTCCAATTACGCGCGTGACGCGTAACTAGAGCATCTCGTCTACTCGTGAAGCGCGTCGGGTGCGACAATGTTCCCGCGCGACCGCGCGCGCGTGCGCCAGGGGGGCGCGGGTGCTATCATGGAGGTGGGACGGCCGCGGGAACCTCACCGGGAGGGCGTTCGTTATGAGGGAAAAACGTCCCGGCCGACGCGCCTCGGGCCGCACGCCGCGCGTCGGCGGACAGCCGAAACGGAAGGCCCCATCATCGGCGCGCCGGAGCGTCGCGCGCGCCGGCGCGTCGGGCGCATCCGCCGCCGTGCGCTCCACCGAGGCACGCCGCCCACTGCAGGAGCGAGGGCAGCGGCGCGTGGAGGCCATCCTCGACGCCGCCGCGGAGATGGTCGCCGAGCGGGGGATCGCCGGCGTCACCATGCACGGCATCGCGACGCGATCGGGCGCCACGATCGGGTCGATGTACCACTTCTTCCCCGATCAGGTCTCCGTCCTCGACGCGCTCGCCGCGCGACACCAGGCGAGCCTGCGTGCGCTCCTGGAGCGGCTCGGCCACACGAGATGGTCGGCGCTCTCCACCAGGGAGGCCGTCGATCGCTTCGTCGATCCGCTGTTCGACTACAACGAGAGCCACCCCGATCTGCTGTCGGTCATCCGGTACGTCCGTGAGCGCGGCACGGAGTGCTGCGACGCGCAGATCGAGAGGCTCATGCTGGAGTTGGCGGAGCGCGTGGTGGCGGAGTGCCAGCCGCGCGCCACGGCGGCCGAGCGCGCGGCGCGCGGCGCCACGATGCTCGCCGTCATCGATGGCGTGGCCGAGCGCACGTCACAGGTGCCCACGCCGCCACATCGCACGATGATCCGCGAGCTCAAGCGCGTGCTGGTGGCCTACCTGGAGAGCGGCGCGCGGGACGGGGCGAGGCGAAGGTGAGCTGATCCCGCTGGGGGACCGTTCGGCTGGATCTACTCCGACGCCGTGCCCCCCGATTCGGCGCCCACGGCGTCATCGGCCGCGGACACGCCCCACAGCGAGGCGAGCCCGGTCGCGCGGAAACGCCGGCGATCGGGCCTCGAGAGCCGCGAGGCGAGCCAACCTATGAGAGACAGGAGCAGCACCAGGGCCTCCGGTATCCTTGTCGACGTGTCGTGAGGGTCCATGGGCGTGCCCCTGGTGGACCTGACATCAGAGTGCGGCGATGCATGGCGGGAGCCCGATCGGGGTCGGGCTCCGCGCGGACGCGGTGCCGGAGTGTCCGCCCCGGCACCGCGCGCCGGCGGGTGGCGACTCAGAAGGTGAACGAGGTGACCGCCTCCTGGCCCGCGACGACGCTGTGGATCACGTCCACGACGCCCGCCGGCCCACCGGGAATGTCGAAGAACGACTGGTAGTTCGGGTCGAGCGGACGCGGACCGTCGGACAGGTGGAACCCGTCCGTGCCCTGCAGGTCGGAGGCGACGCTCAGGCTCCGGCCGGCGACGATCGGCCGCACCGTGGTGACCGCCACGTAGTCCTCGTAGATCTGCGGATCGACCGGACTCGTGGTGATGCTGATGGCGAACGGAACGTCGAACGCGAAGTCGAGCGTCGACGGGAATGGCGCCGAGAACGTCTGGTGCTGCGTCACCGGGCTCGTGTTCCCCGCCGCGCGCACCTCCGCGTACACCTCGAGCCGCGATCCCGGGACGAGCGTTCCCGCGTCGAACGCCTTCGTGAACAGCTCGCACGCGCTCGCCACCGCGCACGTCGCGCCGGCGACGGCGAAGGCTCGCTCGCACGCGGCCTCGAGCGCCTGCCCGTCGCCGGGGACGGCGGCGAGCGCGCCGCACGCCGCCGTCGCGCCCGAGAAGAAGCCGACGGCGCCGCCGAGGGCGCAGTACGCGGACGCGGCGCTCTCCAGCTGCGCGCACGTCCCCCGGAGCACCTGCTCGCGGCTCGCGCTCGGCGCGGGGAGCACCGGGAGCGGAGAGAGATAGACCCCGCTCCCCTGCTCGGACGCGCGATAGCTCAGGCTCGCCACGGTGGTGTTCGTGGCGTCGTCCACGATGTCGTAGTGGCCGGCCACCATCGCCCCGGCCACGGGCGCGAGCCCTCCCGCCGCGATCTGCACGCGGACCGAGTTTCCCGGCGCGGCCGACGCGGGGGCGGTGACCGTGGACGTCGTATCCGCCGGTGCCGGCGGGGTGGCGGCGAGGTCGAAGTGGCTGACGGCGGTCGCGCCGCTCGCCAGGGTGACGGTGACCTTCACGCGGGTGCCGCCGAGATACGCGAAGACCGTCCGCGCGCCGTCGCGCAGCGTGACCGATGACGGCAGCCCGTTCGCTCCGATCACCACCCGGTCGCGGGCGCCCGGGTTGGCCCAGGCGAACTTCGTGAAGCCGGTGAGGCGCGTGAGCGTGCCCGTGGAGTCGCGGTCGCCCTGGTACTGCAGCACCTCGCCATCCCCGGCCGGGCGCGTGGCGATCACCGGGTCGAGCGGGTTGTAGTGGATCGTCGCGTCGGTGGGGGAGAGCCGCGAGACGTCGGTGAACCGCTGCTCGACGTACGCGCCGACCTCGATGCGGAACGCGATCGGGAGCGTCTCCCCGATCACGACCGCGATCGACCCGTTCGCCTCGATGTCGCGCGCCTCCGACGCCGAGCGCGCGGCGATGACATCCGCGCTCCCCAGCACCTGCCCGCGCGTCGACACCTCGATCCGGTACGTCTTCCCCGAGTCGAGGGCGGAGCCGGCGGTGTGCCACTCCCCGGACCAGTGGGCGTCGGCCGCGCTCGCGGCGGTGCGCCTGAGCGACTCGGAGCCCGCGCCAGCCGTGGTGAGCTCGGCGACCGCGCGGCCGCACGCATCGCCATCGACCTCGCACACCGACACGACGGGCGTGATGGTGGTGTCGAACACGCCGGCGAACCGCGGCTGGTGGCCGGCCAGCGGCGGGAGGAAGAAGAAGTGCTCGTTCCCCCCGTGCGATCCGTCGCGCATCTCGAGTGACAGCCCGCGCGCCGGGTCGGCCCCCGTCGGCGCTGGCGCGTCGCTGCAGGCCGTGGTGGTCGCGAGCCCGAGCCCCAGGGCGATCGCCAACCCGAGTCGAGATCGTGACTGCATGCGTGTGACCTCCGGCTGAGGAGTGGGCCTCCGTGGCCAGGGCCGGAGAGATCCGCGGAGATCCCGCGATCCAGCCCTGGCCGACTTGCTCCGACAAGGGCCGAGACCACTGGGATCTCGAACGCGGCGTCACCGCCGCATCGCGCTTCGGCAGCCGGACGATCTCGCGCACCGGCAGGCGGCGAGACTCCTGGCTTTGCGACCCCGGGTCACCCCGGGTGTGCTCTTGTCGGCGCGCTCACTATGAGAACGCCCCGCGCGACGGGCAAGAGCCAAGATGTGATGGCGCGTGGTCGTCCTGACCGGCACGGTGCACGATGTTTTTCGAACGGCGCCTCGTGCGTCATGAGAGTTGTCGATTCACGCGCATCGGGCGGAGCGGCGCTCGGGAAGACGCGGCTGTCGGCTCTCGGCTCTCGGCCATCGGCTCGTGGCACACGCCGAGGGCTCTCTACGCTGGGCCGTAGCCGAGAGCCGATGGCCGAGAGCCGATGGCCGAGCGCTCAGCGCGCGAAGATGCGAAACGCCGGATCGAAGTAGCCGAGCGGTTCACCGGGGACTCCCCCCTCGAACGTGAAGCGCAGCACGCGGGGGCTCGTTCTCCCCCCGGGCGGAAGGCCACCGGGCGCATCCGCGCTGAACGTCCACCGCGCGCCCACACCCGCCTTCCGATTGTCCGCGTTGATGGCCTTCAGGTTCTGGAGTCCCATGGCCTTGGAGCCATCGCTCACGATCCGGTCGAGCACGACGTCGATCGGGCCGCGCACGGCCCGCGCCGTCGGGTTCGTGACCCGCATGGTGATTTCGAGCGTCCCGTGCCGGAAGTCGATTTTCGGATCGCTCACCGAGAACGCGAGCTCCTGCGTCAGCTCCACCGTGCCCGCGGGCGGGGGCGACCCGGCCGACCCGGTGGTGCTCGCCGCGTTGTGCGCGCGCACTCGCGCCGCGAGCGCCGAGTCGACGGCGAAGGCCGTGTACCAGAGCTGCAGCGTCCCCGTCTCGCCGTTGATCCACGCCGCATGGAACACGCCGGCGGCATCCGCCGCGAGGCCCTGCGTGTCGCCGCCGTTCGGAAAGCGCACCGGGACGTACGCCGTGAGAAAGAATCCCGGGCGCGGCCGTTCCGGCGCCGTCCAGTCGTCGTACTGGTATCGGGCGTCGAGAATCCAGTTGGCCGGTGTGTTGGTGCACGTGGGCGCGTCGCTCAGTCTCACGTTCGGCAGGAAGCTCCCGCCGCCGTCGATGGAGATGGCGCCGTACAGTCGCCAGCACCGGTTGCGCGGATCGTCGCGCCGGTCGTTCCACGTGACGGCGACGATGCCGTCGCGGGACACGGCCACGGCCGGGTTGTCCGGGTCGTGGCCGCTCGCGTCGTCGCTCACGACGGTCGTTCGCCACGACGCGCCCAGATCGCTCGACGCGGCGAGCTCGATGACGAACGCCCCGCGGCGCGCGTCCCAATCGGACCACACCAGATAGAGGCGCCCGCGATAGGCCCCCCGTGACTGGTCGATGGCGGCGCGCGGCGCCGCCGTCGCCTGCAGCAGACGATAGCCGCTCCCCGTGTGCCAGCGCGGGCCGTCGCGCATGGCGAAGAACGAGCGCCCGCCGTCGTCCGACACGAGGGTGCGGAACGCGAGCACCTTCGTCGAGTCCGGCGGCTTCGGCGTGGAGTCCCGCATGTCCACCTCGCCCACGAACGGCATCACGAGCGCCCCGTCGGGCGTGACGAGCATGTCGGTGAGCAGCCCGCGGATCGGCATCGTGGGGTCGGGGCCGCCGAGGTCGCGGGTGATGATCTCGGGGTGGCTGAAGCTCCTCCCATCGTCCGCGGACCAGCTGAGCAGGAACGGGCCGTCGAACTGCCCCGCGAGGTAGATCGTGCCGTCGAGCCGCCCCCCGGTCGTGTCGAACGCCATGTATGGACGGTCGCGATAGTTGACGCGTACGGGGCTCCCCCAACTGCGCCCGCCGTCGGTCGAGCGGCTCACGACCGTGGCCGGACGGCCATCCACGCGCGCGGCCATGGCGTAGAGCGCGGTCCCATCGCGGGTGATGTACACGAGGGGATCGCCGCCGCCGAGGAGCGCGCTGTCCGCCGGGGCGATGCGCGACGCCTCCCAGTGTCGTCCACCGTCGAACGTCGCGTAGGCGTACGTGCCGAGCGTCCCGCTCGGCCGCGCGACCATCGCGGCGGCGATCATGTGCGTGGAGTCACGCGGATCGAGCGCGAGGACACTCTCGACGTGCGGGAGGTCGGCGTGCGCGGTCGAGATCGGCGCGGAGCGCACCACCCGAATCGGGGGCGTGCCGGACGCCGCAGTCGATTGGGCGGCGAGGCGCACGGGGAACGCCACCGTGGACGCCAGCATTGCGGCCACACACACGCGCGCCGCCCCGCCCGAGATCACGCGGCCGCTCATTCGCCGAACCGGATGCCGACGAGCACCGTGCGCCCACGCGAGGGGGAGACGGCCACGTACTCGCCGCGCTGGTCGTTCGTGAGGTTCTCCACGTTGACGAACAGGTCGCTCCCCTCGGTGATCGGATGCGTGAAGCCGACTCGCACCTTGGCGAACGCGGGGAGGTCGGTCTGGTACGCGCGGAGCGAGCCGAGGCAGGGCCCGACGCCGTACGCGCACGCGTAGTAGCCGAGCAGATCCAGCGAGCGGCGCCGGCCGATGTAGGTGACCCCCACCTCCACGAGCGCCTGGCGCCCCGAGCTCGCGGCGAGCGCGGGGCCGAAGTGGAAGCCCACCGTGCCGCCGCCGGAGCGCCGCGGCACGTAGAGCATGGCGTCGCCCACCCGCTGATCCCCCGAGTAGTCCGGTGCGAGCCTCGCGACCCGGCTCCGGACCGTGCTGAACGACCCGCGCAGCGTCCACGGCCCGCGATTCACGCCGAGGGCGAGCTCCACCCCCGTGTTCGTGACGCGGCCGACGTTCTGGTACTGTGTCTCGACGACGGCGGCGGTCGGATCGCCGAGGTAGGCGAGCCCGATCAGATCGGTCGCACGCTGGTCGAAGTACGTCGCCTCCAGAGTCAGCGCCCCCGAGCCGTAGTCGAGATCGAAGCCCGCATCGATGCCCGACTGGACCTCGGAACGGAGCCGCGGGTTCGAGCGCTGGATCTGGACGGCGTTGCGCGCGGCGCCCGCCTGGCCGGGCTGCGGCGGCCGGATGCTCCTGCCGTACGACACGCGCGGCTTGAGCTCGAGGCGATCCCCGAGATCGATGGTGTACGCGACGCCGACGCGCGGGGACCAGATCAGCCCCTCGCCGCTCCCCACGTTGCTGTTGTGCTCCGCGCGGAGCCCGCCGGTGAGGAACAGCCGGTCGCGGAACCCGAACACCTGCTGCGCGAACATGCCGACATCGTTCGTGATCCGGTACGCCTCGATGTAGTCGAACTGCGCGCTGCTTCCGCTCTGCGGGTCGTCCAGCCCATCGCCCTCGTAGTAGTCGTGCGTGCGCCGGGACAGCTCGGCCCCGGCCGTGCTGCGCGATGTGATGGTCGCGGACAGCGGACGGTCGGCGGACGTGACGTACCGGACGGTGAGTTGATCGTCCGTCTCGAGCGATGCGATGCGGAGGGTGTCGCCGTCGTACGCGTTCCGCGGTGCGTAGTTGTTCTCGTCGAAGCCGATGCCCGTGTAGCCGATGGTGAGCACGTGCTGCCAGCGTGGCGACGCGGCGTACGTGATGGTGGCACCGACGAGCTGGTTCGTGAGATGGAAGTCGTCGTTGCGGGGGGCGCTGAGCGCCGGAATGCCGAGGGTGGCCAGCGCCGGATAGGTGCTCGCCCCGATCGTGCGATGCGAGAGACCGGCGGTCAGGGCGAAGCGCAGGGCTCCCTGCGTGAGCACCGTGCGGCCGTAGGCACCCACCTGACGCCAGTTCGCCTGGGGCAGCACGTCACCGTAGCTGTCGTACGACCCGCCGAAGGAATAGGTGAAGTTGTCCGCGCCGCCCGATACCGCGAGGCGGTGCTCCATCGTCAGCGGCGTGCCGTCGACGAAGTCGGATGCCGTCACCCCAGCGGCGGCGGACCCGCTCAGGCGCGGCGCGCTCCGGCGTCCGTTCTTCGTGAAGAGGAGCAGCACGCCGCCGCTGGCGTTGGAGCCGTAGATCGTCGAGGCTTCCGGGCCGCGCAGCAGCTCGACGCGCTCGATGCCGCTCAGGTCGATCCCCGAGACGAGGAAGTTGGCCGGCGTCTCGACGCCGTCCACGTACACCTTGAGGAGGTTCGCGTCGTCCAGCGAGGCGCTGCCGCGAACGTAGGCGACGAGCCCCAGCGCGGCCGCGCCGTTGTCGTACCCGACCACCCCGGGGATGTCGCCGCGGAAGAGCTGGTCGATGCGGTTGCGGGAGGGACGGTGGATCTCCGCGCCCGCGAGGGTGGTGACCGGCACGGGCGCTTCGCGCCGGCTCGCCTCGACGTAGTTCCCGGCGACGATCACCTCGTCGAGGCTCGATGCGCTCTGCACGAGGGCGATGTCGAGGGTCACCGTCTCCCCGGCTCGCACGTCGATGACGCGCGTCTCCGCCCGGTAGCCGAGCCGGCGCACCTCGACGACCCGCCTCCCCGCAGGCACGCCGTGCAGCGCATACCGGCCGTCATCGCCCGTCACCTGGCGCGCGTCGGTCCCGGTCACGACGACCTGCGCGCCGGCGAGCGGCTCGTGCGAGGTCGCGTCGGTCACCGCGCCCTGCACCGCCCCGGACGTGTCGCGGGGCGCCTCGTCGCCGCGAGCGCGCGTCGCGATCACGAGGCGCTCGCCCGGCGCGATGACCACGTCGAGCTCCTGATCGAAGAGCAGCTCCGTGAGGGCGGCCGCGAGGGTGAGCCCTTGCGCGTGGAGGCGCACGCGCCGGTCGAGCCCGGCCACATCCCGGCTGAACACCACCTCCACCCCCGCGCGCGTGGCCACCTCCTGTATCGCGGCCGCGAGCGTCACCCCGTCGAGCTCCGCGTCGACGCGGCGGCCGAGGAGCGCCACCCGCGCCGGCGCGATGGGAACGGGGCGGCCGGCGACGCGCAGCAGGAAGCGCGGCGAGCGCGGGCTCATCGCCGAGGCGCGGTCGACGCTCTGCGCACCGGCGATCGCGGAGGGGAGGCCGGTGCAGACGGCCATGAGGACCAGGAGCCAACGAGAGCGGCGAGTCATGCAGCGACCTCCGAATGGAATGAGCGCCGGGGCGTCAGCGCGCGACACCGGGCGCGACACGGCGGGTGGGGTCATCGCGCACGGTGAGGGTGTCGCCGCGCGCGTCGATGCTCACGTTCGCGGCGGTGGCGACGAGGGTGGCGATGTCGCCGAGGCCGTCGTCCTCGTCGAACGTCCCCGTGAACCGGCGCCGGGCGACGCGGGGATCGTCGATCCGGTAGTGGATCGAGCGCCACCGGGCGAGCGTCGCGAACACCTCGGCGAGCGGCGCATCCTCGAAGGCGAGTCGTCCATCGAGCCAGGCGACGTACGCCTCGACGTGCACCCGCCGAGGCGGCGCCACCCGCCCGGTGGCGGTGATGCGGCCCAGCATCCCCGGGCGCACGACGGCGCTGTCGGAGCGGACGGCTCCAGCGCTCCGGCGCTCGGTCGCGCGCACGACGACCAGACCATCGACCACCACGACATCCATCGCATCCGCGGAGCGCGCCCGCACGAGGAATCGCGTGCCGACGTCGCGGGTGGTTCCGGCCGCCGTGTGGATCACGAGCGGCGCGTGACCCAGCTTGCCGGCGACCACGTACGCCTCGCCCTCGAGATCGAGGTCGCGAGACGCGCCCAGCATGTCGGCCGGATACCGCAGGTGGCTCTCCGGCGCGAGCCGAACTTCCGTGCCGTCCGGGAAGCGAAGCTCCGCGGTCTCGCCGATGTGGGTGCGTACCTCTCGCGTGGCGGCGACGGTGGCGGGCGGCGGCGCGGTGGCGCGGCGGCCGAGCGCGAGCACGCCGATCGTGACGGCTGCCGCGCTGGCCGCGGCGGCCCAGACGACTCGCCGCGCCGTCGCACGACGCGCTCCCCCGCCGAGGTGAAGGAGCGGACGCGCGGGCGAGGGGCGTGTGGTCGTCGCATCGACTCGCGCGCGATGCTTGAGTCGCGCGAGCGCCCCCTCCGCATCCCACCGGTGACGCAGGCGGCCGGCGTCGGTCCAGGCCCGCCGGAGCTGCTCGAACTCCTGGCGCCGGCTCGGATCGTGCGCCAACCAGCGGCGGAAGATCGCCGCCTCCTCCTCCGTCAGCTCGTTGGCGAGGGCGCGCGCGAGCGAGCGCGGGTCATCTGGCTGGAACGGGTGGTCCGGCATGGCTCGGGCGAAGGGGGAGGGAGAGAGTCGTGATCTCCCTCATATACGCCGCATCGCCCGCCCACCCCCACGACCGCGCGCGGGCGGCCGGGATCGGGCACCGTCACCGCACCAGGCAGCGCGCCGCCAGCGCGACGAGGAACGGGAGCCCCAGGTGCCCCCGGAGCGCGCGCCGCAGCCGCTGGAGCGTTCGCCCCATCAGGTTCTCCACCGTCTTCCGCGAGATGCCGAGGCTCGACGCGATGTCGGCGTACGACAGCCCGTTGACGCGATGGAGCACGAACACTTCGCGGGACCGCGACGGCAGCGACGCGACCGCCGCATCGAGCGCGCGGAGCAGCTCATCGCGCTCCACCCACTCGTCGCCCGTATCGCCGGCCCAGTCGTCCGACGGCCCGAGCAGCCGGGTCACGCGATGCCACCGCAGGCGCCGGCGCGAGTGCGCGCGGTTGCGCACCGCGCGCACCAGATACGGGACCGCGCGATCGAAATCGAACCGCGCCCGCTGACGCCAGACGCCGAGCAGCACGTCCTGCACCACCTCCTCGGCGTCCGCGCGATTCCCGAGGAGCATGCACGCGAGCTCGGCGAGCCGCGCGTACTCGCGCCGCACCATGCCGTCGAACCGCGCCTCGAGGAGCGCGTCGACGCCGGCGTCGGACGACGGATCGGGATTCGAGCTGGACATGGATGGCGGAGGGGGCGGCTCGGGGGGAGCGGCCGATGATAGGATCGGCTCTGGTCGCGCGCAAGGAGAACGCGGCGCGCGCGGAGCGCCTCGCCGGTGATCGCCGCTGGCACGCTCTACGCGTGCGGGAGCGTTCATCTCGGGAAGCACGCGGCCGGCACGCACCCGACTTCACGGAAGCGAGAGACGGGGCGAGGTATGCCGGTCGGTCATCGTCGAACCGTTGCTCACGGTGGTGCCATGAGCGAGCCGTTCATCTCCCGCGGTTTTCGCGGTCGCCGGCGAACCGAAGCCGGCGCGGGTCCGCTCCCGCCCGGCCAGTACGCGACACGGGATTTCCCCGTACTCTCCGCGGGTCCGACGCAGCACACCTCGCTCGCGGAGTGGGACTTCACGATCGGGGGCGCGGGTGGCCGGACGGCACGCTGGACGTGGGACGAGTTCCAGTCGCTCCCGCGAGAGACGATCACGACGGACATCCACTGCGTCACCAAGTGGTCCAAGCTCGGGACGGTCTGGGAAGGCGTCTCCGTGGACACGCTGCTCGCGGAAGCCGCCGGGCACGGCATCGAGCCCCTCCCGTACGTGCTCGCCCTGTGCGATGGCGGCTACACCACCAATCTGCCGCTCGCCGATGTGACCGGGGGCAAGGCGTGGGTGGCGCTGCGCTACGAGGGCGCGCCGCTCGCGCCGGAGCACGGCGGCCCCGCCCGCCTCCTCGTGCCGCATCTCTACTTCTGGAAGAGCGCGAAGTGGGTGCGGCAACTGCGCGTCATGGAGCACGACGAGGCGGGGTTCTGGGAATCGCTCGGCTATCACAACTACGGCGATCCGTGGCGCGAGCAACGGTACGCCGGCGACGAGTGAGCGACGCGACGGCGACGGTCGGGCGCCCTCTCGCCGCGCGGCCGATCGCCTGGCGGCTCGCCACCGTGGTCGACGTGGTGCCGGAGACACCGTGGGCGCGCACCCTCGTCTTCGACGTGCCCGGGTGGCCCGGCCATCGCGCGGGACAACACGTGGACGTGCGGCTCACCGCGGAGGACGGCTACCAGGCGCAGCGAAGCTACTCCATCGCCTCCGCGCCGGAGGAAGCTCGAATCGCGCTGACGGTGGAGCGGCTGGAGGACGGCGAGGTCTCGCCGTATCTCACCGGCGAGCTGCGCGTCGGGGACCGTCTGGAGCTGCGGGGGCCGATCGGCGGGTACTTCGTGTGGGAGGCCGCGCCCGGCGCTCCGCTGCTGCTCGTGGGTGGCGGCTCCGGGATCGTGCCGTTGATGGCCATGGTGCGCCACCGCGCGGCCGCACTCGCGACAGCGAGCGTCGCCGCGCGACACGGCATGCCGGCGCGGCTCCTCTACTCGGCGCGCGGGTGGGATGAGGTCATCTACCGCGACGAGCTCGCCCGGTTGAGCGACGGCGATCCGACGCTCGAGGTCGCGCTCACGCTCACGCGCGAGTCTCCCCAGGCGTGGACCGGCTTCCGCCGCCGCATCGATCGCATGATGCTCGCCGAGGTCGCGTGGCCGCCCCCCGAGCGGCCACTCATCTACGTGTGCGGTCCGACGCCGCTGGTGGAGTCGGTGGCATCGGCGCTCGTCGAGCTCGGACACGACCCGTCGCGTGTGAAGACGGAGCGCTTCGGCCCCACGGGCGAACGGGCGTAGCGCGCGTCGCGCCCCGATCACCGGGAGCCCAGGGAGGGAGTCGTGAACGACCGTACGAATGCATCGGAGGAGCGAGCCGCCGGCGCCGAGCGCGTCGCCGACGCCCTGCGGCTCGATGGAAACGCCGCGGCCGGGCTCCTGAGCGAGATCTTCGTTCCCGACGTCACGGCGGCTCGGGCGACGTGCGCCCACTGCGGGGTCGATCGGCCCGTCGGCGCGCTGCTTCTCTACGCCCACGGGATGGGCGTGGTCGTGCGGTGCCCGAGCTGCGATGGCGTCGTGCTCCGCGCGACGCGCACGTCGGCGCGCGTGTGGCTCGACCTGACGGGCGCGACGCGCATCGGGATCCCCATCGCGGCACCACCGGCCTGACCGCGGTCCGCGAACGCGACGGCGTGCCTGTGCGCGCCGGTCGACGACGGCCCTCAGGCGACGAGCGCGATGTCGCCCGGGGCGCCCGGCGCCCCGGGCGCCCCGGGCGTGCCGGCCGCGCCCGGCGAGTCGCTGGGCCCGGTGCCGAGCTGGTGGCGCACCAGCGTCTCGTAGGTGGGGCAGGTGGCGAGCAGCGTCTCGTGCGTACCGTCGCCGACGACTCTTCCCTCGCGAATCACCACGATGCGGTCGGCGTCGCGAACGGTGTTGAGCCGGTGCGCGATGATGAAGGTGGTTCGCCCGCGGCGCAGCGTGCGCAGTGCCTCCTGGACGGCGCGCTCCGACTCCGTGTCCAGCGCGGCGGTCGCCTCGTCGAGGAGCAGGATGGCCGGGTCCACGAGGAAGGCGCGGGCGATCGCGACGCGCTGCCGCTGCCCGCCGGAGAGCGACCGCCCCCCTTCCCCGATGTTCGTGTCGTACCCATCGCGCAGCGCCATGATGAAGTCGTGCGCGTTCGCCGCGCGCGCGGCGGCCTCGATCTCGGCGCGCGTCGCGCGCGGACGGCCGTAGGCGATGTTCGCGGCGACGGTGTCGTTGAACAGCACGACGTCCTGCGGTACCACCCCGAGCTGGCGGCGCACGCTCCGCACCGCCAGGTCGCGGACATCGTGGCCGTCGATCATCACCCGCCCGCTCGTGGGATGGTGCATGCGCTGGAGGAGGCGGAAGATCGTCGACTTCCCGCTCCCCGACGGTCCGACGATGGCCACCGTCTCCCCCGGGGCGATGTCCAGCGTGAGCTCGTCGAGCGCGTGGCGGTCGCCCTGATAGGAGAAGCGCACGCCGTCGAACCGCACGTGCCCGGCGAATCGCGGCGCCGGCCGCGCGCCCGGGCGGTCGGGCGCCTCCTCATCGGCGTCGAGCACCGCGAACACCGCCCTGAGCGCCACCAGCGCCTTCCGAACGTTCGGGTACACGTCGACGAGCTGCTGGAGCGGCACGAACACGCCGCCCACGAAGCCGAGGAAGGCGAGAAGCGTCCCCACGGTCATGCGGCCGTGCAGGATGAGGAACCCGCCGTACCAGAGCACGGCCACGCGCGCCGCCAGCTCGGCGAGGCCGGCGGCCGCGGTCACGCTCGCGTCCACGGCGATCCCGCGATGGATGCTCGCGAACGCCCACCGGATGCGACGGGTGAACTTCCGCTCTTCGGCGAGCTCGTTGGCGAACGCCCGCACGGTTCCCATGCCGTGCAGCACCTCGGCGTACCAGGCCCAGAGCCGCGTCCAGAACCGGTGCTGCATCGCGTCGCGCGCCGTCTGGCGCGAGGCCTTGATCGCGGCGACGGCCGCGGGGAGCGGGAAGCAGCCGAGGACGAGGAGCGCGAGGACGACGTTCAGCCGCACCATGCTCGCGGCCGCGATCCCGATGTACAGGATCGCCGGCGCGAGGCGGAAGGCGACGTCGGTGAACGCGGTGGCGCTCTGCGGCGCGCTCGCGTCGATGGCGTAGCGGAGCCCTCCCGTGCCGATCTCCGCCTGCGTGCGCGAGGAGATCACGCTCATCTTCGCCGCCACCTGCGAGCGGAGCTGGTACTCGAAGTTGAACCGGACGCGCCAGGTGGACGTGGTGACCCACGCCGCGGCGATGATGCGGAAGGCGAGGACGAGGGCGAAGACCGCGATGCCGGCGGCGATCCCGGCCGCCGCCCCACGGGGGACGGAACCGCCGAGCGCCGCCGGGCTCACGGCGGCGAAGCGGTCGACGAGCGTCTTGAGGATGAGCGGCTCGCACGCCGAGGCCACGGAGACCGCGAGCGCGGCCACGAAGGTGAGGCAGGTGCGCCGGGCGTCGGGGCGCACGAAGAGCGACAACGCTCGGCCAGCGAGCGACGAGTGCGAACGCACTGGGAGGGGACGGCAGAGGGTACGGCCTGGTGCACGCGCCCGGTCGTGGGCGCGTGCCAGGACGGAAGACGACGCGAGCCGCCGGGCGTCACGCCGGCTCCCTGGCCCCCGGAACGCGCGGTGCCCCGCCGGATCGATCCGGCGGGGCACCGCGGGCGGCCGGGCCGCCGGCGCTACCGGAGGAAGGTGATGTACCCGCCGAGATTCGTGATCGCGCCGATGTGGCCGCGCGGGCTGAACGCGACGCGGCGCGGCTGCCCGCCGACGGTGATCGTGTTGGTCACCGTGTGCGACTGGAGCGAGAACACCTGCACCACGCCGGCGAAGGGGATGGTGATGTACGCCTCGCCGTCATCGGGCGTCACCCCCACGCCGAAGCCGCCCCCCTGGAGCTGGATCGGCGCCCCGATCTCGCCCGTCTCGAGGTCGATCTCGCTCAGGTAGCCCGCCTCGTTCGCGACGAAGAGGTGCGTCCCCCTGCGGTCGAGCGCCATCTCCTGGGGCGTGCCGCCGACGGCGAAGGTGCGGAGCACCGAGCCGGTGAACATGTCGATCTCCGACACCGTGCTGCCGAGGAAGCTGCTCACGTAGAGGATGCGGCCGTCGGGGTGCACGGCGAATCCGTTGGGCGCGAACCCGACCTCGACGGTCTTCACGATCTGGCCGGACGGGAGGTCCACGATGTACACCGTCGTGCCGCCGGTGGCGACGAAGAGGCGCGAGCCGTCGGGGGAGACGCGGACGGCGAGCGGGTTGCTCACCGGGATCGTGCCCACCATCTGGCGGGACGCGACGTCCAGCACGCTCACCTGCCCCGACTCGTTCGCCACGTACGCCGTCGCGCCGTCCGGGGAGAAGGCGATGCTGGTGGGGTTGTAGCCGGTGGCGATGAAGCCGTCCACCGTGCGCGTCGTGGTGCTGGTGATGCCCACGCCGCCGTCGTAGAGCTCCGTGAAGAACGCGAGCCCGTCGTCCCGCACCGCGATGCCCCACGGCGACGGCGCCGTCACGGTGTCGACGATCCCCGACGGTCGTCCGGGAGGATTCGCGCAGGCGCTCGCGTCGGCGGCGATGACGTCGGCTCGCGGCGCGTCGCTCGTCAGGCTCGACGTCGGCGCATCGCGGTTGCACGCGGAGAGCGCGACGGCCACGGCACAGGAGAGCGCACCTGCTCGGACGGTACGATGCATGGGCACCTCGACGTGTGGAGGGAACGCGCGGCGTGGCGCACGACGTGGCCCCGCCGGCGACGCGTCGTCCGGAACATGCGACGCGACGCGCGTCCAATATGCGATCCCTCGTCAGGCACGCAACTGAGGCGCGCCCGCCACGCGAGAGCACGTTTCGTTACCGCATCGTTAGGCGACTCTCACGACACCGGCACCATTGACCGTGCGGTGTCGCGATCCGACCCGAAGGTCCGCCGCGCGGACGATCTCAGCCCCGCGCGGCGTCGTCGCGCATGCGCGCGGACCCGTCGATGAACAGCGTCATCGCCGCATCGACGCCGCGGCGGTCGCCGGTGGCGAGCAGGTCGAGCAGCAGGCCGCGCACGACGGCGATGCCGAGGCGCGCCTGCGCGCGCGCCGTCGCGCGCGGCGCGCCCCACGCGCGATGCAGCTCGGTGAGCTGCTCCAGCCACGGCTCCATCACGGTGCGCAGGAAGTCGCCGGTGTCCTCGCGCCCCTGCAGCGCCCGCGCGTAGAGCTCGAAGAAGAGGCGCTCCAGCGGCAACAGCTCGGGGTCGGTGAAGCGCCGCCACATCCGCCGGGCGATCTCCTCGGGCGTCATGCCGGGATCCACTCGCAGCTCGGCGAGCGCCTCGCGCTGTCGGCGCTCCACCTCCCCCACCACCGCGGCGAGCAGCCCCGCCTTGGAGCCGAAGTGGTAGATGAGCATGCGGTGGCTCGTCCCCAGCGCGGCGGCGACCTGGCGCAGACTGGCCCCGGCGATCCCCTCGCGCGCCGCGTAGTCCACGGCCGCGGCGAGGAGCTGGTCTCGCGGGGTTCGCTCGCGCGCGTTCGCGCCCGAGGCCGGGCGGCTCACGCCGGCCCGGCCTCCTCCTCCACGATCGTCACGATCCCCGACGGCGCGCCGAGCGCCTCGAGGGTCCGCCGCGCCGCATCGTCCACGTGGATCCGCGGCGCCGGCGGGAGCGCGCCATCGTGGTAGGTGCCGGGGCCGTAGAACTGCCCGTAGCGCAGCACCACGCCGCCCGCCTGGAGCACGGCGCTCTCGTGCTCGCGCACCGCGTCGCCGCCATCGCCCGTCATGGGCCACGCGACACTCTGCGCCAGGAACCGACGCGCCGACGCCGCCCGCGCGGCGGCGAGCAGGTTGTGCGTCCCCTCGCGGCGAATGCGCGCGTTGGCGCTCCGGCGCTCGGGGAGCAGGCGCACGTCGTCGGGCAGATCGGTGAGCTGGTGGATGATCGTGTCCGGCGCGAACGCGGCGACGGCCTCGGAGAGCGCCCCGGCGTCGTAGACGTCGCACACCACCGGCTCGGCGCCCAGCGCGCGCAGCGAGCTCGCCTTGCCCGGGGTGCGGGTCATCCCCGCGACCGTATGGCCGGCCGCGACCAGGAGCGGGACGAGCCGCACGCCGATCACGCCGGTGGCTCCGGCGACGAAGATCCGGTGCGCCCCCGACCCCGGGGTGCCCGTCACGATGCCGCGGCCGCGCGAACGCCGGACCGCCGGCGGCGGTCGAGCTCCTCGGCGAGCCGCTTCATCCCCGTCTCGAGCCCGCCGCGCATGACGCGGCGGACCATGGGGGCCATGAGCCGCTCGATGAACGGCGCGCGCTCCCAGGCGTAGGTGAAGGTCACGCGCGTGCCGCCGCGCGGCAGCTCGTTCAGCACGTACGTGCCCGTGCCGACGCGGCGGCCGCCGGCGCTGACGTTGCGCTCGACGATGCGCCAGGGGGGCGCGTCCTCGACGACGGCGATGTCCACCGGCTCGCTCCGGCCGCCGAGCACGACGGTCACGTGCGCCTTCGAGCCCACGCCGCGCGCGGGCCCGGAGCAGCGCCAATCTTTCATCATGTGGTCGGTGAACGACTCGTGCGCGGCGGTGACGGCGAGGAAGTCGTAGACGACGTCGCGCGAGTCGGGCACGTCCACGGAAACGGTGACGGGTTTCATGTACCAAATGGTACATTCGCTCGATCGCCCCGTCAAGTCTCGGCGCGATGCAGCATCCGAGCCGCGCGGAGGGCGGGCGTCGCCCCGTTGAATTTCGCGCGCACGTGCCGAGATTCCCGTCCCGGAGAAACGACCATGAGTCTACCCCAGCGCGGTCCCGCGCATCACGCCCCCTCACGCTGGTGAAGACCACCCCGCGCGGCACCGCGCGGCACCGGTTCACCATCGACGGCGACCAGCGCTCGCACCACATCGACATCCGCATGGGGGACGCGGCGGAGTTCGCGTGGTTCCTGCGCGGGCGCTACCGCCGGCGATCGGGCTGATCGGCGCGCGGCCGGAGGCGGCTCCCCGCCTTCGGGTTGACATTCTACCCGAGCGGCCGTATCGTCGGGTAGAATGCCTACCCGAACCCCGTCCGACCCCGAGCGGATCGCCCTGCTCCAGGGCACGCTCGACCTCATCGTCCTCCGCACTCTCCTCGCCGGCGCCCAGCACGGGCAAGGGATCGCGCGGGCGATCCAGCGCACCTCGCGAGACGTGCTGCTCGTCGATCACGGCTCGCTCTACCCCGCGCTGCAGCGGCTCGAGGCGAACGGCTGGATCCGCGCCGAGTGGGGGACCTCGGAGAACAACCGCAAGGCGCGCTTCTACGAGCTGACGAAGCTCGGCCGCAAGCAGCTCGTGCGGGAGGAGAGCCAGTGGCGGAAGCTCGTGAACGCGGTCTCTCTCTTTCTCGGGCCGGAGCCGGCCGGGGGCTGACACGATGCCGAGGTGGCGCAGGCGCTCGGAGCAGGACTTCGACGCGGAGATCCAAGCCCACCTCGAGCTCGAGGCGGACGCGCTCATCCGCGAGGGGCTCACGCCGGCCGATGCCCGCGACGCGGCGCGCCGCGCGTTCGGGAACGTGACAGCGGCGCGGGAACGCTTTCACGAATCGCGGCGGGTGCGCTGGCTGGACCACCTCCAGCAGGACCTTCGCTACGCGATGCGGCAGCTCCGGCGCGCGCCGGGCTTCGCGACGGTCGTGGTGCTCACGCTCGCGCTCGGGATCGCGCTCGACACGACGATGTTCAGCATCGTGAGCGCGGCGCTGCTGCACCCGGTCCCGTATCCGCACCCCGACCGCCTGGCCTCCATCTTCCGGACCGGGCGCGGGAGCGACGTCCGGGGGTGGGTTCCCGCGGGCGACTTCGTCGCCTACCGCCGTCAGGCGGGCTCCTTCACCGAC
The DNA here is from genome assembly GCA_036378095.1 of Gemmatimonadaceae bacterium. GTDB lineage: Bacteria > Gemmatimonadota > Gemmatimonadetes > Gemmatimonadales > Gemmatimonadaceae > JADGGM01. The sequence continues at coordinate 16,832 of DASUXC010000051.1, read as the reverse complement.
CTCGCGGCGTACTCCACGAGCCCTTTCACCCTCGCCACCGCCGAGGGCGCCGAGTTCCTGCAGGGGGCGGTCGTCACCACGAACAGCTTCCGCGTACTCGGCGTGCGACCGGTGCTCGGGCGCGACTTCGTGCCGGAGGAGGACGTCCCCGGCCACGACCTCGTCGTGATCCTGAGCTGGGCGCTCTGGCAGGGGTCCTTCGGCGGCGACCCGGGTGTGATCGGACGCACGGTCACCCTCAACGGGAAGCTGCGCACCATCGTCGGCGTCATGCCGCGCGGCTTCGAGTTCCCGGAGATGGAGCGCCTCTGGGTCCCGGCGGCATTCACCCCTCGAGACTACGCCGGGCGCGGCCGACCATGGGTGGTGCCGTTCGGGCGGCTCGCGCCCGGGGTCGACCTCGCGCGGGCGAGCGCCGAAGTGGCCACGATCGCCGCGCGGCTCGACTCCGCCGGTCCGCCATCGGTCGGCGGGTGGGGTGCGCGCGTCGACCGGTTCCGCGAGCGGGTGATCGCGTCCGACTACGTCCGCACGCCCCTCCTCCTGCTCCTCGGCGCGGTCGGGTTCGTGCTCCTCATCGCGTGCGCGAACGTCGCCAACCTGCAACTCGCCCGCGCGGCGGCGCGGGGGCGGGAGATCGCGCTGCGCACGGCGCTGGGCGCCGGGCGATGGCGCATCGTCAGGCAGCTCCTCACCGAGTGCATCCTGCTCGCGCTCGCGGGCGGCGCCCTGGGCGTTCTGCTCGCCGCCGCGGCGATCCGCGTCGTGCGCGCCAGCGTCCCCGTCGCCATGCCGGCCTGGCTCGAGTTCCGGATCGATCCGGCGGTGCTCGTCTTCGCCGCGCTCGTGTCCATCGTCGTGGGCGTGGTGTTCGGGCTCGCGCCCGCGCTGCATGCCGCCCGCACCGATCCACAGTCGGCACTCCAGGACGCCGGTCGGGGGGCGAGCACCGGCGCGTCGCGCGGGTGGATGCGCGGCGCGCTCGTCGTCGCGGAGGTGTCGCTCTCCCTCGTCCTGGTCCTCGGTGCCGCGCTCATGATCCAGAGCTTCCTGCGGCTCGAGCGGAGCCGCGTCGGCTTCGATCCGGACGGGCTCGTGGCCGCGGTCGCATCGCTCTCCGGCCCGCGCTACGAGCGCACGATCGATCGCGTGGCGTTCTTCTCCCGCGTCATCGACCAGCTCGCGGCGACGCCGGCGCTCTCCGGCGCCGCGGCGGTGGCCTACATCCCGACCAAGGGTGGATCGAGCATCCGCGTCGAGGCCGAAGGCCCGGCAGCACCGGCAGCGGACGCGCCGGAGGCCGTAACGAACATCGTGCTCGGTGACTACTTCCGGACGATGCGCATCCCGATGCTCGCCGGGCGCGGTTTCATCGAGCGCGAGTGGAGCGACACCGCCTCCCGCGTCGCGGTGATCAACGAAGCGCTCGCGCGGCGCTTCTGGCCGGGTGAGTCGCCCATCGGGCGGCGCGTGCGCGAGGCCGGCGCGACACCGGGGCCGTGGCTCACCGTGGTTGGCGTCACCGCGGACGTCGCGCAGGACGGCCCCGGGGAGCCCTCCCGCCCCGCCCTGTTCGAGACCGGCCGCCCGTGGTACGGGATGGTGCTCGTGGCGCGAGGCGCGGGGAGCCCCGAAGCGGCTACGGAAGTCCTCCGTCACACTGTCGAGGCGGTCGATCGCGGCGTCCCCGTCCACGACGTCAGCACCATGCGCGACGTGCTCGCGCACTCGGAAGCCGTGTGGCTTCCGCGCTTCTACGGAATGATGTTCGGCACCTTCGCGCTCGCCGCGCTCGTGCTCGCCGCGGTCGGCATCTACGGCGTGACCGCCTACGCCGTGCGCCAGCGCACCCGGGAGATCGGCATCCGGATCGCCCTCGGCGCCGCGCCCGGACAGGTGACGAAACTGGTGCTCCGAGATGGCGGGGTGCTCGCCGGGCTCGGCGTGGCGCTCGGGATCGCCGGCGCGCTCGTCGGGACACGGCTGCTGCGCGGATTGCTGTACGGCATCAGCGCGACGGATCCGGCGACGCTCGTGGTCGTGCCGCTCGCGCTCGCGGCCGTGGCGCTCGCGGCGTCGTACCTTCCCGCGCGCCGCGCATCGCGGGTCGACCCGGCGGTCACGCTGCGCGACGAATAGCGCTCGAGCCGGGCGCCCTGCGTCCCCGAGCGTCAGAGCCGGCTCGTACCGCCCCCCACCACCACTTCCGCGCCGGTGACGAATCGCGACTCGTCGGACGCGAGGAACACGACCGCGTTCGCGATGTCCCGAAGCTCGCCGAACCGACCGACGGGACCCGGTGTCGCGAAGTGGGCACGCACCAGCTCGGATGCCTCGGGGGAAAGGTCCAGCTTCTCCCACACCGGCGTGGCGACCGCCCCCCGGCTCACGACGTTGACGCGCACGCCCTTCTCCTCCAGCTCGGCCGACAGGGTGCGCGCCAGCGAGCGCACCGCGGCCCCGAAGGCCGAACGTCCCCCCGCCCCCATCATGCCGGTGGATCCGTCGACGGATCCGGTGAAGATCACCGAGGCGCCGGGGGCGAGCAACGGGAGCGCCCGCTGGACCGTGGAGCACGCGCCCTTCACGTCGACGCCGAAGATGCCGCCGAAGTGCTCCGCCGCGGCCCGCTCCAGCGGAGCGAACGCGCCGATCCCCGCGTTCACGAACAGCACATCCAGTCGCCCGACCGCATCGCGCGTCGCGTCCATCAGACGATCCACATCGGCCGGTTGCGTCACGTCCGCCACGACCGGGATGACGTCGTCATCGCTCCCGTCGCGGGCGGCCGCGATGTCGCGCAGCGCGTTGGCCGCCAGCGTCAGCGTGGCCGCGATCCGGCCGGCGATCACCACGCGCGCACCCTCGCGCACGAGCGCCTCGGCGGCGACGCGACCGATGCCGCTGTTCCCTCCGGTGATGAGCGCGCGAGTTCCGGCGAGGCGGCCCGCCGGCCGTGACGTGGCAGCGGGGAGACGGCCCTCGAGCGTCGTATCCGTACCGGAGCAGGCTGCTGGCAATGACATCGGTGGAACCTCGAGTTCGGGACAGCGTGTCGCCATGCAGGTGGAAGACGTGGGAGCGCCCCGGTGTGTGACAACGAGGCCGTTGGAGGCTCGGGATCGCGGACGAAGCCTTCGCACCGTGCACCCCACGCACACCAGCCCCTCGCGGCCCCGAACGAAGAACCCGCCAGCGCCGGAGCGCTGGCGGGTCCATGACGTTTCGTGGTCGGAGCGGCTCAGAACACGTACCGCAAACCGATGTTGCCGTAGTACTCCGCCTCGTACGCCCCCGGAATGATGTAGCCGTCCCCGCGCCCGCCGTCCGCATCCGTCGCGAGTCCCCGGTAGTTGGGCCCGACGAAGAGGAACGTGTAGTACGTGCTCCCGAGCAGGTTCTCGCCGCCGGCGGACAGGTCGAGCACCCAGTTCCGCTGAATGTGCTTCCGGTACCCCACCTTGAGCCCGAGCAGGTCGTACGACTTCACGTACGCCGCGTTGTCGAACGTCACCGGCACCTTGTCCACGTACTGATAGGTGCCGTTCAGGTACACGCCCTGGCTCGTCGCCACGTCGAGGCCGGCGGTCACCATGTTGCGCGGCACGCGCGGCACCGCATTCCCCGAGAAGTCCACCGTGTTGGCGTCGGCGTCGTTGTCGCTCTGGAAGTCGATGAACTTGGCGTCGGTGTACGCGTACGTGACCCACGGGCGCAGCATCGACAGGGTCCGCGTGGTGTCGTCGATGGCGAGATAGCCGAGCGACAGCTCGGCGCCCCGGTTCCGCTGCTTGCCGGCGTTCGTCGTGAAGGTGACCGAGTTCACCGTCTGCGACACGAGCTTGTCGGTGTTCTCGATGTCGAACAGCGAGACCCGGCCGCTCAGCCGATCACCGAGCGCGCTCCCCTGGGCGCCCACCTCGTACTGCACCGCGCGCTCGGGCTTCAGGGCGAGGTCCACCGTGCCGTCGTTCGCCACCGTGTTGCTCAGGAGCGGTGGCGTGAACCCGGAGCTCACGCTCGCGTACACCGATGCGCCGCCGCCGAGCCCCTTCGTCACGGCGACGCGCGGGGTGAGCTCCCAGTCGAACGATCGCACCCTGAGCTCGGTGGTGTCGCTCACCTGGCCGTCCTTCAGCATGTTCCGGATCCCGAACTCGACCTTGTTCAGGCTCGCCCCGGCGGTCACCGTCACCCGCGCGGGGAGCGCGACGCTCCACTCCGTGAACACCGACGCGTTCACGGCGTAGTTCTCCTGGTCGGTGGGACGCTGCGCGAACGGCGGCGCGGGGACGATGAACACCCCGTTGGTCGTGACGTTGGAGCGCTGCACCGAGCCGCCGAGGGTGCCGTTCACGCCGATCCCGCTCGCGAGCCGCGTGGCGTAGCCGAACGCCGAGCGCGCGCCGAAGCTGAACTGGTTCGCGTCCGTGACCCCGTGCGCGAACGGCTGGTTGGAGGTGCGGCCGCTGCCGAACACGGACGTCTGGTTCGTGAACCGGTCGCTCAGGCGATACTGGTCGGTGATCCCGGCGACGAAGCTGTGCAGCCGGATGTGCGAGTCGTTGGCCAGGTAGGCCGCGTTGCTCTGCGGGATGCGGGCGTAGAACGGCGTGCTGTCGATCTCCCCGGCCAGCTCCTCGAACGACCGGTTGTACGCGAAGTAGGCGGAGAGCGTCTGGTTCGTTCCGACCTCGAAATCCGCGCTGCCGCGGAAGTAGTCCTTCCGCGACCCGCTGTGCGGCCGGAAGGAGTCGTACTCCTGGTGCCCGTAGTTCAGCACGAGCCCACCGTGGTCGCCGGCGCTCTGGAAGGTGGTGTTGGTGCGCACGAGGCCATTGCTCCCGCTCACCACCTGCTGGCCGAAGCTCGTCTCGTTGGGCGCGGGCTTGGCGGTGGCGAGCAGCACGGCGCCGCCGATGAAGCTCCCGTACTGGCTCGACGCCGGCCCCTTGATCACCTCGACGCCGCCGAGCGTCGAGTAGTCCACGTCATCGAGCACGGTCGTCCCGGTGGCGTCGGTGACCGGGATGCCGTCGAGGAACACCTGGTAGCCCAGGCCGTTGGAGTTCGGGCTGTTGCCGCTCGTGCTCGGGTAGTACCCGCGGATCGTGATTCGCGCCCCGCCCCACGGCGTTCGCGATTGCATGAAGACGCCGGGCATCGTGTTGATCGACTTCTCCAGGCTCAACCCGCTCGAGCGCTCCAGGTCCTGCCGGGTGAGGATCCCGACGGATGGCGCGGCCGTGCGCGCCATCACCTGGACCCCGGGAAGCTCCGCGTGCGCGGGGGCGAGCCGGATGTAGAGGTGCTTGGAAGGGTCGGTCACGACCACCCCCTTCGCGGCGTAGCCCACCGCCGAGACGGTGAGCCGCGTGCTCGCCCCGCTGGAGGCGATCGTGAAACTCCCCGATGCGTCGGTGACGGTGCTCGCCGCGGCACCCGTGACCTCGACCGTCGCGCCGGATATCGGCGAGCCGGTCTGCTGGTCGCTCACGGTTCCGTGAATGGAGGCTTGGGCGCTGAGGAGCGCGGGGGAGAGGAGCAGGAGTACGGTGGCGAACAGCTTTCTCACGCGAGAAGGTCCTCGTGGTTCGGATCTCCGGGTGAGGAGATGCGTGGGGAGGGCGTGCGGACGCACGACGAACGCCGAACGTAGTACGTCCACGGCGGGGCGAGCGCTGTAATCTACGAGGACGGATGACGGATGGGACGAAGGAGGGGCGCCACGCCCCCAACCGCATGGTGGTGCCGGGCGGCTGCTACGCGCGCGGGAGCTCGAGGGTGAACGTCGAGCCCTCCAGCTCCGTGCTCCGCACGCGCAGTTCGCCCCCCATCCCCCGGGCCAGGTCGCGGCTGATCGCGAGCCCCAGCCCCACTCCCTCCTGCGCGCGCGTGAGGCGCGCGTCCACCTGCACGAACGGCTCGAACACGCGCTCGAGCTGGTCGCGGGGGATGCCGCGCCCCGTGTCGCTCACCACGATGTACGCGCGCTCGGCGTCGGCGCTGCACGCGAGCTCCACGCGCCCACCCGGCTCGGTGAACTTGATCGCGTTGGTGAGCAGGTTGAGCACGATCTGCCCGAGCTTCGCGCGGTCGGCCCGCACCTGGAGCGCCGGATCGCAGCCGTCGAAGTGGAAGGAGAGGCGCCGCGCCCGGCGCTGGGGCGCGGTCAGCGCCTCGCACAGGGCGAGCGTCTCATCGAGCGGCACGTCCTCGATGTCGTACCGTGCCCGCCCCGCCTCGACGCTCGTGTACTCGAGCACCTCGTCGATCAGCCCGAGCAGGTGCCGCTGGCTCCGCCGGATGCGCGCGAGGTCGTGCCGCTGCGCCTCGGTGAGCGGGCCGCGAATGCCCAGCTCGAGCAGCTCGGCGTAGCCATCGATGGCGTTGAGCGGCGTGCGCAGCTCGTGACTCATCATCGCGAGGAACTCGCTCTTCGCGCGGTTCGCCGCCTCCGCCTCGGCGCGCGCGCGCTCGGCCGCCGCCCGCGCGCGATCGCTCTCCACCAGCAGTCGCTCCACCTCCCGCCGCGCGCGCACGTGCTCCGTGACGTCCACCCCGTGCGTGATCACCCCCGAGCAGCTCCCATCGGCCTCGACCAGCGGGTAGTACACGAAGTCGAGAAAGAGCTCGTCGGGCGGCGCGCCCGGCGTCCGCTCGAGCGTGATTCGCACCTCGCGGCCGATGAACGGCTCGCCGGTGACGACCACGCGGTCGAGGAGCTCCTCGAACCCCTGCCCGCGCACGTCGGGGAGCGCATCGAACACGCGGCGTCCCACCAACGGGCGGTGCCCGACGAGGCGGGCGTACGCCTCGTTGACGAGCTCGAACACGTACGGCACCTCGGGCGATCCGCGGAGCACCGCGAGGAACGTCGGCGCCCGGCGGAACACGTACGCCAGGCGCGAGCGCTCGACCTCGAGCTCGCGATTGAGCGACTGGAGCCGCCGCTCGGCGAGGACGCGCCCCGTCGTCTCGAGACAGACGACCAGCGTCCCGGCGATGTGTCCATCGTCGTCGCGCACGGGGCTGTAGCTGTACGTCCACCACGCGTCGCTGAGCGCTCCGTCCCGCTGGATGGGGAGGTGGAGGTCCTCGTACCACACGGCCTCGCCGCGCGTCATCACCCCCTCGATCTGTGGACCGACGACGTGCCAGACGTCCGTCCAGAAGTCGGCGGCGCGCATGCCGAGCGCGCGCGGGTGCCGGGGAGAGGGACCCGACGCCGCGCCGAGGCTCGGACGGAGGGCATCGTTGTAGAGCTGGACGAGATCCGGCCCCCAGAAGAGGAGCATCGGGTTGCGCGATGCGAGCACCGCGTCCGCCATCGTCCGGAGACTCTGGCTCCACTGCTCGACCGGACCGAGGGGAGTCGCTGCCCAGTCGAGCGCGCGGCAGAGTGCGCGCATCTCGCCGGGACCGGCGAACAGCGTGGCGGCATCGTCCCCCACCACGGCGGTCGGCCGATCGCCTGTCCGCGTCATCGTCGCGCTCGCGCGTGCGCGCCGCGCGTGCGCGCGTCGATCCGTCTCATGATGCTCCCTCCGCGCCGCGGCCACCCGGGCGGCGGCTCCGTTCGTGGCCGGTCTCCGCGCGGGTCGGCTCCGGATTCGCCCCGTGCCCACGATGGCGCCCCGCCAGAGGCCATCTCGCACGCGGCGTGCCCGGCCCGGAGCGCGCGATGTGGTAGCAGTGGCGGGCCGCCGCGACCATGTCACCGAGGCAACGGGAGCGGGCCCGATGGAACGGCGCGAGTCGCGCGACGGCCCGAGCGGGCCACCACGCGACTCGCGAGCACGACTTCGTGCTTCAGCCGTTCATGCCTCTGGTGTTCGTGCTTCAGGCGCGCGCCGCGTGCGTCGCGCGCGCGGGCTCGCTCCACCGCCGCTGGATCCCGCGCCACTGCAGCGCCTGATACACCGCGGCGAGCCCCACCAGCACGTACACGATCCGGCTCGCCGGCGACATCTCCCCGAACAGCGCGGCGACGAGGTCGAACCGCAGCGCGCCAACGAGCCCCCAGTTCAGGCCGCCCACCACGAGCAACGCGGCGGCGAGCACATCGAGCGTCTTCATCCGGTACTCCTCCATCCAGGTGGCGGCGCCTCGCCGACCAGCTCGGTGCCGGCGCCATGTCCAACCGTTGTCGAACCAGGATGGCATCGGACACGCGTCGTGTCAAGCATTCGTCCATACATTCTCTTGACAATCATTGGACAGTAAGACTAGACTCTCCGCATGAGATCGCACCCCGACGCCTCCGAGCGTGCCGCCCGGCACCCGATCGCCGTGGTCGCCGAGCGCACCGGGCTCTCGCAAGACGTGCTGCGCGTCTGGGAGCGACGCCACGGCGCCGTGCACCCCGAGCGCGGTCCCGGCGGGCAGCGCCTGTACACGGACGCAGACATCGAGCGCCTCCGCCTGCTCCACGCCGCGACGCGCGCGGGGCGCGGGATCGGACAGATCGCGCATCTCGCCACCGGCGATGTCGCCGCCCTCGTGGACGAGGACATCGCGGCGCGCGACCGGCGCGCGCTCCCGGAGCTCACCGCGCCCGGCGCGCGCGACGTGGTGGGCCGATCGCTCGCGCTCGCGCGGTCGCTCGATGCGACCGCGCTCGACGAGACGCTCAGGCGCGCCGCCGCGCTCATGGGAGTGGCACCCTTCCTCGAGTCGGTCGCCGCCCCCCTGCTCCGGCGCGTCGGCGACGAGTGGCTCGCGGGGCGACTCGGTCCCGCGCACGAGCACCTCGTCTCCTCCGTCCTGCACGACATCACCGCCGAGATGCTGCGCGCCTTCCAGCCGAGGAACGGCGCTCCGCTCGTGCTCGTCACGACGCCGGCGGGTGAGCGGCACGTGAACGGCGCGGCGCTGGTGGGCGCGGCCGCGGCCGTGGAGGGGTGGCCCGTGCTCTACCTCGGCGCCGACCTGCCGGCGGCGGAGATCGCGCACGCCGCCCGCGACGCGGGCGTGCGCATCGTGGGGCTGAGCGTGATCTACGTGGAGGAACGCGACCGCGTACTCGGCGAGCTGCGCGCGCTGCGGACGCGGCTGCCGAGGGAGGTGCAGCTGGTCGCCGGCGGCGCCGGCGCGCGCGCCCTCGCCGCAGAGCTCTCCGCCGCGGGCGTGCGCGTGGAGTCGAGCATCTCCGGATTTCTCGCCCTGCTCCGGCGCGAAGCAGCCGACGGGGGCGCGGGATGACACCGCACGCGCGCGCGGGCCCACTAAGGCTGGTGACCGGCGCGACCGGGTACATCGGCGGCCGGCTGCTGCGCGCGCTGCACGACCGCGGCGAGCGCGTGCGCTGCATGGCGCGCCGCCCCGACGAGGTGCGCGCCCGCGTCGCGGGCCGCATGCGTGATGTGGAGGTCGTGCGCGGCGACGTGCTCGACCCCGCCTCGCTCTCGGCGGCGCTCGAGGGCGTTCACACCGCGTACTATCTCGTGCACGCGATGGCTGCCCGCAGCGGCTTCGCCGGGGAGGAGCGCGAGGGCGCGATGAACTTCGCGCGGGCGGCGCGGGTCGCCGGCATCCAGCGCATCATCTACCTGGGCGGCCTCGGGCGGGACGCCGAGCTGTCGCCGCATCTCGCCAGCCGGCACGAGGTGGGGCGCGTGCTGCGCGAGAGCGGGATTCCCGCCATCGAGCTGCGCGCGTCGGTGATCATCGGCTCGGGGAGCCTGTCGTTCGAGCTGGTGCGCGCGCTCGTGGAGCGGCTCCCCGTGCTCATCACGCCGCGCTGGGTGAGCCAGCGCACGCAGCCGATCGCCATCGATGACGTGATCGCCTACCTCGTCGCGGCTCTCGACGTGCCGATCGGCGGGAGCGAGGTGGTGGAGATCGGGGGGCGGGACCGGGTGTCGTACCTCGACCTCATGCGCGAGTACGCGGCGCGGCGCGGGCTCGGACGCCTCTTCGTGCCCGTCCCGCTGCTCACGCCGTGGCTGTCGAGCCGCTGGCTGGGGCTCGTGACGCCGGTGTACGCGCGCGTCGGGCAGAAGCTCATCGACAGCGTGCGGCACGAGACGGTGGTGACCTCCACGCGCGCGGCCGAGCTGTTCCCGGAGATTCATCCGTGCGGGATGCGCGAGGCGATCGCGCGGGCGCTGGCGAACGAGGACCGCCAGTTCGCCGAGACGCGGTGGTGCGACGCCGCCTCGTCGCTCGGGAGCGAGCGAGCGTGGGGGGGCGTGCAGACCGGATCGCGTCTCGTGGATACTCGTCAGGCGAGCGTCGCCCGACCACCGGAGGCCGCCTTCCGTCCGATCGCCCGCATCGGCGGGACCACCGGGTGGTACTTCGCGAACTGGCTCTGGCGGCTGCGCGGCGTTCTCGACCTGCTCGCGGGGGGCGCCGGGCTGCGGCGCGGCCGGCGCCACCCCGAGGTGCTGCACCCGGGTGACGCCGTGGACTTCTGGCGCGTGGAGGCGGTGGAGCCCGGCCGGCTGCTCCGGCTGCGCGCCGAGATGCGGCTCCCCGGGAGAGCATGGCTGCAGTTCGAGGTCTCGGGCGACGACGCGCGGAGCGTGATCCGGCAGACCGCCATGTTCGAACCGCGCGGGGTGGCGGGGCTGTCGTACTGGTACGCCCTGTACCCCGTGCACAGGCTCATCTTCGGCGGGATGCTGCGCGCGATCGCTCGCGCGGCGGAGAGCGCCGCTACGCCAGGATCCGGTCGAACTCCGAAACCGATATCGCCGGCATCGTAGCGAACGAGACGCCGAGCAGCTTGCTGAGAGCGACGGAGCTCTTCATCGCGCGCTCCGTGTCCGGCAGGTCGACGATGATCACGAGGTCCGTCTCACCGAGCAGCGCGTAGCCCTCCCGCAGCTTCCCACCGTTCTGCTCGATCAGCGCGGTGGCCTTCTGCGTGCGCTCCGCGCTGATCTTCCCGATCGCGTCCTGGGAGTATCTCCCGAACATGATGTACGTGGCCATCGGAGTCTCTCCATCCACGAGTCCGGTGCCGATCGGAGCGAACGAGCCCGTGCCGGGCGCTAGTCAGGCACCCGCGCGCTACGCCGGCGGCATCCGGCGGGGGTCGTCCGCCTCGTCGAGGTAGACGTAGCTGCGCGGTCCCACCCCCGACATCTGCAGCACGCAGTCGTCCAGGGCGATCACGCGGTGCGGGGTGCCCGCCGGAGCGAACGCGAATCCGCCGGGCCCGAGCGTGTACTCCGGCTCGCCGCTCCCCGGCTTGCCGGTGGACCAGCGGATCGTGCCGGAGATGACGGTGAGCTGCTCGTCATCGTCGGGGTGCATGTGGAGCCCGATGACGTAGTTCGCGGGGGCGCGGTAGCGGACCGTGTACGGGCCCGGGCGCATCGGATCGCCGATCAGCGATGCGGAGCTGCGGCGCGGGTCGATCGTGTCCAGATCCCACCGCAACTGGTCGGGCGTGAGCACACGCTCCATCCGGTCGTCCGCCTCGGGCGGTGGGCCGGCGTGCACGATGGGCGCGATCTCGGCGTCCTGTGGCGGCGTCGGCTCGAGCTCCGGCGCCAGCTCCCGGGGAGCGAAGTCCCGTGGGTATCGAGTGCTCATGGGCGACCTCCGATCGCGGTGGACGCGAGCGCGAGTGGAACGAGCACGGCCCCGCGGCCGAGCGTCCGGCCGGGGGCGGGTTGGCATCGTTCACCATGCGGTGAGGCGGGGCGCGGGGGCGTAGGGAAACGGGGCGCGCAGCGTCGGGGAACTATCGGCGGGCCCATCCGAGGCACCGGCGGCGATTCGCGGCATCGAGATCGGCACCGTGCGGCGCAGGGCGATCACTGCGGCGCCGAGACCTCGATGGGCCGCACCTTCATTGGCGATGGTGCCACCCCCAGTTGCCCGCGGTCGTTCGCACCCCAACAGAAGATCCGCGAATCCGCGGTCAAGCCACAGGTGTGGTTCCACCCGACGCTCAGCTGCGTGAACAGCGCCGTGGTCGCGACGGGCGTCGGCGCGGTGCGATTGGTGGTCGTGCCATCGCCGATCTTCCCATTGCTGTTGTCACCCCAACACTGGGCGGCACCCGCGCTCGTGAGGGCACACGTGGTGTTTTCGGATGCGGCGATCCGCGCAAAGGGAACGCTGCTCGCCACGAGCTGCGGAGCGAATGCATAACCGCCGACGTTGCTGCTTCCGGCCTGGCCGACGCTGTTTCCGCCCCAGCAGTACACCGCCCCGTCCGCGGTGAGACCACACGAATGCTCCCCGCCCGCGGCCATCATCTGGAAGGACAGGCCCCCGGCGACTGGTGTCGGCTGCGGCCGATACAGCGGTGAGGTCCGGTCGCCGTCGCCGACCTGCCCGGAGTAGTCGTTGCCCCAGCAGTAGGGGGCGCCCGACGGGGTCAGGCCGCATGTGTGGCTCTCGCCGGTGACCAGGCTGGCGAACCGCAAGTCGCCGAGCACCGTCTGTGGCGACGGCTCGCCGACGAAGGTCATGAACTTGCCGTTGCCGAGCTCTCCCTCCCCTTCCCACCCCCAGCAGAACGCGGCGTCGGCATCGGAGACGCCGCACATGTGCACGCCGTCGTTCGCGGCCAACGACACGAGGGTCGGGCTGCCCGACACCGCGGTCGGCATCGCCACCGCGGCCGGGGTGAGCGAGCCGATCCCCAGCTCGCCGCTGGCGTTGTCGCCCCAGCAGTACACGTTGTGCGCATCGGTCATCCCGCAGGCGTGATCGCGGCCGACGACGAGCTGCGTGAACTGGTACGTCCCGCCCACCGGAACCGGCACGCCCGACCAGTCGATCCCGGTGGCGCCAAGCTGCAGAAGGTCGTTCGTGCCCCAGCAGAAAGCGTAGCCCATCGCGTCGAGCGCGCACGTGTGCTTCCGCCCCGCGCCGACCGCGGTCCAGTGGACACGGACCACCACGGCCCGCTCGGAGGTCACCGGGCCCACCGATGCCCGAACATGCGCCGTCCCGGCACGCGCCGTGGTGAGCTGCCCTGACGCCGAGACGGCGGCCACGACGGAGGCATCGCTCGTCCAGGTGACCTGCGTGGGCAGGATCGCGTTGCCGTAGCCGTCGGCGCCCGTGGCCGAGAGCTGCACCGTGGCCCGCGGCTCGAGCGTGTCCGTCGCCGGCGTGATGGTGAGGCTCACCGGCGCGCCGGGCAGCGCCGCCGTCGTGAAGGTGACGGGATCGACGCCGGCGATCGAGGCGGTGAGTTGCTGCGAGCCCGACACCGTCCCGAGCGTCCACGCGATCGTCGCTTCTCCGTTCGGCGCCGTCCGCGACACCGAATCGGACAGCCTCCCCGCCTGCGCCACCCAGTGGACGACGACATCGCCCCGTGGATTGCCCGAACCATCGGTGACGCGAACACGGGGCGCCACCGGGAGCACCTCGCCCACCGTGCCCACCGAGTCGGCGGTGACGACCGTGAGCGCGAGCGGCCCCTCCGGTTCCGTGGTCTCTCCGCCGCAGGCGAGTAGGGCGCCCAGGATCACCATGCGGAAGCAACGGGGACGAAGGAGCGATGGCATGGGCGGTTGCTCGTGGGTGGGGGACGACGCCGACGGATCGCGACCGGAGGATTCCGGGAGGCGCTACGGCGCGCGAGTGGCCGAGCATCGTCAGGCGGTCGCGCGCCGGGCGCGCCTGGGCCGGGCGACGAACATTCCGCATCACTCGCATTTGCGCAAGAGGAAGCGCCGGCGACTGCCTGACACATAACGATGCAGTTGCGGGCGCCGGCAGTGTGCTCCACCTTTCGAGGGCACTCCCCCCCTCGTCTCGCGCCCTCGCGCACCCCCTCATGTCCATCTCTCATCGTGCACGTACGCGGCAGATGCGGGCCGTCCGCATCGCCATCGTGGTGTCCGTCGGCGTCTTTCTCGGCGGTTGTGGGGGCGCCAAGGATCGCGGAATCACCGACCCCGGGAACGACGGCGGCGTGTCGAAGCTCGTCGTCGTGTCGGGCGATGCGCAGACCGACACCGTCCTGTCACCGCTCGCCGCGCCGCTGGTCGTGCGCGCCGTCGACTCGCACGGAAACGGTCTGGCCGGTGTCCCGATCGTGTTCATGGTGAGCGATGGTGGTGGCACGGTCAGTCCGGCCGCCGTCACCACGGACAGCGGCGGGCGCGCGCAGGCACAGTGGACACTCGGGCCGGTCGGCGGCGACATGCGCGTCCACGCCGCGGTCCAGGATGATGTCGTGGTCGCCGCGACGTTGCACGCCACCGTCGAGTGGCCGCCACTCCGGAGCGTGATGCTCGACGTGGGCTACGAGCACAGCTGCGCGGTGGAGCCCCGGCTCGGGCTCTACTGCTGGGGGAAGAACGACGTGGGGCAGCTCGGCGACGGCACGACCGAGGACCGCCTCCATGCCGTCCCCGTGCAGGGTGGGACGAGCTTCCACTTCGTGACGGCGGGAGGGGATGGGCACACCTGCGCGCTGACGTCGGATGGCGTGGCGTACTGCTGGGGGAGAAATGTGTGGGGCCAGCTCGGCGACGGCACCACCGTTCCGCACGGCACGCCGCAGCCGGTCTATGGCGACCTCCGATTCACCGCCCTCTCGGCGGGAGCCGAGTACACCTGCGGGCTGACCGCCGATGGGAAGGTGTACTGCTGGGGATTCATGGAGGGGAGCTCGTCCACCATTCCGCCGACGCCGATCCTCGTGTCGGGCACGCAGCAATTCCAGTCCATCGACGCCGGCGATTTCCAGTTGTGCGGCATCGGTACGGATGGTGTCACGTATTGCTTCCACGGCACGTACACCCCGGATGGCATCAACGGCGGGCCCGGGAGCGTGTGGCGCCCGGTGGCGGTTTCCACGTCGCTCCGATTCACATCGCTCACCGCCGGTCTGATGTTCACGTGTGGCGTCACCGACGCCGGCGTGGCGTACTGCTGGGGGATGAACACGTACGGCGAGCTGGGAACGGGGAACACGGATTCCGCGGCGGTGCCGACCGCCGTCGCGGGGGATCTTCGCTATCGCTCGCTGCACGCCGGCTACGACTGGGTGTGCGGCATCACGACGGCCGGCACGAACTCCTGCTGGGGGCACGACAGTTGGGGGCAGCTCGGATTCGACGACGCCGCGCCTTCGGTCCACCCGTCCCCGGAGTCGATGCCGCTGCCTGACGGCGTGACGTTCACGGCGATGGACGGTGGCCTCTACCACATGTGCGGCATCGCGTCCACGTCGCTCACCTATTGCTGGGGCGGAGGGTTCAACGGGCAGCTCGGCGACGGGCGGAGCGCCGAGTTCTACTCCCGCCCGACGCCCGAGGTCGTGCGGCGGCGATCGTAAAGGCGGGCGCGCTGTCCCGGTCTTGTCGAGGGGGCCTGCCTCACGGCAGGTCCCCTTTCCGCATCGACTCCGTCCATTCGCTCCGCGTCGCCGACCTCGCGGAGGAAGCGTTCGGCACCGCGCTGCGCCCCGACCGAGCACGGGGGCCGCGAGTCGCGGTCCCGACCTGCCCCCGACGCAACCCTCGTCGCCCGGCGTGTGTCGAACACGACCGAGTGGCGATCAGTCTCCCACCTGCCGGTGGCACACGATGGAGCCCACGGACAGGGTGGCCGACGCGCTCCGCTTCACGGGCGCCGATCGCCGATGGCCTCCGCTCCACACCCCGACACACCGCCATGACACGCTCGCGCATCGCCACCGCCCTGACGGCGCTCACGATCGCTGCCGCTCCCCGTGTTCCCGCTCAGTCGGCGCGCACCGCCGCGCGCCTGGCGACCGCGGCGCCGGTCGTGATCCCCCTCCAGCGGCACGCGGGGCACCTGCGAACTATTCGCGTGCGCGTGGGCGGTGACACGGCCGACTATCTGTTCGACACCGGCGGCGGCACGACGGTCATCTCGCGGCTCGACTCCGCGGCCCTGGGGTGCACGCCGGGGGGGAGGAGCTTCGGCGTGCGCCTCACCGGCGAGGTGCTCTCCGGGCGCACCTGCGCCAACGTCACGCTCGGCATCGGGCCGTTGGAGGTGACGGGGGATGCCGGCGTGATGGATCTCGGCCAGCTCCTCGGCCCGCGCGCCCCGGCCGTGCGCGGCCTCATCTCACTCGCGTCGTTCCGCGGGCGCCTCCTGACCGTCGACCTGGCGCACGACATCCTCGTGCTCGAGACGCCGGCGAGCCTGGCCGAGCGTGTGCGGTCGATGACGCCGGTGGACGTCCGGCTCGCGACAGGGGAAGCCGGGGGCATGCTCGACGCGTTCGTCGGCGTGCGCGCCCCCGGCGGCGCCGAGCTCTGGCTGGAGTGGGACTCGGAGAACGGCGCGTCCACGCTGCTCGCGCCGTACGCGGCAGCGATGCTCGGCGGCGACAGCACGGTACGGAGGGCGGACCTGCACATGCCGCTCGCCAGGGGGCTGGATGCCGCCGTTCCGGTGATGATCAAGGCGGACATGATCCACGACGGCGTGCTCAGCGCCGGGTTCATCGAGCGTGCCGTCTGGACGCTGGACCTGGAGCGCGGGCGGATGTGGGTCGGGCCGGTGGCACCGATCCCTGAGCTCCCGGCGGTGGCACTTCGCAGCGTGCCGCCGACGACCGATCCGGTGGGCGTCTACGAGACCACGGCGATGGTGGGCGGGCGGGCGCAGCACGCGATCCTGGAGATCACGCGCACGGACGGCCGACTCACCGGCCGCGTACGCGCCGTGGGCGAGGACGACGCGATCGAGGTGCGCGACATCGCGATGCACGGGAGCGAGCTGTCGTATCGCGTCATGGGCCCGAACCCCATTCCGATCCACCTGACGTTCGCGGGGATGGAGGGCGAGGGCACGTGGGGAGACGGCGGGGCGTCGCGCGGGGGCCAGGCTCGTGCAGTGAAGCGGATGTGATGGGACGCTGGCGGGCC
>DASUXC010000050.1:0-11775 GCA_036378095.1 Gemmatimonadaceae bacterium | reverse complement strand
ATCAGACTGTCGCTCTCCACCGTGGCGCCGTGAATGATCGCGCGGTGCCCCACGGCCACGCGCTCGCCGATGGTGGTGGGATATCCATCATCCACGTGAACGATGGTCCCGTCCTGGATGTTGCTGTCCGCGCCGATGACGATGGACGACGAGTCGCCGCGCAGCACGGCGGTGGGCCACACGGAGACGCGGGGGCCGAGGGTCACGTCGCCGATGACGACGGCGTGGGGGTGGATGAAGGCGGTAGGGTGGGCGCGCATGCCGGTCGGGTCAGGGGTTGGGGGCCGGGGGCCGGGGGGCCGGGGGGCCGGGGGGGATGAGGCGGGGATGGGAGAGAGGGATCGGGAAACGTCGACGACAGGGGACGGCGGGGATTGAGCAGCGGGTTGTGGCGTCCCGCTTCCCTCCAACCCCGCTGTTCCCCCCTGGCCCCCAGCCCCCGGCCCCTGACCCCTATCAAAACGCGTATCCGATCTGAAAGTACATCCCGACCGCAGCCGTCTCACGCACGGAGTTGTTCACAACCGGCACGGCCACGCCGAGCCTGAGGCGGTAGGGGGCGTCGTACTGGAGGCCCGCGTCGAGATCGAGCTCGGCGCCGACGGAGGCGAGCCAGTCGCCGAAGCCGCGCGCGTCGGTGGCGTGCCAGGCGGTGCCGCCGTCGCCGAAGAGGCTGAGCGAGGTGCGGTCGAGGAAGAGCGGCCAGAAGCCGAGGCCGCGGCGCGGGTGGCCGAGCGGAGCGCGCCACTCGAGGGAGCCGGTGAGCACGTCGCTCCCGCTGCGCGCGCCCGATGGGAAGCCGCGCACGGCGAAGGTGTGATGCGATCCCACCGTGAAGCCGGGAAAGACGGCCACCGGCGTGCCGCTCGAGCCGCCGATGTCGAACTCCCCCGGATCGAGCCCGCTCGCCGTCCCCGACGCGACGCGCAGCGCCACCACGTGATGCGCCCACGCGCCCACGTCCACGCTCTTGTACGCGCTGAGCACCGAGCTCACGCTCCGCGACTGCACCCCGCCCACCCCCTCGAGCCAGCGGATGCGGCCGGTCGCCGCCACCGAGATGCCATCCTCGGGGGAGATGGCGAGCACGGGGCGCTGGATGTTCGACCACCCCGTCGAGAGCACGAGCGACCAGTAGCGCGGCCCCTCGCGGTAGTAGTCGGCGAGCCGGCCGATGAGGGTGTCGGGGTCGGTGGTGTAGCGGCGCATCTCGAGCTGCCCGCCCACCGTGGCCCACAGGTTGGTGCGCACGCGCGGGCGGCTCACGGTGAAGTTCAGCGCCACCTCGCGCGTGCGGCGCGAGAGGTCGCCCGCCAGCGTGCTGTCGTTCTCCAGCACTCCCTGCCGGTCCCAGAACTGCGTGGCCGTGAGGTCGATCACCGGCTGCCCGAGCCCCGCGTAGCGGTAGCTCGCGTCGAACGCGTGCTCGCCATCGCGCGGGTCGAGGAGGAGCTGCGCGAAGTACGAGTGGCGCCCCACCACGTCGCTCCCCGACGTGAACGCGCCGATGGAATAGCCGCCGGTGGTCGTCTGCCCGGCTATCGGGAGCCAGTAGTGCGGGAGGAGCGCCCCCCACGGCGAGTACGCTCGCTCGGGGGCGTCGCTCTCCCCCGCCGGCGGGAGCGGGTCGTCCGACACGAAGCCGGCGTCGAGCGGGGTGGGCTCGGCGCCCGCGGTGTCGAGGGGTGCCACGCCGATGTGCCACCCGGCCGCGTCGTAGCGCGCGGCGGCGATGCGGCGCCCGTCGGGGGAGACATCGGGGTAGTACACGCCGGTGGTCGCGCTCGAGATGCGGCGCGGAACGTCGTCTCCGGCCACGGAGGCGATGTACAGATCGGTGGTCCCGGTGCGGTCGGAGGCGAAGATCACGCTCGCGCCATCGGGGGTCCACGTCGGCGAGCTGTCGAAGGCGCGGTCGTGCGTGAAGACGCGACGCACCTGCCCGAGTGTGTCGAGCACCACCACGTCGGCGTAGCCGCCCCGCGTCCACCGCGTGGCGGCGATGAGGTCACCGCGCGGTGACCAGCGCGGCTCGGCCCACTGCGTGTCGGGAGAGACGGGGACGATCGGGACGATGCGTCGCCCATCGGCGCTCACGCGCACGAGCTGCGTGGTGGCCGGGGCGAAGCGCACGGCGACGATCGCGCCGTCGGCGCGCGCGTCGGGCTGGGAGAGGCGCTCGCCGCTCGTCAGGCGGCGCTGCGCGCCATCCCTCGCCACCCAGAGGTCGGAGCGCACGTGGTACGGGTCGGCGAACTCGAGCTGCGCGAACACCACCGAGCCGTCGGCGCGCGGCGTGCCCGGCTCCACGTCGTTGCGCCGCCCCAGCCGGGTCACCCGCCCCGCCGTGTCGGCGCGGTACGCGCTGGCGCGGTACGCGCTGGCGCGGTATGCGGCGGGGGTGGACTTCCAGTCGCTCCCCGTCCAGAGCACGGCGGTGTCGCCGATCCAGCGCGGGGCGATGGCGAGGTGCCCGCCGCGCGAGAGGTCGCGCCACCCGGCCAGGGGGAGGCGCGGCGCCGCGGCGTGCGCGTCGAGCGAGTCGCGCCACTCGCGCCACGCATCGCCGAACGACACCCCGAACGCGGCGCGCGCGGGGCGATTCAGCAGGAAGGGGAACGTCGCCGCGCTCGACCGCTCGATGAAGTCGCGCACGCTCGCCGGCCCGCGCGTGCGGGAGAGGAAATCGAAGAACAGCGCGCCGAAGCCGTACGTGATGTCCCCGCCCGGGTAGCGCGTGGACACGAGGTTCCACCGGTCGTACGGGATGAGCCCCCCGCGCTCGACCGCCGACTCCACGAGCATCCGCTCGTACGATCCCTCCACGCGCCCCGCGCCGGTGACGTCGCTCTCGTAGTACGTCGCGAGCCCCTCCGTCACCCACGCCGGGTCGTACAGGTTGGGGAAGAGAAAGGGCGCCCGCCCGAACACCTTCTGCGCCGTGCTCCACCACCCGCGCGTGCGGTCGAGGTGAAAGACGTGCGTCAGCTCGTGGGTGATCACGAGCGACAGCCAG
Source organism: Gemmatimonadaceae bacterium (assembly GCA_036378095.1). GTDB lineage: Bacteria > Gemmatimonadota > Gemmatimonadetes > Gemmatimonadales > Gemmatimonadaceae > JADGGM01. Next base: position 8,759 of record DASUXC010000050.1, on the reverse strand, counting down.
TCATCGTAGAAGCGGAGCGAGGGGAGGTCGAGCGGCGGGTGGGCGTAGACGATGATGCGGTTGGTCGGGAACGGCGTCGTGAAGCCGTTCGAGTAGTCCACGTTGTCGGCGACGACCAGGTCGATCGGACCGCGCGGCGGGTGCAGCCGGCGCGCGAGCCGCGCGTACGCCTCCTCGGCGTCCGCCGCCGCGCGCCGGCCGATGCTGTCCAGCTCGGGGGTGAAGTGCACCGAGAAGTGCTCGGTGCGGATGGTCCGCCACTTCGCGTTCGGCGCCACCTGGGCGCTCACCGCGCCGGGGAGCGCGGCGAGCGCCGCGAACAGGAGCGCCGCGACGCGAGACAGCCGGACGCTCACCGCGCCGCCAGCGACCGGAAGTAATTCTCCAGCCCGTCCACGATCCCCTGCGCGTACGCCGCCTGGAACTCCGGCGTGCGCAACGCGGCCTCCTGGTCGGGCATCATGATGAACGCGCCCTCGCACAGCACCGCCGGCATCCACGTGGGGCGCGCGAGGGCGAGGTTGTCGTAGTTCACGCCGAGGTCGCGGAGCCCCATGTTCCGCACCATCCCGTTCTCGAGCGCGCGCGCCAGCGGCGCCGACTGCGGGTGGAAGTAGTACGCTCCCGTGCCGTTGGCGGTGAACGGGTTCACGCCATCGGGGAGCGCGTTGAGGTGGATGGAGACGAGCGCGTCCGCGTTCGCCCGGCGCGCCATGATCGGGCGATCGCCGAGGGCGACGGGTCCCTTCTCGGTGCGCGTCATGATCACCGTGGCCCCGCGCGCCGCCAGCATCTGTCGCACCTTGAGCCCCACGGCGAGCACGGCGTCCGCCTCGTACAACCCGGTCGGGCCGGTGGCGCCGATGGGCGGGTGTCCCGGGTCGACGGTGATCACGCGCCCGGCGAGCGGGCGCGCAACGTCGACCGCGGGCGGGCGCCGCACGCGGAGCACGAAGTTCCCGTCGCGCCAGAAGGCGAGATACCCGTACGGCTGCGATGCCAGGCGGATCACGTAGCGCGCCCGCCCCGGCACCTCCTGCGTCCACCGCACCCACCGCACGAGCGAGTCGTTCGCGGCGAAGTTGATGATGTCGGTGTTCGCGGTCACGCCGTAGAGCGTGAGCGCGAGCTCGTGGTCCCCCTCCTCCACGAGGAACGGCGGGCGGGACGACATGGGGATGGTGAGATCCACCCACCCCGAGTCGGGGACCACGCGCGCGTTCCCCGCCACGCGGCGCGCGGGGGAGAAGCCCGGCGGCATGATGCGGATGTCGCTCTGCTGCACCCAGATCTCGAGCGCGTCGTCGAGGCGCACGCGCACGAAGTCGCCGGCCGAGCCGGTCACGGGGAGGAGCGTCCCCGCCATGAGCAGCCACTTGTACGTGCCGCTCGGCTCCGGGCGCCCGATGATGACGCGGTCGGTGTCGCTCACCGCCGTCGAGTCGGCGCCGAGCATCCCCCACACGGGGGTGGTGGGCGCGGGGAGGATCGCTGGAAGCGCGAGGCGCACGGTGTCGGCGCCGCGGGCGACGACGATGCTCGTGGAGACGCGCATGCGCCGCGCGGGGATGGTGGTGGCCCACTGCTCGGGGTCGCCGGCGAATCGCGCGCCGGGCGGTGTGCCGGTGTCCGCGGGGGCGATCGTGCCGGCGGCGGGCACGGGCGCGGGCGCGGGCGCGGATGCAGGGGCGGATGCCGGGGCGGGCTTCGCGCCGGGCGGCGCGGGCTTGGCCGGCGATGCGGGCGATGTGCGCGCCGCGAGCGCCGCCGACACGCTGTCGGCGCGCGCCGCGGACAGGGTGGCGAAGAGCTGCGCCGGCGTGGTGCCGGGGAGCGCGGCGCCGTTCACGAGGGCGACCGTCGAATCACCTTCCCCCTGCCAGAGCACCACCGCGTTCGCCGGCGCGCGCACGCTCACGCGCACCATCTCGTCGTCGCGCAGCGCGTACCGCCCGCTCGGCGCGAGGCTCGAAGAGTCCACGACGAGCGGGCCGGTGGGGAGGAGCGCGGGGCGCGGCGGGAGGAGGCGCACGTGGTGCTCCACGCGCACCGTGTCGCTCCCGAGCGCGGCGACCAGCTCGTAGCGCGGCTCGTCCGCGCTCGGAAGGGGGAGGTAGGCGATGAAGCTCCCGTTGGGGAGCACGTGCACGGTGTCCCCGTTGATGGTGAGCTTCGCTCGACCGTTGCCGACGGACCCGAAGATGAAGTTCGAGTCGCGCGACTGGATGAGCTGGTTCTCGGAGGGGTAGATGACCTTCGGCGCGAGAGGGCCGAGGACGAGCGGGACTGGAGGGAGCGCGGGGGGAGCGGCCGGCGAGGGACGCGTCCCCCCCGTTCCCGCTCCCGTCGCACACGCGGCGAGCAGGAGCGTGGTTGGGATGAGACGGCGCATGGGGGAATACTACGAGTGCTGGGGGCCGGAGGTTAGGGGTCAGGGACCAGGGATGGACCGCGGGGCACGCGCCGACGGCGCGTGCCCCGCACCATTGTGCGACAGAGCAGCGCAGCGCGCTGCCTGTCGCGGTCCTCCCCTGGCCCCCGGCCCCCGGCCCCGAGCCCCTGGCCCACGCCCCCGCACGCGGCAGGGGCGCGTGTGCGCGCGCCCCTGCCGCGTGCTTGACCATTTCCTATATTGGGGCGTCATACGGGGGAACTCCCGGGGAGGGCTACATTTGAGCTCCTGCGCCTTCTGTGGCCGCGACAACGCGGAGGGCTCCCGCTTCTGCATCGACTGCGGGAAGCCGCTGTCGTCATCGGCCACGGCCAGTGTCGTGCCCGCCACGATCGCGTCGCAACCGAAGCCGACCGCCACGCACCGCCGCCCGTCACCGAGCGCGCCGCGGCGCGCGTCGGCCGAGCCCGCGTACGCGATCGTGCCGCCGGGGCGCGTTCAACCCTCGGGGGCCACCGTGAACTGCGGGTGGTGCGGGAGCGCGATCGAGGCAGGGCTCCCCTTCTGCGCGCACTGCGGGCGCCGCACGGACGCGAAGCTCATCACCGCCGCGTCGTGCGCCACCTGCGGGAGCACGGTCCGCGAGTCCGACACCTTCTGCTCCACGTGCGGCGCCCCGCTGCACGCGCCCGAGGAGAAGCCCGAGGGGGAGGTGCGCACGCTGGTGTTCAACGCGCGCCGCCGCGATGTGGGGGCGCGCATCGCCGTGCTCGACGAGAGCGGCGCCGTGCGGCAGACCATCCCCCTCGGCAAGCCGGAGATGACCGTCGGCCGCGGCGCGTGCGACATCGCCTTCGGCGACGACCCGTTCCTCTCCCCGCTGCACGCCCAGTTCATCCAGCGCGACGGCGCGGTGTACGTGCGCGACCTCGGCTCGTGCAATCGGACGTGGGTGTTCATCGACGCGCCGCACGTGCTCGCGGACGACGACTTCCTCCTCCTTGGCTCGCAGCTCCTGCAGTTCCGCCGGATCGGCTTTCCCGCCCCCATGCACCCGGACGCGGATGGCACGCGCCGCATCGGCTCCATGACCCCCGGCCCGGACGTGGCGCTGCTCGCCCAGCTCCGCTCCGACGGGAGCGTGCGCGACGAGCACCATCTCTCCGCCGGCCGCTCGCTCGCCATCGGGCGTGACACCGGCGACTGGACCTTTCCGTACGACCAGACGATGAGTGGACGACACGCGGAGATTCGCGAGGAAGACGGCCAGTTCGTGATCCACGATCTCGGGAGCCGGAACGGCATTGCCGTGGCGGTGCGCGGTGACCGGCAGGTGAAGCCCGGCCAGCGCGTGCTGGTCGGCGACCAGGTGCTCAGGCTGGAGAGCGCGTGAGTCCCTTGAAGACGTGCCCGCAGTGCGGCTCGGAATACGAGCTGGACGTCAAGTTCTGCCCCAAGGATGGCACCACGCTCCGTGTCCCCACCGGGGGCGGTCTCGTGGGCTCGGTGCTCGCCGACCGCTACCACATCCTGAACAAGCTGGGCGAGGGGGGGATGGGGCAGGTGTACCTCGCCGAGCACGTGAAGATGGGGCGCAAGAGCGCCATCAAGGTGATGAACCCGTCGATGTCGCAGGATCCGGACGCGATCGGCCGGTTCAACCGCGAGGCGTCGAACGCGAGTCGCATCTCCCACAACAACGTCTGCGCGATCTACGACTTCGGCGAGACGCGGGAGGGGCTGATCTACCTCGCGATGGAGTACGTCGAGGGGGAGTCGCTCACGAAGCTCATGGAGCGCGAGGGCGCGCTCTCGCCGGAGCGGGCGGCGAGCATCACCCGCCAGGTGGCCGACGCGCTCGACGCGGCGCACGACATCGGGATCGTCCACCGCGACCTGAAGCCGGACAACATCATGATCGCCAGGCACCGCGACGGGTCGGACCTGGTGAAGGTGGTGGACTTCGGGATCGCGAAGGCGGCGCACGGTGACGGGCAGAAGGTCACGAAGACGGGGCTCGTGGTGGGGACGCCGGAGTACATGTCCCCCGAGCAGCTCTCCGGGGACCAGCTCGACGGACGGAGCGACACGTACACGCTCGCTCTGGTCACGTTCCACATGCTCACCGGGGTGCTTCCCTTCCCCAGCACGACGATCCAGGAGTCGATGATCATGCGGCTCACGGATCGTCCGCGGACGCTCGCCGAGATGCGCCCCGACCGCTCGTGGCCGGAGGCGCTGCAGGCGGTGCTCGACCGCGCGCTGCAGCGGCGGGCGGAGGACCGGTATCAGCGCGCGAGCGAGTACGCGCGCGAGCTGGAGCAGGCCGTGCTCGGGATGCCCACCGGGGAGCGGGGGCTCGCCACGCGAGTGGCGGGCGCCACGGTGCCCCCCACCGCGGTGCGCGGCGCCGCCGCGACGACCGGAGCGGGAGGCGCGACGCTTCCTCCGACGAGCGCGGGGACGGGAGCAGGGGCGCCGGTGGCCGCCGGGGCCTCGCCCGCTCCGGCGCGGCGGCGCGGCGTGCTCGTTGCCGTGGGCGCCGTGGCCGCGCTCGCCGCGATCGGCGTCGCCGGCTGGATGCTCCACGGGCAGCAGCGCGCGAGCGGCGCGGGCGCGCCGCGGCAGGTGGCGCTGGCCGACGGCGGCAATAGTCAGGCGGGTGGCATGCCGGCGCCGGCCGCCGGTGCGACCGCGGGCGACGGCGCGAAGGCGAGCGAGGGGCACTCCCCCTCGCTCGCGGCGGATTCGCCGGCGGCATCGCCGAGCACCGCGGCCGCCTCGGACGCCGCGAGAGACCCCGGCGCGCGGCAGGTGGGCGAGTCGGGGAGCGGCACCGCAGGGCCGGGGAAGACCGTGAGCGCGCCCGCACCGCGCGACGTGCAGCAGTACGCGCGCGAGGAGCGCCCGGCGAGGAGCGGGCGCAACACGGCCACGGAGCCCGTGTCGGCGCCGCCGTCATCTCCGTCCTCCACCTCCACGGCGCCCACGCGGCCAGTGGCGCAGCCATCGGCGCAGCCCGCGGCATCGAGCGGGAGCGGCGGCCAGGCGGCGCCCGCCGCCGACGAGTTCGAGGGAGAGCTCACGGCGGAGCGCGCTCGCGCCGCGGTGGGGGTGGCGTCGAACCTGCTGGAGCGACAGGAGACGGAGCGCGCGCTCCGCATTCTCGCTCGCGCGATCAAGCGGCTCCCCACGCTGGACGACAGCATCACGGCGCTGTATCACGTGAGCGAAGGGCTCTTCCAGCGCGCGGAGCGCACGGGGAGCGACGCCCCGAAGCGGCGCGCGTGCACGATACTCAGCGGCCTCAAGACCGCACGCGGGCACCGGTACGCCGCGAGCATCGCGTACCTCTTCGACCAAGAGTGCAAGTGACCGTCACTTCTCGTCCCGTTCGCTCGTGACCATTCCCGTCGAACCCTCGCCGGCGTTCACCGGCGACGTGATCGTGCACGTGTTCGGCCGCACCGACGTGGGTCGGACGCGCGAGCACAACGAGGACGCGTTCCTCGTCGCCGACCTGTCCACGGACAACGCGTCGCTGCAGCCGGAGGTGCGGACGCACGTGGTGGGGCGGCGCGGCACGCTGTTCATGGTGGCCGACGGGCTCGGCGGCGCGGCCGCCGGGGAGATCGCCAGCGAGCTGGCGGTGAACACCGTCTACGAGGAGCTGCGCGACAAGTGGGCGCGCGGCGACCGCGACGACCCGGAGGCGTTCGCGGCGGCGATCAAGCGCGCCGCGGAGGTGGCGAACGGGAAGATCTACCAGTTCGCCCTCGAGCACCCGGAGAACCGCGGGCTGGGCACCACGGCGACGATCGCCGGGCTGCTCGGCGACACGCTCTACCTCGCGCAGGTGGGGGACAGCCGCGCGTACCTGGTGCGCGACGGCGTGGCGCGGCAGATCACCAAGGACCAGTCGCTCATGCAGCGGCTGATCGAGGCGGGGGAGCTGACGCCGGACGAGGCGGAGCGCAGCGAGCGCCGGAACATCATCCTCCAGGCGCTCGGTCCCGAGCCGGCGGTGAAGATCGACCTCACGTACCAGAAGCTGCGGCGCGGGGACACGCTGGTGCTGTGCACGGACGGGCTCTCCGGGCTCGTGAAGCGGGACGAGATCGCCGAGGTGGTGTCGAGCGAGATGGATCTCGTCGACGTGTGCCGCGAGCTGATCGACCGCGCGAACGAGGCCGGGGGCTCCGACAACATCACGGTGATCGCCGCGCGCTTCGAGGGGAGCGGGCTGGCGGACGCCGAGCCGCAGGACGCGGTGGGGCACGCCCCGTTCCAGCTCTCCGGCACCGAGACGCCGCCGCGCTCGCGCCCGCGCTTCGAGACGGCGCGCAACGCGCTCCACATGTCCACCCCGCGGAATGGCATGGCCGTGGATGGGGAGCACGATGGGCGGCTCGACCGCACGGCACGCGCGTGGCTCCTCGCGCTCGCCGTGACGATCGTGCTCGCCGGCCTCTTTCTCGCCGCGCGCGAGCTGCGCGACAGCGCGTCCAGCAGCCCGTCCCCCGCCCCCGCCGCGCACGACACCACGTCAGCGGGGTCGATGCGCACTCCGTGAGCGTCGAGCTCCACATCGTGAGCGGCGCCCGTGCCGGGCACCGCGCGCGCTTCGACGCGCCTCCGGTCACCATCGGGCGCCACCCACACTCCCACCTCCAGCTCGATCCCGAGCGGGACCTCGACGTCTCCGCCCGCCACGCCGAGATCGTCCAGCGCGACGGTGCCTGGCTGCTGCGCGACGTGGGGAGCCGCAACGGGACGTTCGTGGACGGGGAGCGGCTGACGGGCGAGAGAGCGCTTCGCGGCGGGGAGATGGTCTCGCTTGGCGAGCATGGGCCGCGGATCGAAGTGCGGGTGACGCGGGAATCGGGAATCGGGAATCGGGAATCGGGAACCGAGGGCGCGAGTGGAGAGCGAGCGATTCCCGATTCCCGATTCCCGATTCCCGCGATTCTGGCCGCTCTCGCCCTCGCCGCGAGCATCGGCGCCGCGTACTGGCTCGGCGGGCGCGAGTCGCGGGCGCGGGAGGCGCAGCTCGAGGCGCTGGCGCGCGCCAACGACTCGCTGGCGCGCACGTACGCGCAGCGCGTGGCCTCGCTCGCCGGACGGGTGGACGGGCTGGACTCGTCGCTCGCCGCATCCAAGGCGGTGACGGACACGCTGCGCGGCTCCCTCGCCGCCTCGCGCCCCGGCGCGCGCGCCGACTCCATCGCCGCCACCCTCCGCGCGCTCGAGTCGCGCCGCCACGCCATGCTCACCGCGGCGCAGGTGGACTACTCGACCATCGCCGAGCGCAACGGGCGAGCGGTGACGCTCATCGCCGTGGAGTGGAGCGACGGCACGATGTTCAGCGGTTCCGGCTTCTGCGTGCGCGACGACGGGACGATCATCACCAACCGCCACCTCGTCTCCCGCGCCGGCGGGGAGAGGCCCACGCGCATCGCCGTGATCTTCAGCGACACGAAGGCCTGGCTCCCCGCGCACGTGGTGACCGTCGGCGCCGATGCCGACCTCGCGGTGCTCCGCCTCGACGCCGAGGGCCCCTTCCCCACCATCGCGCGCATGGCGCCGAGCGCCTCGGCGGTGCACGTGGGGAAGGCGGTGGCGATCATCGGCTACCCCCTCGGGACCGACACGCCGATGGAGGGGAGCGGCACCCGCATCACCGCCCGCTCCTCGCTCGTCGCGGGGACGGTGAGCAAGAACATCCCCGCGGTGCTCCAGATCGACGCGTACGCGGGTGAAGGGTCGAGCGGGAGTCCCGTATTCGACACGGAGGGAGCGGTGGTGGGGGTGGTGTACGGCGGGGCTCGCGAGAGTGGAGGGCGCATCGTCTACGCGGTGCCGTCGGACGAGGTGGGGAGCTTGCTCGCGGGTCGACCGGGAGTGGGGAGAGGGGGGTGAATCGCGAGTCGGAGCGAGGAGAAGCGGGAGCGAAGCAAGTGGGGGGTGGAGCGCGAGTCGGAACGAAGACCACCCGGAGCGAAGCAAGTCGGGGGTGAGGCGGGAGACGGAGCGACGACCGCCCGGAGCGAGGCGAGTCGGACGGGCGCCATACCCCCGGCGTCCCTCGCGCCGGATGGTCCTCGCTCCGACTCGCGCTCTACCCCCGACTCGCTTCGCTCCTGGTTTTCCTCGCTCCGACTCGCGCTCCACCCCCCACTTGCTTCGCTCCCGCTTCTCCTCGCTCCGACTCGCGCTTTATCCCCCTCTCCCCACTCCCGGTCGACCCCGCGAGCAAGCTCCCCACCTCGTCCGACGGCACCGCGTAGACGATTCGCCCTCCACTCTCGCGAGCCCCGCCGTACACCACCCCCACCACCGCTCCCTCCGTGTCGAATACGGGACTCCC
>DASUXC010000049.1:0-13037 GCA_036378095.1 Gemmatimonadaceae bacterium | reverse complement strand
GGGGGGCGGCGCGTTCGCGCCGCCCCCCTCGCGGTCATCCCCTGACCCCCAGCCCCCGGCCCCAACCGCCGCCCTACTTCACCGAACCCGGTGGCAGCGTGTAGAGCAGCCGCATCGTCGCCCGGTCCTCGGCGGAGAGATCGCGGACACGGACGCGCGGGGTCATGATGTTCGCGGTGTCGGCCGTGTGGTCGAGGCCGAGCAGGTGGCCGACCTCGTGGAGCGCGATCGCCTTGATCGCCTTGTCGTCGAGCGGCTCCCCACCGTTGTGGTGCAGGGCGAGCGTGATGTTGCCGTTCACGATCCACCAGTTCCGGTCGCGCGCCCAGAGCGTCTTCCCGCTGATCGGCGTGTCGAAGTGGTCGATCCAGCTCACGTGCACCTCGGCGTCCACCGAATCGCGCACGAAGACGAAGCGCACCGGAATGCCGAGCATCGACCACTGGTCGAACGCCTCGCGCACGCGGGAGGGGAACGCATCGCTCCACCCCGGCAGGGACGGGGCCGAGCCGATCCACACGTGGATCGGCTGCGCCACGCGGTCGGGCCAGCGGGCGAGCGAGGAGTCGCGCTCGAGCAGGATCTCGTTGATGTAGGTGCCGGCGGCACCCATCTCGAGCCGGTGTCGAACGTCGGCGATGTCGTGCAGGTCGGCGCTGGCATCGGCATCCACCGGGGCGACCGAGGCGGCCTCGGTGGCGGCGTCGGTGGACGCCGGGTGCGCGTCGGCACGAGTGGCACTACGGTGTGCGTCGGTCCGGATGTCGGACGCGAGCACGGCGGCCTGGGAGACCGACGTGGTGCGGGAGGCTTGCACGGCCTGCACGGCCACGAAGCCCAGAACGGGAAGGAGGAGGAAGGCGGGGAGTAGATCGAATCGCTTCATCGCGACGGCGGGGCAAACAGGGAAGAACGGTTGGAGCGAGAGACGGAGCTTTCCTCCTTCGGGGCGAAGAGCGGGGCGAGCACGGGCGAGTGGCGAGCGTTCCGCTCCGGCGGTCACCACCTGAGATGACCGCGAACGAAGGGTCGCCAGCGCAGATGCGGGCGCGAACGGCGCCACGTCCCGCTCCACTAGAGAGACGAGCGAGGTGGACCGAAAGGCACGAATTAGCGGGCGCCAATAGTCGCCCGGTGAACATCTGGTCGGGTCCACGCGGCTCGCGCGGCGGGCCGAACGAGTCGCGTGTGCGGGGTGGGTACCGGCCGGACATGGCGACACGAACGCGAGTCGTCTTCACCACGCCGGACCTGGCGGCCCGTCGCGTCAGTTCATCCCCAAAGTAACAGCACTTTGCTCGTCGCGCGCCATCCCGCCGGAAAAATTTCATGACACCACACTAACCCGCGCGGCGCCTTCGCAGCGCTCTCGCAGCGCTCTCGCAGCGCTGTCGCGGGGGACGACCGTGCCACTTGGCCGCCGGGGTCCCCGGCCACAGATTCCCGCGCCATGCGCCATACCCGTGCAAGCTCGCGCGCGATCATTACCATGGCGGCGGTCATCCTCCTCGGCGCCTGCGGCCGCGCGGCATCGGGAGGGACGCCGCGCGCGCCGCTCCGGTGGGGGGGCGACGCCGAGGGAGGCGCGCCGTTCGTCGAGGCCGATCCCTCCGATCCGGCCCGCGTGCGCGGCTTCGACGTCGAGATCGCCGCGATGATCGCCCACGGCCTCGGGCGCGAGCCGCGCTTCGTGCAGGTCGCGTGGGCGTCGATCGAGGCGTCGGTGGAGCGTGGGGACTTCGACGTCGGGATGTCGGGGGTGGAGGACCGCCCGGAGCTCCGCGCGCGTCACGCGGTCTCCATCCCGTACTTCGAGTTCCACGAGGTCCTCGCGGTTCGCCCGGACGACGCGGGGCGGCTGCGCACGCTCGCCGATCTCGCCGGTCGGCGCGTGGCGACGCTGGGCGCCACCACCGCCTACCGCATCCTGCTCGACGCGCGCGAGCGGTACGGAGTGATCCCGGTGTCCTACGACGACGACGTGCACCCGTACGCCGACCTGGTCGCCGGTCGCGTGGACGCGGTGCTCCTCGACGACATCATCGCCCGCCGGTCGCTCCGGCGCACCGGCGGCTTCGTCATCCAGCCGGTGCCCGTGGCCACGGGACACTACGTGGCCGTGCTCGCCCGGCGGAACGTCGCGCTCCGCGATTCGGTGAACGCGGTCCTGCGTTCTCGCATGCGCGACGGCTCGCTCGAGCGGACCTTCCGCGCGTGGGGAGTGTGGAGCGACGCGGAGGGGCGGTACTTCCAGCGCGTGCTCGCCGAGTCGCCCCCACGCGCCGCGGCGGCGCTCTCGGGCGCGACCGCGGCGCGCACGTACCTTCCGGCGCTGCTGCGCGCGGCTGTGGTCACCCTCCTGCTCTCGTGTCTGTCGATGGCGCTCGCGGTCGCCGCCGGGGCGCTGGTGGCCGCGGGGCGGGTGTACGGCCCGCCGCTCGTGCGACGACTGCTCGGTCTGTACGTGGAGGTGACGCGGGGCACGCCGGTGCTGCTCCAGCTCTTCGTCATTTACTATGGATTGTCGGGGCTCGTGCGCCTGCCGGCGTTCGCCGCCGCCGTGCTCGGACTCGGCCTCAACTACGCCGCGTACGAGTCGGAGATCTACCGCGCGGCGCTCGAGGCGATCCCCAGATCGCAGCTCGAGGCGGCGCGCACGCTCGGGCTGTCGGAGGGGCAGATCCTCTGGCTGGTGCGCGGGCCGCAGGCGCTCCGGCTCGCGCTCGCGCCCATGACCAACGACTTCGTGGCGCTGCTCAAGGACTCGTCGCTCGTGTCGGTGATCACGGTGGTGGAGCTCACCAAGCAGACGGCGATCTACGCCACCAACGTGGGGAGCTGGGTGGTGCCGGGGATCGTGTGCGCGGTGGTGTACCTCGCCTTCTCCCTCCCGCTGTCGCACGCCGCGCGCCGGCTCGAGCGGCGGTGGAGTCTGGCGTGAGCGCGGGGCTCGCGGTCCGCGGGCTGTGCGTGTCGCGTGGCGCGCGCGCGGTGCTCCGCGGCGTGGATCTCGAGGTCGCGCCGGGGGAGCTGTGCGCGCTCATGGGCGTCTCCGGCGCCGGGAAGTCCACCGTCCTCCGCGCCATCGCCGCGCTCCAGCCGTTCGGCGAGGGGAGCATCACCGTCGGCGGCTTCGCGCTGCGCCCCGGTCCGCTCCCGCCGGAGTCGCGCCTGCGCGAGCTCAGGAGCAAGGTGGGGATGGTGTTCCAGGCGCACTCGCTGTTCGAGCACCTCACCGTGCTGGAGAACGTGACGCTCGCCCCCGTGCACTCGCTGCGGTGGACGCGCGAGCGCGCGGAGGAGGCGGCGCTCGCGCTTCTCACCGCGCTCGGTGTGGCGGCGCGCGCCTCGGCCCGCCCACGCGAGCTCTCCGGCGGCGAGGCGCAGCGGGTGGCGATCGCGCGCGCGCTCGCCCTCGATCCGTTGGTGCTGCTCATGGACGAGCCGACGTCGGCGCTCGATCCGGCCAGGCGCCGCGCGCTCGGCGAGACGCTGCGCGCGCTCGCCAAACAGGGGCGCGGGCTCCTCGTCGCCACGCACGACGCCGACTTCGCCCGCGCGCACGCCGACCGCGTGGTGGTGCTCGCCGATGGCGTGCTCGTGGAGCAGGGGGAAGCGCGCGAGGTGCTGCTGCGGCCGGCGCACCGCGCCACGCGCGCGCTGCTGAGCGCGCCGGACGAGCTCGCCGCGTCGCCGAATCCGTATTGACACCCGGAGGGCGCCTCACACCTTAGCGGGGTGCCGCGCCGCGCGGCTCCCCGGAGGTGCGGATGATCCCGTCCCGGTTCGACTACGTCGCCCCCGCCTCGCTCGACGAGGCCATCGCGATGCTCGGCTCGCGTGGCGGCGACGCCAAGGTGCTGTCCGGCGGCCAGAGCCTCATCCCGATGCTCAAGCTGCGCCTCGCCGCCCCCGCGCTGGTCGTGGACATCAACCACATCCCGGCGCTCGCCTACCTCGAGGAGCGTGACGGCGCGCTGCGCTTGGGCGCACTCGCCCGCGAGCGGGACGTCGAGGAGTCCGCGGTGGTGCGCGAGCGCTACCCGATCCTGCTCGACACCGCCCGCGTCATCGCCGACCCGCTCGTGCGCAACTCGGCCACCGTGTGCGGCAACGTCGCGCACGGCGATCCGGGGAACGACCACCCGGCCACCATGCTCGCCCTCGGCGCGTCGATCGTGGCGCGCGGGCCGAACGGCGAGCGCACCATCCCGGCGCGCGAGTTCTTCGTGGGGCTCTTCACCACCGCGCTCGCCGACGACGAGATCGTGACGGAGATCGTCGTCCCCACGCCGCCGCCGGGGAGCGGGGGCGCGTACCTCAAGCTCGAGCGCAAGGTGGGCGACTACGCCACCGCCGCCGTGGCCGCGCAGGTGACGCTCGACGCCGACGGAACGTGCGCGCGCGCGGGGATCGCGCTCACCAACGTGGGCCCCACGGCCATCGAGGCGGCGGAGGCCGAGCGGTTCCTCGCGCACGAACCACTCGACGCCGGGACCATCGACCAGGCGGCGCGCCTCGCCGCCGCCGCCGCCGATCCGGTGGAGGACCGGCGCGGCACGCCTGACTACAAGCGGGACATGGTGCGCGTGCTCGCCACCCGGGCGCTCCGCCGGGCGGCGCGGCGCGCGCGCGGCGAGCGCGCCGCCGATGCCGCGGGGAGGAGCTGAGCATGTCGACGCACACCATCACGGTGACCGTGAACGGCGCCGCGCACACCGCGGAGGTGGAGTCGCGCCTCCTGCTCGTGCACTTCCTGCGCGACGTGCTGCGCCTCACCGGCACCCACATCGGGTGCGACACCACGCACTGCGGCGCGTGCACCGTGCTGCTCGACGACCGCCCGGTGAAGTCGTGCACCGTGCTCGCCGTACAGGCCGACGGCCGCGCCGTGCGCACCGTGGAAGGATTGGAGCAGGGCGGGGAGCTGAGCCCCGTGCAGCGCGGCTTCCGCGAGGAGCACGGGCTCCAGTGCGGCTTCTGCACTCCCGGCATGATGATGGTGGCCACCGCGCTCCTCGAGCGGAACGCCGACCCCACGGAGCCGGAGATTCGTCAGGCGATCTCCGGGAACCTGTGCCGGTGCACCGGCTACGTGAACATCGTCAGGGCGATCCAGCACGCCGCCGCCGAGATGCGCGGCGCGGCCGCCGCCGTGCCGTCGCTCGGCGGCGAGCCCGTCCAGCCGGCGGAAACCACCGGCGCCACCGCCTGAGGCGGGGAGGGGACTCGCATGCGGCAGCAGACCACGCCCGACATCGGCGGCATGGGGCACGCCATCAAGCGGAAGGAGGATGGACGCTTCATCCGCGGGAAGGGGAGCTACGTGGACGACATCGTGCTCCCCGACATGCTGTTCATGGACATCGTCCGCAGCCCGTTCGCGCACGCGCGGATCGTCGCGATCGATCCCTCGCGCGCGCTCGCCACGCCCGGCGTGGTCGCCGTGATCACCGGGCGCGACCTCGAGCGGTACAACCTGCACATGATGCCGACGCTCATGAGCGACACCCAGATGGTGCTGCCCACGGACCACGTCGTGTACCAGTCGCAGGAGGTGGCCGCGGTGATCGCCACCAGCCGCTACGCCGCCGCCGATGGCGCCGCCCTCGTGGGAGTCGACTACGAGCCGCTCGACCCGGTGATCGACCCGCACCGCGCGCTCGAGCGGGGCGCGCCGCTCGTGCGCCCCGACCGCCGCGACACCAACCACATCTGGCACTGGGAGGCGGGGGACGCGGCGGCCACGGAGCGCGTGTTCGCCGAGTCGGACCTCACCGTGTCGCAGCACCTGTACATCCCGCGCATCCACGTCGCCTCCATCGAGACGTGCGGGTGCGTCGCCAGCTACGACCGCGCGAACGAGAAGCTCACCGTGTGGATGACCACCCAGGCGCCGCACGCCGTGCGCACCGTGGTGGCGCTCGTGGCCGGGCACGTGGGGCTCTCCGAGGAGCGCATCCGAATCATCTCCCCCGACATCGGCGGGGGCTTCGGCGGGAAAGTGCCGGTGTATCCGGGGTACGTGATCGCCATCGCGGCCACGGTGCTCACGGGGAAGCCGATCAAGTGGATCGAGGACCGGATGGAGAACCTCCAGGCCGACTCCTTCGCCCGCGACTATCACATCGACGCCGAGCTGGCGCTGAAGCGGGACGGGACGATCACGGGGCTCCGCGTGCGGACGCTCGCCGACCACGGGTGCGCCGATGCGGCGGCCAACCCATCGCGCTTCCCGGCCGGGCTGTTCAGCATCATCACCGGCTCGTACGACGTGAAGGCGGCGCACGTGGCGGTGGACGCGGCGTACACGAACAAGCCGCCCGGCGGGGTCGCGTACCGATGCTCGTTCCGCGTGACCGAGGCGGTACACGCGATCGAGCGGCTCACCGACATCGCCGCCCACGAGCTGAACATCGACCCCGCGGAGATGCGGCTCCGGAACTTCATCCCCCCGGAGCGCTTCCCGTACAAGTCCGCCACCGGGTGGGAGTACGACAGCGGGAACTACCGCGCCGCGCTCGAGCTGGCGATGACGCGGATCGGGTACTGGGATCTTCGCCGCGAGCAGGCGGAGAAGCGCGCGCGGGGGGAGCTCATGGGGATCGGGATCTCGAGCTTCACGGAGATCGTCGGCGCCGGGCCGTCGCACGACTTCGACATTCTCGGGCTCAAGATGTTCGATTCCGCCGAGATCCGCGTGCACCCCACGGGGAAGGCGATCGCGCGCTTCGGCACGAAATCGCAGGGGCAGGGGCACGAGACCACGTACGCGCAGATCGTGGCCGAGGAGCTGGGGATCCCGGCGGCGCACGTGCAGGTGGAGGAGGGGGACACCGACACCGCGCCGTACGGGCTCGGCACGTACGCCAGCCGCTCCACCCCGGTGGCCGGGGCCGCGGGGGCGATGGCGGCGCGCAAGATCCGCGACAAGGCGCGCAAGATCGCCGCCCACCTGCTGGAGGCGAGCGAGGACGACCTCGAGTGGGAGCCGGGGAAGTTCCGGGTGCGCGGCTCCCCCGATCGCTTCAAGACGATCCAGGAGATCGCCTTCGCCGCGTACACGAACCATCCGCCGGGAATGGAGGCGGGGCTCGAGGCGGTGAGCTACTACGACCCGCCGAACCTCACCTTCCCCTTCGGCAGCTACATCTGCGTCGTGGACATCGACAAGGGGACCGGCGAGGTGAAGGTGCGCCGCTTCATGGCCGTGGACGACTGCGGGAACATCATCAACCCGATGATCGTCGACGGGCAGATCCACGGCGGTCTCACGCAGGGGCTCGCCCCCGCGTTGTTCGAGGAGATCCAGTACGACGAGAGCGGGAACATCCAGGGCGGGAGCTTCATGGACTATCTGGTTCCCACGGCGATGGAGACGCCGTCGTGGGAGCTGGACAAGACGTGCACGCCCTCCCCGCACCACCCGCTCGGCGCGAAGGGAGTGGGGGAGAGCGCGACCGTCGGCGCGCCGCCGGCGATCGCCAACGCGGTGGTGGATGCGCTCTGGCACCTCGGGGTGCGGCACATCGACATCCCGATCACGCCGTTCAAGGTGTGGAGGATACTGCGGGAGAGAGGGGTGGTGGAGTGAAAGACGCTCTCGGCTCTCGGCCATCGGCTCTCGGCCTCTGCACACGCCGAGGGCTCTCAATGCTGTGCAGTGAGCCGAGAGCCGATGGCCGAGAGCTGACAGCCGCGTCTGCAGGAGCAGCCCATGTCCACCGACATCTACGCCACCGCCGCCCGCCTGCGCGCCGGCGGGGCGCCGTTCGTCATCGCCACCGTGGTCGCGAGCTGGCCGCCGCAGTCGGTTCGGCCGGGAGCGAAGGCGATCATGCGTGCAGACGGGACGCTCGACGGGTGGGTGGGGGGCGGGTGCGTGCGCCCGGTGGTGCTGAGCGAGGCGGCGGAGGCGTTGCGCGACGGACGGCCGCGGCTCGTGCGCATGAACGCCGGCGCGAGCGAGCCGGCGGCGCACGGCGACGTGCGCGAGTACCCGATGACGTGCCAGGGTGAGGGCGGCGTCGAGATCTACCTCGAGCCAGTGCTCGCCGTGCCGCGTCTCGTGGTGCTCGGGCACACGCCGGTGGCGCAGTCGGTGGCGCGCTTGGGGGCGGAGCTGGGGTTCGACGTCGTGACGGTGTCGGTGAGGACGGGAGCGGAGCCGTGGCCCGTCGGTGCGCGCGTGGCCGACGGCGTGGAGGAGGCGCTCGTCGGCGCCGATGCCTCGACGTGGGTAGTGGTGGCCACCATGGGGGCGGGAGATGAGGAGGCGCTCGCCGCGGCGGCAGCGAGCGACGCCGCGTACGTGGGGCTCGTCGCGAGCAGGAAGAAAGGACGCTTCCTCACCGACTACGCGCGGGCGAGCGGAGTGCCGGCGGAGCGCGTGGAGCGCGTGAAGTATCCCGCCGGAATCAACATTGGCGGGATGAGCGCATCGGAGATCGCGCTGAGCATTGTCGCGGAGATCGTGCGGTTGCGGCACGAGCGGAGCTCCGGCGACGAACGCTCCGCCACGCGGCGCGAGACGGGCGCGGGGCGTGCGGGGTCGGAGCCGGACGCGTCGGCCGCGATGGAGCGCTCGCTGCGCGCGCTCGCGATGGCGTCGTTCCCGATCGATCCCGTGTGCGGGATGCCGGTGAATCCCGCCGAGGCGCGCTACACGCTCGAGGTGGCGGGGGACACCATCTTCTTCTGCTGCCAGGGGTGCAAGACCAAGTACGAGCGGACGCGGCGCGCGCCTGGCGCCGGCACGTGACCCGGCGTCATCGTAATCCGAACGGTCTCACGACACGCGACGAGGAGCGCATGGAGCTCAAGGGGATACATCATCTGACGGCGATCTCGGCGAACATCCGGGAGAACCGCCGCTTCTACACGAGCACGCTCGGGATGCGGCTCGTGAAGCGCTCGGTGAATCAGGACGACGTGAGCGCGTACCACCTGTTCTACGCCGACGCGAAGGGAACGCCGGGGACCGACGTCACCTTCTTCGACTGGTCGATGCCGCGCGAGCGGCGCGGCACGCGCGCGATCGTGCGCACGCATCTCCGCGTGTCCGGGCTCGCGGCGCTCGGGTGGTGGGCGGAGCACCTGCGGGAGCGGGGCGTGACCGCCGGCGAGATCGCGGAGCGCGACGGGCGCCTGACTCTCGACCTGGAGGATCCGGAGGGGCAGCGTCTCTCGCTCGTGGACGATGCCGGGGTGGGGGAGGCGTACGCATGGGAGCGGAGCCCCGTGCCCGCCGAGCATCAGGTGCGCGGCCTCGGCCCCATCGTGCTGAGCGTCCCCGAGCTGCGCCCCACCGATGCGCTGCTGCGGAACGTGCTCGGGATGCGCCCCGTGCGCGAGTACACGCATCCGGAGCACACGACGCACGTCGTGCACGTGTACGAGATGGGGGAGGGCGGCCCGCGCGCCGAGCTGCACATCGCCGTGCAGCCCGACCTTCCCGTGGCGTATCAGGGCGCGGGGGGCGTGCATCACGTGGCGTTCCGCACGCCCACGTTCGAGGAGTACGACGCGTGGGTGGAGCGGCTCCGCGCGATGCGTGTGCCGAACAGCGGCCCGGTGGACCGCTACTGGTTCCGGAGCCTGTACTTCCGCGAGCCTAACGGGATCCTGTTCGAGATCGCGACCGACGGCCCGGGGTTCGGGGTGGACGAGAGCGAGGAGGCGCTCGGGGAGAAGGTGGTGCTGCCGCCGTTCCTGGAGCCGGATAGGGAGGCGATCGTGGCGGGATTGGCGCCTATCGACTGAGGATACTCGCGGGTACTCGCGCCCCGCGCCATTCGATCCTATGCTGTAGCCGCCGAAAGAGCACACCCGTCGTGAGGCGGGGCCGCAAAGCCAGGAGTCTCCACCCGGAGATCGTCCGGTTGCCGAAGCGCGCAACGTGGCATCATCACACCGCCCCGCGATCTCGGAGCTGTCGTCGGCCTCTGCACAGGCGACAGCACGGAATCGCGGGGCGGTTTCGCATCGGTCCGCATGGCGCGCTCGTTCGGCGGGACCGCAGCAGGGTGTCGAGAGCATCGTTGGGTGATCGTGGCTGCGGATGACGCGGCAGCAATCGCGCCGGCTCTCGTTGGGCCGGCAGTGGCCTGCGCGCCGCGCGCATGACGGCGCCTCGTGTACGCGCGCTCCGCCGCGCCCAGCGCATCACGCATCGGACGCCTGGCCGACTGCCCGTCACGCTCCCACTCATTGTGACGCTCGCTGGGTCCATCGACGAGGAGCTCAGAGCGCAGCTCGCCGTGGCGGTCGGCGAGGAGGGCGAGCGTCGTTTCGCCAGCGGAACGAGCGAGCTGGCGGCGACACTCGCCGGTGTCGAGGGACCGCGAATGGTCGTGCTTCGGCTCGCGGCACTCGGCGTGGATTCCGTCGCCCTGCAGGGGTACAACGATCCGCGGCCGATGGTTCGCGATGCGCTGCGCGGAAGCGGGCTCGCGCTGGTCGCCCGAGACGCGTGGAGAGCGATCGAGCGCGTCGTCCCCGCCGATCTGTGCGCGTTCTTCCAGTACACGCTCGCGCGTGCCGGCAGCGGCATCACCGTGGCCGAGGTGGCGGCGGGGCTCGGAGTCCATCCCAGGACACTCGGCAACCGCCTCCGGCGCGCCGGGCTTCCTTCGTCGGAGCGCGCGATCGGGTGGTGCCGGCTGCTCGTCGCCGCTCGCGTGCTTGATCAGACCGATGCGCCGATCGAGCGCGTGGCGGTAGTGGGCGGAATGGGGCCATCCTCGTTGCCTTGCTCGGGGTGGGGCTCGCCTGGCTGCTATGGCTGGTCTCGGGCCGCGGGAGGAACGAGCTGACCTCCCTGTACGGGGTGTTCCTCGGCCTCTTCGGAGGGCACCTGATCGTGCGGACCCTGGAGGTGTGGCGCCGGTCGAAGGGACGGAACACGATCGTCCTTCACTTCACGGTCAGCCTGTTGGGCCTCGTGCCGCTCTGGGTGCTGGCACATTGGCTCTCCGCAAGCGCCGCACTGGGATACGCGGCGGGCATGCTCGTGGCAGTCGCGCTGGCACACTCGACGCGGCTCGTGCGAGATGCTATGACGGGCAGATCGTGCGGCACCATCGTCGAGCCGCGTGGCAAAGCGCCGAGCGCCGAGCGAGAGCAGTGAGATCACCCGACACCACCATCATTCGCGCCGCCCGAGCGACCTACGTGGTCGCCGGTGTCCTTGCGGCGGTTCTCTTGCTGCTGGCCGTGATGGCCGTCGCTGGTCGGCCGAGCGATCGGTCGTCATGGGAGGCGGCGTCGTTCATCGCAGCGCTCGTTGCCTTGGTGCTCGCGTGGATCCGCGCATTTCGGATCGAGTTCCACGACGGCGTGATGCGGTACCGGAGCCTCTTTGGTGGTAGCAGACCGATCCGGCTGACCGACATCCAGTCGGCGGAAGTGGAGGTCGGAGTCAAGCGAGCCAGGATTTCCTTTCGGCCGACATTTCGGCTGGTGGTGCGCACGAGACCGGGCACCGGAGAGCGCAGGGAGCTCGTGATCAATCTGAAGGTCTTCAGTCTGCCCGACGTCGAGGCGCTGATGCGCCTGTGCGGCGCGAACACCAATCGAGCTGACTCGGGAACGGGTTCGAGAGAACGAGACCTCGGCGGACCATGTTGTAGGGGCTGCTCCTCGTGGGAGCGCCTTGTTTGCTCCACCGCACGCACCTGTCGGGAGGCCGTCAGTGGCACACCCGCGGACACGCCACCTCAGGATCGATGAGCCGACAACGAGGACTCAGCCGGAGGGCTGGGTCCTCTCTTTCATTAATGGGCTTCACCAAAGTTGGTTGACCGGTAGTCCGGCGTGCCGGAAGAAGTTGCTGACGAACTCGGGGTGACGTTGCAGGTGGCGGATGCCGCGCCGGGCCCACGCCGTCAGCTCCGTGATCGACGCCGGCAGCGCGTTCGCCATACGACCCTTGATGAGGGCATTGGCTTGCTCCTCCGGGTTCAGCTCCGGCGCGTACGGCGGCAGGAAGACGGCGGCGGAGTCCCGCGGGTGCGCGGCGAGGAAGCCCTGCACGCGGCGATCCGTGTGCGTGTTCGAGTGGTCCCAGACCAGGAGCAGCGGCGTGCCGAGGACGCGGCGGAAGTGCCGGAGCGCGCGGATCACATCCGCGCCGTGCACCGTGCCCCAGACGTGGCGCGAAGGTAATCGTCCGCCCTTCGCGCCGAGCCTTTTTTTGATGAGGGGCCAGTCGTGCTTCACCCACGCCGCGACGAGCGCGTCGTCGCGCTCCTGGGCCTGCACCGCCGGGCGCTGCGGGCGGACGCCGAGCGCCCGGAGCGGCCGCGCGAGATAGCGGGCGTGATAATGCTCGCCGAACTCGCGCCGGATGAGGTGCGCCGCGCGCTGGAGCGTCCACTGCTCGGTGGGATAGCCGCACGCGGTCGCGCCGCGGCGGAGCAGCCGCGCCACGTGGCGCCAGTCCGCCGCGCTGCGCCGCGGCGGCCGCCCCGGCTTCGGCCGGCGCCGGAGCGCCCGCAAGCGGGACATCGTGCAGAGCTTCCGGAGCGGGAGCGAGCGCCGCCTCGCCGACGCGGGCGTGGAGCTGGTCCGCGGGGAGGCGTCCTTCGCGGGACCGCACACGCTGCTCGTGCGTGGCAGCGACAGCAACGCCGAGCAGCGCGTCGGCGCCGACCTCGTCTTCATCAACACGGGAGCGCGCCCGGCCACCCCGAACCTCCCTGGACTCGACACCATTCCCGCCCTCGACTCTACCTCGATCATGGAGCTCGGCGAGCTGCCGGAGCACCTCGTCGTGCTGGGCGGCGGATACATCGGGGTGGAGTTTGCGCAGATGTTCCGGCGGTTCGGGAGCCGCGTGACGATCATTCATCGAGGGGCGCAGCTTCTCAAGAGCGAGGATCCAGACGTCGCCGCCGCGCCAGGGGCGCGACATCCGCGTGGCGAAGCTCCCGATGAGCCACGTCGCGCGCGCGCTGGAGATGGACGAGACGCGTGGATTCCTGAAGGCGATCGTGGATGATGGGGCGCCTCCCATACACCGCGCTCCGCGATGCCGT
>DASUXC010000048.1:0-4351 GCA_036378095.1 Gemmatimonadaceae bacterium | reverse complement strand
TCGCCTGCGCCTCCCCGCGCACCGGACGCACGCGCTCGGGCGCGCGCGATGCCAGGAGGTCGAGCGCGCGGTCGAGGTGAATCTCGTACCCGACGTCGTACAGCCGGTACACGATCGCCCCACCCAGCACACGCGCTCCGGCCAGCGCCTCCGACGGCATCGGCGCGACGGAGGCGCTGTTCGACGGCAACGAAAGCGCGGTATCGGGGTCGGATGGGATCATGCGGTCAAAGGTACTCCGACGCGGTGGGAGCGGTAGCTGCGCCTGGAGCGTGGAGCGAAGGGGGTAGAGCGCGAGTCGGAGCGAGGAGAACCCGGAGCGAAGGACGCCGCGGGTGCGGTGCCCGTCCGACTCGCCTCGCTCCGGGCGGTCGTCGCTCCGACTCGCGCCTCACCCCCGACTCGCTTCGCTCCGGGTGGTCGTCGCTCCGACTCGCGCCCTACCGCCCTTCGCTCCACTCGCCACGCCTACCGCGCCATTCCATCGTCGCCCTTGCGCCTCACGCCACCCCCGGTATCATCCCTCCCCACGACCCTCCCCGCCCCACCCCCGACAAACACCACGCACCAGGGCCCCCGCATGCGCCGCCGCACGTTCGCGCTCGTCATCGCGTCCAGCATTGCCCTTGCTCCCACCGCGCACGCGCAGGGGCTGCGCGGCACGATCGACAAGCTGTTCACCTTCGGCGACTGCGGCGAGCCGCTCTGCCTCGCCGGTTCCGTCAACGCGCAGAACGGGCACGGCAACCACTTCATCCCGGCCGACGTGAGCGGGAACTCCACCGTGCTCTCGTTCCTCACCAACGCCATCGGGCTCAACGTGTCCAACGTGCCCGTGAGCGCGGCGAGCGGCGGAGCGACGTTCACCTTCCAGAACGGGCTCCCGGTGAAGACGGCGGAGTCGTCGGGGCCCATCTACGGCGAGCGCGCGCAGACGCTCGGCCGGCACCGCACGCTCGTGGGCGTCAACTTCACCGGGATGAATTTCAGCACCCTGCGAGGCGTCCCGCTGCACGACATCCAGCTCGACTTCACCCACGAGGACGTGGGGGAGCCCGGGCTCGGCGACTCGCCGTACGAGAACGACTTCATCCAGGTCCGCACGTCCATGGACGTGCACCTGCTCGAGACGTCGTTCTTCCTCACGTACGGGCTCTCCGACCGGATCGACGTGGGCTTCGTCGTGCCGCTCGCGCACGTCTCGGTGAGCGGCGAGAGCGTGGC
This sequence comes from Gemmatimonadaceae bacterium, assembly GCA_036378095.1. Taxonomy (GTDB): domain Bacteria; phylum Gemmatimonadota; class Gemmatimonadetes; order Gemmatimonadales; family Gemmatimonadaceae; genus JADGGM01. The sequence continues at coordinate 3,127 of DASUXC010000048.1, read as the reverse complement.
GGAGATCGTCCCCTTCGGGACGCCCGTCGCGCACTTCTTCGGGGGGACGCCGGACGATCCCGTGCTCAGCGCCACCTCCTCCGCGAGCGGGTCGGCCACGGGGCTGGGCGACATCTCCATCAGGGCCAAGGTGAACCTCAACGAATCGCCGCGCAGCAGCTTCTCCCTCTTCGGCGATGTCCGCCTCCCCACCGGCAGGGAGGAAGACTTCCTGGGCTCCGGTGCGTGGGCGTTCCGCGGCCTCGGCGTGTTCAGCGCGCGCTTCGGGGCGTTCACGCCGCACCTGAACGGCGGCGTCTTCTATCACTCGGGCGACACGGAGAACGACGCGCTGCTCGCCACGGCCGGCTTCGACCAGTTGATGTCGTCGTGGGCCACGCTCTCCTTCGACGTGATCTCGCAGTGGGAGCTCGGGCACAGCATGCTCACCATCCCGCCCACGGTCACGATCGAGCAGCCGTACGTGCGCACGATCCAGCCGACGAACATCCCCACCGGCCGCGACGACATCGTGAACGCGTCGCTCGGCCTCAAGATGCGGATGGACTCCGGGGCGACGGGAATCGTGAATCTGATCCTCCCCGTGAACCACGGTGGGCTGCGCCCGAACGCGATCTGGACGTTCGGGCTCGAGTACAACTTCTAGGGGTCGGGGGCCGGGGGCTGGGGATCAGGGATGGATCGCGGGACGAGCGCCTACGGGCGCTCGTCCCGCACAGGTGCGCCTGAGGCGCGCGCCGCCCGCTACCGCAGCTTGATCAGCTTCCACCCCCCGGAATCCCGGGCGAAGGTGGCGTGGTACGTCGCCGTCGGGTTGCGGTCGCCCTTGATGCCGTGCTGGTAGGTGAGCTCGAACGCGGCGCTCACCTGGATCTCGGCGGAGCTTCCGCTCACGGCGGCGGGGCCGCTCGGGGTGAGCGTGGCACCCACCGCGGTGGTGGCGGCGAACACGTCGCTCCACCGCTTCGCCTCCTCCGCCGAAATCCCGGGATAGGCCTCGCGCACCTTGTCGATGTCGCGCGAGGCGAGCGCGCTCGCGTAGTTGGCGAGCACGGCGCGCAGCTCCGGGAGCGGATCCGCGACCGGAGCGGGGCTCGCGGGCGCGCGTGAGGGCGCGGGCGGCGGGGCCGGGCTGTCCGCCCCCGCGCCGCCCACCTGCGGTCTGGCCGGCGCAGCGGCGGCCACGGACTCCGAGAGCGCGCGCGCGGCGCGCGCGGCGCGCTCGGCTCCCTCCCAGCTGCGCTGCGCATCGAGCATGGTCGCCACCGCGGCCGCGTAGCGGCGAGCCCGGATCTGCTCGTCCGCGCTCTTCATGACGGCGTCGCCCGCGGCGAGCTCCCGCGCCCCGGCGCCCTCGCTCGCCGCGCGCTGACGCACGTCGAGCGCGCGACGCTGCGCATCGAGCAGCTGGATCTGGGCGGCGGCATCGAGCGAGTCGGCGCCGCCCCGCCTCGCGGCTGCCGACGGCGACGGCGTCCCCGGCGCGCTCGCCGCCGAGTCCGCGGGCGCCGATGCCGGCGGCGACGCCGACGGTGACGTGACCAGCGACACGGAGCTGGGGGCGGCCGCCCCCGCCGCTCCAGCGGCGGCAGGCACGCTCGGCGCCGCGTCGTGGTCGGCCCGATGCCAGCTCATGCCGAGCGACACGAGCGCCGTTACCCCCGCCACCGCGCCGGCGGCGAACCAGAAGCGGCGCGAGATCCTCGACAGCGGCACCGGCATGGTCAGGCGCCGCTGGCTCGTGGTCGCCATCCCCATGACGAGCGCATCGCGCAACGCCGTCGCGCTCTGGAAACGGTGGTCCGGATCGCGGGCGAGCGCCTTCGCCGTCACCTCGTCCAGCCATGGGGGCACGTCGGGATTGAGCGCCCGGGGGCGCGGCGGCGCCCCGGCGAGCCGGCGCTGGATGCGCGACTCGATGCTCGTCCCGGCGAACGACGTCTCGCCGGTGAGCATCTTGTACAGGATGCACCCCACCGCGAACAGGTCGCTGCGCCCGTCGAGCGGCCCGCCGGCGAGCTGCTCGGGGCTCATGTACTCCGGCGTCCCGACGACGAACCCCGTGCGCGTCACCTCCTGCCGTTCCCCCTCGGTGCCCTTCGCGATCCCGAAGTCCACGATCTTCACCACGTCGCGCCCGTCCTTCGCGCGCGCGACCATGATGTTCGCCGGCTTGAGGTCGCGGTGCACGATCCCGAGGTCGTGTGCCGCCGTGAGCCCGTCGGTGATCTGTCGCGTGATGTCCACCGCGCGCTCGATGGGGAGCACGCGCTCGCGATCGCAGATCGCCGACAGCGGCTCTCCCTCCACCACCTCCATGGCGAGGTAGATGAGCCCCTCGCTCGTCTCCCCGAAGTCGTAGATCGCGGCGACGTTGGGGTGGAGCACGCGGCTGGCGTTCGTCGCCTCGCGATTGAAGCGTCCGATCGCCTCGTGGTCCGTCATCAGCGCGCGATTCATGACCTTGATCGCGCACCGGCGCCCCATCTTCACGTGCTCGGCGAGGAAGACGCGCCCCATCGCCCCCTCGCCGAGCCGCTCGAGGATCCGGTAGCGGTCGGCGATCACCTGCCCCACCAGGTCGGTGGCGCCCGGCACGACGAGCGTGCTCCCGTCGCGCGCGCAGAAGAGCACGTCCGCATCGTAGAGCGTGCCGCAGAGCGGACACGACTTCCGTGATGCGGCCGGGATGGGAACGGTCGGCTCGGGTCGTTCGGGATCGGTCACGGGGGCTCACCTGGGCGCCGGCGCGTCGCACCCACGCTACGTTGCCGCGCGCTCGCCCGGAAGGGCCAGAGCGCGCTCAGTCCACCAGCTTGTTGTCGCCCGGCGGCGCGTGGTACAGGTACTCCCGCACCACGCGACCGCCGATGAGATGCTCTCGCAGGATGCGCTCGGCGCCATGCACGTCCACGTGCGCGTACCACACATCGTCGGGATAGACGACCACCATTGGCCCGTGGCCACACTGGTTCATGCACCCGGCGTGGTTGATGCGCACGATTCCCTTGAGCCCGGCCGCCGCCGCGCCCTTCTTGAGCGTCGCGTGCACCGCGTCGGAGCCCTGCGACGGGCAGGTTCCCCCCGACGTGCACACGAACACGTGATGCTTGTATTGGCCCATCGC
>DASUXC010000047.1:0-7447 GCA_036378095.1 Gemmatimonadaceae bacterium | reverse complement strand
CGCGTGTCGGCGGTCGCGAGCTTCCGCACGGCGGCGCTCGATCCCACGAGGGCGATGCGGTCGCCGCGCACCGCGATCGCATCGGCCCATGGCTGGCGCGGCACCCCCGTCCAGACGCGCGCGTTGACGACGGCGAGCGTCGGTGGTGCGTTGTCCGGGCGCGGAGCGGCGTCCGTGCTGCCGAGGTAGGCGGGCATGAGCAGGAGAGGCCAGAGGCGCATCGTGGGGGCCGGGGGCCTGGGGTCAGGGGCCAGGGGGGATGAGGCGGGGGCAGGGTGTGGGAGCAGGAACGTCAACGACAGGGAGCGGAGGGGAGAGGATCATCGGGGTGTGCCGCCCCGCCGCTCTCCAGCCCCGCCGTTCCCCCCTGCCCCCCGGCCCCTGGCCCCCAGCCCCCAGCTACGGCCGCCGCTCCATCGCGTCGCGGATGTCGAGCAGGATCTCGAAGTAGAGCTGTTCACGGCGGTACGCGAAGTCCAGCGTGGCCATCTGCGCGTGGTCGTCGTTGGCCTTGGCGCGCTGGAATGCCTCGCTGTACATCTCATCGAGGTTGGCGAGAATGCGTTCGCGGGAGCGGGACATACCGATGGACTCGAGGGCTCGAAGGATGAGACGTGGGGGCTCGACCTCCGCCGGCGCGCGCAACGTGTCGTCGGCGCGCTCGAGCAGGAACCGCTTGGCGGCTCCCATCATCGCGCGGCGTGAGTTGAGGGGGTTGGGCATTGAATCGTGAGGCGGTCTTCGCGCGCGATGGACATCGCTGCGTGTATTGCGGTCAGATCTTTCCTGCCGAGGAGCTCACGGTTGACCACGTCCAGCCGCGCGTCCGCGGGGGCGACCGCTCCGGTGGCAACTTAGTGACGGCGTGCAGGGGGTGCAACACGCTCAAGGGGCACCGGAGCGTGGCCAGCTTCCTGCTCGACGACGCGGCACGCCGCACCAACTTCTTCCGCTTCGCGACGGCGGTGTGGGAGCGACACCTGCGCGCGGTGCGCGAGTCCATCGAGCGATCGATGCGCGCGAGGCGCGGCCGGGGGTGACGGGGCGGGTCGCGGCTCTCGGCTCTCGGCTCTCGGCTCTCGCCTCTCGGCTACCGGCTACCGGCTACCGGCTACCGGCCCAGCGTGGAGAGCCCTCGGCGTGTGCCGTAGCCGAGAGCCGATGGCCGATGGCCGATGACCGACAGCCGCGTCTTCCCGTCGCGTCTTCCCGCCGCCCGTTTCCCACCCCACCCGGCACCCCCCGGCCGCCCGCGGGTATCATCATCCCGGATGAAAGCATCGGACGAGCTTGTCGGAGGAGTTCGATGAACAACGTCAAAGTGTTCGTTCTCATGGCGGGGCTCACCGCCCTGCTCATGGCGCTCGGCGGGTTCTTCGGGGGCGAGAGCGGGATGCTGCTCGCGTTCGCCTTCGCCGCCGCGATGAACCTCTTCATGTACTTCGGCTCGGACAAGATGGTGCTCCGCGCGTACCGCGCCCGCGTCGTCGACGAGCGCACCGCGCCCGAGCTCTACGCCATCGTCGACCGCCTGCGCCAGCGCGCCGGGCTGCCGATGCCCACGCTGGCCATCGCGCCGCACGCGCAGCCCAACGCGTTCGCCACCGGCCGCGACCCGCACCACGCCGTGGTGTGCGTGACCGAGGGCATCCTGGGGACGATCGACCGCGACGAGCTGGAAGGGGTGCTCGCGCACGAGCTGGCGCACGTGAAGAACCGCGACATGCTCCTGCAGACCGTCGCCGCCACGCTCGCCGGCGCGATCGGCAACCTCGCCTCGTTCGGGCTCTGGTTCGGGGGCGGCGACGAGGACAACGCGCACCCGCTCGCCGCGCTCGGGATGGCGCTGCTCGCGCCGATCGCCGCGATGCTCATCCAGTTCGCGATCAGCCGCCAGCGAGAGTTCAAGGCCGACGCGGTGGGGTCGCGCCTGAGCGGGCGGCCGCTGGAGCTGGCCGGCGCGCTGCGAAAGCTCGACGCGGCCGCCCACCACGTCCCGATGCAGGTGTCCCCCGCCGCCGCGCAGCTCGCGATCGTGAACCCGCTGGCGGCGTTCGGGGACCGGGGCATGGTGCGCCTCTTCTCCACGCACCCCTCCACCGCCGAGCGGATCGCGCGGCTCGAGGAGATGGCGAGGGAGATGCGCGCGGCCCCGGTGCCAGCGGGCGCCTGAGCCGCCCGCTCGAAGCGCCCGCTGAAAGCGCCCGCTCGGAGTGCCCGCTCGGAGCGGGCACTCCGAGCGGGGTCAGTGACCGCGGCCGAGGCGGCGCGCGGCGCGAAGGAGCCGGTCCGAATACTGGCCGGGTGACTCGTCCGCGGCACGACGCGGGAGCACGAAGGCGGCATCCTCCGGCTGGGGCGACTCGGGATCGTTCACCATGCGGTCCCCCCCGACCTCCGACACCGCCGCCTCGAAGCGCTCGACGGCCGAGAGGATGTCGGCCAGTTGCGCGCTCGACTCGCGCCCGGTGAGCTCCACGCCGCGCGCGCGCAGCGTCGCCGCCACCGCCGCCGACACCCGGTCGCGCTCCACGTCGCGATCGGGATCGAGCTCCGCCTCCAGGTCGTCCCACGAACGTGATCGGTCCATAGATCAGCTCCTGTGCAGGTGATGCGTCGTGCCGGTGCCGCGCTCGTCGGGCGCGAGCCCCTTCAAGTCCGGTGCCGCGCGTCCGTGTCGCCGAGCCGGTGGAACACCGCCTCCTCCACCACGCACCCCCCAGCGAGATGCTCCCGCACGATGCGCTCGAGCAGCGCGGGCGTCACACCATGGTACCACACCCCCTCCGGATAGACCACCACGATGGGCCCGCCCTCGCAGACGCCGAGGCAGGGCGTCTCCCCTCGCTTCACGCGCCCCGGCCCGAACAGCAGCCCCGCCTCCTGGAGCAACCGCGGCAGCATCGCGTACAGCTCGCGACCGCGGTGGTCGGGCGAGCAGTACCCTCCGGTACAGACGAGCAGGTGCCTGGAGTACGGATCCATATTTCGTGGCGGGTCGGGAGGGGGGTGTGGTGTGAGCGAGCGGGCGCTGGGGCGTGGCACGAACGACGAATGTAGCGTGAAGAGGCGTGGTCCGTGGCGAGTGGGACGTCGGCCGTGGGCGGGGCGCGGCCCACGTGCCATGCTCCACGCACCATCCTCGCACCACGATCGCCGTCGCCGCCACACCCTACGTGACCACCGATGTTAAGCTTCCAGCCATGACCGTCGACGTCCGAACCGTCCGCGTGAGGCAACCGGTGGGGATGGCCCGGCGGTTCATCCGGGGGCTCGGGCCCGGGCTCATCGCCGGCGCGGCCGACGACGATCCGTCGGGGATCTCCACCTACTCCACCGCCGGCGCCGCCTTCGGCTCCGCCACCCTCTGGACGGCGCTCTTCTCCTTCCCCCTCATGTGCGCCGTGCAGCTCATGTGCGCGCGGATCGGCCTCGTCTCGGGGCGCGGTCTCGCCAGCGTGCTGAGGCGCTACTACTCGCGCCGGCTCCTCTGGTTCGCCTGCGCGATCCTCCTCGTCGCCAACACCGTGAACATCGCCGCCGATCTCGGCGGGATGGCCGCGGCCACCTCCCTCGTCACCGGCGCGGACTCGCTCTGGTACGAGCCGCTGTACACGGGCCTCATTCTCGTCCTCCTCCTGTTCGGCTCGTACCGGCTGATCGTTCGCATCTTCAAGTGGCTCACGCTCGTCCTCTTCGCCTACGTCATCACCGCGTTCCTCGCCCATCCCGAGTGGCGTCAGGTGGCGCACGACACGTTCATCCCGCACGTGACGTGGACCGCGGACTACGTCATGGCGCTGGTCGCGATTCTCGGGACCACGATCTCCCCGTATCTCTTCTTCTGGCAGGCGGCGCAGGAGGTGGAGGAGGAGCGCGCCGAGGGGCGGCGGTCCGTGAAGGCGCGCCGCGGCGCCACGGACGCCGAGCTCCGCGCCGCGCGCACCGACGTGACGACGGGGATGCTCTTCTCCAACCTCGTCATGTACTTCATCATCCTCACCACGGCGACGACGCTCCACCGGCACGGGCTGACGAGCATCGAGACGGCGCGAGACGCGGCGCAGGCGCTCCGCCCGCTCGCCGGGAACGGCGCGTCGCTCCTCTTCGCCCTCGGGCTGATCGGCACGGGGCTGCTCGGCGTGCCGGTGCTCGCGGGCTCCGTGGCGTACGCGATCGCCGAGGCGGGCGGCTGGAGGCGGGGGATGAGCGAGAAGCCGTACCGCGCGAAGCGGTTCTACATCGTCCTCGCGGTCGCCATGCTCGCCGGGATGGCCATGGACCGCGCGAACCTCGACGCCATCCGCATGCTCTACTGGAGCGCGGTGCTGAACGGTGTGCTCGCGCCGCCGCTCGTCGTCATCATCCTCGTCGTGTGCAACGACCGCCGCGTGATGGACGGCCACGTGAACGGCCGGTGGCTCAACCTGCTCGGGGGCGTGACGGTGATCGTGATGTCGGGAGCGGCGCTGTTCATGGGGGCGGCATGGGCGCGGTGATGCGGTCCGCGGGGGTGGCGCCATGGCGGTGAGCGCACGCCGCGTGGTGCTGGCGGGCGGGGTTCCGGCGGTCGTGACCGACGCGCCGGGATCGTCGCGTCCACCCGTGCTGTACATCCACGGCATGTTCGGGGGCGCGTGGATGTTCGAGTCGTTCGCGCGGCGGCTCGCGGCGTGCGGATGGCCCGGCGCCGCGATCGACCTGCGCGGGCACGGCGACGGGCGTCGCGTACCGGACGTCGGGCGGGTGTCGGTGCGGGAGTACATCGACGACGCGATGGTCGCGGCGCGCGCGCTCGGGCGTCCGATCGTGATCGGGCACTCCATGGGCGGGCTGCTCGCCCAGAAGCTGGCGGAGGCCGATGCGGTGCGCGCCGCCGTGCTGGTGTGCGCCGCGCCGCCGCGCGGGATCAGCCCGATGAGCCTCCAGCTTCTCGTCAGGCAGGCCACCCATCTCCCCGCCCTCCTCCGCTCCCGTCCGCTCGTGCCCACGCGCGCCGACGCGGACGCGCTCATCTTCAATCGCGTCCCGTCCGCCGAGCACGACGCGCTGCTGGCGCGCCTCGTCGCCGAGAGCGGGCGCGCCGGCCGCCAGCTCGCGCTCGGCGCCATCACCGTGGATGCGCGCCGCGTGCGCTGCCCCGTCCTCTCGGTCACCGCGCTGGACGATCGCTTCCTCCCCCCCCGCATCGGCCGGGCGATCGCCCGCAAGTACGGCGCGGACCTGCGCGAGTACGAGGGGCACGGCCACTTCCTGATCGGCGAGCCGGGGTGGGAGCGGGTGGCGGACGACGTGGCGGCGTGGCTGGCGGCGCACTGACGCGCCGGCCCTGCTCCCGCCGGGCTCTTGCCAACCACCTCCCCTCGCCTTAGTGTCTTACATATAGAACCTTAGGTGAAGGCCACATGCCCGAGCACGACGACCTCGATCTCCTCCGCGGCACCCTCGATCTCCTGATCCTCAAGACGCTCTCCTGGGGCCCCATGCACGGGCTCGAGGTGCTGCGGTGGATCGAGCGCACCACCAAGCAGCGCCTCCAGGTGGAGCAGGGGGCGCTCTACCCCGCCCTGCACCGCATGGAGCAGAAGGGGTGGCTGGACGTGGAGTGGGGCGTGACCGAGAACAGCCGCAAGGCCAAGTACTACCGCCTCACGGCGCGCGGGCGGCGGCAGCTCACCGCCGAGCTGTCGAAGTGGACGCGCTACACCGAAGCCGTGGGTCTCGTGCTCGCGGCGCCCAACGCATGAGCCCCTTCGAGGGACGGCGCGGCATCCGTCGCGCGTTCCGTCTCTCCACGCCCCGTCGCGCTCGCGAGGACGTCGACGCCGAGCTGCGATTTCACCTCGACGGCTACGCAGACGACCTCGTGCGCCAGGGGTACTCGCGCGAGCAGGCGGAGGCCGAGGCCAGGCGCCGCTTCGGCGACGTCACCCGTATCCGGGAGGAGTGCACCATGATCGACACGCAGGGCCGCCGCCGCCGCGATCGCGGTGAGCAGCTCGCCACGCTCGTCCGCGAAGCTCGCCAGTCGCTGCGCGCGCTCGTGCGGGCCCGCTCGTTCTCCGCGATCGCCATCATCACCCTCGCCCTCGGGATCGGCGCGGCCACGGCGATCTTCACCCTGCTCGACTCGGTCGTGCTCCGCCCCCTCCCGTACGTCGCCCCGGACCGGCTGGTCTTCCTGTCCTCTCCCGTTCCGGGCTACAAGCCGGGCGCGGAGTGGGGGCTGTCGCAGGCGGGGTACTTCTTCTTCCGGAAGGAGAACCGGAGCTTCGACGACATCGGCGTGTACGCCGCCCCGATGCTCACGCTCGCCCGGGACGGGCACGCCGAGCGCGTGCAGGGCGCGGTGGTCACGGCGAGCCTGCTCCACGTGCTGCGCGTGGGGCCGGCCCTCGGCCGCGCGATCACTCCCGAGGACGACCGCCCGAACGTGGCGCCGGTGGCGATGCTCGGCTACGACTTCTGGCGCACGCGCTTCGGTGGGGACCCGCGGGTGATCGGACAGGTCATCGACCTCGAGGGGCAGCGCATCCAGGTGGTGGGCGTGATGCGTCGGGGCGCCGGCCTCCCCGACCTGCGCGTGGACGTCTGGCTCCCCGAGCAGCTCGATCCGCTCCGGACTCCGGTGAACTCGCACATGAACTTCGCCGGCGCCATCGCGAGGCTGAAGCCCGGCGTCACGCTGGAGGCGGCGAACGCGGATCTGGCGCGCCTCACCGCGCGGCTGCCGGACGTGTTTCCCACGGTGTACACGCCGTCGTTCATGTCGAGCACGCGCTTCGCCACGAGGGCGGTGTCCCTCCGCGACCACGTGGTCGGCTCCACCGCGCGCGTGCTCTGGATCCTCCTCGCCGCGGTCGGGCTCGTGCTCGTCATCGCCTGCGCGAACGTCGCCAACCTGTTCCTCGTGCGCGCCGAGTCGCGCCGGCGCGAGGTGGCGGTGCGCACCGCGCTCGGCGCGGACCGGTGGCGCATCGCCTCGCACTACGTGACGGAGAGCGTGCTGCTCGCCCTCGTCGCCGGCGCGCTCGCCGTGGGGCTCGCGTACGGCGGGATCCGGCTCTTCCTCGCCATCGCCCCCTCGGAGCTGCCGCGGCTCGCCGAGGTGCGCGTCACATGGGGGGCCGTGGGCGTCGCGCTCGTCTTCTCGCTCGCCGCGGGCGTGCTCTTCGGGCTCTTCCCCCTGCTGCGCGGCGGCCGCGCGACGGTGGACGTGATCACGCTGCGGCAGGGGCGCGGGCTCTCGGGGTCGCGCGGGCAGCACGCCATCCGCGGCGCGCTCGTGGTGGCGCAGGTGGCGCTCGCCCTCGTGCTGCTCGCCGGCGCCGGACTCCTGCTCCGGAGCTACGATCGCCTCCGGCAGGTGCAGCCGGGCTTCGACCCGCACGGCGTGGTCGCCGTGGACGTCGCGCTCCCGTACGTGCGGTACCGCGACTACGAGGCG
>DASUXC010000046.1:0-2961 GCA_036378095.1 Gemmatimonadaceae bacterium | reverse complement strand
ACCAAACTCGCCCCGACCGCGTCGGCGTGACGAGCGCCATCCCGTGGGAGTCCAACCGGCAGTGACTCGGCCTCCTCGCCCGGATCGGCACGATGCTCTTCGTCCCCCTGCCCCCGACGCGCTCGGCGCCGCGCAGCGGCGTGATCTTCGAGCGCCGCGCGGCGCTCGCGCTCGCGGCGTGCCCGCAGCCGTTTGGCGAGCCGCCCCAACTGGATGAAGCACGTTAGGCAGGCCCGCCTGCTGCTCGCGCTCCTCGCGCTGGGGGGGCGTCGCGTGGTGCACGCCGCCAACGCCCTGGCACACGCGCCGCGTGGCCGACGCGCTCGCGCGCCGCGCCGGGTGTCCGCGCCCGCTGACGCCCATACTCGCCGACAGCGTCGCGGGGCTCTCGCCCGCGCAGCGGTGCGGGGTCGTCTGGGCGGCGCTCGGGACGCTCCCCGACGGCCCGGCGGCGCGCGCGCTTCGTGAAGGGGATACGAGCGCGGTGCTGGTGCTCGGAATCTCGGACGCTGTCACGGTTCACGGTCCGCGGCCAACCTCGTCGCTGGTGTCGTTCGACCCACCGGAGCCGTGGTTCGAGCGGGAGCGGATGGGCAGCCACTGGATCGTGTCAGTCGCGTCGCTGGACAGCGAGCCCCTCGTGGCGCTGATCTGGGTGGACCAGCGCTCGGGGATTGCCCGTCGCGTGATCCGGCCGGGCCGCGGCACGATCCAGTCCCGGCGTGGGGCAACCCGCGCGCTCGATGCGCAGCGGTCGCAGGACCGGGACGACCTGCGCTTCGTGTGCTTGGTGACGGGGCTGGTGCTACTCGTCGTCGGGATGAGGGACCGCCGAGCCGCGGGCGCCACGTCGGACTGGCGTCCCGTCGTGGGCACGCTGCTGATCCAGGGCCCCATGCATCCCGACTCGACGGAATCGCTCCGGGAGGCTGCTCGCCGCGCCCGCCAGGGCGGCGGCGTCTACCACTACCGGGTCGGGCGCGAGGACTTCGTCGGCCTCGCCACCAGCTACCAGGGCGCCGGCCACCCCCCGAGCACGCGCCTCCCGCACCCGCCGGCCGACGCCGGCGTCGGCGTGCCGGTCACGGTCTACGTCGACCCGGCCGATCCTGCCCGCGCCGTGCTCGAACGCACCACGGCGGGCACGGCGGGGATCAAGTCGATCTTCTACGGGGTCCTCTGCCTGGCGACCGCGATGCTGCTGACGTTCTAGGGTGTGTCCGAAGCGGACCAGCGCCCCCGGATCACTCAGGGCCGATCGTTCGACGTGGGCGGGAGCGCGAACGTGCCGTCGACCACCTTCACGAAGTTGCGCTCCTCGCGCAGGATCAGCCGCTCCTTCTGCGCCATCTCGAAGTTCGCTCGGGCCTCCGGGTCGGCGCCGAGGCGCGCCTTGTACCGCTCGTACGCGGCGAGGCTGTCGAAGGCGATCAATCCCCACGCGACGTCGTTCGTTCCTTCGTGTGGCAGGAAGTACCCGATCAAGTGCCCGCCACACCTGGGGATGATTCGGCCCCAGTTCTCGGCGTAGGTCTTGAACCGCTCGCGCTGGAAGGGGTCGATCTGGTAGCGGATGATGCAGGTGATGAGCATCCTCGTTCTCCTGGGGAGCGGTTCGGCGCCCGACCCATTCGCGAGCGCCAACGACGCGACGATCCCGGCGGTGATGCCGATGGCCTCGCGGCGCGTCATCTGTCCGAGCGGGTTCACACTCGTATCCATGGCGCCATGATAGGCCTGGCTGCGCATCCTTGCTTCGCTTATCATCGAACAATGAGCGTAGACCATGTCGACGTGGATGGCGCCGCCGCGGGGATCGCGGCTGCCATCGGGGAGCCGGCGCGTGCGCGCATGCTGTACACGCTGATGGATGATCGTGCGCGGACCAGCACCGAGCTCGCCCTGATCGCCGATGTGAGCCCGTCCACGGCGAGCGCGCACCTGAGTCGATTGAAAGCGCGGGGCCTCGTCGAGGTGCGGGTGCAGGGCAAGCACCGCTACTACCGCCTCGCGGGCGCCACGGTGGCCGCGGCCCTCGAGCAACTGAGCGTCCTCGCGGGCGACTCCCGCGGGCCGTTCAAGTCCACGGCGCCGAGCCGGCTTCGCGCCGCGCGCACCTGCTACGATCACCTGGCCGGTTCGCTGGGCGTGGCGCTCCACGACCGCCTCGCGACCCTGGGATGGCTGACGTCGGCCACGCCCGAGGGGCCCGACGTGTACGACCTCACCCCCGCCGGGGCGGCGGCGCTCGAGGCGCTGGGCATCGACATCGACGCGGTCCGCGCGCTACGGCGCCGGTTCGCGTTCGGCTGTCTGGATTGGAGCGAGCGCCGCGCGCACCTCGGAGGCGGACTCGGTGCAGCGCTGCTGCGTGTCGCCGTCCAGAGGAAGTGGGTCGAGCGGGAACGCGACAGCAGGGCGCTGCGAGTCACGGAGCTGGGGCGTCACCAGATGCGGGCTCGTCTTGGCATCGACGTGGGTTCCGCGACGGGGATGCGAGTCTGATCGAGGCTGCCAGGCCGAAGCGGCAACGCTCCCAGAATTCGGCGGCATTCACGTGGGGTAGGTGCTCTCGGAAAAAGGCCTCCACCTCCATCTGCGTGACCGGGTGCGCCTGCCCGAGTTCCTCGCCTAACTCCCGGTAGTCGTTCCGCTCGCCGCGCCGATCACCCGCGGCTGCAAGACCACGTCGCCGGGCTCGGATAGGTGATTCGGTCGCGGTGCGCACTCGATGACGCGGCGAAGATCCGCTCGGAATGGCGCCCCGTAGTAGTCCGCAAACGTCATGGGCCTCCCGACCGACATCACGGTTCGGTCCTAGTGGTGGTGGATGTGCCCAGGTCCGCCCGCCAGAGCGGCAGTCGGACTGGCGGGATATTCCGCATTGCGCCGTCGAGCCAGAAGTCCTCGCCGTCGTACCAGAATAGCGCATCCTGCCGGTACTGCTTGGCCAGCGCGCGC
>DASUXC010000045.1:0-104880 GCA_036378095.1 Gemmatimonadaceae bacterium | reverse complement strand
TGACACCCGATGAACCACGGGTGCGCGGGAAGCTCGATCATCTCGACGAGCGATCCATCCGGCGACAGTCCGCTGAACCGCATGCCGTGCTCGGCGAACAGATCGCGGTAGCTGTTCGACACCTCGTAGCGGTGCCGATGTCGCTCGCTCACCTCGGGCACTCCGTACACTTCGGCGGCGAGTGAGCCGGGACGAAGGCGACACGGGTACGCGCCGAGGCGCATGGTCCCGCCCATGTCCGTTACGTGCTGCTGCGACTCCATGAGCGAGATGACGGGATTCGCGCACTCGGGGGCGAACTCGCTCGAATGGCTGTCGTCGAGTCCACAGACGTTGCGGGCGAACTCGATGATCGCCGTCTGCAGACCGAGACAAATCCCGAGGAACGGCAGGCCGCTCTCGCGCGCATGGCGAATGGTGTCGAGCATGCCCTCGATGCCACGCACGCCGAATCCTCCCGGAACCAGGAGACCGTGGAAGGATCCGAGGACCTCCGCCGCGCGCTGCTCCGACGTGAACAGGTCGCTCGAGATCCACGAGATGTCGACGCCGACATCGTTCGCGATCCCGCCGTGGATGAGCGCTTCCTGCACGCTCTTGTAGCTGTCCACCAGGTCGGTGTACTTCCCCACCACCGCCACGCGCACGCGCTCGCTCGGCGACGTCACGCGCGAGACCATGGTGCGCCACGCGCCGAGCTCGGGCTCGTGCCCGCCGAGGCCGAGGCGCGCGACCACGCGGTCGTCCAGCCCCTGGTCGTGGAACGAGAGCGGGATCTCGTAGATCGTCGGCACGTCCCGGCTCTCGATGACGGAGCCGAAGTCCACGTTGCAGAAGAGGGCGATCTTGCGCTTGACGTCCTCGGACAGCGGCCGCTCGGTGCGGCAGATGAGGATGTCCGGCTGGATCCCGATCTCCATGAGCTCGCGCACCGAGTGCTGCGTGGGCTTGGTCTTCACCTCGCCCGCGGCGGTGATGAACGGGACGAGCGTGAGGTGGATGAACAGCGCGTTCTCGCGTCCGATCTCGTGCCGGAACTGGCGGATCGCCTCGAGGAACGGGAGCGACTCGATGTCGCCGACCGTGCCGCCGATCTCCACGATCACCACGTCGTTCTCGGGCGCGATGCGCTTCATGCACGCCTTGATCTCGTCGGTGATGTGGGGGATCACCTGCACGGTGGATCCGAGATACTCGCCGCGGCGCTCCTTGCTGATCACGTTCAGGTAGATGCGCCCGGTGGTGACGTTGTTGGCCTGGGAGAGCGCGCGGTCGATGAAGCGCTCGTAATGGCCGAGGTCGAGGTCGGTCTCGGCGCCGTCATCGGTGACGAACACCTCGCCGTGCTGGAACGGCGACATGGTGCCCGGGTCGACGTTGATGTAGGGATCGAACTTCATCATGGACACGCGCAGGCCGCGCTCCACGAGAAGGCGTCCGAGCGACGCGGCGGCGATCCCCTTCCCGAGGGAAGAGACCACGCCGCCGGTCACGAAGATGAATTTCGTCGTTTGCTGCACTGCACTGGTTGGCATCACACTCGTCCTGCGATGAAGTCCGACCATCGCTCGTTCGCGCGTTGGAGGTCCGCTTCCGTGTCGATCCCGGCGTGGGGGGCCTCGTCGATCGTGGCCACGCCCATGGTCATTCCCGCGGCCAGCGGGCGAAGCTGCTCGAGCCGCTCGATGCGCTCGAGCGGGTGCGGCGGCAGCGCGACCCAGCGCGCGAGCGCGCCGGGCGTGTAGGCGTACACCCCGAGGTGCTGCCGCACGAGACCGCGGCGGAGCGCGGCATCGCTCTCGTCGCGCAGGTATGGAATCGCCGCTCGCGAAAAATACAACGCGCGCCCGTCGTCGCCACACACGACCTTGACGACGTGCGGGGTGTCGAGGATATCGGGGCTCGCGCACGCGGCGGCGGTGCCGAGGGCGTATCCGCCGCGCTCCACGATGGCGGCGGCGCCGCGCAGCGCCGACGCGGGGACGAAGGGCTCGTCTCCCTGCACGTTGAGCACGACGTCGAATCCGCGGTACTCGGGGCGCGCCGCCACCTCGGCCACGCGATCCGTGCCGGAGGGGTGCGCGGCGTCGGTCATCACGCACTCGGCCCCGGCCGCGCGCGCCACGGCGGCGACCTCGGGATGGTCGGTGGCGATGATGCACCGGTCGGCGACGCCGAGCGCCGCGACGCGCTCCCAGACGCGAACGACGAGGGGGACGCCGGCGAGGAGACGAAGCGGCTTGCGCGCCAGGCGCGTGGCGCCGAGCCGCGCCGGAATCACGGCGAGCGTGCTCACGGCGGGGAAGGAATGGCGTGCCGCGTTGCAAGATTCACGCCAGGCAATATAGCGGGGGGGGTGGTTAGGGGCCAGGGGCCGGGGGGTGGGGGCCAGGGGGGAACGGCGGGGGTGGATAGCGGCGGGACGGCACACCGACCCGGTCTCCGTCCCCAGCCGACCCCCGACCCCTTCCACGCCCCACGTCAGTGCATGATCGTGAGGCCCACGCCCCAGGCGTGCTCGCGGGTGTCGGGATCGAACACGTAGTCCACGCGTCCCGGGCCGAGCGCCAACCGGACCCCGAGGTTCTGGCCGAACTTCGGCAGCCGCTGCACCCCCGCCGATCCGACCATGTACCGCAGCGACACCACCGGTGACCCGAGCAACGACACGCGGATCGGCTCGATCGGCACGTCGTAGATCCCCTCGAAGAAGGCGAGCCGGTCGCCGCCCATGGTCAGGAGCCCCGCGGTCGGGAGCGTCCCCCAGCCGCCCAGGTGGGCCTGACGCTGCACCGGCGCGGTGTCTCCGTCCGTGAGCACCACGTGCGAGCGAAAGCGGAACGTCTGCGTGGCGAACGTCGGGAAGGCCACGGTGAGATGCAGCGTCCCCTGCGTGAAGCGCTCGTCGCGCGGCGCGTCGAACGCCCGCTCCACCGTGATCGTCCCCTGCACGGTGAGCTGCGGGAGCTGCAGCTCCCCCGAGACGCCGCCCAGGGCGCTGGAGAGGCGGCCGCGCTCGGCCGGCGGGTTCGGGCGATGGATGCCGTCGCCCACCCGCTGCCCGGCGATGCTCCACGGGCCGCCCGCGGAGATCGGCCAGTCGCGCTCCGTGCGCGCGCCCCCCCACAGCTCCATCGTGCCGTCCGCCCCCTCCCACCGGTGGGCGAGGCGCCCCTCGAACAGATCGCCGCGCCAGTAGTCGCGGTAGTCGTGCCCCGTCACGAGCACGGCGAGCGAGTTCGCGAGGTTCGTCTGGATCCAGTCGTCGTTCGTGAGCGTGGCGCGCTCGCCGAGGGCATCCACGCGCCAGCCGCCACCCACGTCGAAGGTGATCGCGAGCGATGGATCGAACGCGCCGATGTCGCTGCGGTAGGCCACCGTGGGATCGATCACCACCCTCCCGCCCCCGAGCGCGAGACGCGGCCCCCACGGCACCGACAGCCCATCCACGCGCGTGTACGTCGGCTGGCGGAAGCCGAACGGCAGGGGGAAGGAGAGCCCCTCCACCTCCTCGAGCGGCGACGGGCGCTGGTAGTCGAGCGCCGTGCCCTCCGGGGTGCGCTCGGCGACGAACCGGGTGTCGCGGAACGCCAGCTCCTCGCCGTGCACGGTGGCCTGCGCGGAGCGGTACACGCCGCCCCCCACGGCGATCGCGCGTCCATCGATGCGCGCGCCGGGGCGCAGGAACAGGTCTCCCCCCACCACCAGCACGTCGCCGTGCACCGTGCTCGCGACCGTGGCGTTGGAGCCGACGATGACCACGGACCGGTCGAACACCGAGTCGCGGAAGAGGCGCGTGTTCCACCGCTCGTGCCGCACCACGTACGGGTGCGCGAGGACGTCCTGGATGACGGCGGTGGCCTCCCCCGGGCCGGGTGTGCGAACGTAGACGCGCTGCTCCTGCGCGCCGAGTGGCGCCGCCGCGAGCGCCGCGATGAGCAGCGCGCGCCTCAACATTCCGCGAGGGCGAGGAAGTTGCGCAGCAGCTGCTTCCCGTCCTGCGTGAGTATCGACTCGGGATGGAACTGCACCCCCCACACCGGGTGCCGCGTGTGACGCATCGCCTGGATCTCCGTGGGGTCGTCCCCGGACACGGCGAGCACCTCCAGCTCGTCCGGCAGCGAGTCGCGCTCCACGATGAGCGAGTGATAGCGCATCACCTCGAGCGGGGATGGCAGGCCGGCGAACAGCCCCTCGCCGGCATGCGTGATGCGCGACGTCTTTCCGTGCATGACGCGGCGCGCGCGCACGACCCGGCCGCCGAACGCCTCGCCGATGGCCTGGTGCCCGAGGCAGACGCCGAGGATCGGCAGCGTCGCGCCCCACCGCCGCACGAGCGGAACGGTGATCCCCGCCTCGGCCGGCGTGCAGGGGCCCGGCGAGAGCACCACCGCCGACGGCGCCAGCGCCCCGACCTCCTCCACGGTGATGGCGTCGTTGCGCCGCACCATGGGCTCGGCGCCCAGCTCGCCCAGGTACTGGACGAGGTTGTACGTGAAGGAGTCGTAGTTGTCGATCACCAGGATCATGGTCGCGTCGCTCGCGGGTCAGGTCAGCCCCGTGGATGATACTGCTTGTGCACCTGGCGCAGGTACTCCCGGTCCACGTGCGTGTAGATCTGCGTGGTCGCGATGTCGGCATGGCCTAGCATTTCCTGGACCGCCCGCAGGTCGGCGCCGCCCTCCAGCAGATGCGTGGCGAAGGTGTGGCGAAGCGTGTGCGGACTCACGTGCTTGGTCAGCCCCGCCCGCTCCACGTACTTGCGCAGGATCTTCCACGCCCCCATGCGGGTGAGCGGCTCGCCGCGCGCGTTGAGCAGGAGCGCGCCGCGTCCCCCGCCCCGCTCCAGGCGCGGCCGCAGCTCGCGCAGGTAGATGGCCACGGCGGCGATCGCCCGCCGGCCGATCGGCACGAGCCGCTCCTTGCTCCCCTTCCCGAACACGCGCACCAGCGCCTCGTCGAGCAGCACGTCCTTCACCCCGATCGTGATCCACTCGCTCACCCGGAGCCCGGCGCCGTAGCCGAGCTCCAGCATCGCCCGGTCGCGGAAGGCGAACGGCTCGTCGAGCGTGGGCGCGGCGAGCAGCCGCTCGACCTCGTCCACGGTGAGCACCTCCGGCAGGGTGAGCCACCGTTTCGGCGTCTCGAGCCGCTCGGTGGGATCCTCCACCACGATCCCCTCGCCGAGGAGGAAGCGGTAGTAGGTTCGCACGGCGGAGATGTTGCGCCGGATCGAGGATGGCGCGAGTCCCAGATCCTTGAGGTGGTACACGTAGTCGCGGAGCGAGCGGGCGGTGACGCTCGTGGGGCCGGACGCGCCCCTGGTGCGCGCGTACACCGCGAATCGCGCCAGGTCGCGACCGTACGCCTCGCTCGTGGTGGCCGCGGAGCCCTGCTCGAGCGACAGGAAGTCGGCGAAGCGCTCGAGCAGGAAGTCGCGCGCGATCGCGTCGGGGATCATCGCTGCTGGCGGGCGCGGTAGATGAGCCAGCCGCCGCCGAGCAGGACGGCCGCGCCCACGGCCACCAGCGCCACCACGCGCGACGCGCGGCCGAGCGTGGCGAGGAGCGCGTGCCAGTCGGCGCCGGCGCGGTAGGCGAGCACGGTGACGAGCCCGTACCAGAGCCCCGACGCCGTCGCGATGACGATCCCGACGGGGAGCGGCCGCATGCGCAGCGCGCCGGCGAATGGCGGGACGAGCGCGCGAGCGCCGGGGATGAAGCGACTGACGAAGAGCGCCGCCAGCCCGTACCGCGCGTGCATGCGTCGCAACCGGTCGGCCGCGGCCTCGCCGCCGAAGCGCCCGAGGCGCCGCTGGACCCACCCCGCGCCGTAGCGCCGGCCCAGCGCGTACACGCCCATCGCGCCCGTCAGGTTGCCGATCCAGGTGGCGAGGAAGGCGCCGAGCATGCTCCCCGACCCGCGCGCGGCGAGAAAGCTGCCGAACGCCACCACGGTGTCGGCCGGGAACGGCGGGAAGAAATTCTCCACCGCGGCGGTGGCGGCGAGCGCGAGATAGAGCGCCACGGTGGGCAGCGCGGCCAGGCGCTCCAGCACCGCGTCCATGCGTCAGGCGTCGCTGCCGGGCGCGGGCGCGAGGGTGGCCACGGCGAGGCAGGCGATCCCCTCCCCGCGTCCGATCCAGCCCATTCCTTCGTTGGTCTTCCCCTTGATGCTCACGTCGGTCGGCGCGATGCCGAGCGCCGGGGCGAGCGCCGCGCGCATCGCCTCGCGGTGCGGCGCGATCTTCGGCGTCTCGGCGACCACGGTGACGTCCACGGAGGCCACGGTCCAGCCGGACTCGAACACGCGCGCGACGGCGCGCCGGAGCATCTCGATCGAGTCGCGTCCGCGATTGGCCGGATCGGTGTCGGAGAACATCTCCCCGATGTCGCCGGCGGCCGCCGCGCCGAGCACGGCGTCGGTGATCGCGTGCGCGACCGCGTCCCCGTCCGAGTGGCCGGCGAGCCCCCGCTCGCCGGGAATCGTGACCCCGCCGAGCCGGAGCGGGATGCCGGGGGCGAAGCGGTGGGAGTCGTAGCCGAGGCCGACGCGGGGGGCGGGGCGGGCGGTGCGGAGCGCGCGGTCCGGTGTGCTGGACTGCTCCTCTGTCGGGGCGCGGTCCGAATGCTCGCGCCCCGCGCCCCGGGCCCCGCGTCCCGCGTTCACGCCGCCGTCTCGATCGGGATGATCGAGTAGTCCTGCCGCCGCCGCGCGGGGGTGAAGCCGGCATCGGCGATGAGCCGCTCCATCTCCGCGGTGGTCGTGCGGAACGTGGTGTTCGCCGCCGAGACGACGTTCTCCTCGATCATGAGCGAGCCGAAATCGTTGCAGCCGAAGCGGAGCGCCACCTGCCCGATCTTCATCCCCATCGTCACCCAGCTCGCCTGGAGGTTGGGCACGTTGTCCAGGACGATGCGCGAGATCGCCACCGTGCGCAGGTACGTCACCGCGTCCGTCTTCGGCTGGTGGGACATCGTGGGCGTGTTCTCCGGCTGGAGCGGCCAGCAGATGAACGCCGTGAAGCCGTTGGTGCGCGCCTGCAGCGCGCGGACGCGCTCCAGGTGCTCGAGCCGCTCGGCGAGCGTCTCGCCGATGCCGTACATCATGGTCACGGAGGTCTTCATCCCCTCCTGGTGCGCGAGCTCCATGATCTCGAGCCAGCGGTCGGCGCCCGCCTTCTTCTTCGCGACCTGGTCGCGCACGCGCTGCACGAGGATCTCCCCGCCCCCGCCGGGAATGGAATCGAGCCCCGCCTTCACCAGCTCCCGGATCACATCGCGCGCCTCCATCCGGAACAGCTTGGCGAAGAAGTCCACCTCGCTCGGCGAGAACCCGTGGATGTGGATGGGGTGGTACTTCTTGATGTACCGCAGCAGCTCGAGGTACCACTCGAACGGGATGTACGGGTTGTGCCCGCCCTGCATGAGGATCTGGACGGCGCCGAGCTGCTTCGCTTCGTCGATCTTCGCGCCGATCTGCTCGTACGACAGCGTCCATCCCTCGCCGTGCTTGGGCCGCCGGTAGAAGGCGCAGAAGCCGCAGTCGGCGACGCACACGTTGGTGTAGTTGATGTTGCGGTCGACGATGTACGTGACGATGCCGTCCGGGTGGCGCTCGCGGCGCACGCGGTCGGCCTCCGCTCCGAGCTCGAGGAGCGGCGCGTTGGTGTAGAAGTCGAGAAGGTCGCGCATGGTTGGTCAGGCCGCGGGAAGAAAGGCGAGCGAGCCATCGGGGACCTCTCCGGCGGCGGCGAGGCGGCGGAAGAAGTCCGTGAGGCCGGCGAGGTGCGCGTACGAGAGGCGGTAGTCGAGCCCCGAGAGGTACTCGGCGCAGACGTCCCGGGCCACGCCCGTGGCCGACGAGGCCTGCGCGGCGAGCTCCCCCAGGTGGGCCAGCCCCCAGTCGCGGGACTCGATGAGCCGGGCGTGGACGGCGAGCGCCTCGCGCACGGGCGCCGCGCGCAGCGCCACCCACACGGCGAACACGAACGGGAGCCCGGTCCACCGCTTCCACTCGGCGCCGAGGTCGTACACGTACGGGTATGCGGGGGCGGCGCCACTCGAACGGGCGCCGAGCAGCAGCGCCGCATCCCCGATCACGAGCCGCGCCTCGTGCGGCTCGTCGGCGAATCGCGCGAGATCGGCGCGCTCGGCATCCCCCGCGCTGAACGATGGCTCGGCGTGCCACACGTGCGCGAACAGCAGCCGGAGGAGCGCCACGCTGGTCATCGAGCTGCGCGTGAGCAGGACGCGGGCGCCATCGAGATCCTCGGCCGGGCGCTTCGAGAAGAGGAGCACGCTGCGCACCGGACCGTCGGACGTGATGCCGAGATCGGGCAGGAGCAGGTAGCGGGCGGGCTCGCGGGCGTACGCGACCGCCGAGATCACGCTCACGTCCAGCGCTCCCGCCGCCATGCGGCGATTCAGGTCGCTCGGAATGCCATCGACGAGCGTGCCGTCGAGGGGGACGACGCCGCGGTCGATCGCCCCGTACACCGGATAGCAGTTGATGTACGGGATGCGGCCGACGCGCACGCTACGCGGCCGCGGCGCCCGCGGCGCCGCCGTCCCCATCGAAGGTGCGGATGACGTTGTAGTACGCGTCGCGCTCCACGGGCACGCGCCCAGCCCCGCGGATGAGCCCGAGCACGTCGTCCAGCGCCATCCCCTGCGGGGTGTGCGCCCCCGCCTCGTGGTAGATCTTCTCGCGCACCACCGTCCCCTCGAGGTCGTTCACGCCGAAGTGCAGCGCGACCTGCGACAGGAACTGGGTGACCATGATCCAGTGCGTCTTGATGTGCGCGAAGTTGTCGAGGAAGAGCCGGCCGACCGCCAGGTTCTTGAGGTCGTCGAAGCCGGAGGTCGCCGTGCCCGTGCGCCCGAGCGTCTCCCCCAGCTCGTTGTGATCCGGGTGGTACGCGAGCGGGACGTACGTGAGGAAGCCCCCGGTCTCGTCCTGCAGGTCGCGCAGCATCTGCAGGTGCTCCATGCGGTCGTCGATCGTCTCCACGTGCCCGTAGAGCATCGTGCAGTTGGAGCGGATCCCCAGCTCGTGGGCGACGCGGTGCACGTTGATCCAGTCCTCGGCGGCGAGCTTCTTCTCGGCGATCGTCGCGCGAACGGCCTTGGAGAACACCTCGGCGCCCCCGCCGGGGAGCGTGTCCAGTCCCGCTTCCTTGAGCGCGATGAGCACCTCGCGCACGGGCATCTTCTCGATGCGCGCGATGTGCGCGATCTCGACCGCCGTGAGCGCCTTGATGTGCACCCGCGGGTAGTGCGCCTTCAGGGTGCGGAACATCTCCTGGTAGTACGCGAGCCCCGCGTGCATGTCGAGGCCGCCCACGATGTGGAACTCGCGCACGTACGGGTTCGCATCCGCCTCGGCCAGCACCTGCTCCATGGTGTACCGGTACGCGCCGTCCTCCTTGGGGAGGCGCGCGTACGAGCAGAACACGCACGTCTTGCGCAGGATGCAGATGTTCGTGGGATTGATGTGCTGGTTGGCCGCGAAGAACACGCGCGCGCCGTTGCGCGCGCGGTTCGCGGCATCGGCCAGCGCGCCGATGCCGATCAGGTCGCCCGACCGGAAGAGCGTGGCGCCGTCCTCCCGCGTGAGGCGTTCCCCGGCCGCCACCTTCTCGGCGATGGGGCGGAGGGCGGGGTCGTCGAGTCGCGCGGGATCGAACTCCACGGGAGGGGTCATGTCAGTCGACGAGACGCCGCAGGGCGAGGGTCACGTTGTGGCCGCCGAAGCCGAAGCTGTTGGACAGCGCCGCCGAGACATCGCGCTCCACGGACACGTTGGGGGTGTAGTTCAGGTCGCACTCCGGGTCGGGGGTGCGGTAGTTGATCGTGGGCGGGATGCGACCCTCGCGCACGACGAGCGCCGAGATCATGCACTCCACCGCTCCCGCGGCGCCGAGCATGTGCCCCGTGGCGGACTTGGTGGAGCTGATGTTGAGCCCGGAGACGGCCTCCCCGAACACCGCCTTGATGGCCTTCGTCTCGTTGAGATCGTTGGCCGGCGTGGAGGTGCCGTGCGCGTTCATGTACTGGACCATCTCCGGCGTGAGGTTCGCGTCGAGCAGCGCCCGCCGCATCGCCCGCTGCGCGCCCTCGCCGTTCGGCGCCGGCGCGGTGAGGTGATACGCATCCCCCGTGGCGCCGTAGCCCGCGACCTCGGCGTAGATGCGCGCGCCGCGGTTGCGCGCGTGCTCGAGCTCCTCGAGGATCAGGACCGCCGAGCCCTCGCCCATCACGAAGCCGTCGCGCGTGGCGTCGAACGGACGCGACGCGGTGAGCGGCTCGTCGTTGCGCTCGGAGAGCGCGCGCATGTTCGCGAACCCGCCGATCGCCATCGGGGTGACCGTCGCCTCCGCCCCGCCGGTGATCATCACGTCCGCGTCCCCGTACTGGATGGCGCGGAACGCGTCGCCGATGGCGTGCGCGCTCGTGGCGCACGCCGAGACGGTCGCGTAGTTAGGTCCCTTGGCCTGGAACTGCATCGACACGATCCCCGACGCGATGTCGGAGATGAACATGGGGATGAAGAACGGGGAGATCTTGCTCGACCCCCGCTCCCGGTAGACGTCGTGCTGCTCCTCGAACGTCTTGAGCCCCCCGATCCCGCTCCCGATGATCACGCCCGTACGATCGGGATCGTAGCCCGTCCCCTCGCCCAACCCGGCGTCCCGCATGGCCTGCACCGCCGCCGCCACCGCGTACTGCGTGAAGAGGTCGGCGCGCTTCGCCTCCTTGCGATCCATGAACTCGTGCGGATCGAACCCCTTCACCTCGCACGCGAAGCGGACGGCGAACGATGCGGCATCGAACTTGGTGATCGGGCCGGCGCCCGACTTCCCGTCCAGCAAGGCACGCCAGGTCGTCGCCACATCGTTGCCGACGGGCGTGATGGCGCCGAGGCCGGTGACGACGACCCTTCGCTTCATCACTCCTTGACCTTGGTCTTGAGGTAGTTCAGCGCATCACCGACGGTGCGCAGCTTCTCCGCATCCTCGTCGGGGATGTCGATGTTGAACTCTTTCTCGAACTCCATCACCAGCTCGACCGTATCCAGGCTGTCCGCCCCCAGATCTTCCATGAAGCTGGCGTCGTTCGTGAGCTTCTCGCGCTCGACGCCGAGCTCCTTGGCAATGATTTCCTTGACCTTCTCCTCGAGATCCGCCATGGACGTGGTCCTCGTATGTGAGTGTGGTGCGTGAAACGGAAATGTATGTAAGCCGAACGGCAACGGAAAGTTACATGACCAGCCCGCCGTCCACCACGAACACCTGCCCCGTGATGTACGCGGCGTGATCCGACGCCAGGAACGCGGCCACGCCGGCGATGTCCGCCGGCGTTCCCAGACGGGCCAGCGGCACCTGCTCGCCGAGCGCCTGCCGCGCCTCGGGAGTCATCGCGGCGGTCATGTCCGTCTCGATGAATCCCGGGGCGATCGCGTTCGCCAGGATGTTCCGCGACGCCAGCTCCTTCGCCATCGACTTCGTGAGCCCGATCAACCCCGCCTTGCTGGCGGCGTAGTTGGCCTGCCCCTTGTTGCCGGTGATCCCCACGACGCTCGTGATGTTGATGATCCGCCCCCACCGCCGCTTCATCATCCCGCGTGTCGCCGCCCGGATCGCGGCGAACGGTCCCCGCAGGTTCGTGTCGAGCACCGTGTCCCAGTCCTCGTCGCGGAGGCGGAACAGGATGTTGTCCCGGGTGACGCCGGCGTTGTTCACGAGGATGTCGAGCGACCCGAAGCCCTGCTCCACCTCCTCGATGAGGCGCGCGACGTCCGCGGTGTTCCCCATGTCCACGGCGAAGCCGCGCGCCTCCCCGGCCATCCCCTCGGCCGCCTCGCGCGCCTTCGCCGCGTCACGCCCGCTCACGGCGACCTTGGCGCCCGCCCGGGCGAGCGTGGCCGCGATCTCGCGGCCGATGCCGCGCGTACTCCCGGTGACGAGCGCGACGCGCCCGGTGAGATCGATCCGCATTACGCGATGGTGGAGAGAAGGTGCTCGATGTCGGCGACGGTGCCGCAGGCGGCCGTCCGCGCGCCGGGAACGATGCGCTTGACGAGATTGCCGAGCACGCTGCCCGGCCCCAGCTCGAGGAAGAGCGCGTCGGAATGGGCCGCGGCCATGTTGCGCACCTCGTCCGTCCAGCGCACCGGCGACGTCAACTGCCGCACCAGGAGCGAGGTCGCATCCTCCAGCCCCTGCGCGGGTTGCGCGCTCACGTTCGAGTACACCGGGAAGTCCGGCGGACAGGCGTCCGCGGCGCCCAGCGCATCGCGCAACCCGTCGGCGGCGACCTCCATGAGCGGCGAGTGGAAGGCGCCGCTCACGTTGAGCCGGAGCGCCCGCTTGGCCCCCGCCTCCTTGGCCAGCGCCATCGCCCGCTCCACGGCCGCGACCTCGCCGGAGATCACGAGCTGCTCGGGGGTGTTGTAGTTGGCCGGCACGACCACCCCTCCCTCCGCGCTGGCCCGCCGGCACGCCTCCTCCACCGCCGCCTCGGCGAGCCCGATGATCGCCGCCATCGTCCCGGGGCGCCGCTCCCCGCTCTCGTTCATGAGCTCTCCGCGGCGTCGAACGATCTGCAGCGCATCGGCCAGGGCGAACGTCCCCGCGGCGTGATGCGCCGTGAACTCGCCCAGGGAGTGGCCGGCGGCGGCGCGCACCATCGGGCGCAGCCGATCGCGCACCACCGCCCACGCCGCGGCGCCGTGCGCGAGCAGCGCCGGCTGGGCGTTCCTGGTGGCCGTGAGCTCCGCTTCCGGTCCCTCGAAGCAGAGCGTGGAGAGCGGGATGCCGAGCGTGCGGTCGGCGGTCTCGAAGGCGGCGCGCGCCTCGGGGTACCGCTCCGCCAGGTCCTTCCCCATCCCCGGCTTCTGCGACCCCTGTCCCGGAAAGAGCAGGATGATGTCCATGCGACGTGCGGCCCGTGCTAGAAGCGGACGACCATCGAGGCCCAGGTGAATCCGGCGCCGAAGGCGACCATGAGGACGGTGGTCCCCGGCTGGATGCGCCCCTGCTCCATCGCCTCGTCGAGCGAGATCGGGATCGATGCCGAGGAGGTGTTGCCGTAGCGGTCGACGTTCACGAACACCTTCTCCATCGGGATGCCGGCGTGCTTGGCGGTGGCCTCGATGATGCGCAGGTTCGCCTGGTGCGGGACGAGCAGGTCGATGTCGGCGCCGGTGAGCTTGGCGGCGTCGAGCGCGCGGTCGGCCGCCTCCGCCATGGAGCGGACGGCGTGTTTGAACACCTCGCGCCCCGACATCTTCACCAGGTGGTCGTGCCGCTCGAGCACCTCGCTCGACATCGGGATGCGGGCGCCGCCGGCGGGGCGGTAGAGCAGGTCGGCGAGCGTGCCGTCGCTCCGCATGAAGCTGGAGAGGATGCCGCGCCCCTTCGTGGCGGGGCGCAGCACCGCGGCACCGGCGCCATCGCCGAAGAGCACGCAGGTGGAGCGGTCCGTCCAGTCGACGATGGAGCTCATGCGCTCCGATCCGACCACGAGCACCGTCTCGGCGCTGCCGCTGGCGATCAGCCCCTCCCCCACGATGAGCCCGTAGAGCCATCCCGAGCAGGCGGCGGAGAGATCGAAGGCGGCGGCGCGGTCGGCGCCCAGCTCCGCCTGGAGGTCCACGGCGGTCGCGGGGAGGAGGCGGTCGGGGGTGGCGGTGCTCATCACGATGACGTCGATCTCGCCCGCGTGCACGCCGGCGCGGCGCATCGCGGTACGCGAGGCATCGGCGCCCATGCTGCACGTGCTGTCCGACGGCCCGGCGAGGCGGCGCTCGGCGATCCCCGTGCGCTCGACGATCCACTCGTGGGACGTCTGGAGCCCCATGGCCGCGAACTCGTGGTTCGTGAGCGCCTTGGCGGGGACGCCGCGACCGATCCCGGCGAGGGTGGCGATGGGGCGCTTCACGAGCCGTTCCCCACGATGCCCTGCTCGAGCCGGCGCCCGATGTGCTCGACCATCTTCGTGTCGATGGCGCGAATGGCGACGCCGATGGCGTTCTTGATCGCGCGAGGCGACGAGCTTCCGTGCGAGATGATGCTGACCCCCTTGACGCCCAGCAGGGGAGCGCCGCCGTAATCCGAGTAGTCGAAGCCGCGGAAGGCCTTGGCGAGCAGCTCGCGCGGCGCACCCGCCTTGGTGAGCATGTCGGAGATCATGCCCGGCACCGACTCGTAGAACTTGAGCATGACGTTGCCCACGAAGCCGTCGCAGACGACGACGTCGACCGCGCCGCGCGGGCTGCCGCCGGCGAGCACGTCGCGTCCCTCGACGTTGCCGATGAAGTGCTTGTCCGCCTGCTGGAGGAGCTTGTGCGCCTCCTTCACCGCGGCGTTTCCCTTCTCCGGCTCCTCGCCGATGCTGAGGAGCGCGACGGTGGGATTGTGCCGGCCGAGAATGTCCTCGGCGTAGACGGCGCCCAGGCGGGCGAACTGCACGAGCTCCTCGGCGGAGCAGTCCACGTTCGCGCCGGCGTCGAGGACGACCACGGGGACGCGCGCCGTGGGGAAGACGGTGGCGATCGCGGGTCGCGTGAGCCCCGGCAGGAGCTTGAGGAGCACGACCGAGGCGGCCATCTGCGCACCGGTGTTGCCGGCGGAGACGAACGCATCGGCGCGGCCGGTGGCGTGCAGCTTGAGGCCGACGACCATCGAGCTGTTCGGCTTCCCCCGCACCGCGGCGGTGGGCCGTTCGGACATCTCGATGACCTCCGGCGCGTCGACGATCGCGATGCGATCGCGCAGCGCGCGGAGGCCCGGGTCGCCGGCGGCGAGCTGGGCCTCGAGCTCGGCGGTGACGACGTCGGCCCGACCGACGAGCAGGAGCGAGTGGTTGGACTCGAGCTCGGCGAGCGCGAGGAGGGCGCCCGCGATCGGCGCCTGGGGCGCGAGGTCGCCCCCCATGGCGTCCAACGCGATTCGCGCCAAGGCTACGCTTCCTTGGCTACGACCCGCTGCTCACCGGCGTAGTAGCCGCACTCCTCGCAAACGCGGTGCGGGCGCTTCATGCTCTGGCAGCGCGGACAGGGCTGCACCGCGATGGCCGGAGCCGTCTTGTGAGTGTTGCGTGCGCGCTTCTTTCGCTTGGAGCTGCGGCGCTTGGGAACGGCCATGGGAGTTCAGAGAGAGATAAGGTTCACCGCTGCTCATCGGACGCGCCGCGGATGGACCGCAACGCCTCCCAGCGGCTGTCTGTGACGGGCGGGCAGTCGCACGGCCCCGCGTTGAGGTCCGCCCCGCAGCGCGGGCAGAGCCCCTGGCAGTCCTCACGGCAGAGGACGAAACTCGGCACGCCGAGCAGCCACTGCTCACGGATCGCCGGACGCAGGTCGATCGTCGGCGCGTTCGGCGGGAGCCGATACGCGTCGGGATCCTCGGCCACTTCGTCATCCGCCTCGACGAAGATCACGTGGACGTCCTCCGACACCCGAGCCGGGACATCGGCCAGGCAGCGGCGGCACGCCTCGCGCACCGTCCCCTCGATGCGGCCGCTCCAGTAGTAGCGGCCGCTCCCCGCCTTGGAGAGACGTCCCGTGGCGTGGACTGGAGCGTCGGGCGTGGGATCACCCTCGGCCCAGACCGCATCGTCCGGGGAGAGCTCCCCGTCCACCAATACGGCCTGGCGCTCCAGCTCTCGGATGTCGAAGGACAGCATAACCCCCAAAACTACTTGAGGATGTGGCCGGAATCAAGCTGGCCCGACCGTTGGCGCCGGCGTCCCTCGAGGTCCCCCGAGCGCCAGGGCGCGCTCAGCGGACGACGTCCGCCTCGGCGAAGAAGAACCGCGCCTCGCGCGCCGCGTTCTCGTCGGAGTCCGACGCGTGGATCGCGTTCCGCTCCTTCGACTCGGCGTACAGCTTCCGGATCGTCCCCGGCTCCGCCTCCGCCGGATCGGTCGCGCCGATCGCCTTCCGCAGCGCCGCCACCGCATCCTCGCGCTCGAGGATCATCGGCATGCACGGTCCCGACGTCATGAACGTCACGAGCGAGCCGAAGAACGGGCGCTCGCGGTGGACTTCGTAGAACGCCTGCGCCTGCGCGGTGGTGAGGTGCATCACCCGCGCGGCGAGCGGCCGGAATCCCGCCGCCTCGAGGTGCGCGAGGATCTGCCCGGCCTTCCCCGAGGCGAACGCGTCGGGCTTGATGATGGTCAGCGTGCGAGTCCCACCCATGTCACGATCCTATGAGTTTGCGAACGATGTCCCCGCGCGTGAGAAACCCCACGAGGCGCCCCTCGCGCAGCACGGGAACCCGGTCGACGTCCTTGTTGGCCATCAGTGAAGCGACTTCGGCGAGCGGCTGGTCGGGGGAGACACACAGCACCTGCCGCGTCATCACGTCACGCACCGTGCGCCGCCCCTGCTCCACCGCGCTCTCCGGACGGTGTCCGGCGCCGCCCAGGAAGGCGGCGCTGCTCACCATGTGACGCATGAGCTCCCGCTCGCTGAGCATGCCCACGAGCAGGCCGTCCGCGTCCACCACCGGGAGCGCGGCGATCCCGGCGCGCACCATCGCGCGCGCGGCATCGCGCAGCGGCGTGTCGGGGCGCGCCGTCCGCGGCCGCTCGGTCATGATCTCGCGCACGGTGAGCTGCGGCGGGATCTCCATCTCCCTGAGCTCCGGGAGCGCCGCGAGCTCCTCGGGCGTGCGCGCCGCCAGCATGCGCTCCACCACCTGCGGGCGCGACAGCAGGCGCGCGAAGGCGCCGAGCACCTGCAGGTAGCGGGCGGCGAGGCGCGGCGGCGCCAGGATGAGCAGCACGATGTGCGCCTGCTGGGCCTCGCTGTCTCCCGCGTCGCGCGCCACGGGCGCGGGCGCGATGCCGATCGCCACGGCGAGATCGTCCACCGCGTCGGTGCGATAGTGCGTGAGAAACGCGCGATCGCCGAGCGCGACGATGTCCTCGCCGCGCTCCTCGCTCACGCGCCCCTGCAGCTTCTCGCGGTCGGCCACCGCGCCGGTGGCGGCGAGCCGCTCCACGAGGGTCCACGCCGCCTTGGCGAGCGTGTCCTCGTGCAGCGGGAGCGCCACCCGCGCCGGAGAGACGAGGTCCGAGAGCCTCACATGCGCTCGCGCAGCAGATCGACGAAGTCGATCGGACGCTCCGCCACGCCCATCCCCGCATCCTGGAACGCCTGGATCTTCTCGGCGGCCGTGCCGGCGGATCCGGAGATGATCGCGCCCGCGTGCCCCATGCGGCGGCCGGGCGGCGCGGTCCGTCCGGCGATGAAGCCGACCACCGGCTTCGTCATCCGCGTCTTCACGAACTCGGCGGCCTGCTGCTCGTCGGTGCCGCCGATCTCGCCCATCATCGCCACCGCCTTCGTGTCCGGATCCCGCTCGAACGCCTCTAGGCAGTCGATGAAGTTCGTGCCGTTGATCGGATCGCCGCCGATCCCCACGCACGTGCTCTGCCCGATCCCCGCGCGAGTGAGCTGGTAGACCACCTCGTAAGTGAGGGTGCCCGAGCGGCTCACGACGCCCACCGGACCGGGGGTGCAGATGCGTCCGGGGATGATCCCCACCTTGCTCTTGCCCGGCGAGATGAGCCCCGGGCAGTTGGGCCCGATCAGCCGCGCGCCGCGCTCCTTCACGTACGGATACACGCGCATCATGTCGAGCACGGGAACGCCCTCGGTGATGCAGACGATGAGCGCGACGCCCGCGTCGGCCGCCTCCATCATGGCGTCGGCGGCGAACATCGGCGGCACGTAGATCACCGACGTGTTCGCGCGCGTCTCCTTCACCGCGTCGGCGACGGTGTTGAAGATCGGCACCGTGCCCTCGAAGCGCTGCCCGCCCTTCCCCGGCGTCACGCCCGCCACCACCTGGGTGCCGTACTCCAGCATCTGCTTCGCGTGGAACGAGCCGTCGCGACCGGTGATCCCCTGGACGACGAGGCGGGTCTGCTGGTCGATGAAGATGCTCATGCGGCCTTTCCTCCGGTGGCGAGGGCGACCGCTTTCTTGACCGCCTGGTCCATGTCCGTCATCGCCGAGAAGCCGTGCTCCTCGAGGATCTTCACGGCGATGTCCTCGTTCGTGCCCGTCAGGCGGATGACGATGGGCACCGTCAGCGGGTTCTCCTTCGTCGCGGCGACGATGCCGTTGGCCACGTCGTCCGTGCGGGTGATCCCGCCGAAGATGTTGAACAGGATGGCCTTCACGTTCGGATCCGCCGTGATGATGCGCAGGGCGTTGACCACCTTCTCCGGATTCGACGAGCCGCCGATGTCGAGGAAGTTGGCCGGCTCGCCGCCGTAGTACTTCACCAGGTCCATGGTCGCCATCGCGAGGCCGGCGCCGTTCACCACGCACCCCACGTTGCCGTCGAGCTTGATGAACGTGAGGCTCGCCTCGCGCGCCGCCACCTCGCTCGGCGCCTCCGCCGACTCGTCGCGCAGCGCGGCGATGTCGGGGTGCCGCTCGAGCTCGTTGTCGTCGATCACCATCTTGGCGTCCAGCGCGAGCACCTCGCCGCCGGGCGTGGTGACCAGCGGGTTGATCTCGGCGAGCGACGCGCCGCTGGCCATGAACGCGTCGTAGAGCTGCCGCATGATCCTCGCCGCGGCGCGCGCCTGCTTCGCGTCGGCGTAGAGGAAGAAGCCCATGCGCATGGACTCGAACGGGAGCAGCCCGTAGCGCGGATCGACCGGCAGCCGCATGATCTGGTCGGGAGTCTTCGCCGCGACCTCCTCGATGTCGATGCCTCCCGCCGGGCTCACCATGAACACGGCGCGCTTGGACGCGCGGTCCACGATGATGCCGACGTACGCCTCGCTCGCGATGTCCGCGGCGGGCGTCACCAGCACCTTCTGGACGGTGAGCCCCTTGATCTGCATGCCGAGGATCTTCGACGCGAGCGTCTTCGCCTCGGCCGGCGACTTGGCGAGCTTGACCCCGCCGGCCTTGCCGCGGCCCCCCGCGTGCACCTGCGCCTTGACGACGACCGTCCCGCCGAACTCGCGGGCGATCTGCTCCGCCTCCTCGGGCGTCGTGGCGACCTTCCCCGGCGGGATGGGAATCCCGTGGCGGCGGAAGATCTCTTTCGCCTGGTACTCGTGAATGTTCACACGCTCTCCGAAGTGATCATCGTTCCCGCTTCGCCGCGCACCGCTTCGCGCCCGCGACTCAGCTCCGTGATGATGGCCCGTCCGCCGGTGCGCCGCACGAAATCCATCGCGGCACGCACCTTGGGGGCCATGCTTCCCTCGCCGAACGCGCCATCGCGATCGAGGCGCTCGGCGTCCCGTACGGACAGCCGGCGCAGGGCACGCTGGGTCGGCCGTCCGTAATCCAGATACACGGCATCCACATCCGTGAGGATGAGGAGCAGCGTCGCGCCGAGATCGCGCGCGAGCACCGCGGCCGCGAGATCCTTGTCGATCACCGCGTCCACCCCCTCCCACCCGAGCGTCGGGTCGTGGAAGATGGGCGCGCCGCCTCCGCCGCACGCGACCACCACCGTGCCCGATCGGACCAGTCGGGCGATGGTGTCGATCTCGTGCACCGCGAGCGGACGCGGGCTCCCGACCACGCGCCGCCAGCGGCCGCGCGCGTCCGGCTTCACGGCCACCCCATCGGCGAGCAACGCCCGTGCGCGCGACTCCGGCATCTGGTGCCCGATGAACTTGGTGGGCGTGGTCAGGGCCGGATCGTCCGCGGCGACCTGCACCTGCGTGATGACGGTCGCCACGCCGCGCGCGCTCCCCGCGCGCCGGAGCGCGTTCTCGAGCGACTGCTGAATCATGTAGCCGATCCAGCCGGCGGTCGCCGCCACGAGCACGCCCAGCGGCAGGGGGGCCACCTCGCCACGGGCCAGCTCGTTGCGCACCAGCTCGTCGCCCACCTGCGGGCCGTTGCCGTGCACCACGCACAGATTCCAGCCGTCGAGCGCGAGGTCGACGACTGGACCCAAGCTGTCACGCGTGTGGCGGAACTGATCGTGGATCGTGGACTGCTCTCCCGCCGGGGAGAGCGCGTTGCCGCCGAGCGCGATGACCGCGGTCTCGGGAGCGTCGTCGCGATCCGTCACGGGCATGGCGCGCGCAAGGTATCCGCGGAGAAGGTGGTGGGCAAGGTCAGTGCCGCTCGCGCGCGAGCAGGCGGCCGAGCGCCTCGTACGCGCGGCCGAACGCGGCCCAATCGCCGCGCGAGAGCGCGGAGCGCATCTGCCCGTAGAGGACGGTCACGCGCGCCCGGAAGTCGCCGGCGTGCACCGCGCCGGTGTCGGGCGCCGGCGGGGCGATGCCGAACGCCTCGGCCAACGTCCGCCCCGTCTGCACCGCGCTGTCGAGCGCAACCCCGACGCGCTCGAGCGTCGGCGGCGCGTCGGGGTGCCACAGGAACGCCGATTGGGCGAGCGCGAGCCCATGGGCCAGCGGCACCGGCCGCACCGCGCCGTGCACCAGGTGCGCGTCCGGCGGCACGGCGGCCGTGCTGTCGATCGCGCGACGCAGGTCGTCGACGATCGTGTTCCAGCGCGGCCCGGGGGTGGTCAATGGGAGCCAATGCGTCGCCGGCACGCGGCCGCCCCGCCCGATGACCAGTCCCATCAGGCGATCGGTCGAGTCGAGCACCGGTTGCATCCACGCCAGCGCCCCGGCATCGAGGGCGGCGAACGCGGGCGCGCCCCCGCGCAGCAGCGAGTCGGCGCCCGCGTTCCACGGCAGGTGCCCCTGCCGCGGCTTCTCGCCGCGCAGCCCGTAGCGGGCGAGCACGGTGGCCTGCACGCGGGCACCGTCCACGGCGGGGGGGAGCGCCGCCGCCACGGCCGGGGCGAGCGGAGCCCCGCTGAACAGCGACGGGAAGCGCCGCCGCCAGCTCTCGGCGATGGGGTCGAGGCTCGGATCGAGGGCGAACGACACGCGCCCGGTGTGCGCGTTCACCAGCGCCGCGCCGGCGTGCCGCACGTAGCTGTGGCCGCCCTCGCCGAACTCCACGTGCTCGGCGAGCGGATAGTACGCGCTCGCGCTGTACAGGTGCACCACCCAGTACAGCGAGTCCGCGACGATCACCGGGCTCACCGTGCTCCCCTGCTCGAAGAACGGGACGAGCTGCTGGACGCGGTCGCGGATGCCGCGGTGCGTGAAGATGCGCGCCCCGCGCCGCGCCAGATCGGACGAGAGCAGGTGGAAGTTCTGCAGCGACCACGCGTACGCGATGCGCGACGTCTCGCTCGCGAGCGACGGGGCGGCGATGCCCCCCGTCGAGTCGGTGAGGAGCGCGTATCCCCCCACGGAATCGTACACGAGGACGGGGGGGAGCGGCTGCTCGGGCCGGTCCCCCACCCCGCCGCCGCCGGCGCGAACGGGTTCTCCATCGGCGCCGGCGTCGGCGGCGCGCACCCGGAGCACGCTCCAACGCTCCGGCGAGCTCGCGGTGCGCGAGCCGCCGGCGCTGCCCACTCCCCCCCCCACCCCCTGCGCCGGTCCCTCGACGGCCACGGCCTCCAGCCCGTCGGGAGCGGAGGTCCAGCCGATGGCGCGCACCTCGCCGCCGTTCCGGCCGAGGCGCCCGAGCGATGCCCGCAGCGCGGCGGGATCCCACAGCGGCACGTCGTCGAGCGCGGCGCGCGGCGCGGGATAGGCGGCGGAATCGCCGGGCAGCACCGCATCGAGCGCGTACGCCCGGCGCGAGTAGTCGGCGCGCAGCTCGTGGTACGGCCGCTCGCGCGCCTCCGCGTCGCGCACGTCGGCGAAGCGCCGCGCGACGAGCGGCCCCGCCTGCCGCAGCCCGAAGGCGAGCACCAGCTCCGCGGTGAGCGTGATGAAGGCCGCGCGGAGCTGTCCGTTCCAGCCGAAGAAGAGCACCACGAACGCCGCGCCCACCGTGAGGATCGAGAGCCAGAGGCTCACCGGGATCGCCGCGTGGTGGTCGGAGTAGGTGAAGGCGCCCTCCGGGCCGCTCCCCTCGAGCAGCACGCGATACGCCGCGAGGCGGTAGCTCCACGCGAGGAGGAGCATCATCGCCGTGCCCAGGACCACGAGATGCCGCCGCACGTAGTGGGACACGTAGAGCGTGCCGCGCTCCCAGCGCAGGCTCGGCGTGAGCGCGTAGAGGAACACCACGACCGCCGTGACGACGAGCACGGCGATGAGCGCCCACACGTAGAGCAGGTTCTCGAACGGGAGCCAGTACACGAAGAAGCCGAGATCGGTCTCGAAGTACGGATCGGTCTCGCCGAACGGCACGCCCCCTCTCGCCAGGGCGAGCGTGGGCCAGTGGGACCCGGG
Organism: Gemmatimonadaceae bacterium; assembly: GCA_036378095.1. Lineage (GTDB taxonomy): Bacteria > Gemmatimonadota > Gemmatimonadetes > Gemmatimonadales > Gemmatimonadaceae > JADGGM01. The sequence goes on along the minus strand of DASUXC010000045.1, from coordinate 82,612 downwards.
GATCGCGAGGAGCGCGCCGAGCAGCAGGGCGATGACCGCCGCCGCGCCGACGAGATAGCGACCCGGCACCTCCTCCCCGATCTCGATGTTCGCGACGCGGCGTGGCAGCACGAGGGAGACGACGCTCCGCCGCACCGCGAGGAGGTTGGCGAACACGAACAGCGCCGCGGCGAACCCGGACGCGCCACGCAGCACGCCGGCGAGCAGCGCCTGGTCACGCCACACCGCGCCGGCGCCCATGGCCACGTACCACGCGTGGTCGGCCCACGCGCCGGCCACCGCCCGTCCCACCAGGAGGAGGGCGGCGAGCACCAGGGCGGCGAGGAAGGCCCCGCGCCGCACCGTCACGCTAGACGCGCACTCCCTGCGAGCGGAGCCATCCCTCCATCTCCTCCTGGATCGCGCGCAGTCGCTCGGGCGTGCGCGCCTCGAACCGGAGCACCAGCACCGGCTGCGTGTTGGATGCGCGGATCAGGCCCCATCCATCGCCGAACAGCACCCGCACGCCGTCCACGTCGATCACCTCGTGCCCCTCGCGGAAGTGGCGTACCGCGTTCTCGACGATGCGGAACTTCACCGCGTCCGGGCAGTCCACGCGGATCTCCGGCGTGGACACGTACTTCGGGACGTCGGCCAACAGCGACGACACGCTCGCCCCGGAGTCGGCGACGATCCGCAGCAGCCGCGCCGCGCCGTACAGCGCGTCATCGTGCCCGTAGAATCCCTCGGAGAAGAACATGTGCCCCGACATCTCGCCGGCGACCGGGGCGTGCATCGCCTTCATCTTGTCCTTGATGAGCGAGTGCCCCGTCTTCCACATCACCGGCACGCCGCCGGCCTTCTCGATCGCATCGGGGAGCGCCTGCGAGCTCTTCACGTCGAAGATGATCGGCTGTCCCTTCCCCGTGCGCGCCAGCACGTCGCGCGCGTACAGGATGAGCACGTGGTCGCCCCACACGATGTCGCCGTGCTCGTCGATCACGCCGATCCGGTCGGCATCGCCGTCGAACGCGATCCCGATGTCCGCCCCCGTCTCGCGCACGGCGGCGATGAGATCCTGCAGGTTCGCCACCACGGTGGGATCGGGGTGATGGTTCGGGAAGGTGCCGTCGCTCTCGCAGAACAGCCCCGTCCACGTCACGCCGAGGCGCTCCAGGAGCCGCGGCGCGACGAGCGCGCCGACGCCGTTCCCGCAGTCCGCGATCACGCGAAGGCGGCGGGAGAGCTTCCCGACGCGCTGCACCACGTCGTCCACGTAGCGCTCGATGATGTGCTCCTCGTGCACCAGCCCCGCGCCGGCCGGGAAGGTGCCCGCCCGCGCGAGGCGGTAGAGCTCCTGGATCTCCTCGCCGTGGAGCGACGCCGTGCCGACGCACAGCTTGAAGCCGTTGTACTCCGGGGGGTTGTGGGAGCCGGTGATCTGGATGCCCCCCGCCACGGGGAGATTGTGCAGCGTCCAGTAGAGGAGCGGCGTGGGCACCACGCCGATGTCCACCACGTCCACGCCCGACTCGGTGAGCGCGCGCACGAGCGACTCGCGCAGCGCGCTCCCGCTCGGCCGGTTGTCGCGTCCCACGGCCACGGCGCCGGTGATGCCGTGGTCGGCGAGATAGGCGGCGAACGCCCGGCCCACGCTGTGCGCCACGCGCGGGGTGAGATCCTCGCCGATGATCCCGCGGATGTCGTACTGCCGGAAGATGTCCTGACTGACGCTCATGTGCTCCTCGAAACAACGCGAGGCCGCTGGTGCGGCCTCGCTCGGTTCAGCGGTCGCTCGCGCTCGTGAGCGGAGGCCCCGACGGCGCGGCGGCGATCGATGGCCGGCTGTGCGTCGCGATGCGCACGAAGCCCGTGGGGTAGATCCCGAACACGAGCAGGGCGACGGTCGCCGCGCCGATCACGAGCCCCGTCCCCAGCCCGATGCGACGCGGCGCCGGTGCGTCCTCGGCCCGCGGCCGCATGAACATGTACATGACGACGGCCAGATAGTAGCCCGCGGAGACCACGCTGGCGAGCACCACCACGACGGCGAGCCTGGTCTGCGGCTGGTACGCCCCGAGCGCGGCCTGGATCACGTACCACTTGGCGAAGAAGCCCATCCCGCCGGCGATCGGGAAGCCGAGGAGGGCGAGCATGAACACCGCCATGGCCGTGGCCAGCCACGGCCGCACCCGCCACAGCCCGGCGAAGTCGCGCAGCTCCTGGTTCCGCTCTCCCGGCTCCCCCACGACCATGACGACGGCGAACGCCCCCATCGTGGCCAGCATGTAGGAGACGAGATAGAAGATGAACGCGGACGTGCCGAGGGTGCTGTTCACGACCACGGCCACGAGGAGATAGCCGGCGTGCGCGATGCTCGAGTAGGCGAGCATGCGCTTCACGCTCCGCTGGGCGAGGGCGACGACGTTGCCGACGACCATGGTGACGACCGCCAGCCACCAGAGCGCGGCGTGCCACGCCGCGGCGGCGCCGCCGAACGACTCGACCCACACGCGGAGGAACGCCGCGAAGGCGGCGGCCTTCACGGCGACGGCCATGTACGCCGTCACCGGCGTGGGCGCGCCCTCGTACACGTCCGGCGTCCACATGTGGAACGGGACCGCGGCCACCTTGAAGCCGAAGCCCACCAGGAGGAGCGCGATCCCGGCCAGGAGCATCGGGCTCCGCGTGATGGCCGCGCCGGTCACCTTGCTCCCGATCACGGCCAGGTCGGTGGACCCGGCGGCGCCGTAGAGGAGCGCCATCCCGTAGAGCAGGAAACCCGTGGAGAACGCGCCGAGGAGGAAGTACTTGAGCGCCGCCTCGGCCGAGCGCGCGTTGCGCCGGTCGAGCCCCGCGAGCACGTACACGGCGATCGACATGAGCTCGATGCCGAGGAAGACCATGACCAGGTCGCGCGCCGCGGCGAGCAGCATCATGCCCGACGAGGCGAGCAGCACGAGGACGTGCGCCTCGGGGATGATCAGCCGCTCCACGCGCGAGTAGTCGATCGCCATGACGATCGTGATGATCGTCGCGACGAGCACGATCAGGTCGGTGGCCCAGCGGAAGTTGTCGACGGCGATCATCCCGCGCGTGGCCGTCGCGCCGGAGGCGGCCATCCACACCACGAGCGCCCCGGTGATGACGCACAGCGCCACCGACAGGATGCCGACGAGGCGCGCGTGACCCTCCGTCTCCTTCCCCCACGCGGCGACGAGCAGGAGCACCATCGCCCCACCCATGAGCACGAGATCGGGGGTGAGCGCCGACATGAGCTGGGCCGGCACCGACAGGTCGTAGGTCATCGGCGGCCTCCCATCACGAGGCCGGGCGCGCGCGGCGCGCCGGCCTGCACGTCGGTGACGAACTTGTTCGCCGACGCCTCCATGCGCGTGAGGATCGGCGCGGGGTAGATCCCGATCCAGATGATCATGGCCGCCAGGGCCGCCATGATGGCCACCTCGCGCCGGTTGAGGTCGGGGATGTGCTCATTCTCGGGCTTGTCGAGCCGGTTGAAGAGGATGCGCTGGATCGCCCACAGCAGGTACGCGGCGGCGAAGATGACGCCGGTCGCGGCGAAGAAGGCGAACCACGGGTGCGTCTTGAAGGAGCCGAGCAGCACGAGGAACTCGCCGACGAACCCGTTGGTCCCCGGGAGCCCGATGCTGCTCAGCGACACGAGCGTGAGGAGCACGGCGAACATCGGCACCACGCGCGCGATCCCGCCGTAGGCGTCGAGCATGCGCGTGTGGCGCCGCTCGTAGATCATGCCGATGAGGAGGAAGAGCGCCCCCGTGGAGATGCCGTGGTTGATCATCACCATGAGCGCGCCCTGCACGCTCTGCAGCGTGAGGGCGAAGATGCCGAGCATGACGAAGCCCAGGTGGCTCACCGAGGAGTAGGCCACGAGCTTCTTGAAGTCCGGCTGGACCATTGCCACGAGCGCGCCGTAGATGATCCCGATCACGGCGAGGGTGAGGATCGTGGTTCGCACCCAGGGCGTGGTGGCCGCGCCGGGAAAGAGCGGCATGGCGAAGCGCAGGAAGCCGTACGTCCCGAGCTTGAGCATGATCCCGGCGAGGATCACCGAGCCGGCGGTCGGCGCCTCCACGTGCGCGTCGGGCAGCCACGTGTGGAACGGGAACATCGGGACCTTCACGGCGAACGCCAGGAAGAAGGCGCCGAACAGCCAGAGCGCCGCGCGCGAGTAGACCGCGGCGTGGGCCACCATGTCGTCGTAGGCGAAGCTGGGCTGCCCGGTCACCGGGTTCTTCGTCACCTGCCACAGGTACAGGATCGCCACGAGCATGAGCAGCGAGCCGACCATGGTGTAGATGAAGAACTTGAGACTGGCGTAGATCCGTCGCTCGCCCCCCCACACGCCGATGATGAAGTACATCGGCACGAGCATGATCTCCCACATCACGTAGAAGAGGAGCATGTCGAGCGACATGAACACGCCGAGCATCCCCGTGGTGAGGATGAGCAGGAGCGCGTAGTACGTGCGCACCTTGTCGCGAATGCTCGTCCAGCTGCCGAGGACCGCCAGCGGCATGAGGAACGTGGTGAGCAGGATCATGAACAGCGAGATCCCGTCGATCCCCACGTCGAACCTGGCGCCCCAGTCGGGGATCCAGCTCGTGGTCACGCGCGCCTGCCAGGCGGTGGTGGCGGGGTCGAACGACCACCAGAGCCCGATCGAGACGAGGAACTCGAGCGTGAACACGACGAACGCGATCCAGCGCGCGCTGGGCGCGGCGGCGAGCGTGCCGTCGTCGGAGGCGAGGGCGCCCTGCACGAGCAGCAGCGCCGCGCCGACGAGCGGGATGATGAGCAGCGCCGGGAGCACCCAGGCGTCGTAACCGATCTGCGTGAGAAACGCGTGCATGGATCAGCGGAAGGTGATGGCGCCCAGCACGACGAGCACGCCGATGACGATCGCCCAGGCGTACGTGCCCACCTGGCCCGTTTGCAGCCACGAGCCGACGGCGGCGAAGCCGCGGGCGACCCAGGCGCTGCCGTTCACGAACAGCCCGTCGATGAGGCCGACGTCGATCCCCTTCCAGAGCAGGTTCCGGGAGAGCTCGACGGTCGGCGTCACCACGACGTCATCGTACGCCTCGTCCACGTAGTACTTGTTCTCGAGCACGCGGGCGACGCCCGTCTCCGGGGCCGCCTCGCGCTTGGGGACGAGCCGCGCCGGGTCGAGCCGCACGACGGCGTACACGATGCCGGCCACGGCGATCGCCACGGCGAGCCCGACGAGCGTCCACTCCGTGCCCGGCGCCACTTCCGGCGCCACGCCGTGGGTGATGCGCAGCGCGGCCTCGCCCACCACGGGGTGCAGCCACCGATCGAGCCCGCCCGTCCACCCCACGGGGAGGTGGAGGAACGCGGGAAGGTTGAGCGCGCCGCCGAGGGCGCTGAGCACGCCGAGCACCACGAGCGGTCCCGTCATCGTCCACGGCGCCTCGTGCAGGTGCTCGCGCTCCTTCTCGCCCGTGCGATTGGGGCCGTGGAACGTGTAGAGCATCATCCGCGTCATGTAGATCGCGGTGAGCAGCGCGCCGGCGAGCCCCAGCACCCAGACGGCGTAGAGCACGCCCCGTCCGGGGATGCCGAGCCACGACGCGTCGGCGAGCGTGCTCCCGCCGGCGCGCTCGAACACGGCGCCCAGGATCTCATCCTTGGAGAAGAACCCCGCGAAGAACGGGATCCCGGCGATCGCCAGCGTGGCGATCCACATGAGGATGAACGTCACGGGGAGGAACGTCCGGAGCCCCCCCATGTTGCGCATGTCCTGCGCGTCCTCGTGGCTGTGCGTGTGGTGATACGCCGCGTGCATGGCGTAGATCACCGAGCCGGAGCCGAGGAAGAGGAGCGCCTTGAAGAAGGCGTGCGTGACGAGGTGGAACATCCCGGCCACGTACGCGCCCACCCCCACGCCGATGAACATGTAGCCGAGCTGGGAGACGGTGGAGTACGCGAGCACCTTCTTGATGTCCCACTGCTTGAGCCCGATCGTCGCCGCGAAGAACGCGGTGATCGCGCCCACGACGGCCACGGTGAGGCACGCCACCGGCGAGAGCGAGAACAGGAACGAGCTGCGGGCGATCAGGTAGACGCCCGCGGTGACCATCGTCGCGGCGTGGATGAGCGCGGAGACCGGCGTCGGGCCGGCCATCGCGTCGGGGAGCCACACGTAGAGCGGGATCTGCGCGCTCTTCCCCGTGCAGCCGAGGAAGAAGAAGAGGCAGATCGTCGTGACCAGCGCGCCGCCGGCGGGGAGCGCCCCGCCCCCCGCCGCGGCCGCCACCCCGGTGAAGTCCAGCGTCCCGAGGTTCGACCAGAGCAGGAACATCGCGATCAGGAAGCCGAAATCCCCGATGCGGTTGACGATGAACGCCTTCTTCCCGGCATCCGCGTTCGCCTTGTCGTTGAACCAGAACCCGATGAGCAGGTAGGAGCAGAGCCCCACCCCCTCCCACCCCACGAACAGCACCGGGTAGCTCGCGCCCAGCACGAGCACCAGCATGAAGGCGACGAACAGGTTCAGGTACGCGAAGTAGCGCGGGTACCCGGGGTCGTCCCGCATGTAGCCGATGCTGAAGATGTGGATCAGGGTGCCGACGCCGGTGATCACGAGCACCATGATCATGGACAGCTGGTCGAGCTGGAACGCCCAGTGCAGCGGCAGATCCGGCCCCACCGGCATCCACGCGAGGACCGTCTTCACGAACGGCGCGGGCATGTCGCCCGGCATCGCCAGGAAGATCATCACCGCCAGCACGAACGCGGCGAGGAGCACGAGCGGCCCCACGATGCTCACCAGCCCCGCGAAGCGATGGCGGGCGGTGGCGTGATGGTCGTCCCCCGTGGCCCCCGCGTTCTCGGCGTGCGAGATCGCGTGCGCGTCGTGCGCGCCATCGTGGCCGGCGTGCGACGCGGACGGGTCCGCCGGGCCGGCGTGGTACGCCGGCACGAGCGAGAGGAGCCCGTTGATGACGAAGCCCAGGAGCGGGAGGATCGGGAGGAGCCAGACCCAGTCCGCGATCGTGCCGGCGAGAGGGTGCGCCCCCGCGGCGGTGCCGAGATGCGGTTGCAGCATCACCCTTTCAGGAGGTTGATGTTCTTGAGATCCACCGACTCGTGATGGCGGAAGATCGAGATGATGATCGCCAGCCCCACCGCCGCCTCGGCGGCCGCCACGGTCATCACGAAGATCACGAACACCTGCCCCGTGAGCCCGTACAGCCGCGACAGCGCGATGAACGACAGGTTCACGGCGTTGAGCATGAGCTCCACGCACATGAAGATGATGATCGCGTTGCGGCGCGTGAGCACGCCCACCACGCCGATCGTGAACAGCACCGCGGAGAAGAACAGCGCCTCGATGATCATGGGATCACGTCCTCCGCTTGGCGAGCACCACCGCGCCGATGATCGCCGCCAGGAGCAGCACGCTGGTGATCTCGAACGGGAGGAGGTAGTCGGTGAAGAGCGACGCGGCCACGGGCGTCACGACGTTCGCGCCCTCGGCGAGCAGCGGGCGCTGCAGCGGCAGGTGCTGGCGCCCGATCACCCCGAGCTCGGCGAGGAGCCCGAGCCCCACGAGGCCGGCGACGAGGCGTGTGCCCACCCCCTTCACGTCGGCGACCTCCGAGGGGTGCCCCAGGTTCAGGAGCATGACCACGAACAGGAACACCACCATGATCGCGCCGGCGTACACGAGCACCTGGATCGCGCCGATGAACTGCGCATCCAGCATGATGTAGAGCGCCGCCAGGCAGAACATCGTGTTCACCAGCCAGAGCGCCGCGGCCACCGGGCTCTTGCGGGTCACGAAGGTGAGCGCCGAGGCGATCGCGATCAGCCCGAACAGGTAGAAGTGGAACTGGAAGAAGAACCCGTGATGTATCATTCGCCCTTGGGGTCAGCGGGATCCCACATCTCGCACACCGGGTGCGTCTGCGCGATGAGCCGCTCGAGGTCGTACACGAAGCCCGCCCGGCTGTACTCCGAGTTCTCGTAGTGCCGCCCCACGTGGATCGCCTCCTCCGGGCACACCTCCTGGCAGTAGCCGCAGAAGATGCACCGGAACTCGTCGATCTCGTAGATGAGCGGGTAGCGGTTCCCGTCCTCGTCCTCGCCGGGTACGAGCTTGATGCAGTTGGACGGGCAGATCTGCGGGCAGAGCCCGCACGCCACGCACTTCGCCTTCCCGTTCTCGTCCGTGAGCATGCGGTGCGTCCCGCGCCACCGCGGCGAGATGTCCCACTTCTCCTCGGGATACTGCAGCGTCACCTTGTGCGGGTCCACGAGGTGCTTGAACGTGAGCGCCATCCCCTTGAGCATGGCGCGCACGTAACTGGTCTGCTCGATCGGTCGATCGAGCACCTTCACCTGGATGGTCATGCCTCAGTCACCCTCGACCGGCGTGAGTGGGTGCGCGGCGGCGCGGGCGCGCAGGCGCGCCAGCTGCGCCGACGGCAGGCGGGAGTAGGCCGGGCTCACGATGCGGCCGCGATCGAGGATCACGAAGACGAGCACCGCCAGCACCACGTTGAGCACGCCGAGCGCGGCCCAGTACGGCGAGAAGCCGAGCGCCGTCGTCTCGCGCGACACGCCGAGCGCGTCGAGCCCGAGGATCGCCCCGGCCATCACCACGATGTAGCCGAGCGCCAGCGGGAGCATGAACTTCCACCCGAGGCTCATGAGCTGGTCGTAGCGGAAGCGCGGCAGCGTCCAGCGCACCCACATGTACAGGAACAGGAAGACGAGCAGCTTGAACAGGAAGAAGCCGAGCGTCACCAGCGTCTTGATGCCGGTGTGCGGCGCGACGTTGTCCCACTGGATCCCGGGGATGTCCCACCCGCCGAAGAACAGCGTCACCATCATCGCGCTCGCCGTGATCATGTTCGAGTACTCGGCGATGAAGAACATCGAGAACTTCATCGCGCTGTACTCGGTGTGATAGCCGGCGATCAGCTCCGACTCGGCCTCGGGGAGGTCGAACGGGAGGCGGTTCGTCTCGGCGAACGCGGCGACGGTGAAGATGAAGAACGCGATGAGGAGCGGGAACACGTTCCACCCCGCTCCCGGCGTCTGCTGCCGCGCGACGATCTCGCTGAACGACACGTTGCCGGCGAGGAGGAGCACCGCCACGGTGGACATGCCCATGGCGATCTCGTAGCTCACCATCTGCGCGCTCGAGCGGAGCCCGCCGAGCAGCGAGTACTTGTTGTTCGAGGCCCAGCCGGCGAGCACGATGCCGTACACGCCGAGCGACGTGATCGCGAGCACGTACAGGAAGCCGATCGGCACGTCGGCCACCACCATCGGCACCACCCCCCACTTCGACGCGTACGGCGCGGCGAACGGGATGACGGCGAACGTGATGAGCGCGGGGATGAAGGAGAGCATCGGCGCCAGGATGAACAGCGGCTTGTACGCCGATTCCGGGTACGTCTCCTCCTTCATGATGTTCTTGAGCCCGTCGGCGAGCGGCTGGAACAGCCCCTTCGGGCCGACGCGGTTGGGGCCGAGCCGGTTCTGGATCCACGCCGAGATCTTCCGCTCGGCGAGGGTGAGGTACGCCACCCCCACCATGATCACGGTGAACACGGCCAGCATCTTGAGCACCGTCCACCAGAACCACGGCGCCCCGGCCACCGGAGCGGCCTTGTCGTAGTGGTGCTGGAAGAGGGCCAGCATGGCGAACGGGGTCATGGCGTGGTCTCCGCCGGCGCGGCGGCGCCGGCCACGAGCTGTCCGCGGAATCCGAGCGTGTCGTACGTCATCCCGGCGAACTCGGGGCGCGCCGCGGCGAGCGCGGCGAACGCCTCGCCGGCCAGGTAGTAGCCGGCGCTCTCGCCGAGGTACGCGAGCAGGTCGGCGACCGCCCACCACACGGGGCGCGACATCCCCGGAGGGGCCTTCGCCTGCTGGTAGCGCTGGACGCGCCCGCGCAGGTTCGTGAAGGTGCCCTCCTCCTCGGCCATGTTCGTGGCCGGCATGACGGCGAGCGCGCCGCGCGCCGCCTCGGGGAGCACGGTGCCGATCACGATGATCGCGCCCGCGCGGGCGAGGGCGGCGTGGTCGGCCTCGGCGAGCTCGTGGTCGGCGATGATCAGCACGTCGCCGTCCCGCATCCCATCGAGCGGCGTGTCGGACTTGGTGAAGCCGAACATCTCCGCCGCGCGCACGTTCGCGGCGCGCTCGGCGCGGAGCGCCAGGTCCTTCACGCCGGCCAGCGGCGCCTCGGGGCCGCGGCGCACGCGGAACGCGCCGGCGCCGCCCGTCCGCTCCACCAGCCGCGAGAGCATCCAGAGCGACTCGTTGGAGAGCATCGGGCTGGCGAGCACGAAGGCCCGCTTCCCGTTCAGGTGCAGCGCGGCGGCCTTGAGCGCGTCATCCCAGTCGGCGGCCACCAGCCGGTCGCCGCGGCGCACGAGCGGCGCCTCGGCGCGGTCGGCGCGGTTCATCCAGCGGTAGTCGAGCCGCCCCTCGTTGCAGAGGTAGTACGCGTTGACGTCCAGGTTCGACCGCGGGCGCATGCGCACCACCTGGTTGTCGCGCGTCTCGAGGATCGTGTTGCACCCCTGCGAGCAGTTCGGGCAGATCGACGGCGCGCGGTCGAGCTCCCACACGCGCGCCTTGTTGAGGAAGTCCTTGGAGAGCAGCGCGCCGACCGGGCAGAGGTCGATCACGTTGTTCGCCCACGGGTGCGTGAGCTCCTTCCCCTCGAACCGCCCGATCACCGCGCGGTCGCCGCGCTCGCTCACGTTGAGCACCGGCTCCTTCGCGACGTCGTCCATGAACCGCACGCAGCGCGTGCAGAGGATGCACCGGTTCGTGACGTAGAGCACGTCGCCGCCGAAGTCCTCGGCGGGATTGAAGCGCTTGGGATCGAGCGAGCGCCCCTCGGCCGGTCCCTCGAGGTACGTGTAGTCCTGCAGCTCGCACTCGCCCGACTTGTCGCAGATCGGGCAGTCGAGCGGGTGGTTGAGGAGGAGGAACTCGAGGACGGCCTTGCGCGCGGCGAGCGCGCGCTCGGTGAACACGTGCACCACCTGCCCCTCCCCGACGGCCGTGGCGCAGGCCGGGGCGAGCTTGGGGAGCTTCTCGACCTCCACCTGGCACATGCGGCAGTTGCCGGCGATGGGGAGGCCGGGGTGGTAGCAGTAGTGCGGGATGAGGACTCCCGCCGCCTTCGCCGCCTCGAGAATGGAGGTTCCCGCGGGAACCGAGACCTGCCGTCCCTCGATCGTGAGGGTGACGAGCTGAACGTCTGCCATTACGCCGCCGCCGTGGCGCCCATGGGGCACCGCTTGCCTTTGATGTGAGCCTCGAACTCGGCGCGGAACTTCTGGATGCCGGAGACGATCGGCGTGGCGCACGAGTCGCTCAGCACGCAGATGGTCTTGCCGGTCATCTGGTCGGAGAGCTCGAGGAGGGTGTCGAGGTCCTGCGTGGTGCCGAGGCCGCGCTCGATGCGCTCGAGGATGCGCGTGGTCCACGCCGTGCCCTCGCGGCACTGCGTGCACTGGGCACAGCTCTCGTGCGCGTAGAAGCGCGCCAGCCGGGCGATGTGCTTCACCATGCACTGCGAGTCATCGAAGCAGATCACGCCGCCGGAGCCGAGCATCGTGCCGTTGGCCACGAAGCCCTCGTAGTCCATGGGCGTGGCCTCGGCCTCCTCGAGCGTCTGGATGGGGACCGAGGAGCCGCCGGGGATGATCGCCTTGAAGCGGCGCCCCGGAGGCGGGCCGCCGCAGAGGTCGAAGAGGAACTCCTTGAACGGGAAGCCCATCTCGACCTCGTAGTTCCCGGGGCGCGCGACGTTGCCGCACACCGAGAAGAGCTTGGTGCCGGTGCTCTTGGGGCTCGAGCGGGACATCCCCTTGTACCAGGCCGCGCCGTTCACGAGGATGTGCGGCACGGCGGCGAGCGTCTCCACGTTGTTGATCGTGGTGGGCTGGCCGAACAGCCCGGCCACCGCCGGGAACGGCGGCTTGATGCGCGGGTTGCCGCGGCGCCCCTCGAGCGAGTTCATGAGCGCCGTCTCCTCGCCGCAGATGTAGGCGCCGGCGCCCTTGTGCACGTGCACGTCGATGCGCTTGCCGGTGCCCATCGCGTTCTTGCCGATGATCCCCGCGTCGTACGCCTCCTTCACGGCGGCGGTCATGACGCGGAGCGGCTCGGTGAACTCGCCGCGGATGTAGATGTACGCCGTCTCGGCGCCGATCGCGTAGGCGCCGATCGCCGCCCCCTCGATGAGGGCGTGCGGCGTCCAGCGCATGATCTCGCGGTCCTTGAAGGTGCCCGGCTCCGACTCGTCGGCGTTGACGCACAGGTAGTGCGGCTTGCCGTCGCCGGGCTTCATGAACGACCACTTCACGCCGGTGGGAAAGCCGGCGCCCCCGCGGCCGCGGAGCCCCGACTCCTTCACCTCGTTCACGATGTCGGCGAGCGGCATGCCGAGCGCCTTCTCCAGCGCCCGGTAGCCGCCGCGCTGGCGCCAGCCATCGAGCGTCTTCGCGCCGGGGTCCCCGAAGTAGCGCGAGAGGACCGGCGTCTCCTTCGCGTGGGAAGCGTGCGGGTAGCCCATTTACGGAAGCGTGGTGAGGAGCTTCGGGACCGAGCCGGCGGAGACCGACTCGATGAACTCTTCGTTGATCATGACCGGGGTGGCGAAGCCGCACGCGCCGAGGCACTCGACCTCGATCACGGTGAACTTGCCGTCCGGGGACGTGGCGCCGAGCTCCCCACACCCGGTGTGCTTCAGGAACGCCTCCACCACCTGCTCCGCGCCACAGGCTCCGCACGGGGAGGTCGTGCACACCTGCACGAAGTACTTCCCGACGGGGTGCTGGTGGTACATGGTGTAGAACGTCACGACCCCCTTCACGTACGCGGGGGTGAGGTCGAGCAGCGCGGCGACCTCCGTCATGGCGGCGTCGCTCACCCAGCCGCGCTCGCGCTGCACGATCCAGAGCGCGGGCAGGAGCGCGGCCATCTTGGTGGGGTAGCGTCCCAGGAGCGCGTCGAGCTCCTCCCTGACCGCGCCGACGAACACGGGCTCGTACGGCGCGTCGTGGCCGGGCTCCGCGTGCGAGGCGTCGCCGCCGGGGCGGACGCCGCCCATCTCGTGAACCGTCACCGGTCGATCTCTCCCATCACGATGTCGATGCTGGCGTTGATCGCGATCACGTCGGAGAGGAGGTGGCCCTCGACCATCTTCGGGATCGCCGACAGGTTCACGAACGACGGCGGCCGGATGCGCCAGCGCACCGGCTTCGCCGTGCCATCGGACACGAAGTAGTAGCCCTTCTCTCCCTTCGGGCTCTCCACCGGGACGTAGCACTCGCCGATGGGCGGACGCGGTCCCTCCATCACCTGCTTGAAGTGATGGATCATCGATTCGATGTTGTTCATCGCCTTGTGCTTCGGCGGCAGGATCACGCGATGGTCCGACGTGTTCACCGGCCCATCGGGGAGGCGGTCGGCCGCCTGCGCGAGGATCCGCGTGGACTGCCGCAGCTCCTCCAACCGCACGAGGTAGCGATCGTACACGTCGCCGTGCGTCCCCACCGGTACCTCGAAGTCGTACGTCTCGTAGTCGAGGTAGGGGAAATCGCGGCGCACGTCGAAGGCGACGCCCGAGGCGCGCACCATCGGGCCGGACAGCCCGTAGTTCACCGCCTCCTCGGCGCTCATCGCGCCGAGCCCCACCGTGCGCCCCACCCAGATGCCGTTCTTCGTGAGCATCCGGTCCACTTCATCGACGGTCTTGGGGAAGGTCTTGATGAAGTGGCGGAGCTGGTCCATCCAGCCGTCGGGGATGTCGGCGGCCATGCCGCCGACGCGCGTGGCCGTGGTGGTGAGCCGCGCGCCCACCCACCGCTCGAGCAGGTTGTACACGTTCTCCCGCTCCTGGAACGCCCACAGGAACGGGGTGAAGGCGCCGATGTCGATGCAGGTGGTGCCGAGCCAGACGAGATGCGAGATGATCCGCGACAGCTCCATGGCGATCACGCGCAGCACGGTGCAGCGCGGCGTGATCTCGACTCCGAACAGCCGCTCCGCGCCGAGCGCGAAGGCGACGTTGTTGCCGATCGAGTTGAGGTAGTCCTCGCGATCGGTCCAGGGGATCACCTGATTGTACTGCCGGTACTCGCCGATCTTCTCGAACCCGCAGTGCAGGTAGCCGATGTGCGGGATGCACCGCACGACCGTCTCGCCATCCAGCTCGAGCACGAGGCGGAGCACGCCGTGCGTGGCCGGGTGCTGCGGTCCGATGTTGATCAGCATGTGCTCGCCGACCAGATCGGGCTCGATCGGCGGCGGGGGCTCGATCGTGGCCACGCTGCCGTTCTCGGTGACCGTCAGCGGCATGCGCCGCGGGCGGCCGTTCCCGTCCAGGCCGGAGGTGCCGACCGCCACTTCCACCGTACGCTTCGTCGTCGCCATGCTACTCTCCCGTGCGCTCGCCGGAGGACAGCCGGCGGCGCATCGCCTCCGGAAGGTCCTCGAACGCCTGGGCGATCGTGAGCTCTTCCATGGAGTAGCGCGCCTCCGGGTTGGCGGCGAGTGCCTGCCTGAGCTGCTCCGAGCGGCTGAACCGCCCGCGCAGCGGGAAGTCTTTGCGGAGCGGGTACCCCTCGCGGTACTGCTCCCACATGAGGATGCGCCGCAGATCGGGGTGGCCGCTGAAGCGGATGCCGAACATGTCGTAGCACTCGCGCTCCAGCCAATCCGCGGCGCGATACACGCTCCACACGCTCTCCACCTCGAGCGGCGCTCCCTTGGGGAGCTCCGCCTTCAGCCGGAGGAAGCGGCGGTACGGCAGGGAGCGCAGGTGCCACACGACCTCGATCGGCTGCTCGGGGTCGCGATACTCGACGGCGGTGACATCGGAGAGGTAGTCGTACCGCTGCGACGCGTCATCGTGCAGCCAGCGGACGATCTCGAGGGCGTGCGCGCCGTCGATGTAGACCGAGGTCTCCCCCCACACGACCTCGACCCGCCGCACGAGGCCCGGGAACCGGCTCTGGAGTGCGGCGGCGGAGGGGTTGGGGGTGCCACCACGGTGCGGGACCTGCTTCGGTGTCGCCGGGGCCGGCTCGTGCGGGGCCGCGCTCCCCGGCAACACGGGTTGGAAGGCGCTGCTCACAGCCCTGACCGGGTCTGGTGGACGGAGTTCCCGAACGGCTCCGACAGCTCGTCGATCGCCTGCGGGGGGATGTAGAGGCCGCTCCGCGGATCGGGCTCCATCTCGTGACGGAGCGCGGTGTCGGCCATGCGCTCGCGCCTGACCTTCTCCTGGAGCATCATGATCCCGTACATGAGCCCCTCGGGGCGCGGCGGGCAGCCGGGCACGTAGACGTCGACGGGGATGATCGTGTCGATCCCCTGCACCACGGCGTAGTTGTCGAACATCCCGCCGGAGGACGCGCACGCGCCCATGGAGATGCACCACTTGGGCTGCGGCATCTGCTGCCAGATGCGGCGCAGCACCGGGGCGAGCTTGAAGGGGACGCGCCCGGCGCAGATGAGGACATCGGCCTGGCGCGGCGAGAAGCTCATCCGCTCCATCCCGAAGCGCGCGAGATCGAAGCGGCTGGCGGCGGTGGCCATGAACTCGATCGCGCAGCACGCGGTGCCGAAGGGCATCGGCCAGAGCGACATCGCGCGCGACCAGTTCACGAGAAAATCGAGCCGCGTGGCGACCCAGCTCTCCTGGTTCGCCGGATCGTACGTGGTGACCGTCCCTGCGGGCTCGGGGCGTGGCGTCAATCCCATTGCAACGCTCCCTTCTTCCAGACGTAGATGAGGCCGACGGCGAGAATGGCGATGAAGACGAGCATCTCGCCGAGGCCGAAGAACGAGGTCTGGCCGGCCGGGCACGCATCGCGGACGAGCGGCACGGCGCACGACAGCCGCCGGTAGTACGCGCCCCACGGGATCATGAACACGGTCTCGATGTCGAACACGATGAAGAGCATCGCGACCATGTAGAATTTCACCGAGAAGCGCTCGCGGGCGTCGCCGAGCGGCGGAATGCCAGACTCGTATGCGGTCTGCTTCACTGGCGTCGGGCGGGGCCGCAGGGTGAGGTGGGACAACGCCAGCATCATCACGGCGTTCGCGGCGACGAACCCGACCAGCATCAAAATGGGGAAGTAGTCTCGACCCATCCGGCTCCCAAGCTCGTGAAAATTTTCACTTTCTTCTAGATGCGAAACTTATCGCGCGTGTTTTCCGAGGTCAACGTGGCGAGGCGCGCTCTGCACGCGTACATTCCGCGCGCCGCTCCTCCACGCCACGCACGGCGCCGAACCCGCACCCCGTCTTCCATGTCCATCAAGTCGGACCGCTGGATCCGCCGCATGGCGATCGAGCAACGCATGATCGAGCCCTTCGCCGACCGCCAGGTCCGCGAGGGCGTCATCTCCTACGGCGTCAGCTCCTATGGCTACGACATGCGCGTGGCGAGCGAGTTCCGCATCTTCACCAACGTCCTCAACTCCATCGTCGATCCCAAGAGCTTCGACCCGCGCTCCTTCGTCGAGTTCGAGGGAGACGTCTGCATCGTCCCGCCCAACAGCTTCGCGCTCGCCCGGTCGGTGGAGTACTTCCGCATCCCGCGCAACGTGATCACCGTGACCGTCGGCAAGTCCACGTACGCGCGGTGCGGGATCATCACGAACGTCACCCCCTTCGAGCCGGAGTGGGAGGGATACGTGACGCTCGAGATCTCGAACACCACGCCCCTTCCCGCTCGGATCTACGCCAACGAGGGGATCGCCCAGGTGCTCTTCTTCGAGGGCGATGAGGCGCCGGAGACGTCGTACAAGGACAAAGCCGGGAAGTACCAGGGGCAACATGGGGTGACGTTGCCGAAGATCTAGGGGTTGGGGGTTGGGGGCTGGGGGCCAGGGGGGAGAGGCGGGGATGGGGAGGAGGGGCGAGGGGTAACGGCACACCGCGCGGCTCTCGACGCGGGCCCCGAGCCGACCCGGACTCCGACCCGGGCCCCCCATCCGGACCCCCATCCGGACCCCCATCCGGGCCCCCATCCGGGCCCCATCGCGCGGGCTCCAGAACGGCGGCGACGCGACGCGCCCCGCGGCCGGCTCGGCCGCGGGGCGCGTCGCGTGTCACCCGATCAGAACATCCCGAGCACGTACGCCACCACCACCAGGACCACGATCGCGGCCAGGAGCCAACCGAGCACGGGGATGCCGCTCCCGGAGGGCACGCGGGCTCGTGCCGCGCCGGTGGTCCGTTCTTCCACCTCCGCACCGTGCCCCGGCACGGTCGGCGTGTCGTTCACCGCGTCGGCCCCGCCCTGCGCCGCCATCGGGTTCTCGAAGCTGCTCCCGCCCTGGCTCCGTTCCGGCATGTCTCCTCCTCGCATGCGCGACCTGCGCCGCGACGGAGGTGCAGCAACCGCGCCAGCGGAGGCGGGGGCCCGTGGAGGAGCGTCCGGCCCCCGCCCCCGCGCACCTTCACTCCTCCCCGCCCCCGTCTCCCCCGTCCCGCTGCATCCAGACGGCCTTCAGGTAGTCGCGGTTCATGCGCGCGATCACATCGATGCTGATCTCCTTGGGGCACGCCTCCTGACACTCGCCGTGCCAGGTGCACCCCCCGAACTGCTCCTCGTCCATCCGCGCCACCATGTCGATCACCCGGCGGTAGCGCTCGGTCTGCCCCTGCGGGAGGAGCCCGAGGTGCGAGATCTTCGCCCCCGTGAACAGCGAGGCGGAGCCGTTCGGGCACGCGGCCACGCACGCGCCGCACCCGATGCACGCGGCCGCGTCCATCGCCTCGTCCACCGCCGTCTTGGCGACGAGAATGTTGTTCGCGTCGCGCGCGCCGCCGGTGGGCGCGGTGATGAACCCGCCCGCCGCGACGATCCGGTCGAGCGCCCCGCGATCCACCACGAGGTCCTTGATCACCGGGAAGGCGCGGGCGCGCCACGGCTCCACCCAGATCTCCTCGCCGTCGTGGAAGTGCCGCATGAAGAGCTGGCAGGTGGCCGTGCCGCGCTGCGGGCCGTGCGCCACCCCGTTGATCATCATGCTGCACGACCCGCAGATCCCCTCGCGGCAATCGTGGTCGAACGCCACCGGGAGCTCCCCCTTCTGGATCAGCTCCTCGTTCACCACGTCCATCATCTCGAGGAACGACATGTCCTCGCTGATGTCGTGCGCCTGGTAGGTCACGAAGCGGCCCTCCGCGGCGGGGCCCGCCTGACGCCAGACGTGAAGTGTCAGGTTCATTTACTTGTAGCTCCGCTGCGAGAGATGGACGTGTTCGAATTCGAGCGGCTCCTTGTGGAGCACCGGGGCGTTCCCGTCGCCGGCGTACGCCCAGGCGGCCACGTACGCGAAGTGCTCGTCGTCGCGCAGCGCCTCGCCGTCGGGCGTCTGGCTCTCCTCGCGGAAGTGCCCGCCGCACGACTCGCGGCGGTGTAGCGCGTCCGTGCAGATCAGCTCCGCCAGCTCGAGGAAGTCCGCCACCCGTCCCGCCTTCTCCAGCGCCTGGTTCAGCTCCGCGTCGCTCCCCGGCACGTTCACGTTGCGCCAGAACTCCTCGCGGATCTGCGGGATCCGCTCGAGCGCGTGTCTGAGCCCCGCCTCGTTGCGCGCCATCCCGCAATAGTCCCACATCACCTTCCCCAGCTCGCGGTGGAAGGAGTCGACGGTGCGCTTCCCGTTGATCGAGAGCAGCCGCCTCGTGCGCTCCGCCACCCCGCGCTCCGCGTCGCGGAAGGCCGGGTGCGACGCATCCACCGGCGCGAGCTTGTTGGCGCCGAGGTAGTCGCCGATCGTGGCCGGGAGCACGAAGTAGCCGTCGGCGAGCCCCTGCATGAGGGCGCTCGCGCCGAGGCGGTTCGCGCCGTGGTCGGAGAAGTTCGCCTCCCCGCCCACGTGCAGCCCGGGGATGGTGCTCATGAGGTTGTAATCCACCCACAGCCCGCCCATGGTGTAGTGGACGGCCGGGTAGATGCGCATCGGCACCTTGTACGGGTTGTCGTTCGTGATGCGCTCGTACATCTCGAACAGGTTGCCGTAGCGCTCGCGGATCACCTGCTCGCCGAGGCGCTTGATGGCGTCGGCGAAGTCGAGGTACACACCGAGCCCGCCCGGGCCCACGCCGCGCCCCTCGTCACACACGCGCTTCGCCGCGCGCGAGGCGATGTCGCGCGGGGACAGGTTCCCGAAGCTCGGGTACATGCGCTCGAGATAGTAGTCGCGCTCCGACTCGGGGATCTGATCGGGCGGGCGGCGGTCCCCCTTCTGCTTGGGCACCCACACGCGCCCGTCGTTGCGCAGCGACTCGCTCATGAGCGTGAGCTTGGACTGGTGCTCGCCGCTCTGCGGGATGCAGGTGGGGTGGATCTGCGTGTAGCACGGATTGGCGAACGCGGCGCCGCGCTTGTACGCGCGCCAGATCGCCGTGCAGTTGGATCCCTTGGCGTTCGTCGACAGGTAGAAGACGTTGCCGTAGCCGCCGGTGGCCAGGATCACGGCATCGGCGGGGTGCGATTCGACCTCGCCGGTGACGAGGCTGCGCGTGACGATGCCGCGCGCGCGGCCATCGATCACCACGAGGTCGAGCATCTCGGTGCGCGGGTACATGCGCAGCCGGCCGAGCCCGACCTGTCGCTCGAGCGCCTGGTACGCGCCGAGCAGGAGCTGCTGCCCCGTCTGGCCGCGCGCGTAGAAGGTGCGGGACACCTGCGCGCCGCCGAACGAGCGGTTGGCGAGCAGCCCGCCGTACTCCCGCGCGAAGGGCACCCCCTGCGCCACGCACTGGTCGATGATGTTCACGCTCAGCTCGGCCAGGCGGTACACGTTCGCCTCGCGCGAGCGGTAGTCGCCGCCCTTCACCGTGTCGTAGAACAACCGCCACACGGAGTCGCCGTCGTTCTGGTAGTTCTTGGCGGCGTTGATCCCCCCCTGCGCGGCGATGCTGTGCGCGCGCCGGGGCGAATCCTGGAAGCAGAAGCACTTGACGTTGTAGCCCAGCTCGGCCAGCGACGCGGCGGCGGAGGCGCCGGCGAGGCCCGAGCCCACGACGACCACCGTGAACTTCCGCTTGTTGGCCGGGTTCACCAGCTTCATGTCGAAGCGGTGCTTGTCCCACTTGCGCTCGATCGGGCCGTCCGGAATCCGCGAGTTCAGCTCCATGCTCACCGTCCCCGTCCGAGGCCGAAGAAGAAGATCGCCACCGGCACGCACGTGAAGCCGATCCAGACGATCACCGCCAGCGTGAACGCCACGGGGCGGCGCAGCGGCTGCCGCTGCGGCTGGCTCATGCCCAGCGTCCGGATCGAGCTCCAGCCGCCGTGGAACATGTGCAATCCGAGCGCGATCATCGCGAGCACGTAGATCAGCGTCACCCACCACACCTGGAAGCCGCCCACGAGGTTGGCGTAGACGTCGCCCTCGGTGTACGGCACCGGCTGGATGGTGCCGGTGGTCAGGTGCAGGATGTGGAAGACGATGAACAGCGCCAGCGCCACGCCGCCCCAGCGCATGGTGCGCGATGCCACGGTGGCGGCCTGCGGCGTCTTGCGCGCGTACCCCACGGGGCGCGCGGCGCGATCGAGTCGGGTGAGCTGGTAGGCGGCGACGATGTGCAGCACGACCGAGACGAGGAGCACGACGCGCGCGACCCAGAGCAGCTCGCCGATGATGTGGTGCAGGAAGTACGAGTAGCCGTTGATCTTCTGCGGCGACACGAACACCTGCAGGTTGCCGATCATGTGCACGATCACGAACGCGACCATGATCAGCCCGGTGGCGGCCATGACGATCTTCTTCCCGATCGTCGAGCGCCAGAAGGCGCCGATCCGGCCGAGCGCCGCGCCGCGCCGGGCGGGCACCGCGATGTGACTGGCCAAGTGAGTCTCTCTCCGGTTCACGAGAGTGGGCGTGGAGGGCGCGGGCGTGGGCCCGGGGAGACTCGTGCGAGGTCGCTCGCGACGACCCGGCGGCCGGACGCCCGCGCCGGACGTGCGGCTAGAACTTGATCGCCTGCATCGGCTCGCGCACGGCCGCCGCGCTCTTGGCGAGCGCGGCGCGCTCGTCGCTGGTGAGCTCGACCTCGATGATCCGCTCCAGCCCGCCGCGCCCGAGCTTGCACGGCACGCCGAGGAACAGGTCGGACTGGCCGTACTCCCCCGTGAGCCACGCGGCGCACGGCAGCACGCGCTTCTGGTCGAGCACGATCGCCTCGCACATCTGCACCGCCGCCGCCGACGGCGCGTAGTACGCCGACCCGGTCTTCAGGAACTTCACGATCTCCGCGCCGCCGGTCCGCGTCCGCGCGACGATCTGCTCGAGCCGCGCCCGGTCGAGGAGCTGCGTCACGGGAATGCCGCTCACGCTGGTGTACGAGATGAGCGGCACCATCGTGTCCCCGTGTCCGCCGAGCACCATCGCCTGGATGTCGCGCACCGAGACGTCCAGCGCCTCGGCCAGGAAGGCGCGATAGCGCGCGGTGTCCAGCACCCCCGCCATGCCGAGCACGCGCTCGCGCGGGAAGCCCGTGACCTTGAGCGCCACGTACGCCATGACGTCGAGCGGGTTCGACACCATGATGATGATCGCGTTCGGCGACGTGCGCGCGATCTGCTCGGAGACCTGCCGGACGATCCCGGCGTTCGTGTTGAGCAGGTCATCGCGCGACATCCCGGGCTTGCGCGCGATCCCGGCGGTGATCACGACGATGTCGGAGCCGGTGGTCTCGTCGTATCCGTTCGTGCCGATGACGCGGGAATCGAATCCCTCGATCGGCGCCGACTCCCACTGGTCCAGCGCCTTCCCCTGTGGAATCCCCTCCGCGACGTCGACCATCACGACCTGTCGCGCGAGCTCCTTTTCCGCGAGACGCTGGGCCGTGGTGGCGCCCACGTTCCCTGCCCCGACTACGGTGATCTTATTGACCATGTCGACCGATGACGTGTTGTGAGAAGAAGTAGAACAGCCAATCAATTCTACGTGGCGGCGGCGGCTGATGGAAGTTGAGCCGCGGCACGGAGGCGCGCCGCGGCTCGTCATCAGCGACGCACGGGGGCCGGCGCGTCAGCCGCCGACCTGCGACAGCGCCCTGAGCCCCCCCACCTGCATCTGCAGCAGGTGATGCTCCTTCGGCTTCTCGGCGAGCGCGCGCACGTACAGCGGCACGAGGTCGGCGCCGGCGCGCAGCGGGTCGCGCAGATTCACCTCGTGATCGCCGTAGAGGCAGGTGCGGAGGCGGCCGTCCGCCGTGAGCCGCACGCGGTTGCACGAGCCGCAGTAGGTGTGCGTCATCGGCGTGATCACGCCCACCGAGCCGGGCGCGCCCGCGAAGCGGAAGTAGCGCGCGGGGCCGTTCCCCTTCGCCGGGCCCCCGCCCTCCTCCAGCGGCGCCACCCGCGACACGCGCGCGAGCACCTCGTCGCTCGGCACCACGTGCTCCCAGGTGAGCGCGCGCATCTCCCCCACCGGCATGAGCTCGATGTACCGCACGTGCCACGGGTGGTCGAGCGTGAGCCGCGCGAAGTCCTCCACCTCGTCGTCGTTGATCCCGCGCATGACGACCATGTTGATCTTCACCGGCTCGAGCCCCGCGCGCTCCGCGGCGAGCGCCGCGGCCACCGGGTGGAAGCCGAGGCTCCGCCGCGCGATCGCCGCGATGCGTTCGGGGCGGAGGCTGTCGGCGCTCATGTTCACCCGGTCGAGCCCGGCGTCGCGGAGCGGCGAGGCCAGCTCCGGCAGTCGCACGCCGTTCGTCGACAGCGCGATGTCCTCGATCTCCGGCACGTCGCGCAGCATGCGCACGAGGCGCACGAGGTCGGGGCGGATGGTGGGCTCGCCGCCCGTGATGCGGAGGCGGCGCAGGCCCAGCGGCGCGAGCTGCCGCACGATCGCCGTGATCTCCTCGTACGACAGGATGTCGTGCTTCGGCAGCCACTCCATCCCCTCGGCGGGCATGCAGTAGAGGCAGCGGAAGTTGCACCGGTCGGTGACGGAGATGCGCAGGTACTCGATCCCGCGCCCGAACTGATCGCGCAGCGTGGTCACGGCTCCACCGCCTCGGCGCGGGCGGTGGGATCCACCCACTCCCGCGTGCCGTCGATGTAGGCCTCGCGCTTCCACACCGGGACGCGCCGCTTGAGCTCCTCGATCACGTAGCGCGACGCCTCGTACGCCTGGGCACGCCGCGGGTGCGCCACCGCGATCGCGACGCTCGCCTCGCCGAGGGCGAGCCGCCCGATGCGATGCTCCACCACCAGGTCGCTCGTGCCGAATCGCTCGCCCGCCTCGCTCGCGATGCGCGCCATCTCCGCCTCCGCCATCGCCTCGTACGCCGAGTACTCGATCCCCGTCACCGCGCGGCCGTCGTTCACCTCGCGCACCGTTCCAACGAACAGGATCGACGCGCCGTTCCGGTGCGCCTGCACCTCGGCGAGCAGCGCGGCGGGATCGATCGGCCGGTCGACGATGGCGGTACGCACCTCACCCTCCGGCCACGGGGGGGATCACCGCCAGCTCGTCTCCGGCAGCGAGGGGAGCGTCGGGGCGGGCGTACGCGAGATTGATGGCCACGAGGGGCGCGTCGGGGACGTGCGCGCCGCCGGGGAGCTCGCGCAGCCGTTCGAGCGCGTCGCGCACGGTCGCCCCGGCGGGAAGGGTGAGCGACACCCGGTCGCGCCCGAGCGCGTCGGCGTACGATGCGAAGAGCAGTGCGGTCACGGTCATCGAGCTAACACTGCCAGATCGCCGGCGGGGGGGCAAGGGAACGTGCGGTGGGGCGCGGTGCGCCGAGGCACGTGCGGCGGGGGGCATCGTCGGGGGATGGATGCGCCCGGAACGACGAGCGCCCCGGCACCGGATCTGTTCCGGTACCGGGGCGCCTGACCAGCTCTCGCGACGTCACGCGGCGGCGGTGGGCTCGTCCGCGGGTGGGTTGCCGACCTCAGCCACCAGCGCGCGAAGCTCCTTGGACGGCTTGAACACGGGAACGGGGCGGGCGGAGACCTCCACCGGCGAGCCCGTGCGTGGGTTGCGTGCCATCCGAGTCTTCCGCTGGCGAATCTTGAATGTCCCGAAGCCGCGCACCTCGATGTTCTTCTGCTCCTTGAGCGCGTCCTTGATCGCGTCGAGGAAAGCATCGACGACGCGCGCGCAGTCCTTCTTCGAGATCATCGGACCGGCGGTTCGAGAAATCTGCGCCGTCACGCGCTCGACAAGGTCGGCTTTCGTCATTCGGTAACCTCGGGTGAGACGCTCGCCACGTGGCGAATTCGTGTGTCGAACTTATGACCTTAAGTATTGTGTGTCAAGCGTTTGGCTCACTCGAGCGCACGTTCGATCTCACCGCCGCCATGAACTGCGAGAAGAGCGGGCGCGCGTCGTGAGGGCCGGGCGCGGCCTCGGGGTGATACTGCACCGCGAACACGGGCAGCTCCCGATGCACGAGCCCCTCGACGGTGCCGTCGTTCAGGTTCACGTGCGTGACCTTGAGCGCCGGGGCGCCCTCCACGCCGTCCCCTTCCCCCTCCCCGACCACGGCGAACCCGTGGTTCTGTGACGTGATCAGCACGCGCCCGGTCTCGAGCTCTCGCACCGGATGGTTTCCGCCATGATGCCCGTAGGGCATCTTCAGCGTCCTCCCGCCGAACGTGAGCCCGAGGAGCTGGTGCCCGAGGCAGATCCCGAGGATCGGGACTTCGCGCTCGGCGATCGAGCGGATGATCCCCGGCGCGTACGACACGGCGGCCGGATCGCCTGGTCCGTTGGAGAGAAAGACGCCGTCCGGCTCGAGGGCGAGCGCGTCGGCCGCGGAGGTCGCCGCCGGCACCACGGTGACGTGGCAGCCGTGGTCGGCGAACAGGCGCAAGATGTTGCGCTTGATCCCGTAGTCGTACGCGACGATGTGCGACGGCGCCGCGGGATCGCCCCACACGTACGGCTCCTTCGTCGACACGACCGAGGCGAGGTCCAACCCCTCCATGGATGGGCAGGCCTGGAGCGCGGTGAGCGCCTCGGCGGTGGGCTCCTCGCCCACGCCGATCACGCCGCGCATGACTCCGACTGACCTCAGGTGACGCGTGAGGCGCCTGGTGTCAACGTCTTCGAGTACTGGTATTTGCGCGGCTGCGAGCCACTCCCCGAGCGCGCCCTGGGCGCGCCAGTTGGAGGGGTGAGCGGAGAGCTCGCGGACGATCACGCCGGCCACCTGCGGGCTGGCGGATTCCGGGTCCTCCTCGTTGACCCCGTAGTTCCCGATCATCGGCGCCGTCATCACGACGATCTGGCCGCGGTAGGAGGGATCGGTGAACACCTCCTGGTACCCGGTCATGTTGGTGGTGAACACCACCTCGGCGACGCTCGGGGAGAAGTCGCCCCGGGCCGTACCGCGAAACAGGGTTCCGTCCTCGAGGAGGAGGAACCCTGGAAGTGAAGCGAGAGCGGTCACGGAACTACTGCTTCGGCTGGGCCGGGGCCGGGTTGGACTGAGCCCCCTTGGCCGGGCTGTTCGAGGGAGCGGGTTGGAGCGGGACCGCCGGGGCTCCGGTGCTCGGCGTCGCCGGCGCCGTGGGAGCGGCCTGCTGCGAGAACGGCTCATCGAGCACCGACTTGGGCGCGGTCGCGCGCGAGCCCATGAGCTGCAGCAGGAAGGCGAGCGCCATGAAGATCCCGCCCGACCACCAGCTCGTCTTGGTGAGGAGGTTCGCCGCCTGCCTGGTGCCCACGAACGAGTCGGACGACGACGAGGCGCCGCCGAAGGTGGACGCCAGCCCCCCTCCCTTTCCGGCCTGGAGCAGCACCGCGAGGATGAGGATCAGGCTGTCGATGACGAGCAGTACGAGAATGAGGGTGTACATCGCGCGTGGGGCGGGTTCGCGTGGGGCGGATTCGGAAACTCGAGCTGAGCGCTGAAACGCTAAACTCTGAAACGTACGCGGGTTACGGCATCAGGTCAAGTGCGCGCGATGCGTGCCCAACGCTCCGGGTCGAGGCTCGCGCCCCCCACGAGCACGCCATCGACCTCGCGCGCCGCGAGCAGGTCGGCGGCGTTCGACTCGCTCACGCTCCCCCCGTAGAGCACGGGCACATCCGCCGCCGTGTCGCCGATCACCTCGCGGAGGCGCTGCCGGATGGCCTCGTGCACCTCCGTGGCATCCTCGGGGCGCGCGGTGATCCCCGTGCCGATCGCCCACACGGGCTCGTAGGCAATGAGCATCTCCCCGACGCGCGACGGCTCCAGGCGGGAGATGGCGGCGTCGAGCTGCCCCAGGACGACGGCGAGCGTCGCCCCGCGCTCGCGCTCCTCCAGCCGCTCGCCCACGCAGAGGAGCGGGACGAGTCCGGCCGCGACCACCGCCTCGCACTTGCGCGCCGTCATCTCGTCCGTCTCGCCGAACACGTGGCGGCGCTCGGAGTGCCCCACGAGAGCGACGCGCGCGCCGGCATCGCGGGCCATCCCCGCCGAGGTCTCGCCGGTGAACGCCCCCTTCGGCTCCCAGTGCACGTTCTGCACGCCGACGAGGATCTCCGGGCGGTCGCGCAGGGTGAAGCCGGCGACGGCGAGCGAGACGGCCGGAGGGAAGACGATCACCGTCCGGTCGTGCGCGGGGGGGAACGCGTCGAGGAAGGTCCGCAGGAAGGCGCGCGTCTCCTGCGGACCGTGGTGCATCTTCCAGTTGGCGGCGAAGACGGGCTTTCGCGTCATGCCGTGCGATCGTCGAGCGCGGTGACGCCGGGGAGCGCCTTCCCCTCGAGGAACTCGAGCGACGCGCCCCCGCCGGTCGAGACGTGGCTCATGCGGGATGCGAGCCCGAACGCCTCCACCGCGGCGGCGGAGTCGCCCCCGCCCACGATGGTCGTCGCGCCGGCGTCGGTGGCCGCGGCGAGCGCGTCGGCCACGGTCCGGGTCCCGGCGTCGAACGGCGGAGACTCGAACACCCCCATCGGGCCGTTCCACACCACCGTGCGCGCGCCGGTGATCTCGCGCGCGAATCGCAGCGCCGACTGGGGACCGATGTCGAACATCGCCTCGCCGGCGGGGATCGCGTCGCGCGCCACCATGTGCGCGGCGTCCGGGCGGTCGAGCGAGGGCGCGACCATGGCGTCGTCAGGCAGGAGGAGCCGGTCGCCCCCCCGGCGCAGGAGCTGGGCGGCCATGTCCACCCGATCCGGCTCCACGAGCGACTTGCCGGTCTCGAGCCCCATCGCCCGGAAGAAGGTGCACGCCATGGCGCCGCCGATGAGGAGCCGGTCCACCTTCGGGAGGAGCTGCTCGATGACGTCGATCTTCCCGGAGATCTTGGCGCCGCCCAGGACCGCCACGAACGGGCGCGCGGGGCTCGCCAGCGCGTCGCCCAGGTAGCGGAGCTCCTTCTCCATGAGCAGCCCGGCGACGGCGGGGTGCAGGTGGTGCGCGATCCCCTCGGTGGACGCGTGCGCCCGGTGCGCCGAGCCGAAGGCGTCGTTCACGAACAGATCGCCGAGCTCGGCCAGCTCGCGCGCGAGCACCTCGTCGTTGGACTCCTCGCCCGGGAGGAAGCGCGTGTTCTCGAGCACGATGATCGTGCCGGCCGGCGCCTCGTGCGTGGCCTTGATCGCCTCGTCGCTGTCGGTGGAGTCCACGAACATCACCGGGTGGTCGGTGAGCGTGGCGAGGTGCTGGGCCACGGGGTCGAGCGTGTACCGGGGATCCGGCTTCCCCTTGGGGCGTCCGAGATGCGAGAGGAGCACGACCACGCGCGCCCCGCGCTCGAACAGCGCGTCGATCGTGGGGAGCGCGGCGCGGATGCGCGTGTCGTCGGTGACGCGGTGCGACTCGTCCTGCGGCACGTTGAAGTCGACGCGAACGAGGGCGCGCTTGCCGCGCACCTCGGCGTCGGTGAGGTCGCGAATCGTCTTCTTGGGCATCAGGGCTGTTCGTCGAGGCGGCGGTGGTGGCGCCAGAAGGACCAGGCGACGGCGATGACGCCGGCGATGATGATGGCCGTCCCGGCGCGCGACAGGTACCAGAACACGTCGGCGGCGGCGACGGCCGACTGGCCGCGGGCGGCGACGATGGGTCTCGTCGCCATCCCGCGTAACCCGAGATAGCCGTACAGGAAGAGCGCCGCCCCGACGACCAGGATGGCCACCGCGACGAGGTCGCGCCGCCGGCCGGCGGGGCTGACGCGCCGGCTCACAGCCGCGCGCCCACGAACCGCAGCAGATCCACGCAGCGCGAGGCGTAGCCCCACTCGTTGTCGTACCAGCCGCACACCTTGACGAGCGTGCCGCCGATCACGTTGGTGCTCCGGGCGTCGATGATGCACGAGGCCGGATTGCCGATGTAGTCCACGGACACCAGCTCCTCGTCGGAGTAGCGGAGGAAGCCGGCGAGCGGGCCCGTTTCCGAGGCCTTCCGGAAGGCGGCGTTCACGTCCTCGATGGTGGTGGGGCGCTCGACCTCGACCACCAGATCGGTGAAGGAGACGTCGGGCGTCGGCACCCGGATGGAGATCCCGTCCATCTTCCCCTTCACCTCCGGGATCACGAGCGACGTCGCCTTCGCCGCGCCGGTGGTCGTGGGGATGATCGACAGCGCCGCCGCGCGCGCGCGCCGCAGGTCCTTGTGCGGGAGGTCGAGGATCTGCTGGTCGTTGGTGTAGCTGTGGATGGTGGTCATGGACGCGTGGCGGAAGCCGAACGCGTCGCGAACGACTTTCACCATCGGCACGACGCAGTTGGTGGTGCACGATGCGTTGGAGATGATCGTGTGCTTCGCCGGATCGTACTTGTCGGCGTTCACCCCCATCACCACGGTGATGTCCTCGCCCTTCGCCGGCGCGGAGATGATCACCTTCTTCGCGCCGCCGGCGATGTGCTTGCGCGCGTCCTCGGCCTTGGTGAAGCGGCCGGTGGACTCGAGCACGATGTCCACGCCCACGTCCTTCCACGGCAGCGCGGCGGGATCCTTCTCCGAGAACACCTTGATCTCGTCACCGTCGATCTCGATCGCGCCGTCCACGTGCGACACGTCGCCGCGGAACGTGCGGTGCACGGAGTCGTACTTGAAGAGATGCGCGAGCGTGCGCGTGTCGGTGAGATCGTTCACCGCCACGAAATCGATGTCGGTGACGCCCTGCTCCTTCGCGGCCCGCACCACCTGCCGCCCGATCCGGCCGAAGCCGTTGATACCCACGCGAATGGCCATGTCCTCGATCCGCTCCTGTCGGTCACGGCCGGTCGCCCGCCGCCGGCGCCCGGCCAAAGGTCACGATGCTGATGATCCGGGCGCCCGCCTCGAACAGCGTGTTCGCGCATTCCGAGAGCGTCGCGCCGGTGGTGATGACGTCGTCGACGAGCACGACGTGCGCGCCTCGCACGCGCGCTCGTCCCGCGAGCGCCGCACGAAACGCGCCCGAAACGTTGTGCCGTCTCTGGTCCGGTGTCAACCGGGTTTGCGTGCCGGTGGCGCGCACGCGCACGAGGCAGTCGGACCACACGGGGATGCGCCAGTGCGCGGCGAGCGCGCGCGCAAGGAGCGCGCTCTGGTTGTAGCCGCGCTCGCGCTCGCGCACCGGCGCGAGCGGCACGGGGATGAGCGCGGCGCGCTCGGCCGCCACGTCGCGCGGCCACGTGAGGCGCGCCATGCGCGCCGCCATCGGCTCGGCCGCCGCGCGCCACCCGGCGTACTTGAGCGCGTGCACGATCGCGCCGCCGGTGCCCCCCGGAATCCAGCACACCGAGCGCGCGGCGCGCACGCACGACGGGAGCAGCGCGCACCACTGGCACGCCTGCGCGCCCCCGGGGTGGCCGCAGCGCGCGCACCGCGGGTACGGCAGCTCCCGGAGCCGCGCCCAGCAGCGGCCGCACACCACGCCGCGGTCGCCGGCGTCGAGCAGGCGCGTGCACACGGCGCACGCGCGCGGAAGGAGCAGGTCGAGGAGCGCCGTGCCCGCCGCGGCCGCCGCGCCGGCGATCGTGCGCACCCGCGCGCTCACGCGCCGGCCAGCGCGCGGCGCATCACCTCGCGCGGCGCGGGAATGCCGAGCCACCGCTCGAACGCCAGCGCGCCCTGCTCCACGAGCATGGCGCGGCCATCCGCCGCCGGGTGCCCGTTCGCCCGCGCGCCCCGCACCCACGCCGTCTCGCCCGGGCGGTAGACCAGGTCGGCCACGGCGGCGCCGGGCGCGAGCGCGTCGAGCGGGAGCGGGAGCGCGTCGTCGTGCAGTCCCACCGGCGTGGCGTTGACCACGAGCCGCGCGCCGCGCGCCGCCGCCGCCGCGGTGCGCGCGATCCCCTCCACCGCCGGATGGCGCTCCGCCATGCGGTGCGCGCGCGCCGCGCCGCGGTTCCAGATCGTCACCGCGCACCCGGGCCAGCGCTCCACGGCCGTGAGCACCGCCGCGGCGGCCCCACCCGCGCCGAGCAGCGCCACGCGGAGGTCGCGCGGCGACTGGCCGAGCAGCGCCCGCACCATCGCCTCGAAGCCGCCGACGTCCGTGTTGTCGCCGGCGAGCGCGCCGCGGTCGTCCACCCAGAACACGTTCACGGCGCCGGCGCGCTCGGCGACCGGCGTGCGATGCGCGCACAGCGATGCCACGCGCTCCTTGTGGGGGATCGTGACGTTCCCCGCCGCGCGCTCGGCGACGAGGGCGGCGAGGCACGACTCCAGCTTCGCGGGCGCGACGTCGAGCGCCTCGTACCCGATCGGCACGCCGCACGCGCGCAGCGCGGCGTTCTGGAAGAGCGGCGAGCGGGAGTGGTGCACGGGGTGGCCGAGCAGCACCAGCCGGCTCGGTCGCGTGGTCACGAGACGCCCGGCGTCCGCTCGGCCTCGATGCGGTCGAACATGCGATGGAGCTCGCGCTCGAGCTCCTCGTACGTCTCGCGGTACAGGTTCAGCTCCCCGCCGAACGGATCGCCGATCGGGCGGTCCACCGCGCCGCGCGAGGTCCACGTGGTGAGCAGGAACGTCTTCCCCTTTCCGCCGATCGCCTCCAGGCGCTCCACGTGGTGCGGCCCCATCGCGAGCACGAGGTCGTACGAGTCGAGCAGCTCCCGCGTGGCCAGGCGCGCGTGGTGCGACGAGAGGTCCGTCTCGCGCTCGAGACAGACGAGCATCGCGCCGTCGGAGGCCGGCGCGTCCTCCCAGGCGGCCGTCCCGGCGCTCCCCACCTCGACGTCCGACATGCCGCGCTCCCGGGCGATCCGGCGCGCGATGGCCTCGGCCATCGCGCTGCGACAGGTGTTGCCGGTGCAGACGAAGAGGATACGCATGGCGCTACACATCTCCCAGAAGGTCGCTCACGCTCTCGCGCAGGATCGCGGACGAGATGGCGCCGGGGCGGATCACGCGCGGCCGGCGTCCCATGCAATCTACCACCGTCGAGGGGGGCGATGGGGTGAGGCGTCCGCCGTCGAGCACGCGCAACAGCCCCCGCGCGATCTCGTCGGGCCACTGCCGCTCGATCTCCGCGGCGGACATGGCTGGCGGCACGCCGGGGCGATTGGCGCTGGTGGAGGTGATCGACTCGCCGTACGTCAGCAAGAGCCGCGCGAGCGCGGGGTGCGAGGTCCACCGCACGGCGATCCCGCCCTCGGGGCCGCGCAGCCGGTCGGGGAGGCGCCGCTCGCCGCCGGGGAGCACCAGCGTGAGTGGGCCGGGCCAGTGGCGCGCCGCCAGCCGCGCGGCGTAGCCGGTGAGGCGCAGGTCGAGGCGCGTCACCATCTCGCTCGACGCCACGAGGATGAGAAAGGGCTTGCCGGGCGGGCGCGACTTGAGGCGCACCAGTGCGTCCACCGACTCGGCGTCGGTGGCGCCGCCGAAGCCGTACACCGTCTCGGTGGGATAGGCGAGCACGCGGCGCGCCTGCAGGTGCGCGATGGTACCGGCGATGGATGCCGAGATCTCCGCGGGCGACCAGAACGGGACGGCGAGCGACGCGACGTTCATTCGGGGAGCATCGCGAGCGCCTCGAGCCGCGCGAAGTCGCCTTCCTCGGTGACCTTGAGCGCGCGCTCGCTCCCCCGCACGACGACCACCGGCATTCCCAGCCGCTCGCACAGCGCCGCGTCGTCGGTGGCGCTCACCCCCTCGCGGCGCGCCTCGCGATAGGCGCGGGCGATCATGTCGCGGGGAAAGCCCTGCGGCGTCTGCGCGCGCCACAGCCGGGTGCGCTCCACCGTGCGCACGATCCGGCCGTCGTCGTCGATCTCCTTGAGCGTGTCCATGACGGGGAGCGCGGCCACCGCGCCGTGCCCGCGACGCGCCTCGGCCACCACGCGGTCGATGGTCGCCGCGTCGGCGAGCGGGCGGGCCGCGTCGTGCACCAGCACGATCTCCGCCTCCGGCGGGAGATCCTCCAGCCCGTTGTACACGGAGTCTCCGCGCTCGCGCCCGCCGGCGGAGACGAGCAGGCGCTCGATGTCGCACTGGAAGAGCCAGGGGGGCGGATCTCCGGCGTAGGCTCGCGGGAGCACGGCGACGACCTGCACCACGTCGCTCCGCTCCATGAAGCGCTGCACGCTGTGCAGGAGCATCGGCTTGCCGGCCACCCAGCGGAACTGCTTGAGCTCCTCGCTCCCGGTGCGCGTGCCGGCACCGGCCGCCACGATCACCACCCCCACATCACGAACCGGATCGCTCATCGAAAGAGTTTCTCGAACAGGTCGCCAACGCTGCGAATCCCCACGACCGCCATCCCCCGCCCCTCGAGCCGGGCGCGGGCGCCGCCCTTGGGGATGCTCCGCTCGGCGAGGTAGACGGCGCGCATGCCCATCTTCTCCGCCTCGGTGATTCGCCGCTCCACCTGCGACACGGGACGCACCTCGCCGGCCAACCCCACCTCGCCGAGAAAGACGGCGTCCGCGGGAAGCACGCGGTCGTACACGCTGGAGGCGAGCGCCGCGGCCACCGCCAGGTCCCCCGCCGGCTCCTGCACCCTGAGCCCGCCCACCACGTTCACGAACACATCGAGCTGCGCGAAGGGGAGCCCGGCGCGCTTGTCGAGCACCGCGAGCAGCAGCGCGAGCCGTCGTCCGTCGTACCCCGTGGCCACGCGCTGCGGCGTGCCGAACCCCGCCTTCGCGGCGAGCCCCTGGATTTCCACGAGCAGCGGCCGCGTCCCTTCCATGAGCGCGGTGACGGCGCTGCCCGATGCCGTGGAGAGCCGGTCTCCGAGGAAGAGCTCCGACGGATTCTCCACCGCCACGAGGCCCCCTTCGGTCATGCGGAACACGCCGATCTCGTCCACGCCGCCGAAGCGGTTCTTGGTCGCGCGCAGCACGCGCTGGTCGAGGGAGCCCTCCCCCTCGAAGTAGAGCACGGTGTCGACGATGTGCTCCAACGTCTTCGGCCCGGCGATGCCGCCGCCCTTGGTGACGTGGCCGACGACGAACACCGCGGTGCCACTCTCCTTGGCGAAGCGCATGAGGCGCGCGGCGCACTCCCGCACCTGCCCGACGTTTCCCGGCGCGCCCTCGAGATCCGTGGTGAAGACGGTCTGGATGGAGTCCACGAACATGGTGCGCGGCTCCATCGCCGCGCCGGTGGCGAGGATGGTCTCGAGCTGCGTCTCGCTGAGCAGCTCGACCTCACCGGCGGGCTCCGCGAGCCGGTCGGCGCGCAGCTTCACCTGGAGGGGCGACTCCTCTCCCGACACGTAGAGCGCGCGGTGCCCCTCCCCGCGCAGCCGGGCGGCCACCTGCAGGAGGAGCGTGGACTTCCCGATCCCCGGCTCGCCGCCGATGAGGACCATGGATCCGGGAACGATCCCCCCGCCGAGGACGAAGTCGAACTCGTCGATGCCGGTGGTCCAGCGGCGGCTCTCGGAGCCGTGCACGTCGGCGAGACGGGCCGTGGGGGCGACGCTTCCGCCGTCGGCGAGCGTGGCACGCCCGCCGCGCCGGCGAGCCGCCGGCGTGCTGGCGGGAGGGGTGGATACCTCCTCCACGAGCGTGTTCCACTCGCCGCACGCGTCGCAGCGGCCGGCCCACCGGGGATACTCGGCGCCGCACTCGGTACAGCGATGAACGGTCTTGGACTTCGGCATGGGTGCGAGGCGCTCCTGGATCACCGAAATTTAACCGGTGACGGCGCGGGGTGCGGGGCGCGGGGCGCGCAAGTCGGAACAATGGATTGCGCCAGGCGGCCGGCCTCGCCGGCGGCCTGGCGGGTTCCATCCTCCCGCGCCCCGCATCACGCGCCCCGCGCCTCACTGCGTCCGCGCCGTGTAGTTCTCGAAGCGCGTGTACGCCTTGTGGAAGAACAGGTTCACGAACCCGATCGGCCCGTTGCGCTGCTTGCCGACGATGATCTCGGCGCGTCCCTCCAGCGAGTTGCCATCTTTGTCGGTGGGGCCGTCGTAGACCTCCTGCCGGTAGATGAACATGATGAGGTCCGCGTCCTGCTCGATGGCGCCGGACTCGCGAAGGTCGGAGAGCTGCGGGCGGTGGTCGCCGGCGCGCTGCTCGGGGGCGCGGGAGAGCTGCGAGAGCGCGATCACCGGCACGCTCAGCTCCTTGGCGAGCGCCTTGAGCCCGCGTGAGATGTTGCTCACCTCCTGCTGCCGGCTCTCCGAGTTGGGCGGCCCCTGCATGAGCTGGAGGTAGTCCACGATGATGAGCCCCACGTCCGCGTCGGCCTTGAGCCGGCGCGCCTTGGAGCGCATCTCGAGGAGCGTGATCGCCGGCGTGTCGTCGATCCACATCGGCGCGGAGCTGAGAATCCCCGCGGCGCGCGCCATGCGCGGGAAATCGTCGTCGCGCAGCATCCCCTTGCGGAGCTTCTGCGCGTCCACGCGCGCCTCCGCGGTGAGCATGCGCTGCACGAGCGACTCCTTGCTCATCTCCAGCGAGAAGATCGCCACCGCCGTCTTGTGCTCGATGGCCGCGTGCTGCGCCACGTTGAGCACGAACGCCGTCTTTCCCATGGACGGACGGGCGGCGACGATGATGAGGTCCGCCGGCTGAAAGCCCGAGGTCATCTCATCGAGGTCGCTGAACCCGCTCGGAACGCCCGTGATCGTCTTCCCGCCGCGCTGGAGCGCCTCGATGCGCTCCATCGTCGGCCACATGAGCTCCTTGATGCGCGTGAACCCCTGCGTTCCGCGCTGCTGGCTCACCTGGAAGATCCGGTGCTCCGCCTCGTCGAGCAGCTCGGCGGCGGTGTTCCGCCCCTCGAACGCCTCGGCGACGAGCCCGGTGCACGTCTCGATCAGGCGGCGCTGGAGCGCCTTCTCCTTGACGATGCGGGCGTGGTACTCGACGTTGGCCGCGGTCGGCACCGCGTCCACGAGAAAGGCGACGTACTCCTTCCCCCCGCTCGCCTCCAGCTCGCCGCGGCGCGACAGCTCGTCGGCGAGGGTGAGGGGATCGACCACCTCGCCGCGCTCGGAGATGCCGACCATCGCGCGGAAGATGCGCCGGTTCGCCTCGCGGTAGAACATGGTGTCGTCCACGTGCTCGGTGGCGCGCAGGATCGCGTCCTGGTCCATGAGCATCGCGCCGAGCACCGCGCTCTCGGCCTCTTCGGCGTACGGCGGTCGGCGGTCGCGGTAGGCGTCACGCGGAGGCGCTGTCGAGTAGTCGGCGGGCGAGCTGGACATCTTCCCAGGTGGGTCGCTTCCAAGCGGGGTTGCGAAGGAGCGCGGCCGGGTGGTAGGTGACGATCACGGGGATGCCGTGATAGCGGTGCACCGCCCCACGCAGCTTGCCAATGGAGAGCTTGGTCTCGAGCAGCGTCTGCGCAGCGAACGTTCCGAACGCGATGATGACCGCGGGGCGAACCAGCTCGATCTGCCGCGACAGGTACGGGCGACAGGCGTCCACCTCGTCGGGGCGTGGATTGCGGTTGCCCGGCGGCCTGTGCTTGAGGACGTTGGCGATGAACACCTCGTCACGGCTCAAGTTAATGGCCGCCAGGATCTTCGTCAGTAGCTGTCCAGCCTGCCCCACGAACGGCCGCCCGGAGGCGTCCTCGTTGGCGCCGGGAGCCTCCCCGACGCACATGAGCCGCGCGGCGGGGTTTCCCTCCCCCGGCACGGGGTGCGTGGCGGTCCGGTAGAGGTCGCAGCGGGTGCACGCCGCCACCATGCGCGCCACGTCGTCGAGCGTCGCGCAGCTCCCCACCGGTCCGACGAACAGCTCCTCCCCCGCGGCGCCCACCACGAGCCCCGCCGGTGCGCCAACCCCGGGCGCAGCCGGCCGCGCGGGGGGGCGAGGGGGATCGGCGGGAGATCGCGCCTGCGCGGGCGGCTGTGCGGGCGCCTGTGCGGGCGCGTCGGGCGGCGGAGGGGGCGCCGGAGTGGGCGGCTGAGCCGGAGTCCCGGCCGGGGCGCGGCTCGGTGCGGGCGCGCCCGCACCGGCCGCGCGGAGCGCCTCGCGCCAATCGCTCGTCTCGGGGATGTCGGCGCGCTCGGGCGCGGGGGCGTTCGCCGGAGCGTTCGCGGAATCGTTCGCGGGTACGTCGTCGCGCTCCGGCGCGCGTGGGGCCGCCCGCTCGCGCGGAGAGACCGCGGAGTGTGGGGGGCGCCCGCCGCGCGCCGCGCCGATGATCCGCATGACCTCATCCACCGTCATCCCATCCAGCACCAGCTCGCTCTCTCCGAGCTCGCGGCGCTGCTCGAGGTAGCGGCGGAGCAGCTCCTCAGCGCGCACCCAGCAGCGCCTCCACGCGGTCCAGCACGATGTCGGCGACCTCCTGCTTGGTCATGAGCGGGAGCACTTCCGGCTCGCCGGCGCGAGCGATGAGCGTCACGCGGTTCGTGTCGACCGCGAATCCCGCGCCCGGCTCGCACGCGTCGTTGGCGACCACGAGGTCGAGCGCCTTGGCGGCGAGCTTCTCGCGCGCGTTGGACACGAGGTCGTCGGTCTCGAGCGCGAACCCCACGATCACCGCGCCGGCGCGCCGCGCGTCCGCGGTGGAGGCGAGGATGTCGGGGGTGGGGGCGAGCTCGATGGCGGCGGGCGCATCGCGCTTCTTCATCTTCCCGGGGGCGGGGAGCGCGGCGCGAAAGTCCGCGGGCGCCGCGGCCATGATGAGCGCATCCGCATCGGCGAGCGCTCGGCGCACCGCCGCCGCCATCTCCTCGGTGGTCTCCACCGGCACGAGGCACGGTCCGACCGGGAGCGGGACTTCGAGTGGGCCGGCGACGAGCGTCACGTCGGCGCCGCGGCGCCAGGCGGCGGCGGCGAGCGCCACGCCCATCTTTCCCGTGCTGCGGTTGGAGAGGAAGCGCACCGGGTCCACGCTCTCCCGGGTGGGGCCGGCGGTGACGAGCACCCGGCGCCCCGCGAGCGAGCGCTTCTCGAGCAGCCGGCCGACGTGGGCGAGAATCGTCTCCGGCTCCGGCATGCGCCCTGGCCCGTTCCCCTCCCCTTCGGCGAGCGGGCCCTCGTCGGGCTCGAGCACCGTGTATCCCAGCTCGCGCAGGTGCGCCACGTTGCGGCGCGTCTGGGGGTGCGCCCACATCCGGTCGTTCATCGCCGGCACGAGGAGCACCGGCGCCTCGGTGGCGAGGAGGACCGCGGTGAGCA
The DNA here is from genome assembly GCA_036378095.1 of Gemmatimonadaceae bacterium. GTDB lineage: Bacteria > Gemmatimonadota > Gemmatimonadetes > Gemmatimonadales > Gemmatimonadaceae > JADGGM01. The sequence goes on along the minus strand of DASUXC010000045.1, from coordinate 45,083 downwards.
GGTCGTCGGCCATGCCGTGCGCCGCGCGCGCCAGGAAGTCGGCGGTCGCGGGGGCGACGACCACCCCATCGGCCCCGCGCGCGAGGTGGATGTGATCGAGCGCCCGCCCCGCCGCGAAGATGTCGGTGTGCACCGGGCGCCCGGTGAGCGCCTCGAAGGTGATCGGGCCCACGAACTCCGTGGCCGCGCGCGTCATGACGACGTCCACCGCGGCGCCGGCGCGCGCCAGCAGGCGCGCGAGCCACCCCGTCTTGTAGCTCGCGATCCCCCCGGTCACGCCGAGGAGGACGCGCCGGCTCTCGAACGGACGCACGCGGCCCGCGGGCTCAGCGGCCGCGGCGCGGGATGACGCGATACTCGATTCCTTCCTCGCCCGTCAGCTCCTCGAGCGCCCGCGTGGTGAGCTTCTTCTCGCGGCCGTCGCCCGTGCGCGGGAACTCGTTCATCAGTCGCGCGAACTTCGCCGCGATGAGCACGCCGAGATACTTGTTGGCCGCGCGCTTGGCGACGTCGGTCGGGGTGAACACCTGCATGTCGATTCTCCTCCTCAGGATCCCAGTTCGCGCTCCAGCCGCTCGATGATCGAGCGGACGTCGCGCTCCACGTTCAGCAGCCGATCGCGCCGGAGCCCCTCGGAGTCGATGATCCCCGAGACGCTCGCCACGGCGCGATCGAGATCGTCGTTCAGCACGACGTACTGGTACATCGGCACCGCGCGCAGCTCCACGAGCGCGCTCACGAGCCGCCGCTTGAGCGACTCGCGCGTCTCGGAGTCGCGCGCCCGCAGCCGCTCGAGCAGCACCTCCCCCGACGGCGGGAGCACGTAGATGAGCACCGACTCGGGGAACGCGACGCGGAACTGCGACGCCCCCTGTACGTCGATGTCCATGATCACGTGCTTCCCCTGCTCCAGCACCCGCTGCACCTCGCTCCGCAGCGTGCCGTACAGGTTGCCGTGCACTTCCGCCGACTCCGCGAACTCGCCGCGCTGCTGCCGCTCGAGAAACTCCGGCGTGGAGAGAAAGTAGTAGTCGCGCCCCTCCACCTCGCCGGCCCGCGGCGCGCGCGTGGTGCACGATACCGAGTACCCCACGTCGTCGCGCCCCTCCAGCAGGCGGCGGGCGATGGACGTCTTCCCGCCTCCCGATGGCGCCGAGAGAATGATGGGGAACGCCTTCACTCCACGTTCTCCACCTGCTCGGCGATCCGCTCCAGCTCCTCCTTCACCGCCACCACGTCGTGCAGCATCTCCGCATCGCGCGCCTTGCTCCCGGTGGTGTTCGTCTCCCGCAGCATCTCCTGCAGCAGGAAGGCGAGCCGCTTCCCCACCTGCTTCCCGCTTCCGTCGCGCAGCGCCGCCCGGAACGCCACGATGTGCGACCGGAAGCGATCCACCTCCTCGGCGACATCGAGCCGGTCGGCGAGCACGGCGATCTCCTGCGCGAGTCGCGCGGGATCGATGTCCACGCCCTCCGCGAGCTCGCGCACGCTCCTCCGCAGCCGCTCCCGCTCGGCGACGAGCCGCTCGGGCGCGCGCTCGGCGATCCGGTCGAGCGCGCGCTCCACCGTGCCGATGCGCTCGGCCAGGAGGGCGCCGAGCCGTTCCCCCTCCGCCTCGCGCATGCGCGTGAGCGCGGCCAGCGCCTCGCCGACTATGCGCGCGAGCTCCTCGGCGCTTCCCGCGTCTTCGTCGCCGCCGTTCGTCGCGATCACGTCGGGGAGCCGGAGCACGGTGCCCACGTCGAGGGCATCGCCGAGTCCGTGCCGCTCCTGCAACGATCGCAGCAGCTCCACGTATCCCGCGAACCGTTCCTCGTCCACCACCAGCGGCACCTTGCCGTCGCGCTCCACGCGGGCGGTGAGCGTCACGTGTCCGCGCGCGATCCCGCGCCGCAGCACCTCGCGCACCTCTCCCTCCCATCGGGAGAGCGACGGCGGGAGCTTGATGCTGGGATTGAAGAATCGGTGGTTGACGGTGCGCAGCTCGACGGTGACCCGCTGACCTCCCACGCGTCCCGTCGCGGCACCGAAGCCGGTCATGCTTCGTATCATGAGCAGTCGTCTAAGTTACGGCGCCACAATGGCATTGTCAATTCCAGAAGTTCCACCGGACGCCGTACATGAAGCGCTGCCTCGGCTGCAGGAACCCGGGCACGTACTCGAACACCTGCGGCCGCATCCCATAGGTGGAGTTCCAGAAGATCACCGCGTCCTGGATGCGCACCTCGATCCGCGCGACGATCGCGTGGCTGTAGACCGCGAACGGCGCGACACCGCCGAACGTCTCCGCCGCGCCGGCCACCGGGAACAGCACGTCTCGCCGGTACTCGTGCGCGATCGAGCCGAGGAAGCCGAAGTTCCCGCTCGGGAAGCGGCTGAGCCACTTCGTGTCGAGGTACAGCTCCTCCCGAGACTGGAGCTGCGGCCGATACCACCCGGCGTTCGTCCAGCGCACGGCCCAGATGTCCACGCCTATGTCCTTGTAGAACTTGCCGCGGATGGTGCCGTACACTCCCGTGGCCATCTCCGACCTGGCGCTGGCGAAGGCCGTGTCGTACGCCTCGAGCCCGGGCACGGTGGTCACGTCTCGACGCAGCGCGCCGCCGCCCAGCCAGAGGCGTCCGAGGCGCAGGTCCACCCCGCCGCGCGCGGCGTAGCGCGAGGCGCCGAGCGTCCCCGTGCCGTGGCGCCGCGTCACCGTGCCGTAGAGGCTCAGGAACGACGTGGGAGAGAGTCGGGCCGATGCCTCCTCCTCCGACGTGGTGTCCGCGCCGCGGTACTCGGCCCGGAGGGAGAGCGCCAGCGCGGGGCGCTCGAAGGACGCGCGCCCCGACACCGCGTTCAGCGTGCGTCCCTGCAGCACGTGCAGGCGGTCCGTGGCGCTCACCCGGAACGGGCCGCGCGTGATCCCCGCGGCGGCCACGTACTGCTGCGCCGTGCGCAGCGTGTCACCCTCGTCGGGTGCGGCGAACGGCAGCGCCGACGTCCGGAAGGGCGTGTGCTCGTCGAACCGCTGCGTGGACGCGATCACCTGCGCCCACGATCCGGAGTCCGGGTCGCCGTAGCCGGCGCGCAGGTAGGCATCGGTGCGCGTGCGCTCCTGCGCGGGGATGCCGATGGTCTGGTCGACCTGGGAGTTCTGCTCGTCGCGCGTGCGGCTCGCGCGGTTGGCGAAGGCGTCCAGACTCCACTTCCCCTTGGCCCACCCGAGCCGGCCCATGATCGCCAGCTCGTCGCCGCCCCCGACATCGTTGTTGCTGGAGGTGCCGTACTGCTGCCCCGCGAGCTGGAACGCCACCCCGTTGCCGTACCGCTTGCCGTAGAAGCCGTGGTACAGCGTGGTGCTCTGGTCGCCATCGGAGACGTCGACGCGCGTGTTCGTGGTGGTGCGCCGCACGCTCCAGGTGCGCGCGTAGACGCGCAGCTCATCCGCGCCGCGCTCCACGGTCAGCTCCTGGAGCGACCAGAGTTGCACCTCCGCCATGTCGAGGGCACCCGGCGAGCGCGGATCGAGCGGATCGATCTCCAGACCGTCGATGAACACGCGCACGCGCGCCGGATCGCCGAGATAGGCGGCGGTCTGCGGCGAGGCGAGCCACCCCGAGCGGAAGGTGGTGACGCCGGGAATGCGCGCGAGGAGGTCGAGCAGGGTGAATCCGCCGATGGAGAAGAGCCCCTGGCGATCCCAGTGATACCGCGCGGCCGGGTCGAGCAGCGGCGGGAGGGGCGCGTGCGCGAGCGGGGCCTTCACGGTGTCCTTCGGCACCTTGGTGGTGTCGGCGGTGGTGTCCGACGGCATCGGCACCGCGGGGCGCGCTCCCGTGTCCGGGCGGGCGCGCGCGGTGTCGGCGGCCGCGCGCGTCGTGTCGCGCCGCGCCGTGGTGTCGCGCGTGACGCCCTGCGCGGCGAGCGCCCCGGGCATCACGAGCAACGATGCGAGCACCGCGGCGCGAGCGCGCCGCCGCACGTCCGCCCTCAGCGCGCCCTCCCCCGCACCAGCTCGACGAAGGTGCCGACGGGCGTCCCGGTGGGACCCTTCGGGAGCCACCCGAGGTCGCTCTCGGAGTAGGCGGTGCCGGCGATGTCGAGGTGCACCCACGGATAGCTGTCGGCGAACTCCTTGAGGAACATGGCCGCGGTGATCGCGCCGGCCGGACGTCCGCCGGTGTTCTTGATGTCGGCGACGTCGCTCTTGATCAGCTCTTTGTAGTCGTCGAACAGCGGGAGCTGCCACCCGGGCTCGCCGGCGCGCTTCCCGGCCTCCAGCACCTCATCGACGAGCGCCTCGTCGGTGCCGAACACGCCGGTGGCCGTGTGGCCGAGGGCGATGACGCAGGCGCCGGTGAGGGTGGCGGCATCGACCACCGCCGCCGGCTGGAAGCGCCGGGCGTACGAGAGGACGTCGGCGAGCACGAGCCGCCCCTCGGCGTCGGTGTTGATCACCTCGATGTACTTGCCCAGGTGGCTGCGCACGACGTCGCCCGGCTTGACCGCCGTCCCCGAGGGCATGTTGGTGGTGCTGCCGACGAGCCCCACGACGTTGATCGGGAGCTGGAGCGCGCCGATCGCCTCCATCGCGCCGAGCACGCCGGCCGCGCCGCACATGTCAAACTTCATCGCCTCCATCCCCTGCGCGGGCTTGATGGAGATGCCGCCCGAGTCGAAGCAGAGCCCCTTCCCGACGAGCACCACCGGCTTGGCGTCCGCGGCGCCCTTGCGGTACTCGAGGGCGATGAGCTTGGGGTCCTGCGGCGTGCCCTGCGCGACGGAGAGAAAGGAGCCCATCCCCTCGCGCTCCATCTCGGCGCGGCCGAGCACCGTGAGGCGCATGTCGCGTCGCGTGGCGATGTCGCGCGCCGTCTCCGCGAGGTAGTCGGGGGTGCACAGGTTGCCGGGCATCATGGCGAGGCGGCGCGCGAGCGCCATCCCCTCGCCGATGGCGGTGCCGCGGGCGATGGCGTCGCGTGCCGCGCCCTCGTCGTCCACGACGATCTCGGCGCCGGCGAGCTGGGGCTTGCGCTCGTCATCGGGCGGGGGCGACTTGAGGTCGGTGTATTCCCAGGCACCCATGGCGAGGCCGACGGTGGCCGCCTCCACGGCGCCGGCGTCGGCGTGCCCATCCCACCAGGCGAGCGACGGGACGCCCATGCGGCGCGCCTGACGAGCGGCGAGCGCCGCGGCGCGCCGGACGGCCCCGGCGACGTCGGCGCCCTCCCCGAGGCCCACGAGGAGCACGCGCCGCGGTCCGCGCTCGTTGCCCGCGAGGTGGAGCGTCTCGTCGCGGGCGCCGCGGAAATCGCGGCGGGTCAGCGTGCGCTCGAGCGCGCCGCCGAGGGCGGTGTTCAGGCCGGCGAGGGGGCCGGCGACGGTGGCGTTCTTCGGGAGGGCGATGACGAGGAGGGGGACATCGAGCGAGGCGAGGTCGGTACGGCGCGCGGTGATGCGAAAGGGCATGGCGGACGCTCCACGAGGAAAGGAGCGAGCGCGGCACCGCCGCACCCGCTCCGCGAGGTGAGGAAATGTACAGCCGCGCCTCGGCGGGGACGAGTGCGCGTCGTCGGCGCCGCGCACGATCCGGCACTCGCGGCGCGAGACGGAGACGCGCGTGAGGCCGCCCACAAACAGATGAAGCGACGGCACAACGTACGTGCACCCGGAACGCGCGGCAAGCGGTGTGCGTGTTGCGTGAACCGTGCCGGCATCCATCGCGCGTGGGAAAGGGCGGCGGAGGGCCGGCGTGGGGGCGCGGGGCGCGCCGCGTGTCTCACCCAGCGCGCGGATCGCGCCGAGCGCGGGGCACGCGAGGCGTGCCACGTCCCCGGTGGCATCCGCCATGCGCCTCGCGCATTATTCGGGATGCACTCGGCGCGCCCGTCGTGCAGCGGGCCGCCCATCACCCAGGAGACCGATCAGAGCCATGGCCACGCAGATCCTCAAGACGGCGCCCGAGACCACGGACGCGTTTCCGATCAACGGCACGGATTACATCGAGTTCTACGTCGGCAACGCCAAGCAGGCGAGTCATTACTATCGCGCCGCGTTCGGCTTCCAGCTCGTGGCCTACCGCGGCCCGGAAACCGGCACGCGCGACCGGGCCAGCTATCTCCTGCAGCAGGGCAAGATCCGTCTCGTTCTCACCACCGCCATCCGCCCCGACTCGCCGATCGCCGACCACGTGCACCGGCACGGCGATGGCGTGAAGGACTACGCGCTCTGGGTGGACGACGCGCGCGAGGCGTACACCACGGCCGTCTCCCGCGGCGCGATCCCGGTGTGCGAGCCGCGCGTCGAGCGCGACGCCGACGGCGAGGTGGTCATCGCCGCGATCGGCACCTACGGCGACACCATCCACTCGATCGTCGAGCGGCGGAACTACCGTGGTGTCTTTCTCCCCGGCTTCCGCCCCGTCACCCCGCGCTATCAGCCCCCGACGGCGGGTCTCGAGTACGTCGACCACTGCGTGGGCAACGTGGAGCTGGGGGCGATGAACAAGTGGGTCGCGTACTACGCCGATGTGATGGGCTTCCGGAACCTCATCACCTTCGACGACCAGGACATCAGCACCGAGTACTCCTCGCTCATGTCCAAGGTCATGGCGAACGGGAACGACCGCATCAAGTTCCCGATCAACGAGCCGGCCCGCGGCAAGCGCAAGTCGCAGATCGACGAGTACCTCGAGTTCTACGGCGGCCCCGGCGCCCAGCACCTCGCCCTGGCCACCAACGACATCCTGCGCACCGTCACCACCCTGCGCGATCGGGGCGTCGAGTTCCTCAGCACGCCGACGACGTACTACGAGGAGCTGCAGGAGCGGGTGGGCACGATCGACGAGCCGGTGGAGAAGCTCGCCGAGCTGGGGATCCTGGTGGACCGCGACCCCGACGGCTACCTGCTGCAGATCTTCACCAAGCCGGTCGAGGACCGCCCCACCCTCTTCTTCGAGGTCATTCAGCGCAAGGGCGCGAAGAGCTTCGGTGCCGGCAACTTCAAGGCGCTGTTCGAGGCCATCGAGCGCGAGCAGGCGCTTCGCGGCAACCTCTGAGCACCGCCGGCGCGGCGGAGCCGTCCCCCCGGGCCGGCTCCGCCCCCGCGCTTCACCGGATGTGAGACGACATGCCGATCTATCACACGCTGGGACGCATTCCGCGCAAGCGCCACACGATCTTCCGCCGCCCCGACGGCGGTCTCTACTCCGAGCAGCTCGTGGGGCACGAGGGCTTTCACGGCACCTCGTCCCTGCTCTACCACGTGCACCCGCCCACCACGGTGAAGTCGGTGCGGCGCTGTCGGGAGCTGCGCTGGGAGGCCGATGAGGACGCGACGCTCCGGCACCGCCACTTCCGCACCGCGCAGGTGAAGCGGGGGGGCAGTCCGACGCTCGACCGCATCCCGCTCCTGTTCAACGCCGACGTGGCGATGCTCTACGTGGAGCCCGACCGCGCGGACGAGCACTTCTACCGCAACGCGCAGGCGGACGAGCTGGTGTACGTGAGCAAGGGACGGGGGATGCTCGAGTCGCAGTTCGGCGACCTCCCGTTCGGCGAGGGGGACTATCTGGTGATCCATCGCGGCATCATGCACCGCTTCCACTTCGATGCCGCCGGCGATCCCCCGAAGCTGCTCATCATCGAGAGCCGCGGGCACATCCGCTGGCCCAAGCGCTACCGCAACGAGTTCGGGCAGCTCGTGGAGGGGGCGCCCTACTCCGAGCGCGACATCCGCCGCCCGACCGAGCTGCGCACGCACGACGAGATGGGCGACTTCCCCATCCTGGTGAAGCAGTACGACGGTCTGAACGAGGTGGTGCTCGATCACCACCCGCTCGACGTCGTCGGGTGGGACGGCTACTTCTACCCGTGGGCGTTCAACATCCGCGACTTCGAGCCGATCGTCGGGCGCGTGCACCAGCCGCCTCCGGTGCACCAGACGTTCCAGGGCGACGGGTTCGTGGTCTGCTCCTTCTGCCCGCGCCCGTACGACTTCGATCCGCAGGCGGTGCCCGCGCCGTACAACCACAGCAACGTGGACTCCGACGAGGTGCTGTACTACGCCTCGAGCGAGTTCATGAGCCGCAAGGGGATCGAGTTCGGGAGCATCACCCTGCACCCCGACGGGATCCCGCACGGCCCGCACCCCGGGCGTGCGGAGGCGTCGATCGGCGCCAAGTCCACCGACGAGCTGGCGGTGATGATGGACACGTTCCGTCCGCTCAAGGTGGCGAAGCAGGCGCTCGGCATCGAGGATCCCTCGTACCACAAGTCGTGGATCGACGCCCAGCACGCGGCGTTCAACCCACCCACCACCTGATGCCACGTCGTGCCGCGGGGGGCGCGCGCCGCCTCCCGCGGCGCGCGGCACCTCGCACGCATGCCGCCATTCACTGATCGCTTCCGTACGCTTCCCACGTACATGCTCGCCGGCATCCCCGCGCGAAAGCGCGAGCTGCTGGCGCGCGGGGTGGATGTCATCGACCTGGGTGCCGGCGATGCCGACCTCGCGCCGCCTCCCGCCGCGGTGGAGGCGCTGCGCCGCGCCGCCGGCGAGACGAGCCTCTGGCGCTACGGCTTCGGCCTGGGCCTCCCCGCCTACCGCGAGGCCATCACGCGCTGGATGCACAAGCGCTTCGGGCTCTCCTTCGATCCGTACACGGAGGTGGTGCCGCTCATCGGGTCCAAGGAGGGGATCGCGCACCTCGCGCTCGCCTACCTGCAGAAGGGGGACGTGGCGATCATCCCCGAACCGGGCTACCCGTCGTATCTCGGCGGAACGCTGCTGAGCGAGGCGACGCCGCACGTGGTGCCGCTCGAGCCGCGCACCGACTTCCTCCTGGAGCTGGAGGAGATCCCCGACGCGGTGCTGCGGCGCGCGCGCCTGCTCTACCTCAACTACCCGAACAACCCCACCGCCGCCACCGCCCCGCGCGAGTACCTGGAGCGCATCGTTCGGCGCTGCCGCGAGCTGGACATCCTGCTCGTGTACGACAACGCGTACTCGGAGCTGGCGTTCGACGGCTACCGTCCGCCGAGCATCTTCGAGGTGGACGGCGCGGCGGAGGTGGCGCTGGAGTTCCACTCGCTCTCCAAGACGTACAACATGACCGGCGCGCGCATCGGGTGGGCGGTGGGGCGCCCCGAGCTGGTCGGGGCGCTGGCGAAGGTGAAGAGCGTCATCGACACCGGCCCCTTCCTCGCCGTGCAGTACGCCGGCGCCGCGGCGCTCGACAGTTGGGCGGAGTTCGTGCCCGGCAACGTGGCCACCTTCCAAGCGCGCCGCGACGCGGCCGCCGCCGCCTTCCGCGAGGCGGGATTCGTGGGAGAGACGCCGCGAGCGACGATGTACCTGTGGCTGGCGCTCCCCGCGGGGATGGCCAGCGCGCCCTTCGCGAGCGAGCTGCTCGAGACGGAAGGGGTGGTCGTGATCCCCGGCTCCTCGTTCGGCGGCGGCGGGGAGGGCTTCATCCGCGTCTCGCTCACCACGTCCCCCGAGCGGCTGCGCGAGGCGGCGGCGCGCGCCGGGCGCGTGCTCGCTCGCGCGGCCGCCGCGGTCCGCTGAGCACATGACGACGATCGCCGATGCGCCGCTCTGGACGCCGGGAGCGGCGCGCGTCGCGCGCGCGCAGCTGGGTGCCTTCGCGCGGCGCGCGCGCGAGCTGGGCGCGAGCGTGCCGGCGCGCCAGGCCGGGACCGAGGACTACGCGGCGCTGCACCGCTGGTCGGTGGCGCACCCCGTCGACTTCTGGAGCGCGGTATGGGAGTTCTGCGGGGTGATCGCCGATCGCGCGCCGCGCGACCTCTCCCCCGCCGAGCGCGCGATCGGCCTCGATCGCATGGCACCCCCGGACGCGGAGCGCGGGCCCCGGTGGTTCCCCGGCGCGCGGCTCAACTTCGCCGAGAACCTCCTGCGTCACGGTGATGCGCGCGAGGCGCTCGTGTTCTGGAACGAGCAGGGACGCGGCCGCGCGCTCACCTACGCCGAGCTGCGCGCCGAAGTGGCGCGCGCCGCGGCGGGGCTCCGCGCGCTCGGCATCGGTGCCGGCGACCGGGTGGCGGGGTACCTCCCCAACCTCCCGGAGACGGTCGTCGCGATGCTCGCCGCCACGAGCATCGGCGCGATCTGGTCGTCCTGCTCCCCGGACTTCGGCGCGAGCGCGGTGATCGACCGGTTCGGTCAGATCGAGCCGCGCGTGCTCGTCTGCGCCGATGGCTATCAGTACGCCGGGAAGCGCATCGACTGCCTGCCGCGCGTGCGGGAGATCGCCGCCGCGCTCCCCTCGGTGGAGCGGGTGGTGGTCGTTCCCTACCTGGGCGGCGGTGCGCCGGCGGACACGCTCGCCTGGCGCGACCTGCTCGCGCTGGGGGGCGCGGCGGCAGAGCCGCGCTACGAGCGGCTGCCGTTCGACCACCCGGTGTACATCCTGTACTCGTCAGGCACCACCGGACTCCCCAAGTGCATGGTGCACGGCGCCGGGGGGACGCTCCTGCAGCACCTCAAGGAGCACATCCTCCACGTGGACCTGCGCCGCGAGGACCGGATCTTCTACTTCACCACCTGCGGGTGGATGATGTGGAACTGGCTGGTGTCCGCGCTGGCCGTGGGCGCCACGGTGGTGCTGTACGACGGCGCGCCCGTGTGGCCGCGGGTGGATGTGCTCTGGACGATGGCCGAGCGCGAGCGGCTGACGGTGTTCGGGACGAGCGCCAAGTACCTCGCCCTGCTGGAGAAAGCCGGCGCGGCGCCGGCGCGCACGTACGACCTCGCGGCGCTCCGCGCCATCCTCTCCACCGGGAGCCCGCTCGCCCCGCAGAGCTTCGACTACGTGTACCGCGACATCAAGTCCGACGTCCACCTGGCGAGCATCAGCGGCGGCACCGACATCGTGTCGTGCTTCGTGCTCGGCAATCCCACGGCGCCGGTGTGGCGCGGGGAGATCCAGTGCGCCGGTCTCGGGATGGCGGTCGAGGTGCGGAACGCCGACGGGGCGCGCGTGGTCGGCGAGGCCGGCGAGCTGGTGTGCACCCGCCCGTTCCCGAGCATGCCGGTGGCGTTCTGGAACGACCCGGGAGGCGAGCGGTACCGCGATGCGTACTTCGCGCGCTGGCCCGGCGTGTGGCGGCACGGCGACTGGGCCGAGGAGACCGCTCACGGGGGCTTCATCATTCACGGTCGGAGCGACGCGACGCTCAACCCCGGCGGCGTGCGCATCGGCACCGCGGAGATCTACCGCCAGGTGGAGCAGATCGACGAGGTGCTGGAGAGCGTGGTCGTCGGTCACGCGCTCGACCCGGAGGATGAGGGCGACGTGCGCATCGTCCTGTTCGTGCGGCTCCGCGAGGGGACCGTCCTGGACGATGCGCTGCGCACCCGCATCCGGCGGCGGATTCGCGAGAACGCGAGCCCCCATCACGTGCCGAAGGTGATCGTCCAGGTGAGCGACATCCCGCGCACGATCAGCGGCAAGATCAGCGAGCTCGCCGTGCGCGCGGTGATCCACGGGCGCCCGGTGGAGAACGCGGATGCGCTGGCCAATCCCTCGTCGCTCGACCTCTTCCGCGACATCCCGGAGCTGTCCCGATGACGATGACGATCTCCCGCCCCGTCCATGCGCTGCTCCAGGGCGTGGTGGATTACGCCGGCCTCTTTCCGCCGGCGGAGCGCTCCATGTCCGAAGCCGTGGCCGCGTACGCGGCGTACCGCGCCGGACCGGATGCCTGGGCGCTCGGCCGGTTCGTGGTGCCGGTGGCGCGGTTGGACGAGCTGGCGGGAGCGGTCGCGGCGCACGGGGCGGCCGCGCACGGCCAGCCGTGGCCACTCTCCGTGCTGGCCGGCGCCGGCCCGGCGGCCGATGCCGAGCGGGTGGCAGCGTTCGGCGAGCGGCACGGCGCGCGCCTCCGCGTGGAGGCCGTGGAGGCGAAGGGCGCTACCACCGAACAGATCGATGCGGTGCGGCGCGCGTTCCCCGCTCCGCTCGAGCTCTACGTCGAGGTCCCGATCGACGGCGATCCCACGGCGCTCGTCAGGCACATCGGCGCGATCGGCGCGCGCGCCAAGGTGCGCACCGGCGGGGTGACGCCGGGCGCCTTCCCCGCCCCGGCGGCGCTCGCGCGCTTTCTCGCCGCGTGCGCGGCCGAGCGGGTGCCGTTCAAGGCCACTGCCGGCCTGCACCACCCGCTGCGCGCCGTGTACCCGCTCACGTACGCGCCCGACGCGCCGACGGGCACGATGTTCGGCTACCTGAACGTCTTCCTCGCCGCCGCCTGGCTGCGCGAGGGGATGCCGGTGGCCGACGCCGAGCGGTTGCTCGACGAGCGCTCGCCCGAGGCCGTCCGCTTCGACGACGACGGCGTCGCGTGGCGTGAGCACCGCCTGAGCGCCGAGCGGCTCGAGGCCGCCCGCCGCGAGCACGCGATCGGCTTCGGTTCCTGCTCCTTCACCGAGCCGCTGGCCGACCTGAGATCCCTCGCCCTTCTCCCCCCGACTCCGTGAACGAGACGCACGATCCCGATCTGACGTCCTGGGTCGCTTCGGCGAACGTCCCCGATACCGACTTCCCCATCCAGAATCTCCCGTTCGGCGTCTTCCGGCGGAGCGGGACCGGCGAGGCGGCGCGCGTCGGGATCGCCATCGGCGACTCCATTCTCGATGTGATCCAGTGCGCCCGCGCCGGCGTGTTCGAGGAAGAGCTGGACGACGCCGTGCGGGCGTGCGCCGCCGGCGACCTGAACGAGCTCATGGCCCTCGGGCGCGAGCCCGCCGCCCGGCTGCGCGAGCGGGTGAGCGCCCTCCTTCGCTCGCGGGGCGACATGACGGCGCGTCACGCCCGGCACGCCGAGCTATGGCTGGTGCGGATGGCGGACGCGGAGATGTTCGTGCCCGCGAGGGTTGGCGACTACACCGACTTCTACGCCTCGGTGCACCACGCCACCAACGTCGGAAGCATGTTCCGTCCCGACAACCCGCTCCTGCCGAACTACAAGTGGGTGCCGATCGGGTATCACGGCCGCGCGTCATCCATCGTGCCGAGCGGCACGCCGGTGCGGCGGCCACACGGTCAGACCAGGGCCGCCGACGCGGACGCCCCGTCGTTCGGACCGTGCCGCCTGCTCGACTACGAGGCGGAGATGGGGGCGTGGGTCTGCGGCGCCAACGGGCTCGGCGAGCGCGTGCCGATCGCCGAGGCGGAGAGGCGGCTGTTCGGCCTCGGGCTGGTGAACGACTGGTCGGCGCGCGACATCCAGACATGGGAGTATCAGCCGCTCGGTCCGTTCCTGGCCAAGAGCTTCGCCACGACCGTGTCGCCATGGGTGGTGACGCTCGACGCGCTCGAGCCGTTCCGCGTGCCGGCGTACACGCGTCCCGCCGGCGATCCCGCGCCGCTGCCGTACCTGTCGTCGGCGGAGGATCGGGAGCGCGGCGGCTTCGGGATCACGATGGAGGTCTGGCTGGTCACGGCTCGGATGCGGAGCCAGGGGATTCCTCCGGCTCGCGTGAGCCGGGCGGGGTTCGAGGGGATGTACTGGACGTTCGCGCAGATGGTGGCGCATCACACGAGCAACGGGTGCAACCTGCAGCCGGGCGATCTGCTGGCGAGCGGCACGGTCTCGGGGGTCGCGGAGGATGCCCGCGGGTGTCTGCTGGAGCGGACGTGGCGTGGGACGAAGCCGCTGGAGCTTCCCGGCGGCGAGACGCGCCGGTTCCTGGAGGACGGAGACGAGGTGATCATGCGCGCGTACGCGGAGCGGGAGGGAGCGCGCCGGATCGGGTTCGGGGAGTGCCGGGGGGTGGTGCTGGCCGCCGGGGCGTAGCGCGCGGTCCGCGACCGTCGGGCGAGGCGGGGGCGAGGGGCCGGAAGGCGTCTCGCCCCCGTCGGCATCTTGGCATCGGCAGAGCTCGGTGTATAACTCAATGTGCAGAATATGCACGACGGTAATGGCAAAACGCATGAAAGTGTGTCGGGATCGGTGAGTCACCGCACGCTTGTTGCAATTATTGCAACGTCGGGCTATCATCGCGTCAGCGACAACCAGCCGCGCAGGAGCGCCAATGAAGCTCATCACCGCCATCGTCCGCCCCGAACGCCTCCCCGAGGTGAAGGCCGCGCTCTTCCGCGCGGGAGTCACCGGCATGACCCTCAGCCGGGTGAGCGGGCACGGCGGGGAGCACGAGATCGAGCAGCGCTACCGGGGGGACACCGTGCGGCTCGAGTTCCACGACAAGGTCAAGATCGAGATGGCGTGCAGCGAGCCCTTCGTCGAGCCCACGGTCGACGCCATCCTCTCCTCCGCGCGCACCGGTGAGGTGGGCGACGGGAAGATCTTCATCCAGCCGCTCGAGCAGGTGGTCCGGATCCGCACCGGGGAGCGCGACGTGGCGGCGCTCACGCCGGTGACGGCCACCGAGGTGCAGCGCGCGGCACGCGAGGAGTTCGAGGCGGCCGGCGAGGTGGCGCCATGACCGCCCCGACCGCCGTCTCCGCCGCCGACACCGCGTGGGTGCTCGTCTCGGCGGCGCTCGTGATGCTCATGGTGCCGGGGCTCGCGCTCTTCTACGGTGGGCTCGTCAGGCGCAAGAGCTCCCTCAACACGCTCATGATGAGCGTCGCGGCGCTCGGGGTGGTGAGCCTGCAGTGGGTGCTGTGGGGCTACTCGCTCGCCTTCGCGCCCGGCTCGGCGCTCCTCGGCGGCGCGGCGTGGCTCGCGTTCGGTGGCGTCGGCGCGGCGCCCGAGCCGGCGTACGCGGCGACCATCCCGCACCTCGCCTTCGCCCTCTTCCAGGCGATGTTCGCGGCGATCACCGTGGCGCTCGTCTCCGGCGCGGTGGTGGAGCGACTCCGATTCCGGGTGTACCTGGCGTTCGCCGTCTGCTGGACGACGCTCGTGTACGATCCGATCGCCCACTGGGTGTGGGGCGCGGGCGGCTGGCTGCGCGCGCTCGGCGCGCTCGACTTCGCGGGCGGCACGGTGGTGCACATCGCCGCCGGAACCTCCGCGCTCGTGGCGGCGATGCTGCTCGGGCGGCGGCGCGATGTGGAACGCGCGCCGATCGTGCCGCACAACGTCCCGTTCACCGTGATCGGCGCGGGGTTGCTCTGGTTCGGCTGGTTCGGCTTCAACGGCGGCTCGGCCCTCGCGTCGGGCGCGCTCGCCACGAGCGCGTTCGCCGCCACGCACACGGCCGCGGCCGCGGCGCTCGTCACCTGGATGCTGCTCGACCTCGGGCGCATCGGGCGCTCCACGGCGGTCGGCGCCGCCACCGGCGCGGTGGCCGGGCTCGTCGCGATCACCCCGGCGGCGGGCTACGTCACGCCGGTGGCGGCGATCGCCATCGGCGCGCTCGGCGCCGGCGCCTCGTACGGCGCGATCCTCCTCCGCGCGCGCACGCGGGTGGACGATGCGCTCGACGTCTTCGCCTGCCACGGCGTGGCGGGGATCGCCGGCGCGCTGCTCACCGGCGTGTTCGCGACGCGCGCGGTGAACCCGGCGGGAGCGGACGGTCTGCTCTACGGGAATCCGCACCAGGTCGTCGTCCAGCTCATCGCCGCGGGCGCCGCGGTGGCCTGGTCCGCGGGCGTGACCACCGTGGTGCTCGTGGCGCTGCGCGCCGTCGCCGCGCTCCGCGTGTCCGAGGGCGACGAGCGCGCCGGGGTGGACCTGAGCGAGCACGGCGAGGAGGCGTACCACGGCGGCGAGATCGGCGAGCTCGCCGGGCGTCCGGTGCGGCTCGGGGACAGCGTGCTCCTGCCGGCGAGCGAAGTGCGGAGTGGCGCGGTGGCGGGGGCGTTGGCGCGGTGAGGGCGCGGGGGGCGGGACGCGGGGTGCGGGGCGCGTGAGACGCGCGAGGGAGCACCGATGCGATGAGGGGCCGGTATCTGCCGGCCCCTCATCGCATCGGGACCATCGCCTCGCCTGACTCGCGTGGGCGCGCACGGCACACCAGCGAGCGGTTCGGCTATCTTGAGAGGTCGTTCTGATCGCGCCCCATGGGCGCATTCCTCGAAGGAGAGCTCGACATGTCACTCGAAACGGCGGCCGCATCGCCGGAGTCCCATACATCGTCATCCGTCGGCACAGAGGTGGCGGCGCAAGCCGATGCGCCCCTGATCGGCGCGCTCACGGGCGTCCTGGTTCGTGCCTGCCGTCAGTTGGGCAAGGCGGGCCGTCCCGCGGACGCCTCGCGCATCGCCGCGGAGGGGTGGTCGCTGCTGTGGACCGCGCACCCCGACGCCGCCGAGCGCCTCAATGGCGTGATGCATCATCTCGCGCGTCTCGAGCAGGAGCTCGAGACGCTGAACCGTGAGACTCGACCAGGAGCACCCGTGCCCACTCAGGATCGCGTGATCGACGTTCGGCCGGAGACGCCGAAGCGGCGCCACGAAATCATCTTCGACCAGTTCGCCGCGCTCGCCCCCGGTAGCGCGTACGTGCTGGTCAACGATCACGACCCCAAACCGCTCTGGTACCAGTTCGCGGCCGAGCACGCGGGGGAGTTCACCTGGGACGCGCTCGAGGAAGGTCCCGAGGTGTGGCGGGTGCGGATCGGGCGCGTCGCGAAAAGCTGATCGCGCGAGGGTCGCCGGTGGGCACCCGCCCACCCGGGCCCCGAACGACGGCGGTCGGCCACGTGATCATCACGTCGGCCGACCGCCGTCTCGTACCAGGGAGTGCGCGAATACCCGGGGCGGGACTCGAACCCGCATATCAGTCGCCTGATGGGGGATTTTGAGTCCCCTGCGTCTACCAATTCCGCCACCCGGGCGCGGTGCTCCAATCTAGCGCCGAAGGGCCGCGGTCTCAACGAGCGGTCCGCGGCCCTCGCCCGGGTTCGCGCGCCGGCTTCTCCGCGACACCTCGCGCCGGCCACGCGCGCCCACGACTCCTCACGGCAGCACATCGAAGCGCGCCATCATGCCGGCGGCGATGTGGTCGTCCACGTGGCAGTGGTAGAGCCAGATCCCGGGGCTGTCCGGAATCATGTCGAGCGTCCGCATCGTCGCCGGAAGCAGCTCGATGAGATCGACTCGCATCCCCTGCCAGAGCAGCGTCTGCCCGTGCCAGTGCGGTGTGTGCAGATCGGTCTCGGTTCCCAGCCCGAACACGTACCAGCGCACCCGCTCGCCGAGATGCATCGTCAGCAGCTCCAGCGGGAGATTGCCGTAGATGTAGCCGTTGATCGCGTGCTTCAGGTTCGCCTCGTGGAACGCCTCCTCGTCCTCGGGCTCCGCGTCCGGTGTGTCGGCGATGTTGTCGGCGAGATACCAACTCTTGTTCTCGTCGACGATCATGAAGAGGGTCACGAACTCCCGGTCCACGTCGTTGGGGCGGCCGTCGTCGCGCGCGTGCCCACGCGCGGTGACGATGATCGGCCCGACGAGCCCGGTGTTGGCGTCCTTCGGCTCGTCGACGTGCGAGTGGTACATCCAGAGGACGGAGCTGAGGTCCGTCGGGCCCGGGCCGGCGCGCTCGGGAACCGAGAAGACGTAGGTGTGTGTCCCGCCCGGCTGGACGAGATCATCGCCCTTGTGCTCGTCCGATGTCCCATCATCGTACGGCGCGCCCTCGGCATCCTTCCCGTAGAACACCCCGTGCGCATGGAAGCTGTAGACCCGGTCCGCGTTGTTCTTGAAGACGACCACGAGCGTATCGCCGACCTGTACGCGGATGACGGGACCGAGCAGGCCGAGGTGCTGCCACTCGGGGGGGCGAGGCTTGAGGGTGCTGAAGGTCGCGTCCGTGTACTCGCGGTACAGCGCCTTCTTGTATCGCAGCCCGATCCCGGGCCCCGAGTTCACGAAGATGCCCTCGGCGTCTCCGAACGGCTCGCCGGTGATCTGGTTGATCCCGCTGGGCGCGTAGTTCCACTCGACCAGATCCGCCGCGATGTAGTAGGTCCGCGTACGCGGCGCCGCGGACGTGGCCGGGGCCGATCGCGGGCCCAGCGCGGGGCTGGTGATCCGGTCCGCCGAGCAGGCGAGCACGGTCGAGCAGAGGAGCATGGCGGCGAGGGCGCGCGAGCGCCGGTCGCCGGCGGCTGGTGCGCCACGTGGCTTGCGCGTCCTGTACATGGGTACCTCCCTCGTGCACGAGTCGAGTGCACGGTCGCGAACCGGTCACGGAACGGGCCCGGGCGGCCCACGGCGGTGTGGACCCCCGTTCTCCATTGCGGTGTTCGCGATGCGCGATCAATAGGAGCATCCGTGACGCGGGCATGGGCGAACTCCCACACCCGCGTCGGCGGCGCCCTTGCTCGGAATCGCGCCGACACCACGAGCGGGGCGCACCACGATCATGTCCCACTCCCACTCGTCGAGCTTCCCCACGATCGTTCGCGTGCTGTCCCCCACGTGCGCGGGCGCGCGGACGCGCTGGCCGCGCCCGCCACGAGAGCGACGATCACGACGCGGCTGGCTCGGCTGCGCATGCCCGCCTCCGTCGGCGGGTGGGAACCTCCCGCCGTTCCGTTAGCTTTGAAGTGGCACGCGTCGTCTCGCCGCCGGCACGCCGCCGGCCGTCCACACGGAGCACGCCATGCTACCACGCACCATCTCGCGCATCGTCCCGTCAGCGCTCGCGATCGCCGGAGCCGTCCTCTGGACGGCGGCGCCGCGCGCGAGCGCCCAGTCGTCGAGCGCCCATCCGTCCGCCGCACCAGGAGGCCGCCACGTGACCTACCAGAAGCCCAACGACGCCGAGCTCCGCGCCAAGCTGACGCCCCTGCAGTACCGGGTCACGCAGCAGGAGGGGACGGAGACACCGTTCGACAACGCATACTGGAACAACCACGAGCCGGGGATCTACGTGGATGTCGTCTCCGGCGAGCCGCTCTTCAGCTCGCTCGACAAGTTCGACTCCGGCACCGGCTGGCCGAGCTTCACGAAGCCGCTCGAGCCCGAGAATGTCCGGATGAAGGTGGACAAGAGCCTGTTCATGACGCGCACCGAGGTACGGTCCGCGCATGGGGACTCGCACCTCGGCCACGTGTTCGATGACGGACCGCCGCCCACGCACAAGCGCTACTGCATGAACTCGGCGTCACTCCGCTTCATCCCGGTGAGCCGGCTCGAGGCTGAGGGGTACGGCCAGTATCTCCGGCTGTTCGAGCAGGCGAAGACGAAGCACGACGAGGGCGCCCACCAGCGATGAGGCTCACGGCGGGCCGTCCCCGGCGGGTACCTGCGGGCGCCGCCGGGGACCTCGCCGAAGCTGGCGCCGCTCCGACCGTCGCTCGCGCAGCTCGCCGATCCGCTTGCGGAGCTGCTCCTGCAGCGCCGCGTACTTGGCGCGCTGCACCGGCGTGAGGAACGCCGACAGGTCGTGCTGCTCCTCCCTGAAGATGTCGAGCCGGCTCTGCTGCACCTGCACGAGCTGGTCGAGCAACGCTCCCACCCGTCCCTGGTCCGCCTGGTCGCCGCGCAGCAGCTCCGCGCGCAGCGACAGCCGCAACGAGCGCTCGGTCCGCACGAGATCGCGCCGGCGCCCCTCGTAGCGCTGGTTCACGCGCTGGAGTCGCCCGAGCTGGTCGTCGGTGAGGGCGAGGCGGGCTTGCACGACCTGCGCGATGCGCTGGCGGAGCCGCTGCTCCAGCTCCCGCCGCTCGGGCGAGCTCTCGTCAGGCGCGGTGGAATCGGGGGTGAAGGACCGGGCCGCCGGCAGCGTGTCCCTCCCCTCCGGCTCCTGCGCCCACGCCCGAGATGGCGCGAGGGCGAGGGCGATTCCGAGAGCGAGGGCGGCGACCAGACGCCCGCCGCGAACGAAGCCACCGTAGCGCATCAGATCGCCCCCGCGTCGACGTCGTCCAGTCCCACCGGCCCCACCGCGGGCGCCGGCTCCGCATCGGGGAGCGCATCGAGACGGTCGATCGACTCGAGCAGCTCGCGGAGGTCGGAATCGGGAAGATCGCTCACGCCGCCGTCCGCGGCGAGCCCGCGCGGCTGCTGCGCCACCTGGCGCGGTGCCGCCGGCGGCACGGAAGCCGGCCACGGCGACTCCGGGTGCGCCGTCGAGGATGAGCGCTCCGGAGACGCCGGTCGCGCGGCGTTCGCCTGACGAGGGGCACCGTCCGGCCTCCCCGACGGGGCGACGGCGACCATCTCCGGCGTGGAGCCGGCGCGCGCATCCGCGCCCGGAGGGCGGCTCGCGCGATCGCCCGCGCGCCGTGCCGCCGCCCAGCTCATCACACCCACCGTCACCGCGGCGATGGCGGCCGCCGCGCGCCAGCCATGCCACCGGCCACGCCACGGGCCGGCCGAGCGCACCTGCGGCACCGGCGCGCGGCGCGTCGCGTTCACCGCCGCGGCGATGCGCGCGATGTCGACCACGGGCGCCGCGGGCGCTGCGGGCGCTGCGGGTGACGCGCCGAGCGCGGCGCGCATGGCCTCGAGCAGCTCCACTTCCCTGGCGCACGCCGGGCACCCGGCCACGTGCCGCTCCACCTCGGCGCGCGCGTCCGCGTCGAGACGGCCGTGCACCAGCTCCGGCAGCGAATCGCGAACGTCCCCACGCGGGCAGTCAGTCATCGAGATACTCCTTGATCGAGCGCATCGCGTTGTGGTAGTGCACCCGGGCCGCCCCCTCGGTGCTCCCGACCACCTCGGCGATCTCCTTGTACGACATCCCCTCGGTCACGCGCAACGTGAACACGTCCCGCTGCATCGGCGAGAGCCGCGCGACGGCCGAGCGCAGGCGCGTTCTCGTCTCCTCGGCCACGGCCACGTCGAGCGCGTCGTGCTCCGTGACGGCATGCTCCTCGATCACCGGCACCAGCTCGCGCCGGCCGCGGCGCGCGCGGACGCGATCGCGCAGCAGGTTGCGGGCGATGGTGAACAACCAGGTGCGGAGCGAGCTCGCCTCGCGAAAGCCATCGAGCGAGGCGAACGCCCGCACGAACGTGTCCTGGACCAGCTCATCGATGTCGTCGCGCTCTCCGAGGCTCGCCGCGAAGCGGGCCACCGCCGGTGCATGGCGCGCCACGAGCAGGGTGGCCGCCTGCTCGTCACCACCCTTCCAGCGGGAGATGAGCGCGCCATCGCTCTGGTCGTCGGCCGTCACCGTGGCTCGGGGCATTCCATTCGGAGGGTGAGACGGTGGAGGCGGAGGAACGTTAAGGGGTGAGGGGCGCTCGGGAGCGGGCGGTCGGAGACGCGGCTGTCGGTTCTCGGCTCTCGGCTCTCGGCCATCAGCTACGGCACACCCCGTGAGCTCTCCACGCTGCGCCGGTAGCCGAGTGCCGACAGCCGCGTCTCCGACCGCCGAGTCCGCCACCCCTCCCCTTTCTTGACGCTCCATTCCACCGTGGGTACGTTCAGCTTGAACGAGCGTTCGAGAACCACGCGAGGACCCGCATGGCCAGCTCGCCCCGGGACCAGAAGCTCGACACCCTCCTCTCGGCCGCCGCGCGGGTCTTCGCCCAGCACGGCTACCACCAGACGAGCATGCGCGATCTCGCGCGTGCCTCCGGTGTCTCGCTGGCCGGCGTCTACTACTACGTCCAGAGCAAGGAAGAGCTCCTCTATCTGATCCAGAGCCGGAACTTCGCCGCCGTGCTCGAGGGGATGCACGCGGCGCTCGAGGGCGTGGAGCAGCCGGTGGAGCGGCTGGCGCGGTTCATCGACAACCACCTGGATTACTTCGCGGCGCACATGGCGGAGATGAAGGTGTTGTCGCACGAAGCGACGGCGCTCGGCGGCGAGTTCCGCCAGCGCGTGAGCGCGATGAAGCACGAGTACACGCGCGCGCTCATGGACATCCTGGCCGATCTGGAGCGCACCAACGGGCCGGCGCACGTGAACCGGCGCGTCGCCGCGTACTCGCTCTTCGGCATGATGAACTGGATCTACAACTGGTACGACCCGCTGGGCGACGTGGGCGTCGAGCTGCTGAGCCAGAACATCTGCCGGCTCTTCCTCGGCGGATACGTCGGACTTCCCGTCGCGGACGCGGTGATTCCGCGGTCCGCGGCGGGGTGATCCGCTCCCGGCCCCTTCTCCTTCCTTCACGCATCACGCGAGGTACGCGATGGCTACGGCTACTCTCACGGACAGGGAAACGGCGGCATTGGTCACGTACCGCAAGGACGGCAACATCGCCATCCTCGAGCTGAACGATCCCCCCGCCAACACCTACACGCACGCCATGATGCGTCAGCTCGACGACAGCATCCTCCGCGCGCGCTTCGACAACGACATCCAGGTGATCCTCCTCCGCGGCGCCGGGAACAAGTTCTTCTCGGCCGGCGCGAACATCAAAATGCTCAACGAGGTCGACCCGACGTTCAAGTACTACTTCTGCCTGCACGCGAACGAGACGCTGAGCCGGCTCGAGCAGACGCCGAAACTCGTGATCGCCGCGATCAACGGCCACTGCGTGGGCGGCGGGTTGGAGATCGCCATGGCGTGCGACATCCGCATCGCCAAGCAGGACGCGGGGAAGATCGGCCTGCCCGAGGTGAATCTGGGCGTGCTCCCCGGCACCGGTGGCACGCAGCGGCTCGCGCGCCTCGTGGGCAAGGCGAAGGCGATCGAGCTGATGTGCACCGGGCGCACCTTCTCCTTCGAGGAGGGGCAGTCGCTCGGCATCGTGAACGAAGTGTATCCGGCCGACGAGTGGTGGGAGAACGTGCTGCTCTACGCGCGGCAGTTCTGCCTCCCGAACAAGGCGGCGATGGCGGTCGGCCACATCAAGCGCTCCGTGCAATCGGGCGCCGAGATTCCGCTCGAGTACGGGCTGGCGCTCGAGCGCGAGCTGCAGAACCTGCTGTTCAAGAGCGCGGATGCCAAGGAAGGCATCGGCGCCTACGTGGAGAAGCGCCAGCCCGACTTCACGGGGAGATGAGCCCCGGGAGCGGCGCACGGCGCGCATCGGTCGAGGGACGCCCGCGATGACGGCCATCCAGTCCGACCGCTTCCCCACGCGCCTCATCGTCCACGGCGAGGCCGTGGAGGCGCTGGGCGGCGGCTCGTTCCCGGTGGTGAATCCGGCCACGGAGGAGACGCTCGCCGCCGTGGCCGAGGGGGGCGCGGCGGACATCGATCGCGCCGTTCGCTCGGCGCGCGAGACGTTCGAGAGCGGCGCGTGGCGAGCGACGAGTGCGCGGCGGCGCGGCGAGATGCTGCACCGGCTCGGTGAGCTGTGCCTGGAGCATCGCGACGAGCTGGCGCGCCTGGAGACGCTCAACAACGGGAAGCCGGTGTTCGAGTCGGCGATCGATGTGAAGCTCACGGCCGAGACGTTCCAGTACTACGGCGGGTGGGCCGACAAGCTCCACGGCGAGACGATCCCCGTCAGCGGGCCGTTCCTCAACTACACCCTGCGCGAGCCGCTCGGCGTGGTCGGCGCGATCGTCCCGTGGAATTTCCCCATGTCGCTCGCGGCGTGGAAGATCGCGCCGGCGCTCGCGTGCGGGAACACGGTCGTGCTCAAGCCGGCGGAGGAGACGCCGTTCACCGCGCTCCGGCTCGCGGAGCTCGCGCTGGAGGCGGGGTTCCCTCCCGGCGCGTTCGACTGCGTGCCGGGGTTCGGCCCGACCGCGGGCGCCGCGCTGGTGCGGCATCCGGGCGTGGACAAGATCGCCTTCACCGGCTCGACGGAGGTCGGCCGGGAGGTGATGCGCGAGGCGGCGGCGACGGTGAAGAAGGTGTCGCTGGAGCTCGGAGGGAAGTCGCCGAACATCGTGTTCGCCGACGCCGACCTGGAGGCGGCCGCGCGTGGTGCGCTCACCGGGATCTTCTACGGCAAGGGGGAGGTGTGCGCGGCGGGCTCGCGGCTCCTCGTGGAGGAGGCCGTGCGCGACGAGCTGCAGGCGCGCATCCTCGAGCGCGCCCGGCGAATGGTGGCGGGGGATCCGCTGCACCCGAAGACGCGGCTCGGGGCGATCGTCTCGCGCGCGCAGATGGAGCGCGTGCTCGGCTACATCGAGAGCGGCCGGCGCGAGGGCGCGACGCTCCTCGCCGGGGGGGAGCGGACGCCGGTGAACGGGAAGGGGTACTTCGTGGCGCCGACGATCTTCGGCGACGTGGATCGCGAGATGACGATCGCGCGGGAGGAGATCTTCGGCCCGGTGCTGGCGATGATGACGTTCGCCGGCGGCGTGGACGAGGCGGCCGAGCTGGCGAACGACACGATCTACGGGCTCGCCGCGGGGATCTGGACGCGCGACATCAAGAAGGCGCTGCGCGCCGCGCGCGCCGTGCGCGCGGGCACGGTGTGGATCAACACGTACAACATGTACGACGCGGCCTCCCCCTTCGGCGGGTTCAAGCAGTCGGGATTCGGCCGCGACCTCGGCGCGCACGCGCTGGAGGGATACACGCAGGTCAAGTCGGTGTGGGTCGATCTCTCGTGAGGCCGCATGGATGACGCCCGCGACGCGGTGATCGTGGCGGCGGTGCGGACGCCCATCGGCCGCCACGGCGGCGCGCTGGCGCGCGTGCGCCCCGACGACCTCGCGGCGGCCGCGATCCGCGGGTTGCTCGAGCGCGCGCCGGTGGATCCGTCGGCGGTCGACGACGTGATTCTCGGGTGCGCGAACCAGGCCGGGGAGGACAACCGCAACGTGGCGCGGATGGCGCTCCTCCTCGCCGGTCTCCCGGTCGAGGTACCCGGACAGACGGTGAACCGGCTGTGCGGGTCGGGGCTGCAGGCCGTGGTGAGCGCCTCGCAGGCGATTCGCGCCGGCGAGGGGGAGTGCGTCATCGCCGGCGGCGTGGAGAGCATGTCGCGCGCGCCGTGGATCATGCTCAAGCCCGAGCAGCCTCACCCGCGCCACGCGCCCGCCGTCGCCGACAGCACGGTGGGGTGGCGCTTCACCAATCCCGTGATGCCGCCCCGATGGACCATCTCGCTCGGCGAGACCGCCGAGGAAGTGGCCCGCCGCCACGGCATCACGCGCGAGGAGCAGGATGCGTTCGCGCTGGAGAGCCAGCGCCGCGCGGCGTGCGCCGTGGCCGAAGGACGCTTCGCCGAGGAGATCGTCCCCGTGCGCGCGCCGGCGGGCGCGGGGCGGCGTGGCGAGACGACGCTCGTCGATGGCGACGAGCATCCCCGCCCCGACACCACCCTCGAGACGCTTCGCGCCATGCGCCCCGCGTTCGTCCCCGACGGCGGCACGGTCACGGCCGGCACGTCGAGCGGGATCAACGACGGAGCGAGCGCGCTCCTCGTGATGTCGGCGGCGGCGGCGCGCCGCGCCGGTCACGCGCCGATGGCGCGCATTGTCGCCTCGGCCGTGGCGGGGGTGGCGCCGGAGGTGATGGGGCTCGGACCCGTCCCCGCCACCCGGCGAGCGCTGGCGCGCGCGGGGCTCGCCATGGACGAGATCGACCTCGTGGAGATCAACGAGGCGTTCGCCTCGCAGTCGATCGCGTGCATGCGCGAGCTCGGCGCCGATCCGGCGCGCGTGAACGTGAACGGCGGGGCGATCGCGCTCGGGCACCCGCTCGGCGCGTCGGGCGCGCGCGTCCTCACCACGCTGGTACACGAGATGCGGCGCCGGAGCGCGCGGCGCGGGCTCGCCACCATGTGCATCGGTGTGGGCCAGGGGATCGCCACGATCGTGGAGCGGATCGCATGAGCTACGAGCACATCCTGCTGCACCGGGAGGACGGCGTGGGGACGCTCACGCTCAATCGGCCGGAGAAGCTCAACGCCTTCGCCGGACGCATGCGGCAGGAGGTGGCGGATGCGCTCGACGAGCTGGAGCACGATCCCGGGGTGCGCGTGATCGTGATCACCGGCGCGGGGCGCGCGTTCTGCGCCGGGGCCGACATCGGGTACATGGCCGAGCTGATCGAGCGCCGCGATGTCGAGGCGATGGCGGCGCTGGTCGAGGCGGGCCGGCGCGTGGTGACGACCATGCGCGCATCGGCGAAGCCGGTGGTCGGGAGCATCAACGGGGCGGCCGCCGGAGGCGGCGCGAACCTCGCTCTCGCCTGCGACCTGCGCATCGCCAGCGAGCACGCCAAGCTCGGGCAGACGTTCAACCGCATCGGCCTGCACCCGGACTGGGGGGCCACGTACTTCCTGCCGCGGCTGGTGGGACCGGCGAAGGCGCTGGAGCTGTTCTGGATGGCCGATGTGATCGACGCCGGGGAGTGCCTTCGGCTCGGCCTGTTCAACGCGGTGGTGGCGCACGACGCCCTGGCCGAGGCGACGCGCTCGCTCGCGCGGACGCTCGCCGCGAAGCCGGCGCTCGCTCTCGCCCTGGCCAAGCGCGCCGTGTACGAATCGCTCGACCGCTCGCTGCCGGAGATGCTCGACTACGAGCTGGACGCGCAGCTGCGCTGCTTCGAGAGCGGCGACGCCGCGGAGGGGATCCGCGCCTTCCTCGAGAAGCGCGCGCCGGTGTTCGATGCCGGCGTCCCCCGCCCCGCCGCTCCGCGGGACCCTCGCCTTTCAGTGGAGGACTGAATCATGGCGCTCGCGAAGATCACGAACTTCGACGACTGGATCGACCTGTTCAAGGTGTGGCAGGACGACATCGGACTCGAAGCCAGGGAGCTCAAGGACTACCGCTTCGAGGTCAAGCTCGCCGACGTCGACGTCCCGGAGATCGAGTTCGGCCACTACCGCGGACAGCGCAAGTGGCCGACGGTGATGCACATTCCCGATCAGCGCATCCGGGACGCCCTGCAGACGCTCATCATCTTCCAGGGGGACACCGAGTTCGCCTCGGTGGAGCAGCAGCGGTCGCTCCTGGAGAACGCGCCGAGCGACTACGACCTCTTCTCGATCTACCGCGTGATGGCCGAGGAGATGCGCCACGGGTGGCAGATGTCCTACCTGCTGGTGACCCACTTCGGCGACGAGGGAAAGCGCGAGGCGGAGAAGCTGCTCCAGCGGCGCGCCGACGAGCAGGAGCGGCTGCTCGGCTCGTTCAACGAGCGCGTGGAGAACTGGCTGGACTTCTTCGCCTACACGGAGTTCATCGACCGCGACGGGAAGTACCAGCTCCAGATGCTCTCCACCTCCGCGTTCGCGCCCCTGTCGCGCTCCATGAAGCCGATGCTGCGCGAGGAGTCGTATCACCTCGGCACCGGGAACAGCGGGCTGCACCGCGTCGTGAAGGCGGGGCGCATCCCCACGCCGGTGATCCAGCGCTACTTCAACAAGTGGGTGTCCACCGCCTTCGACCTGTTCGGCACGGACGGGAGCTCGTCGGCGCAGTGGGCGTACACGTGGGGGCTCAAGGGGCGCTTCGACGAGCGCACGAACCCGCAGTCGCCCGACCCCGCGCGCCTCAACGAGTACGCGCGCGAGCTCTACCGGCAGGAGGTGCAAGGGCTGGTGGACCGCATCAACCAGCACGTGCCGGAGGATCAGCCCAAGCTCACGATCCCGAGCATCAAGTTCAACCGCCGCATCGGGCAGTACAAAGGGCAGACGTTCACGATCGATGGCGAGCCGATCGACCGCGAGCGCTATCCGGGGTACGTCGCGTCGGTGCTACCCACGGCGGAGGACCGCGAGCTGCTGCGCGTCGTGTTCAAGGAGAACGACTGGATCCTGCCCAAGAAGAGTGACGACTGACGCCTCACATCCGGCCGAGGAGCGGGAGGGGGCGCGCCCGCTCCTCGTCGCGCACCGCGGCGCGCCGCGCGAGCGCCCGGAGAACACGCTCCCCGCTTTCCTGCGCGCGCTCGAGCTCGGAGCCGATGGCATCGAGCTGGACGTGCACGGCACGAAGGATGGTGTCGTCGTGGTGCACCACGACGAGGTCCCGCGCGCCACGGCGCCATCCGGAGCGCTCGCCGGCCGCCGCATCGACACGCTCCGGTTCGACGAGCTGCAGGGCTTCTCCATTCGCGGGATCGCGCGCATCCCGACGCTCGAGGAGGTGCTCGCGGTGCTCGAGGGACGCGTCGACGTCTTCATCGAGATCAAGGGAACCGGAATCGAGCGCGCGGTGGTGGACATCGTGCGCGCGTCGCGCGACCCGTGCCGGTGCGCGGTGCACAGCTTCCGGCACGATGCCGTCGCGCGCGTGGGCGAGCTGGCGCCGGAGATCCGCCGCGGCATCCTGTTCGACCGTCCGCTGCCGGACGTGCCGGCGGCGATGCGCGCCGTCGGCGCGATGGACGCGTGGCCCCAGTGGGAGCTGGTCGACGCGCCGCTGGTGCGCGCGGTGCACGACGCGGGAGGGCGCGTGATCCCCTGGACGGTGAACCGGCCGGAGTCTGCCCGGGCGTTGGCCGGGCTGGGCGTCGATGCCCTCTGCTCCGACCTGCTGCCGATCGTGCGCGCCGCGCTCGAGGTGGAGGCGTGAGCGCGGCGCCGTCGGTGGCCGTGATCGGGGCGGGCACGATGGGGCACGGCATCGCCTACGTGGCGGCGCTGGCCGGGTGCCGCGTGTGGATCGCCGACGCCGATGCCGAGCGCCTGGCGGAGGCGGCGCGGCGCATCGCGGGCTCGTTCGCGCGCGCGATCGAGCGCGGCAGGTGCACGCGCGCCGAGCGCGACGCCGCCCTCGCCAGGCTTTCGCCAGCCGCGGCCGCCGAGGCGGTGCGCGGTGCCGATGTGGTGATCGAGGCGGTGCCGGAGCGGCTCGAGCTCAAGCAGCGACTGCTCGCCGATCTCGAGCGCCACGCGCGCCCCGACGCGCTGTTCGGGAGCAACACCTCGTCGCTCTCGATCACCGCCATCGGCGGCGCGCTCCGTCACCCTGCACGCATGGTCGGCCTGCACTTCTTCAATCCGGTGCACGCCATGAAGCTCGTCGAGATCGTGCGCGGGGCGGACAGCAGCGACGAGACCGTGGAGCGCGCGCGCGCGCTCGCCGAGCGGTTGGGCAAGGTGCCGATCGTGGTGCGCGACACGCCGGGCTTCGCCACCAGCCGCCTCGGTGTGGTGCTCGGGCTCGAGGCGATCCGGATGCTCGAGCAGGGGGTCGCGTCGGTCGCGGACATCGACCGCGCGATGGAGCTGGGCTACAACCACCCCATGGGACCGCTCCGCCTCACCGACGTGGTGGGGCTCGACGTCCGACTCGCCATCGCCGAGCACCTGCACGCCACCCTGGGCGGCGACACGTACCGCCCCCCCGAGCTGCTCCGCGAGAAGGTCCGCCGCGGCGAGCTGGGTCGGAAGAGCGGACAGGGCTTCTACGCATGGGAGAGCGACCGATGAGCGACGCCGAAGTCGTGCGATACGAGCGGCACGGGCGTGCCGCGCTGATCACGATCGACCGCCAGGAGAAGCGCAACGCGCTGAACGGCCAGGTGCGGTGCGCCTTCCTCGGCGCCATCGACCGGGCGGCGCGCGACGCGGAGGTGCGCGCCGTGGTCGTCACCGGCGCGGGGGAGAAGGCGTTCGTCGCGGGCGCGGACATCGGCGAGTTCGAGGGGCGTACCGCCGTGGAGCAGCGGCGCGTGATGCAGGGCCCATCGATCTACGAGGCCGTGGAACGACTGCCCAAGCCGGTGATCGCCGCGGTGAACGGCCACTGCCTGGGCGGCGGCATGGAGCTCGCCCTCGCCTGCGACATCCGGGTCGCGAGCGTCACGGCGCGGTTCGGGCAGCCGGAGGTGAGCCTCGGGATCATCCCCGGCGGCGGCGGGACGCAGCGCCTGCCGCGCGTGGTGGGGCTCGGCGCGGCGCTCCGCCTCGTGCTCACCGGCGAGCCGATCGCCGCGGACGAGGCGTTGCGCCTCCACCTGGTGGAGGAGGTGGTGGAGCCCGGCGAGCTGCTCGAGCGCGCACTGGCGATCGCGGAGCGGATCGCATCGCGAAGCCCGGTCGCGGTGGCCGCGGCGAAGGAGGCGACGCGCGCCGCGCTCAGCCTTCCCCTCGCCCAGGGGCTCGAGCTGGAGTCGGCGCTCTTCCAGGTGTGCTTCGCGAGCGATGACCGCGCCGAGGGGGTGCGCGCCTTCCTGGAGAAGCGCGCGCCGGAGTTCACCGGCCGGTGACGGAGCGTCCGGCCGGGGAGCGCGCCGCGCCCGTCGCCACCAGCGCGTGGCGCATCACCGACGTCCACATCCACATCCAGCCCTGGCGCCAGCTCCGGCCCGACGTCATGGAGACCATGCGCCGCGGCAAGGAGGAGCACTTCGAGCGCCTGCTCGCGCTCATGGATGACCCGCGGCTCCTCCTGCGCATCATGGACGACGATGGGATCGACCGCGTGGGCCTCGTGAACTACCCGAGCCGCATCATGGGCTTCACGCGCGAGACCAACGAGTTCGCGGCGCGCTACGCCGAGGCCGATCCGGCGCGGCTCCTCCCGTACGGAGGAATCGATCCGCTCGACACCGCCGATCCCGAGGGGGACGTACGCCGCCTGGTGGAGATGGGCGTCCGCATGCTCAAGCTGCACCCGCCACACCAGGGATTCGCGGCCAACGACTACACGCGCGGTCTCGATGCGCTCGCCCGCATCTACGGCGCGTGCGAGCGCCTGGGGCTCCCGGTGCTCGTCCACACGGGCACGAGCATCTTCCCCGGCGCGCGCTGCAAGTACGGACACCCGATGGAGCTCGATGACGTGGCGGTGGACTTTCCCGACCTGCGCCTGGTCATGGCGCACGGCGGACGCCCGCTCTGGATGCGCGAGGCGTTCTTCATCTTGCGGCGCCACCGGCACGTGTGGCTCGATCTCTCGGGGATCCCGCCGAAGCGGTTGCTCGAATACTTCCCTCGCGTCGAGGAGCTGGAGGCGCAGCTCCTCTGGGGCACCGACTGGCCGAGCCCCGGGGTGTCCAGCATGCGCGGGAACGTGGAGCAGTTTCTCTCGCTCCCCCTCCCCGAGCGCGTGATGCGCGCGGCGCTGGAGGGCAACCCCGAGCGGCTGCTGCCGCGACGCGTCGCGCGATGACGCCGTGCCGCGGGCGCCATCGCGCGCCCGCGCAACGGTTTGCCCGCAGCGCGCGTAGCTCCGTCGGCGGTGCGACCGGCATGGCGCGCACACTGGCGAGGCTCGATGACCGCCGGTAGCTTCCGCTGTCCGTTCACCAATTCTCGAGAATGGAGGTCACGCCAAGCGATGCGCATCGCTGCACTCGCGCTCGCCGTCACCGTGCTCGGTTGTGCGTCGGCCAAGGGAGCGCAGACTCCCGGGCCGGCCCCCGCGCCGAGCGACAGCGGGCAGACGACCGCCGGTTCAGGCGCACTATCGGTCCCCAACGCGAATCCCTTCCCCAGCACGTACCACCCCTTCCCCTCCAAGCCGACGATCATCCGGAACGTCACGATCCTCACGGCCGCCGGCCCGAGGATCGAGAACGGCGCCGTGCTGCTCAAGGATGGGAAGATCGCGGTCGTGGCGAAGAGCGCGGATGCGCCTGAGCTCACGCAGCAGGCCGGCCCGTCGCCGGTGGTGATCGATGGCAAGGGGAAGTACCTCACCCCCGGGATCATCGACGTCCACTCGCACATGGGCGACTATCCCGCGCCGGGCGTTCCGGCGAACAGCGATGGCAACGAGGCCACCAGCCCGGCCACGCCGAACGTGTGGGCCGAGCACTCCGTGTGGCCGCAGGATCCGCAGTTCCCGCGCGCCCTCGCCGGAGGCGTGACCACCGTGCAGATCCTCCCCGGCTCGGCCAACCTGTTCGGCGGCCGGAGCGTGGTGCTCAAGGTGGTGCCCTCGCGCACCGTGCAGGGGATGAAGTTCCCCGGCGCCAAGTACGGGCTCAAGATGGCGTGCGGCGAGAACCCGAAGCGCGTGTACGGGAACCGCGGCGGTCCGTCCACCCGCATGGGGAACGTGGCCGGCTACCGCGCGCAGTGGATCAAGGCCGAGGAGTATCGCCGCAAGTGGGACAAGTGGCTGAAGGATCGCAAGGGCGATCCACCGGCGCGCGACCTCGCCATGGAGACGCTCGCCGAGGTGCTGCGCGGGAACATCCTCGTGCAGAACCACTGCTATCGCGCCGATGAGATGGCGCAGATGATCGACATCTCCCACGAGTTCGGCTACAAGATCCGCGCGTTCCACCACGGCGTGGAGGCGTACAAGATCGCCGACCTCCTGGCGAAGGAGGGGATCGGCGCCGCGGTGTGGGCGGACTGGGGCGGCTTCAAGATGGAGGCGCTCGATGCCGTGCGCGCCAATCTCGCCCTGCTGGACAAGGCGGGGGTGCACGCGATGATCCACTCCGACGACGCGTCCGGGGTGCAGCGGCTCAACCAGGAGGTGGCCAAGGCGCTCGCCGCCGGTCGCGCGGCGGGGCTCGACATCTCCGAGGATGAGGCGGTGAAGTGGATGACGATCAATCCCGCCTGGGCGCTCGATCTCCAGGACCAGATCGGCTCGATCGAGCCGGGGAAGAATGCCGACGTGGTGCTCTGGTCCGGCGATCCGTTCAGCGTGTACACGCACGCCGAGAAGGTGTGGATCGACGGCGCCATGATGTACGACCGGAGCGATCCGAGCGAGCACTGGCGCACGGACTTCGAGCTCGGCTTCGTGCCGGGGCAGACGACGGGAGGGAGCAAGTGATGCGCGCACGATTCATGACGGCCGCGGTCCTCGCGCTCTCGGCGTTCGCCGGTGCGGCCGCCGCCCAGACGATCGCCATCACCGGGGGCAAGGTGTTCCCGGTGTCGGGGCCGCCGATCGAGAACGGCACGGTGCTCATCCGCGACGGGAAGATCGTCGCCGTCGGCGCCAACGTCGCGATCCCGTCGGACGCCCAGCGCATCGATGCGTCCGGGAAGTGGGTGACGCCCGGACTCGTGAACCCGGCCACCGAGCTCGGACTCGCCGAGGTCGGATTCGGCGGCGACGCGAACGAGTCCAACGCCCAATCGGACGAGGGGCTGTCGCCCGCGTTCCGCGTCTGGGACGGACTCAATCCGCGCTCGCCGTACATCGTGGCCACGCGCGAGGACGGGATCACGAGCAACCTGTCGGTGCCCGTGGGCGGCCTCATCGCCGGCCAGGCCGCGTTCATCGATCTCGTGGATGGTCCGCGCGACTCGCTGCTCGTGAAGGCGCCGGCGGCCATGGTGGGGCAGATCGACAACGACGAGAACGCGAAGGCGGGCGCGCGCGGCGAGCTGCTCACGAAGCTCCGCTCCCTGCTCGACGACGCCAAGTACTACGCCGGCCACCGCTCCGACTTCGACCGGGCGCAGAGCCGCGAGATGTCGGTGGGGCGCGCCGGTCTCGAGGCGATGGTCCCGGTGGTCGAGGGACGCGTGCCGCTTCTTCTCGAGGCCGAGCGGGCGAGCGACATCGGCGCCGCGCTCGACCTGGCGAAGGAGTACGGGATCAAGCTGATCATCGGCGGCGGCTCGGAGGCGTGGATGATCGCCGACCGGATCGCCGCGGCGAAGGTGCCCGTGATGGTCGGCGCGATGAACAACATTCCCCTCACCTTCACCACACTCGGAGCTCGCCAGGAGAACGCCGCGCTGCTCCGGAAGGCTGGAGTCGAGGTCGCGCTCATCGGCAACGCCGGCGGCGGTGACGAGGAGCTGTTCAACGCCCGCAACATCCGGTACGAGGCGGGGAACGCGGTGGCGTACGGCATGTCGTGGAGCGATGCGCTCCGCGCCGTGACGCTCACGCCGGCCGAGATGTTCGGCGTGGCGGACCGGGTGGGCTCGCTCGCGCCGGGGCGCGTGGCCAACGTGGTGGTGTGGAGCGGCGATCCGTTCGAGTTCGCGACGCGTCCCACGCAGGTGATCGTGCACGGGAAGGTGCAGCACGACACGTCCCGGCAGGACCTGCTCACGGAGCGGTACAAGACGCTTCCGCCGGAGTACGAAGGGAACCGGTAGCGCTTCACGCAGGCTCCGGACCTCGCCGGGAGACCCGGCTGTGGGTCATCGGCTCTCGGCTCTCGGCTACTGCCCCTCCATGGCGTGCAGTAGCCGAGAGCCGAGAGCCGAGCGCTGACAGCCGGGTCTCTCGTCTTCATCCGCCGGTGCCTCACGCTGCCTGACGCCATACCGCCGCTCGGCGCATGGAACGATCTGTATCACATCGGTCAAAAATTACCACACGCCATGCGTGCAATAATTGGGTGTTGCCTAATCGTACAGCAGATCGTATAATCGTCGGCGTTCGGTCATACCGTCTGGAAGTTGTCCTCCTCAAACCGGAGCATCACCATGACTCAGACGCGCCCACTACTCGCCGCGCTGGCCGTGGGTGGGCTGGTTCTCTCGCTCGCCGCGTGCGGCGGCGACATGCTGACCGCGCCTCACGCTCCGAGTCAGCCGGTGCTCGATCGTGCGGTGTCCGCAACGAGCTCCGATCTGCTCGCCTGTCCCGCGTCCACGTCGCAGTCGGCCACCGCGGTCATCGGTCCGCGCGGCGGTACGCTGTCGGTCGGACGCTTCGCCATTCGCATCCCGGAGCACGCCGTCGCGCAGCCCACGACGTTCGTGTTCGATGTCCCGGCGTCGCCCTACCTCGAGGTGGACATCCACGCGGCGGGGATCGCGCATTACGAGTTCGCGCGGCGCGCGACGGTCACGCTCGACTACTCGCGCTGCGGCGCGGACCTGTCCGGCGAGTTCGACGCCTGGTACATCGACGACTCGGGGACGAAGCTCCACCGCATGCACGGGCACTCCGAGCCCGGGCGGCAGCTCTTCGTCTTCAAGACGGACCATCTCTCCCGCTACGCGATCGCCGACTGACCGGTCGTCGCATCAGCGTGCGCGCGCGGCGCACCCGCCTGGCGGGTGCGCCGCGCGCGTCATTTCGAGGGGGGCGTGGGCTCGGCGAGGCGCTTGCGGAGCTGCTCGATCTCCACCTGGGCGCCGATCCGCTCGGCGATCGCCAGCGCCTCCCGGTAGTGGGCTCGCGCGGCGGCGTGGTCGTCGCGGCGACGGCCGATGTCGCCCCTGATGCGCAGTGCCTCCACCTCGCGCCACGCGTTGCCGGCGCGGCGGAAGTGCTCGAGGGCGCCATCGAGCAGTCGTTCGGCGCGATCGAGGTCTCCCACGCCGGCGATCGCCTCGGCGTGGTTCATGGTGGCGAGGGCGGTGAGATCGGGGTCCTCGGCGCGCTTGGCCGATGCGACTGCCTGGGCGAGGAGATCCTCGGCGAGGACGTAGTTGCCGTGCTCCAGCGCGGCGCCGCCGTAGTTGTTGTGGGCGATCGCGACGCCGCGCTCGTAGCCGGCCTGCTGGAAGCACTTCACGGACGCCATGAAACGATGGCGCGCGAGCTCCCACTCGCCGCGCTGGGCGGCGATCGAGCCGATGTTCTGCAGCGCCATGCCGCGGATGCGCGAGTCGCGGCTCAGGGCGAGCACCGCCTCGAAGGCGTCCAGGGCGGTGTCGAACTCCCCGCGGGCCAGGTACACGGTGGCCTCGGCGTTCCGCGCCTCCGCCTCCTGCTCGCGCAGGGAGGCGGCGGCGGCCACCTCGGCCGCGCGGCGCGCCAGGTCGAGCGCCTCGTCCCACTCGGACCGGTTCCGGTGGATCACCGATTGCCGCCGGAGCACCTCGGAGCGGAGCCACGGATCGGTGCTCGCTTCGGCGACGCGGTAGTGCCCGAGCGCCGAGTCCACCTCCCCGCGACGCTCCGCGGCGACGCCGGCATCGAGGGCGTCGTAGTCGTCAGTCATGTCGGCTGTCGGTGCGGGCCGACCACGGCGCGGTCACGTGGGCGGCGCGGCGGACGCCGAGGAGCGTCGCGAGCGCCGGCCCTGGGCCATGGATTCGACCTGCTGCTCGAGCCGCGCGGCCTCGGCCTCGTGGGCGGCGAGGGTGCTGCTGAGCCTCGCGTACGTCTCGGCATCGAGCTCCTGCCCCCGCTGGCGGGCGCGGTACACCGCCCACCCGATCGACTGCGCCGCCTTGTTGGCGAGCTGCCGGGCGCGGAAGGCGTCGAGGCGCACGCGCCCCTCGTCGAGAGCGCCCTGGGCCGCGTGACCGGCACGATCGAGCTCCTGCTTCAGCCTGTCCCAGAGTGGCATGATCGGGCACCGGGTGAAGATGACGTCCGGTAATGATGCGCGCGCGGACGCCCGCTGTCACGCCCTCGGCTGGGCGCTCCCCTGGGCGCTCCGCTGGGCGCTCCCCTGGGCGCGGCCGTGCCGTGCGGCGCCGGAGCGCGGAGGCGGTGGAGACCGCGGCCCGGCGGAAACGGCCGGTCATGAAAAAGGCGCCCCCATGCCGCGGGGGCGCCCATTTGGTGCGCGGAGCAGGATCAGGCGGCCGTGGTGGCCTTGGCCTCTGCGGGATAGACGCTCACCTTGAAGCGCGCCTTGTCCTTGTGCTCGAACTTCACGACCCCGTCGATGAGGGCGAAGATCGTGTAGTCGGAGCCGAGACCGACGTTGCGCCCGGGGTGGAACTTGGTTCCGCACTGGCGGACGAGAATGTTCCCGGCGCGCACGTGCTCGCCCCCGAACTTCTTGACGCCGCGGTACTGCGGGTTGCTGTCGCGGCCGTTGCGGCTGGAGCCGACGCCTTTCTTGTGAGCCATCGTGTACGCTCAGCCCAGGGTGATGTCGTT
The DNA here is from genome assembly GCA_036378095.1 of Gemmatimonadaceae bacterium. Taxonomy (GTDB): domain Bacteria; phylum Gemmatimonadota; class Gemmatimonadetes; order Gemmatimonadales; family Gemmatimonadaceae; genus JADGGM01. The sequence continues at coordinate 8,681 of DASUXC010000045.1, read as the reverse complement.
GATGCGGACCTCGGTGAAGGGCTGCCGGTGCCCCTGCTTGCGGGCGTAGTTCTTCCGGCGCTTCATCTTGAAGACGACGATCTTGTCGCCCTTCCCGTGGCGGACGATCTCGCCGGTCACCTTGGCGCCCGAAACGAGCGGTGCGCCGGCGTGCACGTTGGTGCCGTCGGAGCCGAGGAGGACCTCGTCGAACGTGACGCTGTCGCCGACTTGCGCGGCAATGGTCGGCACGCGAATGGTCTTGCCCGGCTCGGCGCGGAACTGGAACCCGCCGGTGCGAATGATGGCGTAGGACATGTCTTATTAGTGAGGTAACCGGTACAGACTTAACAACTTATTGGGAGAGGTAGTGGCTGTCAATGGCCGGCGGTGTGGCGCGAGTCGGACGCGCCCCCCACCCCCGCGTCCGTCGCGCCGGGTTCTCCTCGCTCCGACTCGCGCTTCACCCCCGACTCGCCTCGCTCGGCCGGTCATCGCTCCGACTCGCGCCTCACCGCCCTTCGCTCCCAATCCCGCCCTGTTCCGCCGGACCCGACTCTTTACGCCACCGCGTACTGCTGCGTCACGTCCCGTTCCGCGCCCTTCACCACCAGTCGCAGCTCGTCCGGCTTGAGCAGCGGGTCGTCTCTGAGCTCGAGGGAGAAGCCCACCGCCTTCTCCAGCTTGCGCATCAGGTCGTGCTCGTGCTCCAGGACGTACGTCGCCACGTCGGGGTGGAGCTTCACCACCAGGTTGTCCTTCTTCCCCTCGACCGCCATGCGCCGCACCGAGCGCTCCATGCGCCGCACCGTGCTCTCGGGAGTGAACACCCGCCCCGTGCCGCCGCAGGTGGGGCACGCCTCCGTCATGTTCTGATAGTGGCTGGCGCGCACCCGCTGTCGCGTCATCTCCACCAGCCCCAGCTCGCTGACCGCGAACGCCTTCGTGCGCGCCCGATCGCGCGCCAGATGCGTCCGCAGCTCCTGCAGCACCTTGTCCCGGTTCGCCTTCGACTCCATGTCGATGAAGTCGCAGACGATGATCCCGCCGATGTCCCGCAGCCGGAGCTGCCGCGCCACCTCCCGCGCCGCCTCGGTGTTGGTCTTGAGGATCGTCTTCTCGGGATCCTTCTTCCCCGTGTAGCGTCCCGAGTTCACGTCGATCGAGACGAGCGCCTCCGTCTGCTCGATCACGAGATAGCCGCCGGAGGGAAGATCGCAGCGCCGCTTGAACAGGTCGCGGATCTCGGTCTCGATCCCCGCCTTGTCGAAGATCGGGACCGGCTCGTCGTACAGCTTGAGGCGGTCCATGAGCTCGGGCGCGATCCCCTTGAGGTACTCGGCGATCTCGTTGTACACCTGCTTGGAGTCGACGACGAGCGAGTCCACCTTGGTGCTGAACAGGTCGCGCGTGAGCCCTCGGGTGAGACTCGTCTCGCGGTGGACGAGCGCCGGGGCGCGCAGGAACCGCGTCTTCCGGTTCATCCGCTTCCACTGCCCCATCAAGGTGTCGAGCTCGCGCCGGAACGTCTCCTGGGTGACGTCCTCGCCCACGGTCCGCACGATGACGCCCCCCGAGTTGGGGGGGAGCACCTCCTGCATCTGCTCGCGGAGACGCTGCCGCTCGGCGCGATCGCCGATCTTGCGGCTCACGCCGACGCGGGACGCGAAGGGCATGAACACCAGGAATCGCCCGGCGAGGGAGATCTGCGCCGTGACGCGCGGCCCCTTCGTGGAGATGGGCTCCTTGGACACCTGGACGAGGATGTCCTGCCCGCGCTTGAGCAGCTCCTGGATGGGCGGCGCCTTCACGCGCCGCCCCCGGCGTCCGCCTCCCCCGCCGTTCCCCTCCTCCTCCTCCTCGTCCTCGTCGTCGGGATCGACATCGTCCTCCCCCTCGGGGAAGACGAGATCGCTCGCGTGCAGGAACGCGCTCTTCTCCGTGCCGATGTCGACGAAGGCCGCCTGGATTCCCGGCAGCACCGCCTCGACCTTGCCGAGGTAGATGTCCCCGACCATGCGGCGGTTGTCGGGGCGGTCGATCATCAACTCGACGAGCTGGTCATCCTCCAGGATGGCCACGCGAGTCTCTCGCTGACTCGCGTTGATGAGAATCTCTCGCTTCATTCGGTGTCGTGTCCCTCTCGCCGGGCGGCGACTCGGCGCCCGGCAAGGGATCACGGCTCGCGTAGGTGTGGACGCGCGCCGAGTGCGCGTGCCGGACGGCGGAGCGTGGTGCTCCGCGCGCGCGCCGAGCGCGAGGCGCGGTGCGCGCGATCGTCCACGGCGCCCGCGCCTCCACGAGCGCCGACACCCAGGTGCCCGCCACGAGGGCGAGCGCCACGAGCGCGGGTTCGAGGAAGTTCCGGGGCATCGTGCGATCCATCGACGGCAGGTGCTTGGGTGCGCGTGGAGCGCGGGCGGCGGACGCTCGTGCCCGCGCCGCGCTCCGGATCATGGTCACGTGCGGTCGGGACGCGAGTCGCGCGACCGGCCGCACGCCTGAACTGAACCGTCGTTCCGTCTGCTGGTACCGCGTGCCGAGCCGTCCCGCTCGGGGACGACACGTCGTGAGAGGCGTCGCGTCGGGAACTCCACTCGCTCGAAACCACGCGAGCGGCGTTCCCGCCGAAGCCACGGCACATATGTAGTATACCGGCACCCGAGCGCCCGCCGCAACGCCGAGCGGCGCGCGGGCGCCGGTGTCGGGCACGCGCTCAGTCCGACAGCGACTTGAGCAGGTGCCTCGCGATGACGATCCGCTGGATCTCCGACGTCCCCTCCCCGATCTCGCAGATCTTCGCGTCGCGCATCATCCGCTCCACGGGATACTCCTTCGTGTAGCCGTACCCGCCGTGGACCTGTACCGCCTTGATCGTCGCCCGCATGGCCAGCTCGGAGCAGAAGAGCTTGGCCATTGCCGCCTGCTTGCCGAACGGCTTCCCCTGCTGCGCCAGCCACGCCGCGTGATACACCAGGTGCCGCCCCGCTTCGATCTCGGTGGCGATGTCGGAGAGCTGGAACTGCACCCCCTGGAACTCGGCGATCGGCTTGCCGAACTGCCGGCGCACCGATGCGTACTTCAGCGCCTCCTCGAACGCTCCCTCGGCGATCCCGAGGGACAGCGCGCCGATCCCGATGCGCCCGGAGTCGAGCGTCCGCATGAAGTTCACGAACCCCATCCCCTCCTGCCCCAGCATGTTCTCCGCCGGCACCTCGACGCCATCGAACAGGAGCTCGCGCGTGTCGGAGGCGCGCCAGCCGAGCTTGTCCTCCTTCTTCCCCGCCGTGAAGCCGGGCATGACGGGGAGCGAGGGATCGTGCCCCACCCCCTCCGCGCGCGCGGCCTCGAGGTCGGTGGTCTCCTTGGTGAGGATGAAGGCGCTGATTCCCTTGGTGCCGCGCCCGGGATCGGTGACCGCCGTGACGACGAACACCTCGCCCACGCCGCCGTGGGTGATGAACCGCTTGGATCCGTCGAGCACCCAGTGCGCGCCGCGGCGCCGCGCGCGCGTTCGCGTGCCGCCCGCGTCGCTGCCCGCGCCCTCCTCCGTGAGCCCGAACCCGCCGAGCACGCGCCCCTGCGCGAGGAGCGGCACGTAGCGCTCGCGTTGCGCATCGGTGCCGAAGTTCACGATCGGCGAGGTGCCGAGGGTGGTGTGGGCGGAGATGGTGATCGCGTGCGAGGCATCCACCTTCGCCATCTCGTGAATGGCGATGATGTAGCTGATGTAGTCCATCGCCGCGCCGCCGAGCGACTCGGGCCACGGGATGCCGAGGAGCCCGAGCTCGCCCATCTTGCGCACGTTCGCCCACGGGAACCTGGCCTCGGCGTCGAGCGCGGCGGCGACGGGGGCCACCTCGGTGCGCGCGAACTCGCGCACCATGTCGCGCACGGCGAGGTGCTGCTCGGTGAAGTAGGGGAATTCGTCCATGGTCACGCCGCTTCGGTGTCGTCGTTCACGCTTCGGATGACGGCGAGAAAGCGCTCGCCGTACTTTTCCAGCTTGGCCGGTCCGACGCCGCGAACGTCGGCGAGCGCCGCGGTCGAACGCGGACGGCGGACGGCCATCTCGAGCAGCGTGCGATCGGAGAAGACGCAGTACGCCGGTACCTTCTCGGCGCGCGCCAGTTCCCCTCGCAGCGACCTGAGCGCGGTCACGAGCGCGGCATCGGCACCCGTGAGCTCCACCTGCTCCAACGCCGGCGGCCGCTCCGCGCTCCGCGCGCGCCGCGCCCCGCCGGATGCATCGCGCGTCCGCTCGCGCCGTTCCGGCGGCGCGGTGCGCGAGCCGCGCCGCGCGGGCTCGAGCGGCACGTGGGTGCCCAGGCAGATGTCACACCCCTCGCACGACGCCTGCGTCGCCGCCGGATCGCCGAAATATCTGAGCACGAAGGCGCGGCGGCAACTCGTGGTGTACGCGTATCGCTGCATCGCGTCGAGCTTCCCCATGTCGGCGCGCCGGCGGCGGTCGAGCGTGCCCCAGTCGACCGCGAAGCGAGCGAGCGGCGCGCCCGGATCGGCGAGGCGCAACCCGCCACCGGTGCGCTCCCACACGACGAACTGCTCGGCCTGCAGCCGGTCGAGCGCCGCGGACACGCCGCTCGCCCCGCCGAAGCCGGGGGGGAGCCCCGCCGGGTCCACCACCGCCCCCGCCTCGAGCCGCGACCCCACGGCGCGCCAGAGCGCGCGCAGCAGCCCGCGGTCGGCGGCGCGATCGTCGCCGAGCTCCTCGCGCACGCGCTCCGGCGTGGCGATGAGCCGCACCCACACACGCGAGGTGGTGCTCGGCTCCACCTGCAACGCCCCGCCCTGTGCCAGGATGCGCAGCGCCGACTCGGCCTCCCGGTCCTTCACCTCCCCGCGCGTCATCGACGCGATGTCCTTCGGCGTCACGCGCGCGAGTCCGGTGCCGTCCGCGGCGCGGCGCACTTCGGCGTAGACGCGCTCCACCACCGTGCGCTCGGGGTAGGCGGTGCGGATGAAGAACTCGTGCGTGAAGCGATCGGGAAAAGCGTGCAGCAGCACGCACGCCGAGGGGAGCCCGTCGCGTCCGGCGCGCCCGGCCTCCTGGTAGTACGCCTCCAGCGTCCCCGGCATGGCGTGGTGGATCACGAGGCGGACGTTCGGCTTGTCGATCCCCATGCCGAACGCGTTCGTGGCCACGATGACGCGCACCTCCTCGCGCATGAAGGCGTCCTGCACGGCGTGCCGGTGCTCGTCGTCGAGCCCCGCGTGGTACGCGACGGCGCGCACGCGAGCGCGCTCGAGCACGCCGGCGATGCGCTCGACCGCCTTGCGCGTGCTCGCGTACACCACGGCGAGCCCCTCGTGCTCGCGCAGCGCGGCGACGAGCGCCTGGTCTTTGTCCGCCTCGGTGCGCGTGCGCACGACGTGGTAGTGCAGGTTTCGCCGATCGAAGCCGGTGATGACCGTTTCCGGGTGATCGAGGGCGAGCTGGTGCACGATGTCGCGGCGCACTTCGGGTGTCGCCGTGGCGGTGAGCGCCACGGTGGGCGGCGCGCCGAGCCGCTCCCGCACCTCGCGGATGCGCAGGTAGCTCGGGCGGAAGTCGTGCCCCCACTCGCTGATGCAGTGGGCCTCGTCGATCGCGAGGAGCGAGACGCCGATCGCCCGCAGCCGATCGGCGGTGGCGCCGGCGTCGAAGCGCTCGGGCGCCACGTAGAGCATCTTGTACTCGCCGCGCGCCGCGCGCGCGAGCCGGTCGGCCACCTCGTTCCCGCTCAGCGTGGAGTTCACGAAGGTGGCGGGGAGCCCGCGCGCGGCGAGGGCGTCCACCTGGTCCTTCATGAGGGAGATGAGCGGGGACACGACCACGGTGAGCCCGGGCAGGAGGAGCGCGGGTACCTGGTAGCAGAGCGACTTTCCTCCGCCGGTGGGGAGGATGACGAGCGTGTCGCGCCCGGCGAGCACGGCACCGACCGCGCGCTCCTGCCCGGGGCGGAACTCCTGGTATCCGAATCGGCGGCGCAGCGTGTCGCGCGCGTCGTCGATCGTGGGGCGACCGTTCATGCCCGCATCGTGCCGCGCGCGCGACGCGAGGGCGGCATCATCTCTCGTCATGCGCCACCCTCAGACGGCGCGCGCGAAGTGGCCGCGCGTGAAGGCGCCGCCCACGAGGTCGCGGATCTCGCGCAGGTCGCTCGTCTCGCCCGACACCCGCGCCTCGAGGGCGGCGCGCCAGCGGGCCACGATCTCGGCCACGGGATCGCCCGGCACGTTGAACAGCAGCCGGTACGCGCGCACTCCCGAGCGCCAGAGTCGCGGGAGGAACTCCGACCCTTCGATCGGCCGCGAATGCAGGAGCCGGTTGCGGCATGCCGAGTCGGTCGCCACCGGGAAGGTGTAGCCGGCGGGGTCGGTCAGCTCCACCAGCGGGTGCGACTTGACGCAGAGATCGCGGCAGGTGGTGGGCACCCGGTCGAAGGCGGCGGAGAGCACGCAGTGCTCGATGGTCATCCCCTCGGGTCGTCCGTAGACGAGCACGTCGAAGCCGCGTCCGTCCCACGGCGCGGCGACCGCGGCCAGCTCGTCCGCCGTGAGCTCCACCGAGAGCACGATGCGCCTGGCGCCGAGGCGAAAGAGCTCCGCCGCGGTGTGCTGGTTGAAGCAGTTCACGGCGTAGTCGGCGACCACGTCGCTCCCGCCGCGCGAGAGCTCGGCGATGAGGCCGAGGTGCCCGGAGAGCGCGGGGAGACCGAGCGCCAGCCATCGATCGAGCGCGCGCCGCTCCTCGGGACGCACGATCGTGGGCGTCCGCAGCCTGAACGCAACGCCCCGCCCCGCCAGCTCCTCGGCGAGCGCGCGCACGCGCGACACCGGCGGCACCGGGTGCCGCAGGAAGGGGTCGAGGGCGATCTCGGTGGCGCCGGCCTGCGCCGCCGCGCGCGCGTCCTCCAGCCGGTACACGTCGGCGGCGAGCACGAACGCGGGGGCGGACGCGCTGGACGCCGCCTCCGGCGCCTCCGGCGCCCGCACCTCGGCCACGGCGCTCGCGATGCGGGCACGCCGCTCGGCGTCTTCCGCCTGACGAGTCCAGTCCCGGCGCAGGAGCAGCGCCTCGACGGCGCGCTGCCGGAGGGCGTTCAGCTCGCTCACGGGGAGGAAGAGGCCGGGCGGCAGCGCGGCGTCGTCCACCGCGCCGAGGGCGAACGGGGTCTCCCCGAGGCGCCCGAGCTGCTCGCGGAGCTGCTCGCGATCGAGCGCCCGCTTGCGCGCCGGCGCGAGCTCGATCTCGCTCCTGGCCTCCACCGTCTCGCCGTCGGCGGTGGCGATCAACTTGAGCGGCGCGCCCGCCCCGCCGAACAGGCGCACGTCCAGCCGCGTCCTGCGCTCGCGCACCGGACCGGCGAGCGCCGCCCAGCTCGCGCGGGCGCGCTCGAGGAGCGCGGCGTGCGACGTGCGCACCACGCGCCACCCCACGGGAATGCGCGAGCGCGTGCGAATCGCCTGGCGCGTCATCCCGGCACGCGCGGCGAGCGTCCGCACGCGCGACACGGTGAAGCCCACCGTCGCGCCGCGCGCGCCCTCGGGGGGCTCGAACGCGAGCCCATCGCGCTCGGCCACCGGAGTGGAGAGCTCGACGATCACCTCGCCGCGCTCGTGCGCGACCACCACGCCGAGCGTGACGCCGCGATTGTCCGGGGTGGCGCGCGTGATGTAGTCGCGCCCGGCGCGCCCGCCGTACATCCCCCCGGTGAAGCCGCGGCTGTAGATCTGCACCAGCTCGGCGCTCGGGGTGCTCGACTCGGGCGCCTCCCCCCGCCCGACGCGCTCGAGCAGGTCGCGGTAGCCGCGCGTGACGGTGGCCACGTACTCCGGCTTCTTCTTGCGCCCCTCGATCTTGAGCGTGTGCACACCCAGCTCGGCCAGCGCGGGGAGGTGCTCCACGGCGGCGAGATCGCGAGCCGAGATGAGGTAGCCGCGATCGAGCGTGTCGCGCGTGGTCGCGTCGGTGAGCACGTAGTCCTTGCGGCACGCCTGGGCGCACGAGCCGCGGTTGGCGCTGCGCTCGGAGATGAGGCCGGACATGTAGCACTGCCCGGAGTACGAGATGCAGAGCGCGCCGTGGACGAACGTCTCGAGCTCGAGCGACGGCACGGCGGCGCGGATGCTCCTGATGTCGTCGAGCGTGTTCTCCCGGGCGAGCACCACGCGGGCGAGGCCGAGCTCGCGCATGACGGCCGCGCCGCTCTCGTCGTGCACGGTCATCTGCGTGGAGCCGTGCAGCTCGAAGCCCGGGTAGACGCGCTGGATGAGCCGGACGAGTCCCAGGTCCTGCACGATCGCCGCGTCGACGCCCCGGTCGATCGCCTCGCCGAGCAGCTCGAGCGCATCGACGATCTCGTGCGGCTTGACCAGCGTGTTCAGCGTGAGGTAGATGCGCTTCCCGCGCTCGTGGGCGATCCGGCACCCCTCGGCCAGCTCGTCGAGGGTGAGCTGCGCCCCCTCGTCGCGCGCGTTGAACCGCTCCGCGCCGAGGTAGACCGCGTCGGCGCCGTTGGCGACGGCCGCGCGAACGGCGTCGAGGGATCCGGCGGGGGCGAGGAGCTCGGGAACCTGACGCTTGATCATAAGACGTTGAATCTAATCGAGATGGAGCCTTGATTGTACCGTCCGTGGGCGCCGGAGTTCCCGATGCCCCGCACCGCGATCCACCAACCATGTCCACCATCGACGAC
>DASUXC010000044.1:0-4578 GCA_036378095.1 Gemmatimonadaceae bacterium | reverse complement strand
GTCTCGCTCGTGCGCGCGCTCCTCGAGCTCGGCGCCGATCCGAACTACCCGGGTGACGGCTTCCCCTCGCTCTTCGCGGCGATCGACCGCCCGGCGCCGGACCGGCACGAGGTGCTCGCGCTCCTCCTCGCCGCGGGCGCGGACCCGGCTCAGCGGGGAACCAACGACTTCACGGCGCTCCACTTCGCCGCCTGCCGCGACGATGCCGCCGCGGTGGAGATCCTCCTGCGGCACGGTGCCGACCCGGAGGCGAGGACGCGCATCGACCACTACGAGACGCCCCTGGAGGAGGCGGAGCGCAACGGGCACGCCGCCGGCGCGGCGGCGCTGCGTAAATGGATCGAGGCGCGAAGGCCGCCCATGCGCGGTAGGCGCTCATGATCGTGTATCAGGCGGGGCTGCACGGCGCGCCGGGCCACTTCGTGATCGTTCCGGGCCGACCGGGCTTCGACGCCCAGACCTACGCGACCGGACAGATCTTCGCGGAGGCCGGGACGAGCGTCTGGCCGCTCCTCGACGCGAAAGCTCCGAGTGAGATCGACGCGACGCTCGCGGGACACGGCGGCATGCATCTCTGCCACCATGTGCCCATCGCCGCCATCGAAGAGCTGGTCGTGGAGTTCCTCAACAGGAACATCAGCCTCTTCGAGTTCATGCACGCGATGGGAACGATCATCGTCCCGAGCTGGTTCAATCTCCTGCTGCCCACGCAGGCGATCGTGGCGCTCACGCAGTGGATCTATGCCTCGTATCGCCGACTGGCCTTCGCCCTGAGTCGGACGCGACTCGGGCCCGTGCAGGTCGCGCTGGAGGCGAACAATCTCGTGGCCGTGTTCAACGCCGTGGCGGTCAACCTGCGTTACGGGCACGCGTCGACGAACCTCTCGATCGGCGACGCGATCGATGCCCGCGTGGCTCGCGGCTGGAGCATCGAGCCGGTCGCGCTGCTGGAGCTCGTGTACGCGAGGATGTGCGGAGGCACGCTGCTCTCGGCGGAGACGAGCACGGCGCTCAATACGTACAGCCATCTCCTGGCCAACCCCGCACGGGGAGCGCTGGGGACGGCGGCCCTGAATGGACACGTCCTGGCGTCCGAGGAATCCGCGGCGAACGTCGTCGCGCACACGATGACGGCCGCGCACAACCCGCTGCGCGGCCCGACCCGTCCGCCGGTGGCGAGCGTCCTGCGGGGCCCCGTTCCGGGACTTGGCTGGTCGCCGGTCAACCGCGACACGATCCTGAATGCCTTCGTCGTGTGGTTCCTCCTGGCATTCTTCGGCTATCTGAACATTCCGGGGCTCGGCATCTTCGGCGGTGGCAGCGCCTGAGCATGGCCCGATCTCCCCGTCCGACATCAGGAGATCCAGCGTGGAACAGCTCCGGTACTTCGTCGTGGATGCCTTCACCTCGCACGTCTTTCACGGCAACCCGGCCGGCGTGTGTCCGCTCGAGCGATGGCCGAGCGATGATCTGCTTCAGGCCATCGCCGCCGAGAACAACCTGGCCGAGACCGCGTTCTTCGTGCCGGACCGGGCGGGGTATCACCTCCGCTGGTTCACCCCGACGCAGGAGGTTCCGCTCTGCGGGCACGCGACGCTCGCGACGGCCTTCGTGATCTTCGGGCGCCTGCGCCCGGAGCTGCGGGACGTGCGGTTCCAGACTCGGAGCGGCCCCCTGACGGTCCGGCGCGACGACGAGTGGCTGGAGCTGGAGCTGCCGCGATACACGCCGGCGCGGTTGGAGGTGCCGCCTCGCTCGCTCGGCGACGGCCTGGGGATCGAGGCGAGCGAGGTGTTGCGGGTCGAGGAGGATCCGAACTACTACGTCATCGTCGCGGACGAAGCGACGGTCCGCGGAGTGCGGCCCAGGCTCGACGTGCTCGCCGCCCTGCATCCCTACGGGGTGGCGGTCAGCGCGCCGGGCCGGAGCGCGGACTTCGTGTCACGCTACTTCGCCCCGAGCTACGGGATCCCCGAGGATCCGGTCACGGGATCCATCCACGCGGCGCTGACGCCGTACTGGGCGGCGCGATTGAATCGCTCGAGCCTCCGTGCCGCGCAATTGTCCCGGCGTGGCGGCGAGCTGCGCTGCCGGCTGACGGCCGAGCGGGTTCTCGTCGCGGGGCGGGCGGCGGCCTACCTCGAGGGAACCATCGCGGTGCCGGTCGGCATCGAGGTGAACGCCACCGCTCAGTAGTTCAGCGCGAACAACCGATCGTACTCCCGCCGCTCGACGGACTCCGGCGTGAGCCGCACGAGCAGGTTCCGCACCGCGCGTCCCACCGGATTCGCGAGGTGCGCGAGGCGCCCCACGGACCAGGACCGCCTGACGACGAACCGCGCCTTGGGCCGGCGGATCGCCTCGTACGCCCGAAGCGCCTCCTCCACCGTCGCCGCGTTGGCCAGCCGGTCCGCCAGCACCCACGCATCCTCGATCGCCTGCGCGGCACCCTGGCCGAGGTTGGGCGTCGCCGCGTGCGCGGCATCCCCCAGCAGCACCACCCGCCCGCGACTCCACCCCGCGAAGGGGACGAGGTCGTACACGTCCGTCCGGATCACCCGCGTCGCGTCGGTCGCCGCGACGATGTCCGCCACCGGCGACGGAAAGGTGGCGCACAGCCGCTTCATGGGCAGCTCCGCGTGCGTCGATCTCCCCGTCCCGCCGGCGGGCGCATCGAACGTGGCGAACCAGTACACCTCCCCCTTCCCGATGGGCACGAAGCCGAAGCGCATGCCGGGCGCCCACGTCTCGCGCGCCACGCGCTGGAGCGCCGGCGGGAGCTCGAGCGACGCCACGCCCCGGAGCGACGTCTGCCCCGAGTATCTGGGCGTCCGCCCCGGCGCGACGTACTCGCGCACGGTGGACCGCAGCCCGTCCGCGCCGATCACGAGGTCGGCATCGATCACCTTTCCACCGGCGAAGCGCGCCTCGGCTCGGTCGCCCGCCTCGGCCACCCCCTCGCACGTCGCGCCCGTGTGTACGTGCGACGCCGGCACCTGGGCGGCGAGGATGTCGCGCAGCCGCCGGCGGTGAATCGCGACCGTCGGCGCCCCGTGCCGCCGCGCCGCGTCGGCGAAGTCGAGCCGCTGGAGCGGGCCGCTCCGCGCATCGGACACCTCGAAGCGCTCGAGCGGCACACCCGCGGCGAGCACGAGGTCGGCGAGCCCGAGCCGCCCCAACACCTGCATGGCATTCGTGGAGACGGCGGGCCCGGCTCCCTCCTCCCGGAGCACCGGAGCCGACTCGTACACGTGCGCCGCGATCCCGCGCTGCCGAAGCGCGATGGCGGCGCCGAGGCCGCCAATGCCGCCGCCGATCACCGCGACGTCGAGGCGCGGCCTGGCTGATGTGCTCATTACCGGAGTGCGAAGGTCCATCGAAGTCGATTGCCCCGCCGCCGCGAGGCCCCACATGGTGCGTTTCGCGGGCGGCGATTCTCGTAATGTTAACGGCCTGACATTCGACGGGTTTCCATCGGCGGCGCGAATGCGAGGAGCCCCGCACGCGCGACCCGTGCGGGGCTCCTCTCAATTCGAAATGTCCATTCATGAATCGTCGCGTCGAGCCGACTCCGCGCCCGCGTCTCCGTGCGTCGGACCCGAGTCGTCCCCCAGCCTCAATGCTGGCAGGCGGTGCCTCCGTTCGCCGCGGTCTGGATCACGCGCCCGCCGAGCAGGAGACGCACCATCCCCACGCCCCTCGTCGTGAGCGATGCCTCGGGAGCCGCCCCCTCGTCGCTCGACCGTCCGGGTACCGTGATGCTCCCACCCTCGCCCGTTCCGTCCACCTGATAGCGCACGGTCACCGGTACGTAGTTCGAGTTGCCGACGCGGTAGCTGTTGTCGCAGACGTACGTCAGGCGAATGCTCGCGACGTCCACGAAGTCCCGCGCGATCTCCGCGTTGGAGCGAAGCAGCCAGTACGCGTTGTCGTTCAACACGCCCGGACGCGCCCGGGTCTCCGACACCGCCCTGAGAAAGCCGAGCAGCCGCGGTGACGGCGCGCGCAGGTAGGCGTCGAGCGACGCGCACACGTGCGGATTGGTGGTCCAGCCCAGGTCGCACGTCTGCCGCGCGAGGTCGACCAGCCGGGCGATCAGCACGGCGCGCGTGGGATGGGGGAGCGCGGGGACCACCCCCACCACCTTCAGCGGTACGCTCGCCACCTCGAGCGCGTCCTTGGTGAGGCGCGGATCGTCGTCGGCCATCGCGTCGATGTCCGGCGGCTCGGCCCAGCCCTGCACGTGCGCGTCCACGATGCCGGGAAGCCCGAACGCCGTGAACGAGAGCGGCGGCGTGCTCCGCCCGGGCGTCCCCATGGTGTCGTCGAGCGCCGCCCAGCTCGCGACCGATCGATCGACGTAGCGCGTCGACACGTTCCACCCCGCGCGCGGCTCGGGGATCGAGAGGTGCGTGGCCGGAGCGGGCGCCTCGACGGTCAGCGTGAAGACGCGCTCCTCGCTGGCCGGCTGGTTGTCCACCACGTACGTGACGCGGACGGAGTCGTCCCCGTGCGCGATCGACTTCACGTGCACATCGACGGTGAGATGCGTCCCGGGGAAGCCGTCGTACACCTGCG
>DASUXC010000043.1:0-13929 GCA_036378095.1 Gemmatimonadaceae bacterium | reverse complement strand
CCACACCCGGAATCATGGTACCATCGCTATGACGAGCTCGCACTTCGCCGCCGCCCTGACGGCGCTCGTGATCACCACCGCTCCTGGTACACCCGAACGGCCGGTGCGCCCCGCGGTGCGCACCGCGACCGACGTGCCGGTCGTGATCCCCCTCCAGCGGCACGCGGGGCACCTGCGAACGATTCGCGTGCGCGTCGGCGCTGACACGGCCGATTTCCTGTTCGACACGGGCGGCGGCACGACGGTCATCTCGGCGCGCGACTCGGCGGCGCTGGGATGCACGCCCGGGGGGAGGCGCTTCGGCGTGCGCCTCACCGGCGAGGTGCTCTCCGGGCGCACGTGCGCCAACGTCACGCTCGGCGTAGGGCCGCTGGAGGTGACGGAGGACGCCGGCGTGATGGAGCTCGGACGGATCCTCGGCCCCCGCGCGCCGGCCGTGCGCGGCCTCATCTCGCTCGCGGCGTTTCGCGGGCGCCTGCTGACCGTCGATCTGGCGCACGACCGCCTCGTGCTCGAGACGCCGGCGAGCCTGGCGGCGCGCGTGCGCGCCATGACGCCGGTGGACGTCCGGCTCGCGACCGGGGCGGCCGGCGGAGAGCTCGATGCGTTCGTCGGCGTGCGCGCTCCCGGCGGCGCCGAGCTGTGGCTGGAGTGGGACTCGGAGAACGGCGCGTCCACGCTCCTCGCGCCGTACGCGGCGGCGATGCTCGGGGGGGACAGCACCGCGCGGAAGATGGACCTGCGCCTGCCGCTCGCCACGGGAGCGGATGCCACGGTGCCGGTGATGATCAAGGGGGACATGATCCACGACGGCGTGCTCAGCGCCGGGTTCATCGAGCGCGCGGTATGGACGCTGGACCTGGAGCGCGGCCGGATGTGGATCGGAACGGTGGCGCCGATCCTGGAGCTTCCCGCGCCAGCGATTCGCGGCGTGGCGCCGATGACCGATCCCGCTGGCGTCTACGAGACCACCGTGATGGTGGGCGGGCATCCGCAGCACGCGATCCTCGAGATCACGCGCACGGGGGGCCGGCTGACCGGCCGGGTGCGCGCCATCGGCGAGGACGACGCGATCGAGGTGCGCGACATCGAGATGCGCGGCAGCACGCTGTCGTATCGCGTCATGATTCCCGATCCCGTTCCGGTTCACCTGACGTTCGTTGGCACGGAGGGCGAGGGCGCGTGGGGAGACGGCGGCGTCTCGCGCGGAGGGCCGGCGCGCGCCGTGAAGCGGATGTGACGAGGCGCTGGTGGGCGAGCTCAGTGGTATGGTACCGCCAACTCCCAGCAAGTCGGTGAGCCATCGCGCCGGCTGGCGCGCGCCGGATGGATCGTGTATCGTGCCGGCTTCCGGAAACCCTGGTATCGAGAGCTCGCTCACCGAACGCAGGGGTTTGCCATGGACGGCACGGGCGATGCCGAGCACGCGAGGCCGAGTCGTCACCAGCCACGCGTCGAGCGCGAGCGACACTCTCGCACGGAGCACTCCGGCACGGAACCCTCCGGCACGGAAGCCGACTCGCCCGCCGAGCAGCGCGACGAGCAGGCGGTGAAGCTCGGGCGGCAAGGCGAGGAGCCGCAGGCGCTCGCCGAAGAGCTCGTGGAGCCGTGGGCCCTCTTCGAGGCCGTGCTGAAGCAGATGCCCAGCGCGGTCGTCATCGCCGAGGCCCCCTCCGGCCGTCTCGTCCTCGCCAACGAGCAGGTCGAGCGCTTCCTGCGCCATCCCTTCCGGCCGTCGAGCAGGATCGAGGAGTACACCGACTACACGGGCTTTCATCCAGACGGGCGCGAGCTCCGGCCGGAGGAGTGGCCCCTCGCGCGCGCGATCAAGAGCGGCGAGGTGGTCACCGACGAGGAGATCCGGATGCTCCGCGGTGACGGCACGATCGGCGTCGGGCTGTTCAGCGCCGCTCCGGTACGCGACCGCGGCGGGCGCATCGTCGCCGGCGTCGTCGGGTGGTCCGATGTCACCGAGCGGAAGCGCGCGGAGGAGGCGCTGCGCGAGACGCGCGCTCGGCTGGAGCACCTGCTCGCCGCGAGCCCGGCAGTGCTCTACGCGCTCGCGGTCACGCCGAGGGCGGTCACCCCGGTCTGGGTCGGCGACAACGTCACGCGCGTCATGGGGTACAGCGTCGCCGAGGCCGTGAATCCTGCCTGGTGGCCCACGCACCTGCATCCCGAGGACCGCGCGAGTGCCTACGCCACTCACGCCGCCCTGCTGGCGCAGGGGGAGGCCAGCAGCGAATACCGCTTCCGGCACGAGGACGGATCGTACCGCTGGATCCGCGACGAGCTGCGGCTGACGCACGGTGCGCACGGTGAGACCGTGGAGGCCGTCGGGGCGTGGCTGGACATCACCGAGCGGAAGCGGGCGGAGGCGGCGCTCGAGGAGAAGAGCCGGGAGCTCGAGGCGGCGAGCAACGCCAAGTCGCAGTTCCTGGCCAACGTGAGTCACGAGCTCCGCACGCCGCTGAACGCCATCCTGAGCTACAGTCAGCTCCTGCTGGAGGAGCTCGCGGACCGCGGGCAGCACGACTTCGTGCCCGACCTGCAGAAGATCCACGCCGCCGGAACGCATCTGCTCGGACTGATCAACGACATCCTCGATCTCTCCAAGATCGAGGCGGGCAAGATGGATCTCTACCTGGAGACGTTCGACGTGCCGACGCTCGTCGGGGACGTCGTGGCTCTGGTCCGGCCGCTGGTCGAGCGGAACGACAACACCCTGCTCGTCCGATCGGCCGAGGGGATCGGCGCGATGCGCGCGGACGTGACGAAGGTGCGGCAGGCGCTGTTCAACCTCCTGAGCAACGCCACCAAGTTCACGGAGCACGGCACCGTCACGCTGTCCGTCACCCGGGAGTCCATCGACGACGTCGATTCGGTCACGTTCGCGGTGAGCGACAGCGGGATCGGCATGAGTCCCGAGCAGACGGCCAGGCTGTTTCAGGCGTTCGCGCAGGCCGACTCGTCGACGACCCGGAGGTACGGCGGCACCGGACTCGGGTTGGCGATCAGCCGGCACTTCTGCCGCATGATGGGTGGGGACATCACGGTCGAGAGCGAGATCGGGAAGGGCTCCACCTTCACGATCAGACTGCCCGCCGAGGTGGCCGGCCCGGAAGGGACGCTCGAGCCGGACGCGGAGCCGACGTCCGCCCCCGAGCGCGAGAGTGGCCCCACGCTCCTGGTCATCGACGACGATGCGACGGCCCGCGAGCTGATGCAGCGCTTTCTCGCGACGGAGGGGTTTCACATCGTGACCGCGCCGAGCGGCGCCGACGGCTTGCGGCTGGCGAAGGAGCTCAGACCCGACGCGATCACCCTGGACGTGCTCATGCCGGGCATGGATGGGTGGGCCGTCCTGACGGCGCTGAAGGGCGACCCCGAGCTGGCGGACATCCCCGTCATCATGCTCACGATCGTCGAAGAGAAGAGCATGGCGTACGCGCTGGGCGCGTCGGAGTACCTGACCAAGCCGATCGACCGCGGCCGCCTGACTACCGTGCTCGAACGGTACCGGCGTGAGCATCGAGCCCGGACCATCCTGGTCGTCGAGGATGATCCGGCAATGCGCGACTCCCTGCGGCGGGTCCTCGAGCCGGGAGGCTGGGTGGTCGATGAGGCCGAGAACGGCCAGATCGGGTTGGAGCACGTCGAGCGGAGCCGACCGGGGCTGATCCTGCTCGACCTCATGATGCCGGAAGTGGACGGGTTCGCGTTCCTCACCGAGCTGCGCCGGCACGAGGAGTGGCGGAGCATTCCGGTGGTGGTCATCACCGCCAGGGATCTCACGGCGGACGACCATCGGCGCCTGAACGGCTACGTCGCCGCCACCGTCCAGAAGTCCGCGTACGGCCGCGACGCGCTGCTGGCCGAGGTTCGCGATCTGCTGGCGGCGTCGGTTCGCCAGCCCGACACGCGCCGGAAGGCGTAGAGACACGGGTCGCGATCCGCGCGCGAGCGCGGGAGGGTGCGCTGACGAGAATCCTGCTGGTCGAAGACGACGAGATGAATCGCGACTCGTTGACACGCCTCCTGCGACGCCGGGGCTACGAGCTCCTGGCGGCGCACGACGGCGCGCAGGGCGTGGCGATGGGCCAGGCGGAGATGCCCGACCTCATTCTGATGGACATGAGCTTGCCGGTGCTGGATGGCTGGGAGGCGACCCGACGGCTCAAGGCCACGCCCGAGACGCAGGACATCCCGATCATCGCCCTGACCGCGCACGCCATGTCGGCCGATCGCGACAGGGCCATCGCGGCCGGCTGCGACGACTACGACAGCAAGCCGATCGCGCTCGAGCGCCTCCTCCCGAAGATCGAAGCCCTGTTGCGGAAGGAAGCCTGACCCGTGCCGACGACCGGTCGCGGCCCGTCCGAGCGCGACGTGCTCCGGCAGTTGCGGCACGAGCTCCGGACGCCGGTCAACCACATCCTCAGCTACGCCGAGCTGCTGCGGGAGGAGGCGCGGGACCTCCACTTGCCGGAGTTCGTGACCGTCCTCGAGGAGATCACCCTCGCCGGCAAGCAGACACTCACACTGGTCAACGACCTGCTGGATCCGACACGGCGCGAAGCCAACGCCGTGATCCCCTCCGAGCTGTGCGACTCGGTCGATGCACGGCTCGAGGGCATCGTCGAGCGGACGGCGATGCTGACCGCGGACGCCCGGACGCGCGGGCAGGAGCGCTTGATCCCCGACCTGCAGCGGATCGAAGCGGCCGCCGAACGTCTACTGGTGCTGATCGGCGAGACGCTGACGCGCGTGCCGGTCGGGTCGCGTCCCACCGATCGCGCCATCGGCATCGCGAGCCAGAAGGGCGGCGCCCCGGGCTCCGATCTCGCGCCCCGGCTGGCGGTGGGGCACCCCGTCTCGGCCGAGACCGTACACGGGTCGCTGCTCGTCGTGGACGACGTCGATCTGAACCGCGAGGCACTCGGCCGCATGCTCGAGCGTCTCGGCTACACCGTGACCCAGGCGGGAAACGGCCGCCGGGCGCTCGAGGTGCTGGAGGCGACGGACATCGATCTGGTGCTGCTCGACATCATGATGCCCGAGATGAACGGATACCAGGTGCTGGAGCGGCGGCGCGGCGATCCGCGTCTGCACGACATTCCGTTCATCATGATATCGGCCCTGGATGAGCTGGACAGCGTCGTCCGCTGCATCGAGATGGGCGCCGAGGACTATCTGACCAAGCCGTTCGAGCCGGTGCTGCTGCGGGCGCGAGTCGGCGCCTGCCTCGAGAAGAAGCGGCTGCGCGACACGGAGGTGGAGTACCTCCGGCAGGTGGAGCGGGTGATCGACGCGGCGACGGCGGTCGAGGCGGGGCGCTACGTGCCCGGGTCGCTGGCCTCCGTGGCGAGAAGGGCCGACGAGCTCGGGCGGCTCGCCCGCGTGTTCGACGCGATGGTCGCCGGGGTCCGCGCCCGCGAGGAGCGGCTGCGCAGGCAGGTGAGCGATCTCGGGCAGGAGATCGCCGACGCGCTTCGGCGTGAGCTCGGTCGGATCCCCACCGCGTCCGCCGGCACGGGTGCCCCGGCGGATCGGCGCACGCCGGTGTCCGCGGGAGTCGCACCCTCCGGCGTGCGCTCCCCTGGCGATCTCGCGACCGGCCAGCTCTTCGCCGAACGCTTCGAGATCGTCGAGATCATCGGGAGCGGCGGGATGGGGACAGTGTACAGAGCGCGCGACCGCGAGCTCGGCGAGGACATCGCCCTCAAGGTCATCCGGCCGACTCTGCTCGAGGGCGACAGCACGCTCCGGGAGCGCTTCAAGAGCGAGATCCGGCTCGCGCGGCGCATCTCGCACGAGAACGTGGTGCGCACCCACGATCTGGGCGAGTGGGGAGGCGTGTCCTTCGTCACGATGGAGTACGTGGAGGGGATCACCCTGCGCGAGCTCATCGACACGCGTGGACACGTCGGGGTCTCCGCGACCTTGGCCGTCGCGAGGCAGCTCGCCCGCGCGCTCGGCGCCGCGCACGAGCACGGCGTCATCCACCGCGACATCAAGCCGGCGAACCTGCTGCTGGACGGGTCGGGTGTGCTCAAGGTGATGGACTTCGGCATCGCGCGCCTCGCCGAGCGCGCGAATGCCATCACGCAGGTGGGCATCGTGCTCGGCACGCCCGACTACATGCCGCCGGAGCAGCTCCTGGCGGAGACCGTGGACGTGCGCAGCGATCTCTACGCCACCGGCGTCGTCCTGTACGAATGCCTGACCGGCCGTCGCCCGTTCGTGGCCGAGACGCCCATCGCCCTGATCGCCAAGCTCCTCCACGGGGAGCCGCTCCCCCCCTCCACACTCGCCCCCGACGTGCCGCCAGCGCTGTCGGCGCTGGTCGTCCGCTTGCTGGCGAGGGAGCCCGACGACCGGCCCGGGAGCGCGGCGGAGCTGGGGGAGCTGCTGTCGCAGATCACCTGAGGGGACGCCGGCTCAGCGCGTTCCGACCACCGTTGGACGCCGGATCCCGTCACCGCGCGTGAAGAAGCCCGGCAGCGACACCGGCACCGTGCCCGTGATCGGCGCGAGGCCGAGCACCGCGCGCGCGCCCGCGCGCTCCAGCACGTCGGCCACGCCGTACGTCACGAGGTACGTGCCCACCCGAGGGAACTGGCGAACGAGATAGGGATTGCCGAACGACACGACGATCACGCGCTCGCGCACGGCGAGCGAGTCGATCCAGCTCGCGACCGGGGTGGGGATCGCCACGCGTCCCTCTCCCTCGATGCGCCGCACGTAGGTCGCGACGATCACCCGGTCCGCTCCGTGCACCGCGCCCGCGATGGAGTCGAGCGTGGCCGGCGGCGATGCGGGCCCGATCTCGAAGACCGGGCAGCCCGGCGAAGCCCGGCGCACCTCGGCGGCGAACGTGCGCCCGGCCTCCAGCTCCGATTCGGGCACGTACTGCACGAGCACCGTGCGCCCACCCGGTGGAACGGGGACCAGGTTTTCCCGGTCGCGCAGCAGCGTGACGGCGCGCGCCGCGATGTCCTCGGCGAGGGCGCGGTGCTCCGGCGCGCCCACGATGTCGCGCAGCGTGTCGAGCGGTACGAGCCGGTGGAAGGCGACGCCGGTGCGCGCCTTGAGCTCGAGCACGCGTCGCACCGACGAGTCGATGCGCGCGCGAGAGATCTCGCCGCGCTCCACCGCGGCGACGACGGCGTCGATCGCCTTCGTCGGATCGCTCGGCTTGAGCAGCACGTCGGCTCCCGCCTTCACGGCGAGCACCGAGCTCTCCTCGGTCGAGTACCCCTTGCCGATCCCGGCCATCGTCAGCGCATCGGTGATCGCGAGCCCGCCGAAGTGCAGGCTGTCGCGCAGCAGCCCGGTGAGGATGCGCGGCGCGAGCGTGGCCGGCGTCGTGCTGTCCCCCTGCACCGCCGGGAGCGCGATGTGCGCCGTCATCACCATCCCCGCCCCCGCCTGGATCCCCGCGCGGAAGGGCACCAGCTCCACCGAGTCGAGTCGCGCCATCGTGGCGTTCACGCGCGGCAGCCCCAGGTGCGAGTCCACGTCGGTGTCGCCGTGCCCGGGAAAGTGCTTGAGCGTGGCGACGACGCCGGCGTCCTGCACTCCCTTCACGAACTCCGCGGTGCGCGCGGCCACGTCGGCGGGATTCTCGCCGAAGGAGCGCGTGTTGATCACCGGGTTCGCCGGGTTGTTGTTCACGTCGGCGACCGGCGCGAAGTCGATCAGGATCCCCACCGCCCTGGCCTCGCGGCCGATGTCGAGGCCGACGTCGTACGCATCCTGCTCGCGACCGGTCGCCCCGATGGCCATGGCGTTCGGAAAGACCGTCGCGCCGCCGGCGTCCATGAGGTAGTGGTCGAACACTCCACCCTGGAGCCGCCCGAGGTTCGGCTCCAGATCGGCGCTGACGAGGAGCGGGACGGACGCCGCGCGCTGCATGGCGTTGATCTTCGCGGCCACCTCGATCGGGGAGCCGAGCGACATCGACACGCCGCCAACCTTGTCTTGCGTGATCCAGCGCAGCGCCTCGGCGAAGCTCGAGTCGCGCGTGTTCGTGTAGTCGCCCAGGACCCACACGGAGACCATCTGGCCGACGCGCTCGCGCAGGGAGAGCGAGGCGAGCGTGCTGTCGACCCACGCGCGCTGCGCCGGTGTCAACGGCGTGCGGGGGTCCACGTTGCCCGCCGCCGCGACCGTCGCCGAATTCGCGGCGGGGAGCCGGAGCTCCACCAGCAGCGGGCGGTGGTCCGACAGGTGCGTCTCGAGCACGCGCGCCGACCGGCAGCGGACCAGGCCGCCGAGGTACAGGTAGTCGATGCGCTTGGCCGGCACGTCGTCCGGATAGGTGAAGCCGTCGCCCGTCGCGCACTCCGACCAACTGTCGCGCATCCCCGCGCGCAGCGTGCCCTGCACCGCGCTCTCGGGGGTGGAGTTGAAGTCGCCGCCGGCGATCACCAGCGCCGCGCGCCGCCGTTCCCGCGCGACGAGACTCGCGATCGTGTCCGCTTCCTGGCGGCGCCAGTGGTCATCGCCCGTCGCGTCGAGGTGCGTGTCGATCACGGTGAGCTGACCCATCGGAGTGGCGACGCGCACGCGCAGCGCGCCGCGCGGCTCGTACGATCCACCGGCGCGCCGCGGAGGGGACGTCACCGGCAGTGGGATCATCGTGTCGCTCACGATCGGCCAGCGCGACAGGATGGCGACGCCGTACTTCCCGCCGTCGTAGTCGAGCGCACTGCCGAACGCGACGTGCATCCCGGTGCGCGCCGCGAGCACGGCGGGTTGGTCCACCCCGCCCGAGCGGCGCGTCTCCTGATCTACCTCCTGTAGCAGCACGATGTCGGCGCCACTGTCGCGCACGAGGTCCGCGACGCCGGCGAGGTTGTCCGCGCCGGCCGCGCTCTTCCCCGCGTGGATGTTGTAGACGAGCACGCGGGCGGTGATGCCGGCGGCGGGCGCGGGGGGCGCGGCGGGTGCCGGCGTGCGGACGCCGGTGCATGCCAGGGCCGCGACGAGCGACGAGGCGAGGGGGAGGCGGCGCGCCGTACGGCGCCGGGAGCGGAGCGGCTGATCGGGAGTAGACATGCGGGTAGAGTAACGCCCGCAGCGCGTGGCGTCACGAGGCGAGCGCCGAGGCTCGACGACGCTACGCGCCGGTCACCGCGTCATCCCGTCGTGGCTTCCGCGACCTCCCCGCGTCACCCGGTGCATCGAGCGCCTGCCGCACCACGTCCGCCAAGCGCTCGAAGGTGAACGGTTTCTCGAGGAACACCGACTCCGGCTGCGCCATCCCGCGGCGGACTATCTCGTCGTCGGTGTAGCCGGACATGTACACGGCGCGGAGCTCCGGACGGTGGGCGGCGAGCCGCTCCACCAGCGCGCGGCCACTGAGCTCCGGCATGACGACGTCCGTCAACACGAGGTCGATGCGCTCCGCCGGCGATGCGGCCAGCGCGAGCGCGTCGCGGCCGTTCGCCGCCTCGCGGACGGTGTAGCCCAGCCGCTCGAGTTGGCGTCGGATGGCGGAGCGAACGCTCCCATCGTCTTCGACGAGCAGGATCGTCTCCGTCCCGCACGGCGGCACCATGGCCGATGACGCCGCGGTGCCGGCATCCGCCGCCAATGCGACGCGTGGCAGGAGCACCGTGAAGCGGCTTCCCCGGCCGGGCGTGCTTTCGGCGGACACGTGGCCACCGCTCTGCCGCACGATGCCGTACACGGTCGCCAGCCCGAGCCCCGTCCCCTTCCCTGCCCCCTTTGTCGTGTAGAAGGGCTCGAACACCTTCTGCAGCGCGTCCGCCTCGATGCCGACCCCGCTGTCCTCGACCACGAGCGCCGCGTACGCTCCGGGAACGACCCCCGGGCGCTCCGGTACGCTCCGCTCATCGACGGTCACCGCCTCCGTTCGGAGCCGGAGCGTCCCGCCCTCGGGCATCGCATCGCGGGCGTTGACGGCGAGGTTCACGAGCACCTGCTCGAGCTGCCCCGGATCCGCGAGCACGTTCAACTCGGCCGGGGCGAGCTCCGTTTCCACCCGGATGTCCTCGCCGATCAGGCGCCGCAGCATCCCCGTGAGGCTCGACACCGTCGCGTTCAGGTCGAGCCGCCGCGGCTTGAGCACCTGCTGCCGACTGAAGGCGAGAAGCTGCCGCGTGAGGACCGCCGCGCGATCCGAGGCCTTGCACACCTCGGCCAGGTCGGCGCGCGCCGGCGCGTGCTCGGGGAGTTGCTCGATGGCGAAGCCGCTGTAGCTCCGGATGACCGTGAGCAGGTTGTTGAAGTCGTGCGCCACCCCGCCGGCGAGGCGGCCGACGGCTTCCATCTTCTGCGCCTGCCGGAGCTGTCGCTCCAGCGCGCGCGTCGCGGTCAGGTCCTTGGCGATGCCGAAGACGCCGACCACACGACCGCCGACGATGATCGGCAGCCCGGTCACGCCGATCTCCATGCGGTGCCCGGACCGGTGGCGGATCGCGACCTGATTGTACGTGGCGGTGCCACCCACCGTGGTGCGGAAGGTGGCGTTGGCGGTCTCGAGGTCCTCGGGGACGATCAACGGCACGAAGGAGCGGCCGAGCAGCTCCTCCGGGGGATAGCCCGTGACGAGCTCGCACGCCGGATTCGCGCTCAGGAACCGACCGTCGGTGTCGAGGGAGAAGACGGCATCCGGATTGTGGTCGAAGAGCGAGCGGTAGCGCTGCTCGCTCTCCTCGAGCCGCCGCGCCGCGCGATGCGGCTCCGTCACATCCATCACCAGGCCGTCCGAGACGATGCTCCCATCCGACAGGCGCTGGTCGCGCGCCGCGATCTGGACGAACCGCTCTTCGCCCGAGCGGAGGACGACGCGCCCCTCCCACCGGAACGACCCGAGCGCCTCGGCCGCGTTGCGCGCGAGCGTCAGGAACTGCGGGCGTTCGTCGGGATGGATGAGGTCGATCAGCGCGGCGGGATCGCGCAGCGCCGCCTCGGGGGCGACGCCGAAGATCGTGCGCGCGCCCTCGCTCACGAAGGTGTACCCCATCGTCCCGTCCGGCCGGTACGCGTACTGATAGACCATCCCGGGCACGTTGGCCGCGACGTGCGCGAAGCGCGTCTCGCTCTCCCGTAGTGCCGCCTCCGCGCGCTTGCGCTCGGAGAGATCCTCCGCCACGCCGATGAGGTGCAGCGGCGCGCCGCCCTGGTCGTGGATCACCGACACCGTGACCCGCACCCAGACCGGGCTCCCGTCCTTCCGGAGGTAGCGCTTCTCCAGCGTCTGCGAGCGCAGCTCGCCCGCCAGCAGGCGCGCGACACCCTCCCGCTGCATCGCCCGGTCGTCCGGGTGCGTGATGGCGGTGCTCGTCAGCGCGCGCAGCTCCTCCTCGGTGTAGCCCACGATCTCGCAGAACGCGGGGTTCGCCTGGAGGAAGTGGCAATCGACATCGGTGACTCCGATCCCGACCGCCGCCCGCTCGTAGAGCGCGCGGAAGCGCGCCTCGCTCTCGCGAAGGGCGGCCTCGGCGCGCCGCCGCTCGGAGATGTCCTGGAACTGGGCAATGAAGTACTGCGGCGCCCCGCGCGCGTCGCGCACGACCGTGGCGCTCATCGCCACCCACAGCGGGTCGCCCCCCTTCCGGATGAGGCGCTTCTCCATCTCGCAGCGGTCGATCTCACCGGCGAGCGCCCGGCGCGTGAGCGCCAGGTTCGCGGGCAGATCATCCCTGTGGGTGAGTGACTGGAACGGGCGGTCGATCAGCTCCGCTTCCGTGTAGCCGAGCATCTCGCAGAGGGCGCGGTTGACCCGCATCCAGCGGCCGGTGTCGGGGCAGGTGAGCGCCATCCCGATGGCCGCGTAGTCGAAGGCGCCGCGGAAGCGCGCCTCGCTGTCCCGCAGCGCCTCCTCGGCGCTCCGGTGCTCGGTGCGGAGGTCGGGGCGCCGTGCCGCGTGGGGAGTGCGGTCCCCGATGACGCGGTACAATTTGGCCAGGGCGTGGGTGACCCGTTGCTTGCGAGAGGAAGGCATGTCGGCTCCAGCAAGCCAGTCTGATGGAGGCAGAGGTGCTCCGGCGACGAAGCACATCTCTTGATGGCCACTCTGAATTCCACGCGCAAGGGTCACTCGCACGATCGGCAGGACCAGCCCTCACGTCGTCGGCGCCACCTGATACTGCTCGAGCTTGCCGTCGAGTGTTTCGTACGTCCACACGCGCAGCGCGCGCTCCGCGAAGACGGCGCGGTAGGAGCGCATCGTCATGCCGCCGCGCGAGCGCGTCGCCGTGAGGTCGAAGCTCCGCAGATCGCCGAGCGGCGCGAGCGACGCGGCGAAGTCCTTCAGCGCCTCGGGGGTGAAGTAGTCGCTGGCGTCGGGCGTGAGCTGCGAGCGGTCGATGGTGCCGCCGCGCAGCCCCTCGAGGATCGCGCGGGCCTTCGCCGTGCGGTCGGCGCCGAGCGCGTCCTCGGTGGTGAAGAGCACGCGCGTGATCGCGTTCGCGATCGCGCCCGCCGCCGGGGCGGCGTCCTGGTTCGTGAGCACGACGACGGCGACGCTGTCTTCGGGGAAGACCATGTTCTCCGACACGAAGCCCGAGACCTCGCCCGAGTGCTCGACGAGGAAGTGGCCACGGGCCATCGACACGTCGACGCCGAGTCCGTAGCCGGTGCCGGCGCCGTTCGCGAGCCGAACCTCGCGCTCCATCTCGCGCCACGAGCTCGGGCGCAGCAGGCCGTGGTGAATCATCGTGCTGTCCCAGCGCGCGAGGTCGGTCGCCGTCATCGCGAGCTCCCCCGCGGCCCACATCCATCCCGTCCCCGCGTCTGGCGCCGGGTGCAGCGGCCCGAGGGCGTAGCGGATGTAGCCGGTCGCGTCGGCCGCGTGCGGGTTCGCGTCGAAGTCCTTCGCGCTCGTCAGGTGGAGCGGGTCGAGCAGCCGCGTCTGCAGGAATCGCCAGAAGGGTATGCCGCTCGCCTTCTCGATCACCATGCCCGCGAGCGTGAAGTTCGTGTTGCTGTACTGCCAGCGCGTGCCGGGGGCGAAGTCGAGCGGCTGCTTCCCCCACCGGTCGGCGATCTGCCGCGGCGTGACGTTCTGCCGCATCGGCGTCATGAGGTAGTCCTGCGGCCAGAAGTCCTGGTAGCCGGAGGTGTGCGACAGGAGCTCGCGAATGGTGACCTCGTTCCCCCGCGTGAGCCCGGGGACGTATTTCGCGATGGGATCGTCGAGCGAGAGCTTCCCCTGCTCGACGAGGAGCAGGATCGCCGCGGCAGTGAACTGCTTGCTCACCGAACCGATGCCGTAGCGCATGGCGGGCGTCGCCGGCGTGCCCTGCTCGAGGTTCGCCTTGCCATACGCGTTGGCGTAGGCCACCTGTCCGTGCCGCACGACGGCGACGCTGGCGCTGGGGACGCCGGTGGACGCGAGCACCGCGGTGGCGATCGAGTCCACCGTGCGGGCGAGGGAGGTGTCGGGGGCGGGGGCGGGGGCGGGGGCGGGGGCCTGCGCGTGGAGCGGGAGGGCGAGCAGGCCGCAGGCGAGCGCCGCGGCGAGCGTGGAGTGGAGTCTGGGCATGGTCGGGTGGGCAGTTCGGGAGGGAGATCGCGCCACCAAAGTTGGCGCCGCCGACCGGGTCGTGCCAGTGGGGCGCGGGGCGCGGGGCGCGGGGCGGACGAAAAGCGAGCTCGCCGCTGCCAGCAAGAGGCGGAGTGCTCGCGCTTCACTCCGGGCGTGGCGACACCGGCGTGGCTCGACCGGTGAGTGACCGCAGCTCGGCGGCGAAGGCCCCGGCGGCCGCGCGGTCGCCCGCGGCCGACGCGGCGCGCCTCGCGCCATCGAGCGCCCGGTATCGCCGCGGCTCCCTGGCGAGGGTGCGTCGATACTCGGCCAGCGCCTCGCGCGGGCGATGCAGCTCGAGCAGCATGTCGCCCAGCAGCTCGCGCGCCGGCGCGAGCGGCCCGGGCGTCACCGCGGACTTCTCCGTC
>DASUXC010000042.1:0-10905 GCA_036378095.1 Gemmatimonadaceae bacterium | reverse complement strand
CTCGAGGCAGCGGCGCGCCTGCCCGGCCGCGTCCCCGGGCGCCGCCGTGCCGCCGCCGGCGGCGATCGGCGCCGTGCCGGCGACGCTGACGAACGGTCCGACGCGCACGGCGCGGGAGAAGCCGATCACCGGCTCCAGGGGGCTGCCGGAGGAGACGAGGAGGCGAGAGGTGGAGCTCATCGGAACGACTAGGTTGGTGGCTGGAGAGCGCCAGCGTTCAGCTGCGAGCGAACACGATAAGGGCGCCGGCGCAGCCGGCGCAATCCGCCTGCGAGCGGTGCAACAAGAGCGCCGCCATGGGCGGCGCAAATCCTTGGTCCACCGCTCAGGCTCATCGACTCGTTGACCCGGGGCTTGTCGGTGAGCGGCTGTCGCCGCTGGCGGCCGAGGCAAACGTCGCGCACCGATCAGCCAGTACGCCCAGACGCCCCAGAACACGACGATGCGGATCGCTCGCGACCACCGGAGACCAACACCGTGGTCGGTCGCAATCCGCGCGCGCAGGTCCGCTGCGCCTCTCCGGTCGGTAGTTCGATTAGCGCCAGAGTCATCCCGCGATCGGACGCACTAGAGCGCCGCCGCAGGCGGCGCAAATCCACAGCCCGCTCGTCGGGGTCGACGACTCGTCGTACGGCTGGCGCGACAGCCTTGCGGGCGACGAGCAGGATTGCGGCCCGGCGCGGCGCTGTGTGACAGGCCCCGGGGACCAGCGGGTCACGGGGTCGATTGGATCATCATCCGCCCCCGCAGTCGCATGAATCCGCCTTTCGCGGGGGTTACCGCGGTATATGCCTCGCCGGAGGCATAATCGAGCACGTGGACGATCGTGCTCCCGATGTGCTCCTGCCATGACAGCACTACCAGGTCGTCACGCACCGCGACGGCCTCATACTCGACGGTGTCCGAGAATCCTCGGTTGTCGCCCGCAACGATTTCCACGGTCAGCTCGCGCTCGGATTGAATCGTGATCCGCGGCGTGAACGGCGGGAACCGGATCTCGAGCACTTGGCCTACGCGAAGCGGCAATTGGGGCTGTGAGACCATCCCAAACTCTCTCTGACAAGAAGGAATCGGCGCCAGATCCACTGCGATCTGTCGGAGCTCCGTGGCCGCATAACGCCCCAGCCAAGCTGCAAAGGAATCACATGAGAGTTTGCCGCTGCGCCGCAAACTAATCCACAGATCCTTTGTCGGCTTCAGCGTTCGTTGGGCCGCTGGTCGGGACACGTACGCGCGATGAGTTTGGTCCGGAAAGCCGGGAGCTATCGCACCGAACCCGGGGATGGACAGTCGCAAGGAACGAAGGAGAAGGCGAACCAGCCCCCCGCGGCACTTTCAGCAAGATTGTCGCACGATTGAGCGCTGTGATCGCGGTATTCACCGGGGAGTGGAAGGCGGTCACCCTTGGCTTTTGATCCGTTCGCGAACGATCACAGGCCAACCTGGCGCCCGGCGCGGCGGTGCGCGGCGCCTCGTCGTTCTCACGACGGACGGGCTGGTGCCGGTGACGACGGCATTCACCGGCTGGGGCGCCGCCGCCGAGCGCGCGGGTCGCGCCGTCGAGGCGTACGTACCTCCGGCGCGCGGCCCCCGAGCGCCACGTCCAGCTCGTGGCGCCGTAGCACGGCGAGGGGCCCGTGGACCGCGTGTTCGCATTCTCTGATGCTCGACCGCGTCAGTCGCGCAGCGCACTCGCGGGGTCGACGCCCGCCGCGCGGAACGCCGGGACGAGTGCGGCGGCGAGCACGACCAGGAACAGCGCGGCCGAAGCGGCCGCGAGCGTGACCGGATCGCCGGGACCGACACCATAGAGCAGGGCCGTGAGCAGTCGCGCGAAGAGCAGCGCGCCCACCGCCCCCGCCGCGATACCCAGCGCGGCGAGCCGAAGGGCTCCGCCGGCCACATGCGCGAGAATGTCCGACGCCCGCGCGCCGAGTGCGAGGCGAATGCCGAACTCCCGCGAGCGCTGCGACACGCCGTACGCGACGAGCCCCGAGAGACCGACGGTCGCGATGAGCAGCGTGATGGACGCGAGCACCGTCACGAGTGCGGCCACCATGCGGAAGCCAGAGACGTGCCGCGACTCGAGCGCGCGCATCGACATCACGTCGCCGATGGCTGCATCCGGATCGACGCCGGCCACGACGCGGCGAACGGCGTCACGCGCCGCGTCGGGATCACCCCGCGTCCACACCGCGATCGCGGACTCGCCGTACGGGGCCTGAAACACCGAGCGGTAGATCGTGGGGTGCAGCGGCTCGTCCAGGCCGCCTTGATACACGTCCGCCGCGACGCCGACGATCTGCCACGGCAGGCGGTCGACGACGAGCACGCGTCCGATCGCCGACGCGCCCGGCCACATCTGGTCCGCGAGCCACTTGCTGACGACGACGACGCGCTCGGCGTCCGGCGTGTCGGCGGCCGTGATCCAGCGGCCCGTAAGGATGCGCATGCCGGCCGCGTCGGCGTAGCCCGGCGACACGCGCTCGTCGATGGCCGTGAGGGGGCGGCCGTCGGGCGCGGGCGGACGCCCAGGAATCTCGAACGAGGTTCCCCAGAAATGGTTGCTGAGCGGGAGGGTCGAGGTGACGCCCGCGCCGCGAACGCCGGGCTCCGCGCGGAGCGCGGCGTCGAGGCGGCGGTACACGTCGCGCATCGCGCTGTCGGTGAGCCCGCTCTGCAGCGTGAGATTCATCGACAGCACATGGTCGCGCCGCACGCCCGGATCGCCGGCAATCATGTTGCGCACGCTGCGCGTGAGCAACGTGCAGGCGGTGACGAGCACCAGCGCGACCGTGATCTCGAGCACGACGAGCACCGACCGCAGGCGACCACCGTGGACGCCGGCCGTACTCGAGCGTGAGTCGTCGCCGAGCACGCTCGCGCCGTCGACTCGCGTCGCGCGGAAGACGGGAACGAGCGCGAAGACGGCCGTCGAGGCGATCGACGCCGCCAGCGTGAACACGAGGGCACGGCCATCGACGCGCAGGTGTGCCCACCCCGGAATGAACCGCGCGAACGTCGCGGGGATCATGTCGCGCAACGCGCTCACGCCCCAGTGCGCGAGCAGGGCGCCGAGGGCGCTGGCGAGCAGCGCGAGCACCAGCGACTCGGCGAGGAGATGCCGGGCGAGACGCCAGCGGCGCACGCCGAGCGCAGCGCGCAGCGCCAGCTCGGACCGCCGCGTCGCGAGGCGCGCGAGCGAGAGGTTCGCCGCGCTCATGCAGGCGGCGAGGAGCACGAGGAACGCGGCGGCGACGGCGATGGTGTCGACGACCTTCAGGTCGTCCGTGTGGTAGTCGCGCGCCGGACGGGGCACGAGCGTCCACGTTCGGTCGGTCCTCGGCGACTCGCGCGCGAGCTGCTGCGCCACGCCCGCCACCTCGGCGGCGGCGGCCTGAATCGTTGCCCCGGGCGCGATGCGACCGAAGAGGAGGAGATGGCGCGACTGGAAGTCGGTGGCCGCTTCGGCGCCCAGTGCGTATGGGAGATACACGTCCGCCGCTTCCGGGAAGATGACGTCCTTGGCGAGGACGCCGACGATGGTGACCGGCTTGCCGCCGAGCGTGATCGTGGAATCGAGCACGCCGGGGCTGGCAGCGAGGCGGTTGTGCCAGAAGTCGTATGAGAGTACTCCGACGCCAGGTGCACCGGGCGCGTCCGCGCCCTCCGGAAAGCCGTGGCCGAGCGCGAACGGCGCATCGATGACGGCGAACAGGTTCGCGGTGACGCTGAAGCCGCGCACCATCTCACTGCCGCCGGCCGTGCGGAATGCGCCGCGCCAGTAGGCCGCCGCCGCGACGCCGCTGATCGCGGTGGCGCGCTGCCGCAGCGCGACGAGCGCGGCGGGGGAGCCCTCGTAGCAGGTCGGGCACTGCGGCGAGCGCTCGACGATCCAGACGAGTTGGTCCTGCGGGAGGAGCGGGTACGGGCGCGTGGCGATGCCGTCGACGATGCTGTACACGGCCGTCGCCGCGCCAAGGCCAAGGGCGAGCGTGATGCCCACGGCGAGCGCATAGGCGGGGCTGCGGCGCAACGACCGCCATGCATGGCGGAGATCCTGCACCGACTGCTCCACCCACTGTCGATGCCATACGTCGTGCACCGATTCCGCGGTGACGGAGAGGTTGCCAAAGGCGCGGCGGGCGGCGGCACGCGGGTCGGGCTCGCCGGCGCGCGCTTCGGCCTCGAGCTCGATGTGATCGCGCAGCTCGCGCGCGATCTCGTCGTCGGTGGGTGCCGCGGAACGACGGAGGAGATGACGCAGGCGCGCGAGCATGGCTCAGGCCTGCGGCGCGGGCTGCATGACGTGGGCGATGGCGCGGACGAGGGCGTTCCAGCGGGACTCGTGGCGCACGAGGGCGCGTCGGCCGGCGGCGGTGAGCCGATAGTACTTGAATTCGCGCGCGGCGCCGGGCGCGCGCTCCCAGCGGGCCGTGATCAGCTTCTGCCGCACGAGGCGGTGCAGCGCGGGGTAGAGCGACCCGTGTTCCACAGTGAGCACGTCGCGCGACGATTGGCGGATCTGCGTGGCGATGCCGTGGCCGTGCGCGGGGCCGAAGGCCAGCGTCTTGAGGACGAGCATGTCGAGCGTGCCCTGCACGAGCTCGAGCTTGGGGTCGGCACGTCCGGGCATCGGTCCGATCGCCGCGATGGTAGTAGATGGTCCGATACGACATGGTAGATGTTCTACCATCGCGGCCAACGCTACGCCGCGGGGCGCGGCGGGTCAAGACCTCGGGGCGGCACGAGGGGCGGGCGCCACCGACCGGCCCGATGCACGCCGCGGCGGCTACGCGGCCGGAGTCGGCGGCGGGCGGTGGGAGAGCCCGCCGGGTGGCGTGGCGGGCTGCGTTCATCCGTCGGTCAACGCGCGCTCGAGCTGCCTCGCTCTCGGGGCCAGGATCGTTCCCGCGACTGCGGCAATCGAGCGGCCGTGCATGCTGACGACCTCGCCGAAGCGATGCTCGATCGTTTACTCGAGCGCGGAGTCCACACCCCGCCGGGGTCCGAGTAACCCCGATCCGAACTTCTCCTCGCTCTCGGCAGGGGGGCCAGAATTCAGAGCAGAGATGGTGGCAGCACATCGCGAACCTACATTCGGCACGTCGCCGTGCACGCAGCAGGCGGAGTGACGCGTGATTTCATACGCCGTCACCGCAGCCTGAATCGCAGCGCCGGCGCGCGTCTCGAGCTCGACACTGCTCGCTTGGCTCAGCACTACGCGTGCGCAGTGTGTCGATTTGAGGAGACGGCCGACACGTTCGTGCCGCGCCGCTACTTGAGGGATCCTCGACTCGTTAGGGCGCCGGGTCGCGAGCGGCCGACGCCGAGCCGCCGCTCGCGGCCAGGCGCTGCGCCAGGGCGTCGAGCACATCGCGCGCCGCGTGCTCGCGCTCTGCCGCCGGCCAGACGAAAATCTCCTCCCGCTCGCGGCCGCGCGCCAGCAGCGCTTCGGTGTCCTGGACGATCGCCGTGAGGGGCGCGCCGGCCGTCGGCAGCTCGAGCCTGAGGCTCCCTGGGGCGATCGCATCGTGTGGGTTGAGCTGCAACGCCTCGTTGGGTCGCGCCGGCAGCGTCGCTGACGCGACTTGCGTGCGACTCAACTCGGCTCCTGGTCTTGGATGCCGGCCCACTCGAGTGCCTCCCCTCGATCGCCGAAGGAGCGGTACTCGGTGATCTTGCCGTTGCGGAACACGAAGCCGTCGGCAAACCGGCCGCCCGTCCACTCGGTTGCGTCTTTCAGGCGAACCCACGCGCGGAGGTAGACGACGACCTTCTCTCCCTTGATCAAGAACTTCTCGGGCTCGCAGCTCCCTTCGGCCCACGTCCCGCGCCCCGTCCTGACATGCTCTTGCACTTCCGCGATGCCACGATAGGTGCCAGCGGTTGGAAACCCCTCGGGTTCAATGCGCACAATCTGGGGATCGAAGTCCCTGGTGATGGCCTGCATGTCGTTGCGATTTATCGCAGCGAAGAACTGCTTCAGCGCGTCGACTTCGGGGTTCATGCGCTCGCCCTGAGGTGATGGTTGTTGCGCGGCCAACGCCAAGTTGAGCTGCGAGCGCCAAACCTCACGCGAGAGAATGGTGGTGAGGCGAGGAGACGCTGGCCAGGCACGTACGAGTAAGCGTCTCCCGCGCTCGGCAGCTCCAACTACTCGTTGGCCGGCACGCGTGTTGATGCTCACCAGGTGAGCCATACGGCGAGGACTGCCAGTGCGACATACGCGAGCATGAACAGCCACCACGTACGCGTCGGGCGGTGGCGGCGCGTCCAGAGCTGGCGGGCGCTAACGGCCACCCAGGCGAGGCTCATCCCCGCAGCGAAGGCCCATCTGCGCTCGAGCCCCAGAGCAACCGCGCAGAGAGCGAGCGCAGCACTCACCACGGCGAGCACCAGCAGCTCCGTGAGCCAGGCCAGCGGGCCGTGAAGTGAGCGCGTGAGAGTCGACCGGAACGATGGCGCCTGGTCGCGCATGGAAGCTGGGGACATGGGGAATCCTGGTGCCGGCTGACGCAGAGCTCAGCTGCGGCGCTCTGCTCTCCAGGTGCGAAGATGCGAGCCCCCGCGAGGGGCTCGCCAGCCAGTCCACCGGGCAGCCTCGCGAGCGCCGTCGGCTGCAGCGCCACGTTAGCTGGCCTGCTCGTGTTACTCGACTCGCATGAGCCCCCGGGGGGGAAGCGGCGCGCGGCGTGGACCACCGTCAGGATCTGTACCTCGTCGGGAGTGACGCGATACACGATGCGGTAGGTGCCCTCGATCACTTCCCGGAGCATCGCCCGCCCCAGTTCCGGGACCACGCGACCGGAGAGCGGGTGCGCATGGAGCCGGTCGACGGCGCTGACGAGTCGTTCGGTGACGAGCCGCGCATAGTGCGCGGAGTCGCGGGCGATGTAGGCGCGGATCTCGCGGAGATCGTCCCGGGCGGGCTGCGTCCAGACGACGCGGGTCACTCCGCGCTCAGGAACTCGCGCCGAATCTCTTCCTGCGGGACCGTCTCGCCGCGCTCGGCCGCCTCGAGGCCCCGCGCGACTTTGGCGAGAAAATAGAGCCGCTCCATCGCGTCCTCGATGGTGGCATCCTCGGGCAGGTGCTCGACGGCGTCCCGGAGTAACTGCTTGGCGGGGGCGGACATAGCGCTGGGTAACTCCGGCTGAGGACGACCCCTGCAGTCTAGCCCGTCGGTGCCCGCTCCGGCAAGGGCGGCCGTGGCCAGCTAACGCCAGCGTTCAGCGGCGGCCGACTCACACGATGCGCGCCGCAGGCGCGCATGCCACTGCTCGGCCGTCAGCTGCAACGGTTCGTTAGCCAGCGGGTCGCGATCCCGGTAACGCACGCTGACGCACGTGATCGCGATCCACCACCGTGAACACGCCGGCCAGCGGCACGCCCGGCTCGCGCAGGAGAGCAAGCAGCACCTCCGCCGGCTCGCTCGGCCAGCCCGGCACAAGGCGGAAGAACACGACGCCCGGCGGCGCGGCGGCACCCGCGCGGAAGACCAGCTCGCCGAAGTCGCGGTCGAAGGTTAGCAGGATCCGCTCCTCGGCCCGTGCCCAGTCCAGCACGTTCGGATCGCTGCTGCCCGCGCGGTCGCGCGTCACCGAGCGCACGTCGTGCCCGGCCGCCGCGAGCACGTCCACGCTCGCGAGCGGGACATTCTCGTCCGCGAGCAGCCGCACCGGCGGAGACTACGCCGCGCCGCGGCGCATCAGGTGCAGCGCCTCGTCGTGCGTGACCTCGGCCGCGTAGGCGAACACCGCGCGCAAGGCGTCCGGCGTCAGCTGCGGGTAGTTGGCCAGCACCTGCTCGAGCGACCAGCCGGCGGCGAACAGGCCGAGCAGGAAGTCGACGGCCAGCCGGGTGTCGCGCACCACGGGCTTGCCCGCGAGCACGTCGGGGTCGGTCGTGATGTGATCCTGCCAGGCCATCGAGCCCTCCCGGTGCGGTCGTGAACCCCAATATACCCAGACAGCTGGGCGCTGGCTAACGCTCAAGCTCACCTGCAAGCGATACGCACAAGATGCGGCGGCGCAGCCGCCGCCGTCCATAGCTCGCTTGTCAGGTGCAGCGCTTCGTTAGCCAGCAGGCGGAAGACGACCGAACTGGCGGGCCAGCGAAGTGAAGTCCGGGGCGATCTGGACCGCCTCCTCCTCGGCCGTGGGAACGCAGGGCACCATGCACACGCGCCACGGCGCCACGCGCGAATCGAAGGCGAGGAGCTCGCCGCCGCCGTTGCTGGCAAACCCCACGAAGCCGGGGAGGTGCTCGGCGATGCCGTACATCGCGTTGTACTCGATCACCTGCTCCGCCGGCCAGAGCTGAATCCACCCGGGGTGCACGCCGAGATCACCCTCGGCGCCGCTGCTGGAGCGGAGGAACTCGAGATACGCGGCTGGCAGGCCGGGGAAGGCGGTGACGAGCGCGGCGACTGATTCCGGCGCCGCTGCCGCTCCAGCGCGCCACACGGGCTCTGACTCAGTACCCGGAGTGCCCATTCTGACCTATCGCGATACTCGTTGCTGGCTAACGCAGAGCTAAGCGGCGAGCGACCTCTCGCCAGTATCAACGATGCTGTGTATCAGACGATCTCGCCAGGCGATCAACCATGATGACTTCCTCAAGCCTCGCGCTCGTCCGCTTCAGCGCTTCGTTAGCCAGCAGCCGGATCGGAGTCGGTCTCGCACTGACTGAACGCGCTCGGAAGCTCTCCCGAGGCGAGCAGGTCCCGCACGACGGCCTCAATACTCGGTCGAGATGTGTCATCGACCAAGATCAAGTCCGAGGCCCATAGATACTTGCCGCCGAGACACTCGCCGCTCTCCGCCGAATTGCGCCGCAGCGTGGCGAGGTGGTCGAAGGCGCAGAATGTGGCCACCCAGCGCGTGCCGTCGTTGAGCGTGACGATCGCGTCGGTGACGTCGTCGCGCGGCGTCCACTGTCCCGGTGCCCAGTGCTCGGCCTCAATCCAGATCTCGACACCTTCCACTACCACGCCCTCCATTGCTGGCTAACGCCGAGTTCACCCGCAAGCGCCAACTGTCCCGGCGCCAACATGATCGAGCCGCCTGACACCCGCCAGGCGCTCACGTGGTCGCCCGGTCGCGCTTGTCGGGTGCAACGCTTCGTTAGCCAGCTCCCGGCCGGAGCTTCTCTGGCAAAGCCTTGTGCCAATCGACACCGACCTCGCGACACAAACCTTGGAGAGCATCGACCGTATACGAACGGAGGTACGCCGGATCGGCGAATACGGGCGCCATCTCCCATCCTACCCGGTCACTGTAAGCATCGACGGACAGCCCCGCCGATTGCATCTGCTGGCGCGCCAAGTCCACAAGTTGTGCGAGCGAGATGCGTCGGTTGGGTTCAGGATAGTCGGGGCCTTCCAGAATGCCGAGCGGTGTGAGACCGACGAGTTCCGCGAGCCGAAGAAACTGATCAAGCGAGATATTGCCCGTAACTTCGCTATTGAAGTGCTCGAGATCGAAGTACCAGCCCTCGGGCAGACCAATCGTCTGCGCGACGGTGGCTGGATCGAGTCCGGCGCGTGTGCGCGCCTGCTGGATGCGCTCAGCGGGAGAAGACACAGCTTGCAGCACCAAGATAGTCGTAGCTGGCTAACGCGGAGCTACCCCGCGAGCGGAGAGAATAAGGGCGCGGGCGCAGCCCGCGCAATCCATAAACCGCTCGTCGGGTTCAGCGCGTCGTTAGGCGGTGCGGTCACTGGCTCCGCAGGATTGTCAACAGGTCGCCGCCATCGGGGTAGCGGATGTTCGCGAGCTGCCAGGTCCCGGCAGCCGGCGTCACCTCGGCGACCGCCACCGGCTGCGGCGTCCGCTTGCCCTGGCAGACCGCGTACACGCTCACGCGCACGCTCGAGCCAGCGCGGTGCGCCTCGCCGACCTCGTAGCGCTCGCACGGATCCTGGCTCGCGAGGAACGGCTCGAAGTCGAGCCCAACGATCTCTCCCTTGGCGGCGGCCCGGTCGACCGCATCCTGCCGGAGGGCGGTCAACAGTTCTGGGGCGAAGGCGGTGGGCTGCCGGACGATGACGCTGTCGGTCGCGCTGAGCCCCTGCGCGATGGCCCGTGGCGCGTAGGTCGCATAGAACTGCCGTACAAAGGCGACGGCAGACGAGTCGCTGGAAGCGGCTCGACGAGGAGTGGCGGCGGTCGTGAACCCCGTGGACGGTGTACGCCGCGCGTCGGGCGGGGGTTGGCAGGCCGCCAAGAGAAGCAGCGAGAACAGCGCGGTGTGAGTTATTCTTTCTGACATGAGTGAGTGGTTCATCCGCCTAACGCCAAAGCTCACCTGCGGGCGATCCAAATATGAGCGGCGGCGCAGCCGCCGCAATTCCGAAACTCGCCCGGCAGGTGCAGCGCCACGTTAGACAGCACGCACCGGACATCCTCCCTACGGGCCCCAGTAGTCGAAGTGATATGTGGTTCCACTGTCCACGCTGAACTCCAACTCGCCTCCGCAGGCAATGGTATGCGGGCCAGGACGGATCGGTCCCGGCGCATGTAGGGCCTGCCACCAACGCTTCCCATCGACGAGGAGCGGGCCGCACTGGCCGCCATTGTCGTCGTCCACCACCAGATATGTCCGCCCGTCCGCCGAGGACTCCGCATGCCCCCGCAAGTCGCCACCGCCGCAACCAGTGATGACCAGGAGAACGCACAGGCGAGCGGCGAATCTGGTTGGATGCGATCGACAGGGGAGGCTGGGCACAGGTCAGGTTGCAATCGGCGAAGCTGAGGTGCTGTCTAACGCATGAGTTCAGCTGCGGGTGAATCCAGTAGAGGCGCCGCGCAGCGGCGCCATCCATAGCTCGCCCGCCAGCTGCAACGATTGGTTAGGTGCCGTCTGCAGCGCTACCCAACTTATGCCAACTCGAGCGCGAGG
>DASUXC010000041.1:0-25947 GCA_036378095.1 Gemmatimonadaceae bacterium | reverse complement strand
CTGGCGATCTCCACGCGGAATCCGATGCTCCGATGACGGCCTGCCACGCATCGCTTCGCCTCCACTGCAACTGCTTGGAGGTTCGCACCCGCACCACCTCGCCGTCAATTCGTTCACTTACTTCAGCTACAGTCCACTAGGCCACGTTTGGGAGGCATCTCCGATACGCTAGCTCTCCTGAAAGGGATGCTCAGAGCGATGATCTTCGTCCACGCCGCCACCGGTCTGGCGCTTCGGATGGGCGATCAGGCCCCTCTACCAGTCCCTCTACACGCAAAACGCCCGGCACTTGGCCGGGCGTCTGCGAGCCGCTAAGTCGTTGATTTACAACGCATGGCCAGGGACGGAATCGAACCGCCGACACGCGGATTTTCAGTCCGCTGCTCTACCAACTGAGCTACCTGGCCGTTTTTCCAACAGAGTCTCGAATCGTAGCGCCTCGGCTCGCTGGTTTCAAGCGCTCCCGCTCTCGGGTCTTCTCGCCACCATCCGGCTCACCTCGTCCCGCACCCTCGCCCCCGACCCCCCGACCCCCACCGACTCCCCCTTCCCCTCCCCCCGCGGCAACTCCAGCACGAACGCCGAGCCCGCCCCCTCCTGGCTCTTGGCCGAGAGCTCGCCCCCCATGAGCCGCGCCAGATTCCGCCCGATCGCCAGCCCCAGTCCCACCCCCTCCTGCTCCCCGGTGCGCTGCGCGTCCACCTGCACGAACGGATCGAAGATCGCCTCCAACCGGTCCCCGGGGATCCCGATCCCGGTGTCCGCCACGGTGATCGCCACCATCTCCCCGCGCGCCTCCCCGCTCAGCGTGATGGTCCCGCCCGCCGGCGTGAACTTCACCGCGTTGCTGAGCAGGTTGATGAGCACCTGCTCCACCTTCTCCCGGTCCGCACGCACCACGAGCGATGGGTCGCTCGGCACGTAGTGATACTCGAGCTGCTTGCGCATCACCTGCGGCTCGATGATCGCGCTCAGCCCCGCCAGCAGCCGGTCCACGGGCACGGTGGTCATCGCCACCTGCACCTGCCCGCGCTCGATGCGCGCGAAGTTGAGCACGTCGTTCACGAGCGCCAGCAGGTGCTCCTGGTTGCGCTTGATCCGCTGCAGGTACGCGCGCTGCTCGTCGTTCATCGGCCCCTTCACGCCCAGCTCGAGCAGCTCGGCGTAGCCGCCGATGGCGTTCAATGGGGTGCGCAGGTCGTGACTCATCGCCGCGAGGAACTCGCTCTTCGCGCGATTCGCCGACTCCGCCGCCACCCGCGCCTCCTTCTCCCGCTGGTACAACACGGTGCGCTCCACCTCGCTCGCCCGCAGCGCGTCGTTGGTGCGGATGAGCTCCTCGAAGCTCGAGACGAGCAGGTCGAGGATCTGCTCCTTCTCCGACGTGACGGTGAATCGCTCGCCGAGGAACGTGATCTCGATGCCGCTGCGGCCACGCGCCCGCCGCCGCAACTCCCGGTTCTCGAACACGTGCCGGATCCGCGCGATGAGGTGCGCGTCGTCGTACGGCTTGGTGATGTAGTTGTCCGCCCCGCACTCGAGCCCGCGGATGATGTCCATCGGATCGCTCAGGCTCGTGAGCAGCACCACGGGAAGCGCGCGCAGCGCCGGATCCTCCTTGATGGCGCGACACAGCTCGTAGCCGCTCATCCCCGGCATGATGACGTCGCTGAGCACGAGGTCCACCGGCTCCCCGCGCAGCGACGCGAGCGCCTCCTCCGCCGATCGCGCCACGCGCGCGCGGAAGCCGTGCTCCTCGAGCAGCGACCGGATGGCCTCGGCCTGCGTCGCGCTGTCCTCGGCCACGAGGATGGTGCGCGTGGGCGCCGGTGACGCGCTCATCTCAGGACGCGAGCTCCACGAGCCGCCGCGGGAGCGCCTCGAGCGGGAGCAGCTCGTCCACGACGCCCGCCTGCACGGCCTCCTGCGCCATCCCGTACACCACCGACGAGGTCTCGTCCTGGGCGAGCACGCGCCCGCCAGCCGCGTGCACCGCGCGAAGCCCCTCCACGCCGTCGCGCCCCATCCCGGTGAGCACCACGGCGGCCACGCTCCTCCCCATCACCCGCGCGCACGACTCGAACAGGTGATCGGCCGACGGCCGGAACCCGCCGACCGGCGCCGCGTCGGAGAGTCGCACGCGCCGGTCCACGGTCACGCCGAGGTGCCGGCCGTCCGGCGCGAGGTACACGGTGCCCGGCACCAGCGGCTCGCCATCGGCGGCCACGGTGACGGAGAGCGAGCAGTTGGCCCCGAGCCAGCTCGCGAGCCCCGACACGAAGCCGCGCGCGATGTGCTGCACCACCAGAATGGGGACGGGAAAGTCGCGCGGCAGGTCGATGAAGATGCGGTGCAGGGCGGCCGGCCCGCCCGTGGAGGTCCCGATGGCCACGAGGTCGATCGTTCCCCCGCCCCGCGCGCGCGTGGCGGGGCGCTCGGCGCGCGAGCGCCCCGCCACGCTCGAGCCTCCATCTCCCCTCG
This sequence comes from Gemmatimonadaceae bacterium, assembly GCA_036378095.1. Taxonomy (GTDB): domain Bacteria; phylum Gemmatimonadota; class Gemmatimonadetes; order Gemmatimonadales; family Gemmatimonadaceae; genus JADGGM01. The sequence goes on along the minus strand of DASUXC010000041.1, from coordinate 23,466 downwards.
CTCCCGTACTACCCCCCCACCGGCGCACGACCTTCACCTCCGCCATCGCCCGCGCCATCGCCAGGAGCTGCGCGCGCTGCTGCTCGAACTGCTCCGACGACGGATCGCACGGCTTCTCCACCACCATGAGCGCCCCCGCCTGCGTCGCGCTCAGCGACAGCTCGACGTCGCCCGGCACCGCCGCCGCCGACACGATGAGGATCGGCGTCGGCACCTCGCGCATGATCGCCTTGGTCGCGTCCAACCCATCCACGAGCGGCATGTGCACGTCCATCGTGATCAGGTCGGGCGCGAGCGCGACCGCGCGCTCGATCGCCTCGGCGCCGTTGCTCGCCTCGCCCACGACCTCGAACGCCGGATCCCCGCGCAGGACTTCGACGAGCAGCCGGCGCGCGGTGCTGGAGTCCTCGGCGACGAGCACGCGAATCCGCCGGTCAGGGTGGGGCTCCGAGGAGCTGGCGGATGGTGTCAAGCAACGTCTCCTGATCGAAGCTGGACTTCCCGAGGTATGCGTCGGCGCCCACGTCGAGCCCGCGCGCGCGGTGCTCTGGCGTCTCGAGCGCCGTGACGAGGATGACGGGAAGCTCCCGGAAGCGCGGCGACGCGCGGATCGCCTCGCACAGGGCGAAGCCATCCATGCGCGGCATCTCGACGTCGCTCACGACGAGATCCGCGCCTCGCTCCTGCAACACCCGCCACGCATCCGCGCCGTCGGCGGCGGTGAGGACATCGTACCCCGCGGCTTCCAGCACGCTCTGTTCCAGCGTCCGCGTGGTGATGGAGTCATCGGCCACGAGCACGCGCCGGCGCGCCACCACCTGTTCCCGCGGCGCGAACGTCGGCGCCATGGTCGCCCCCCGCCCGATCCCGGCGGAGACGAGCGCCGGCACGTTCGCCACGAGCGCCACCGCGCCGGATGGAAGGAGCGCCGCGCCGTTCACGAACGGCGGCTCGACCGCCCCGCGCGCGACGATGGGACGCACCGCCACCTCCGCCTCCCCGAGCAGCTCCTCGACGGCGACGGCGAGACGACGGGCGCCGACGCCGAGCAGCACGGCCACCGGCGTCCCCTCGGCGCGGTCCGCCAGCGGCGGCCCCAGCAGCCGGGCGAGCGACACGAGAAGTGCGGGCGCACGCTCCGTGGACACGACCGGGCGGCCATCGGCCACGCGCACGCTCTCCGGAGCGAGGCGCATCATGCGGAGCACGTACGCCATCGGGATGGCGACGACGACGGGGCCGAGCCCCACGAGCAGCGCGCGCACGGTGGCCACGCTCACCGGGACGTCGAGCACGAACGTCGTCCCCCGCCCCTCCTCCCACCACACGTCAACGCTCCCGCGCACACGGCCGAGCGCGGCGCGCACCGCGTCCAGCCCCACGCCGCGCCCGGCGATCGCGTCCGCCGAGCCCTGCGTCGTGAGCCCGCCGCGAAAGAGCGCGCGCGCCACGGCGCGGTCGTCGGCCGGCGGCGCCTCCCCGCGCTCGGCCTGTCGCGCGCGCACGGCGTCCACGTCGATCCCCGCGCCATCGTCGGCCACGGTGACGCCGAGGTGGTCGCCGACGAGCGCCGCCGACACGCGCACCACCCCCTCCGCCGGCTTCCCCCTGGCCACGCGCACCTCGGGGCTCTCGATGCCGTGCGCCACGGCGTTGCGCACCAGATGCATGAGCGCGTCGCGCAGCTCGTCCAGCACGGCGCGGTCGGCCTGCACCGCCTCGCCGGCGAGCTCCAGCCGCACCTGCTTCGACGTCGCCGCCGCCGCATCGCGCACCAGCCGCGGCAGCATCGCCGCCGCCTCTCCGAAGGGGCGCATGCGGAGCCCACGCACGCCGTCGGCGATGTCGGTGGTCACGAGGGCGAGCGCGCGCGCGGCGCCGCGCGCATCGGCCGCGGCCCGCGCGCTCGCCCGCGATGCGCGGCGCATCGCCTCGTCCATCTCCTCCAGCCGCTCGAGCAGCGCGAGCGCGCCGCCACGCTCCACGAGATCGCGGCGCAGCTCCTCGCGCGCGCGGCGCCAGAGCAGGGCGGCGTGCATCGCGGAGTCGTGCGCCGCCTCCACGGCGGTCGGCGTCGCCGACACGCGCCCCGTGGCGATCAGCAACCGGCTCGACGACGCGAGCAGCTCGTCCACGCGCTCCGTGGACACGCGCACGTCGGCGGCCACGGGCGCGGCGCTCTCGGGTGGCGCGGCCCCCTCGGCGGCCGCGGTGCGCTCGGGCGGCGCGCCGCGCTCGGGAGACGATGGCGCCGCCGGTGGCGCGCCGGCGGGCTCCGGCGGCGCGGCGCGCGGCACCGGGCGCCCGTCGGCGAGCGCGGCGGCCAGCTCCGCCACCGCCGATGCATCGAGCGCGGCGCCGCGACGCAGGCGCTCCGCCGCATCGGCCAGCGCGTCGACCCCGGCGAAGAGCGTCGAGAGCGCCTCGGCGTCGAGTGGGCGCGCACCGTCGCGGACCGCCGCCAGCAGCGACTCGAGGTGGTGACACACCGTCTCCACGAGCGGCACGCCCGCCGCGCGCGCCGCGCCCTTGAGCGTGTGCATCACGCGGAAGAGCGCCCGCAGGTGCTCCGCCGCCGCTTCCGTGTCCCCCCCCGCCCCCGACTCGAGCGCGAGCAAGTGCTGGTTCACTCCGCTCGTCTGCTCGGCCAGCTCGGCCACGAAGGTGGCGAGCAGCCGCGCCGCGAGCTCGTCGCGATTCATCGCCCTCTCCCGCTCACCGGCTCACGCGTGATCCGAGTCGCGCGATTCCCCCACGAGCGCGAGGAGCCGCGCGCCGAGCCGGTTCAGGTCCTGCGCCACCTGCTCCGACTGCCGCGATGCCGTGAGGTTCTGCTGCGTCGCCTCGTGGATGTTCCCCACCGCCTGCCGGATCTGCTCCATCCCCAGCGCCTGCTGCCCGGCGGAGGCCACGATCTGCGCCGCCGTCTGCGATGCCTCCTGCACCGCGTCCGCGAGCGTGCGAATCGTGCTCCCCGCCTCGGTGATCTGACGGTTCGTCACCGCCACCTGCTTCGTCCCCTGCTCGGTGGCCATGACGGCGGCGTTGGTGGCCCGCTGGATCTCGCCGAGCAGCTGCCGCACCTCCACGGTGGAGCGCTTCGACTGCTCGGCGAGGCTCTTGATCTCGGCGGCGACGACGGCGAAGCCGCGCCCCGCCTCGCCGGCGCGCGCGGCCTCCACGGCGGCGTTGAGGGCGAGGAGGTTCGTCTGGTCGGCCATGTCCGTGACGGCCGTGGTGATCTCGCCGATCGTCTGCGCCTGCTCGGCGAGCGCGAGAATGCTCTTCCCGATCGACTCCACCTGCGCGCGCAGCTCGTTCATCCCGCTCACCGTCTCATCCACGGCGCGCCGCCCCGCGCGCCCGATGTCGGCGGCCCGCTGCGCCGACTCGGCGACGGCGCGCGCGCGCTCCGATGCCTGCCCCGCCGTCTGCGCCACCTGGTCCACCGTCGCCACGGTCTCCGAGACGGCGGCGAGCGTCTCGTTGGCGCCGGAGGCCTGCTCGGTGGTGGCGGCGAGGATCTGGCTCGTGCCCGACGCGAGCACGCTGCTCGTCTCCTGCAGCGGTCGCGACACGGCGGCGTTGAGGAGGTAGGCGGCGAGCGCGCCGATGAGGATGGCGATCGAGCCGCCGAAGATGAGGCCGGAGGTGGATGCCCTGGCGGCGGAGGCACCGCTCCGCGCCGTGGAATCGGCCAGCCGGGAGAGCAGCACCACGCCGGCGCGGATCCGGTCGTCGAGGTCGGCGCGGATGGGCTGCACCTGCATGGTCCGGAGGCGCACCGCCTCGGAGTCGCGCCCCGCCCGGCGCGCGGCCATCGACTCGCGCGAGGTGCTGTCCCACCGGGCGAGGATCGCCAGCGCCTGCTCCCACTGCTGCCGCAGCGCATCGGTCTCCGCCGAGTCGCGGGCCTGAGCGAGCAGCTGGCGACCGAGCGCCACGCTGCTGTCCCGTCCGCGCACGAGCGGCTCGTCCGGGGTGAGGAGATAGCGCAGGTAGTACGTGTTCGCGCCGCGGATCTCCGACTCCGCGCGCATCGCGGGCACGAGCTCGGTGCGGCGCTGCATGAGCGCCGTCTCGTACGCGCTCCGCGTGCGGCGCAGCGCCCAGAGCGCGAGCAGCGTCACCGCCGCGGTGAGGGCGAGCACGAAGGCGAAGCCGAGGGTGATGCGTCTGCCGACGGTCCAGTGCATGGCGGGGGCTCCTTCCGGTCAGGGGGCGCCGGTCTGCTGGCGGAGCAGCGGCGGCACGTCGAGCACGAGCACGGCATCCCGCGTGATCCCCGCGAGGTGCGGTCGCGCGCGCGCCTCGGGGAGGGGGAGGATGTCGGCCATCGGAAGCGCGCGGATCTCGCGCGCCTCGTCGGCGAGGATGCCGAACGCCGGCCGCTGGTCGCCGAGCACGATCACGCGCGAGAGATCGTCGAGCGCGGTCCAGGACGCACCGAGCGTGCGACGGAGGTCGAGCACGGTGAGCACCTCCCCGCGCCACGTGGTGAGGCCGTACACCGGCGGCTCGGCGCCGGGGAGCGGGGTGATGCCGGCGAGACGAAAGACGGCGAACACCCAGCGGGTCTCCACGGCGTACGTCTCCTGCCCCAGCAGGAACACGAGAGCGCGCACCCATGCGCCCTCGGGCGCGGGCGCCGCGCTCGCGCGGGCGAGCAGGCGCGCGCGCTCCTCGAGCAGCGCGCGGTCGCGCTCCGCGTCCCTGGGCTCGCTCACGCATCGCTCCGCGACAGCAGGTCGCACTGCACGCGGACCATCGCCAGGAGGCGCCGCGCCGGCTCGCCATCCGAGGCGGGGACGATCGCCTCCGGCGGGAGCACCTCGAGGAGGCGCTCGGCGTTCTCGAGGGCGCGCCGCGCATCGCTCCGCCGCCCGAGTCGCGCGAGGGCGGTGGCGAGAGCGAGGTGGGCGACGATGAGCGTGCGGTCGAGGTACAGCGCGCGCCGCGCCGCGTCGGCGGCATCGGCCGCTCGCTCTCCCTGCGCGAGGAGGACGGCGTGCAGGTACAGCAGCTCGGCGGAGAGGCGGTGCCGGTCGAGCGCCGCGGCGGAGGCGCGGCCGGCCTCCTCCAACCGGCCGAGGTTCGCCAGCGCGCGCACGAGCACCGCCCAGCTCGCGGCATCATCCTCGCCGCGCGCGAGCCGGTCGCGGGCGAGCGCGATCGCGCGGTCGTAGTCGCGCGCGGCGTAGGCGGCGTGGATCGCCTCGTCGTCGGGCGCGTCCACGCGCGCCGCGGATGCGGCGGGTGCGGCGGATGCGGCGGGCGGAGCCGGCGCGGGCGGCGCGACCTCCGGCTCGGCCGCGTGCTCGATCGCGATCGCCGGCCGATCCGCGTGACGCGGCGAGAGCGCGTGCGCTTCGCCGGCGAGATCGGGGGCGTGGTGCGCGCCGTGGCGCACGCGGGCACGCGGCCGCCGGTAGGCCAGACCGGCGCTCGTGGGCACCGCCTCGCAGTGCACGACATCGCTCAACACCGGGTCGGCGGCGCCGAGGAGCAGCCAGCCCTCGTCGCTCAGCGAGTCGATCAGACGCCGCGCGACGCTCCCGATCGCCTCGCGCTCGAAGTAGATGAGGACGTTGCGACAGAGGATGATGTCCATCCCCCAGATCCCGGTGCTGATCGCCGGGTAGCGGTCCTCGGCCAGGTTGTTGTAGCGGAACTCGGCCAGGCGGCGAATCTCGGGCACGAGCTGCACCCCCTCGCGCTGCTCGCGGAAATAGCGTCGCACCACCGCATCGGGTACGCCGCGCAGCGACCAGCGCCGGTACCAGCCGCGCCGCGCGCTGGCGAGCCGCGCGCGTGAGATGTCGGTGCCGAGCACGGTCCCGGGGGCGCCGCCCTTCAGCTCGGCGAGAGTGATGGCGAGCGAATACGCCTCCTCACCGGTGGCGCACGCCGCGCTCCAGGCGCGCACCACGTGCGACGCGCCGTGCCGCTCGAGAAGACGTGGCACGATCTCGTCGCGCACGACATCGAAGACCGCCGGCTCGCGGAAGAAGTACGTCTCGCCGACGGTGAGCTCGGCGAGGAGGTCATCGAGCACCGCGCCCTCGCGGCTGATGAGGTCGAGATAGCGTTCGGCGTCAGCGATCCCCACGCGCGCCATCGCGCGACGAATGCCCGTCTCCGCCGCATCCCGGCGGCTCGACGCGAAGGAGAGCCCCGCGCGGATGCCGACGGCGCGGGCGATTCGCTCGACGGCCGGATCGCTCCAGCTCGCGTCCGTCATGACGACGAGGAGGACATCGGCGCCGCCCGCAGCGACGCCATGGCCGAGTCGAGCGTCTCCGCTTCCGCCTCGGAGAGGAACGCGGAGAGATCGTGGATGAGGATCAGTCCGTCTGGCATCTTCGCCACGCCGGTGACGCGGCGCGACATGGGGAGCTGCGCGCCCGGATCCTCGACGCTCTCGTCCGGCACCTGGGCGAGCGTCTCCGCGTGATCGACGCGCAGCGCCACCGTGCGTGGTCCGGCGCGCACGATGAGGAAGTGCTGGCCGGGATCGAGCGGAGCGAGGGGGAGATGGAGCGCGCGCCGGGCGTCGACCACCGGAACCATCCGTCCTCGCAGGTTGAACACCCCATCGATCACGCCGGGCGCGCCGGGGAGCGGCGCGAGCGCGACCGCGCGGACGATCTCGAGCAGATCATCCGTGCGTACACCATGCCGGTTGTGATCGAGCTGGAAGACGAGCACGTCCACCGCCGCACGGGGGAGCAAGGGTCGCGCCAGGTCGGGCTGTCCAGACCGTAGCCCGCGATGCGTGGCTGTGCTCGGTTGCATGGCGAGCGCGACCGGAGCGCGGAGGGATGGGAGGGCGGCGGAAATGCGGACTCCCGGACGTTCCCCGACGCGCGCGCACGGGTTCTGCCGTACGACCCGGTTTCACCTCAGCACCCCACCCAAGGGAGGCTTCATGCGTTCCGTACCAATTCTCTCCCTCGCTGCGGCAGCCGCGCTGTTCGCCTGCTCCTCGAATCGCTCCTCGACTGCCGGTGGCGAGGTCGTACCTCCTGCGCGTCAGGTTCCACCCGATTCCGTGGGCGGGGAGAATCCGACGCCGACACGCGATGACACGACCACGTTGCAGCGCGACACCACGATGCAGCGCGACACGTCGATCTATCACGATACGACGATGACGCACGACACCAGCACGACCCGTGACACGAGCCTGACCACGGACACGAGCACGACCCGTGACACGACCACGCTGCAGCAGGACACCACGATGCAGCGTGACACGACCGTCGGCACGCAGCACGACACCGTGACGGGCATGCCCGACACGACGATGCACCGGGACACTTCGGCCTCGCGGCACTGAGCGCGAGCGAAAGCCAAATAGACTCTGGACGCGCACGGGATGTGCATTGCCTGAGTGAGTCACCGTCGTAGGGTTCATTCGCTCAGGAGGGCGTCATGCAAGGTCACGGACCGGCTGCACTCGCAGCGCTCGTGTTCGTCATCGCCGCATGCAACCCGTTCGCGCAAAAACGCGCCGTCGAGATCAGCTCGGGGGAAGGCGAGGTGGCGTACAGCTCCCGCTGGAACGCTACGTTGGCCACGCCGTCCGATCTCGCCGGCGCGCTCCAGGTCAAAGGGAGCGCCTGGATGGCTCCCAGCTCGGATGGCAATGGCACCCGAGTTCACGTGTCGATCTCCAATGCAGCCCCCGGCGGGGTTCACCCGTGGATGGTCCACCAGGGGCGCTGCGGCGATGATCGGGGGGTAGTGGGGCAGGCATCGGACTATCAGCCGCTCCGCGTTTCGGCGGAGGGCACGGCATCGCAGGACGCGATCCTGTCGATACCGGAGCCGAAGACCGGGGAGTACTTCGTGAACGTCCACGCCTCGGCGTCGAACATGGGAACGTCCATCGCCTGCGGAAACCTGGCGCCTCCGGTGAGATAGGAGCGCACGACCGCAGCGTCACACCGAAGGGGCCCTGGCCAACCCGGCTGGGGCCTCTTCGCATCGCCCGGTCTCGCATGCTTGACCCGCCGGGCGATGGGTGGAATAGTAGCGTGCCCGCCCACCCACGTTCCCGCTGTTCACCCCTCGTCGCCCTCGCGCAAGGAGGTCTCGTGTCGAGCCGTTCCCATCCCGTCCTGGCGTTGCTCGCCGTGGTCGCCACGATCACGGCGTGCAGTGTGAAGGAAACCGATCACAGCGGCACCACGGATTCCGTCGCCGCCGCCAAGCCCGATGTCACGACGCCCACGGCGGCGGCCAACGTCGTCACCGTCGTCAGCAGGGAGTACGCGTTCGACGCTCCCTCGTCGATCCCCGCCGGGCTCACCACGATCCGTCTGGTGAACGATGGGAAGGAGCTTCATCACGTCTCACTGATCCGGCTGACGGATGGGAAGACCATGGAAGACTTCATGGCCGCGCTCCGCAAGCCCGGCCCGCTTCCCGCGTGGGCGCACGAGGCCGGTGGCGTCAACCCGCCTCGCCCGGGGGGCGGCGTGGCCGAGGTCACTGAGCGCCTGGAACCCGGCAACTACGTGATCACGTGCTTCGTGCCCTCGCCCGACGGCACGCCGCACATGATGAAGGGGATGTCACGCGCGCTCACCGTGGCGCCCAGCAGCGGCGCGCAGGCGCCCGAGCCGGCGCCGGACGTGGTGATGACGCTCACCGACTACAAGTTCCAGCTCTCCAAGCCGCTCACGCCCGGCAAGCACGTGATCGAGGTGAAGAACGCCGGGCAGCAGGCGCACGAGCTGGTGCTCGCGCGGCTCGCGCCGGGGAAGACGGCGCGCGACCTCGCCAAGTGGATCGACAAGATGCAGGGTCCGCCTCCCGGCGAGCCGATCGGCGGCGTGGCCGGCATGGCGCCGGGTGAGCACGCGTACATCACCGTTGACCTGGCGCCGGGCGACTACGGCTTCCTCTGCTTCCTTCCCGATCTCAAGGATGGCAAGCCGCACGCGGCCCACGGGATGGTGGATCAGATCAAGATCTGACCCGGCGCGTTGGCCGGCGGCGGAGCCGCCGGCCAACGCCATAGGCCATTGCCGGAGACTATCGCGCGCCGTGCCGGGCCGTGACGATCGACTTGATCCCGCCGCGCACGTTGAAGTCGCCCACGACTTCCATCCAGCGCGGGTGCGCGGCGGCGACGAGGTCATCGAGAATGCGGTTCACCGCGCGCTCGTAGAAGATCCCGTCGTTGCGGAAGCTCCAGAGGTAGAGCTTGAGACTCTTCAGCTCCAGGCAGACGTCGCCGGGGATGTAGGTGACGCGAATGGTGCCGAAGTCCGGCGCGCCTCCCTGGAGCAGCGACAGGTCGCCCGCGTCCCCCTCGATCCCACCGATCGGACAGAGCGAGGTGAACTCCGGGCAGTCGAGATGGATCTCGTAGTCGCGGCCGGGATTGGGATTCGGGAACGTCTCGAGGAGATCGGGTCGGGGCATGCGCGAGAAGCGGCGGTGTGGCCGCCGCGTGAGTCGGTTGATCGGCGTGACGGTGTGTCAGTGAGCCGGTGACGACTCGGAGCGCATCGCGTCCCGTACCTCCGCGTCCATCACCGCTCGCAGATGATAATAGCCGCCCGCCCCCCATTTCACCCAGGCGGCCGCGAGAACGAGGGTGCGCTGGAGGCGTTGCTCCGCGGCGGAGTCGGCGGGGATGGTGTCGCCCTGGCTCGCGGCGAAGCGGCGGAAGTCGGCGAGCGCCGCGGCGGGGAGCGCGGGGCTCGCGGCGAGCGCTTCGACGGTCGTGAGCGCTCCCCCGCTCGCCGACACCCAGCCGGGGAGCCACTTGGCGGGGAGATCGTCCTCCAGCGCGCGGGCGAGCCAGTGCGGCGCCGGCGCGGGCTTGGGGAGCACGACGTCGGGGTAGATCCCGCCGCCGCCGTACACCGTGCGACCCGCGTCGGTGCGGCACGACGGACGCCCCGCCGTGTCGCGCGCCGCCCCGGCGAGCCGGTAGTAGTCGCGCCGCGAGATCGAGCGGTACTGGCGCTGGATGATGCGCCCGCACGGCGTGCGGACGTGCCCGACGACGAGCATGATCACCGAGCCATCGGCGAGCGGGAAGCCCTCCATGAGCAGCGACTTCCCGAACGTCGGGCGCCCGACGATCGTGGCGCGGTCGTGATCCTGCAGCGCGCCGGCCACCATCTCCGAGGCGCTCGCCGTCCCCTCGTTCACGAGCACGGTGATCGGGTAGCGCTTCTCGCTCTTCCAGAACGAGCGCTTCACGCGCCCCGTGTCGGTCACCGCCTTCTTCCGACCTTCGGCGGTGTACACGATGGCGCCCTTGGGGAGGAACTCGCCGGCCACTCGTGCCGCCTCGGCCACGCTTCCACCACCGTTGTCGCGCAGGTCGAGCACGAGGTGCGTCATCCCTTTCCCCTCGAGCGCGCCGAGCGCGTCGTGCAGGTCGTCGGCCACGCGGTCGTTCACGAACGTCGTGACGCGCACGTACCCGGTGTGATCGTCGAGCATGAAGGCGGCGGGGACGGCGGTCTCCTCCTCCACCTTCTCGCGCTTCACCGTGCGCTGCACGCGCGCCAGCGAGCCATCGAGGCGCCGCCGCTCGAGCGTGAGCGTGGTCGTGCTCCCCTTCTCGCCGGCGAGGGTGAGCGCGAGCTCGGACGCGCTCTCCGCCATCACCGGGCGGCCATCGATGGCGATGAGCTCATCCCCCGGCAGGATGTCGAGCCGCGCCGCCGACGAGCCGGCGGCGACGCTCGCCACGAGCGGAGCGCCGTCCACGTAGTCGAAGTCGATCGGCACGGGGTACAGCTTCCCGTCGCGCATCGCCTTCTCCCGGTCGGGGGAGAGGCGCGCGGCGCGGATGACGTACGAGTGCGGATCGGCCGCGTGCACCATTCCCTCCACCGCGGCCATGAGCAGCTCGTGCACGTCCACCGAGTCCGGGTGGTTGACGCGGATCTGGTTGAGGACCTGACTGAACATCTGCATGTCCTCGTACATCGTCGGCTTGCGCAGGGGACCGCGCGCCGAGTCGCCACGTGCCTCGCCACTCCCCTGCGCGGCGCCGCCGGCGGGGAGCACGGTGATCGCGAGCATGGCCGCGCCGGCGAGCGCGGCGCGAGCGCAGGCGCGAGCGCAGGCGCGAGCGCAGGCGCGAGCGCAGGCGCGAGCGCAGGCGCGGCGCGTCACGGCGTGCTCCGCGCGGAGCTCCGGGCGGCGCGCAGGGTGAGCACGCGATCCCGCACCCACCCCACGAACGGCTCGCGCTTCGGCGCGCGAGCGAGGAACGCCTCGTACTGCGGGATCGCCTCGTCCGGCCGACCGCGCGCATCGAGGATGCGCGCCAGGTACTGGTAGGGCGCCGCGTAGTACGGCTCCAGCTCGATCGCCTTCCGGAACTGCGCCTCGGCGAGCGTGTCCTTCCCCGCGGCGATGAGGAGCGCGCCGTACTCGTAGCGCATCGCGGGCTCGCTCCCCGCGAGCTGGACGGCGAGGTCCATCTCGCTCAGCGCGGTGGCGGTGTCTCCCTTGGCCAGCGCGAGCTCGGCGAGGCGCTGGTGCGCCGGGTAGTACGAGAGATCCTCGGAGAGCGCGCGCCCGTACGCCTCGCGCGCCGCATCGGGCTTGCCGAGGTGCTCCTCGATCAGCCCGATGCTCTCCTCGTACACCGCCTTGGAGTCGTACACGAAGACGAGGTCCTTGTCGTCCTTCTTCCGCATCCCGTCGATGGCCGCGGTCATCTCGGTGAGCGCGCTGTCGTAGTTGCCGATGATGAAGAAGATCCGCCCGCGCTCGGCGTGCGCGCCGTAGGCCGCGTCCTTGTCCTCCTCGCTCGCCTTCGCGTACTGCTCGAGCGCGACGGGGAAGCGCGAGTCGCAGTAGGCGAACCAGGCGGACATCCACGGACCCAGGTGGTGCCGGCTCTCGAGGATGTAGGCGTTCATCTCCGCCGCATCGACGCCGTTCCGCCGTCCCAGCTCGAACAGGTAGTCGGTGAGCAGACGCCGGTCGAAGCGGCGGTAGAGGAAGGGATTGAGCGCCAGCGCGCGGATCTGCAGCGAGTCGATGCGCCGGACCTCGGGCGAGCGGACGGTCTTGCCGGAGCGCTCCAGGTAGCTGACGAGTCGCGAGTGGTCGGCGAGCAGGTAGGCGATCCGGCGGGCGTAGAACGCCTCGCTCATCGTGGGATCGATCCGGGTGGCCCAGTAGAAGGCAGCGGCGGCCTTGTTCGGATCGTGATCGAGCTGGTCGATGCCGTAGCGCATGTAGGTGACGGCATCGTTCGTGTCGGCGCCGGCGGGAAGCTCGGGGCGTTTCACCACCTTGTGCACGTCCTGCGCCGACAGGGGCGCGGCGACGAGCGCCGCGGCGAAGCAGATGGAGGCGAGGGAGACTCGACGCACGGGAGGATTCCTCGGCGGCCGCCCGCGGCGCGGTGTGCGACTGGGTGCGCCGCGGGGGGTGTGGGCGTGCAGGCGGTGCAGGGAATTCGCCTGGCATCCTGGAAACATTCGGATGCCAGGCGACACGCTACACGCTCCAGTCCGCCGGCGCCAGGGAAGTTATTGCCGGGGTGTGTGGCGGAGCCGCCACGTGCGGGGGCCGCCCGCCATGCGGCGCTATGCTGGGGGGAGACGCTCCTCCTCGTACAGCTTCCGGATCGTGCTCCCCGTGGACCAGAGGAGCACGGAGAAGATGCCGGCGGTGGCGAGAGCGCCGATGATGTCGAACAGGAGATAGGGTGTTCCGCCGATCCGAACGCTCGGGGCGAAGAACGGGCGCTGCCGGTTTCGCACGCGGGCCAGCGTTCCATCGAGGCTGTCGCCGAGCCAGTTGAGGGCGAGCGCGACGTTCACGCCGAACAGCCACGCGGCATCGCGCGCGCTGAGCGCGTAGCACACTCCGCCGAGCAGCATGGCGGCGAGGCCGAGCACGGTGAGGTGGTCCGAATTGATCCACGATGGCGTGTGCTCGGCGAGCCAGCGGAGGGCGCGGCGCTCGGCGGGCGCGAGCAGGCTGTCCAGCTCCCGGCGCGCTTCCGTGAACCCGGCGGTTCCAGCTTCCATGGCCACTCTCCAGCGTCGGAGGGATCGTGCGGGATGCGGGCGACCGGTGGGCGGTCGAGGCTCGGCTCACCTCGGCATGGCGCCTGCATGATGGGCGGGAGGAACGATCAGCGGGTCCCGCGGGCGCTCTGGACGGCTCGGAACGCCCGTGGTACCTTGCGAATGAGCCAGCGCCCTTTTGCGCTGGCGTTCGCCGCCGCGGGAACGGCGTGGCGGTACCGCCCCCCGGGGATGCCCCGGGGGGCTCTTACATCCGCTCAGTCCGTCCGCAGCCGCTTGGACATCTCTTCCAGCAGGCGGCGCTCGTCGCTGGTGAGGCTGCCGATGCCGCGCTGGGAGATCTTGTCCAGCACGACGTTGAGCTCGTCGGTCTTCTTCTTTCCCACCTTCGCGGCGAGCGACGGGACGCCGGCGCTGGCGCGCTTGTTGGCGGCGATCGCGTTGCTGCGGGCGACGATCTCATCGATCTCGCTCGCCCGCTCGCGCGGACGCGGCTGCGTGCGCGGGATGGCGCGCGGCGGCTCGTCCGGAACGTCGGGGACCTGCGACATCCGCTGCCGCAGCCGGTCGATCCCGTGCGTCGCCGAGAGGCGCAGGTACAGGTACCCCACGAACACGCCGCCCAGGTGCGCGAAGTAGGCGACACCGGCGCCACCGTGCAGGGTCCACAGCCCCATCGCCAGGTTGAGCCCGACCAGGAGCACCACGTACCAGCGCACCTTCATGGCGATGAAGATGAGCGGGAAGAAGCGGACCTCGTCGTCGGGCCACCGCATGGCGTAGGCGAGCATCACGCCGAAGATCGCGGCCGAGGCGCCGAGCAGGTACGTGCCGTCGCGCGCGATCATCAGGTGGAACAGCCACCCGCCGAGCCCGCAGAGCACGTAGTAGAACGTGAAGCTCCTCGAGTTCCACGCGCGCTCCACGCGCGGACCGAACACCCAGAGCATCCACATGTTGAACGCCAGGTGCCAGAACCCGGCGTGCACGAACATGTAGGTGAAGATGGTCCACGGGCGCGTGGTGAGGTCGCGCACCTCGAACGCCAGCCAGCTCTGGACGCTCACGTCCCCGAACAGCGTGAGCTGCACGAAGAAGACCGCGACGTTGAGCGCGATCAGCCACTGCACCGCCGGCGTGATGCGTGGATAGTCCTGTTCTTCGGTGCCCGTGAACGACATGTGGACCTGCTGGGTGGACTGCCTGCTTGTTCTTATAACACGAGCGTTCCGAGCCGGTTCCCCCTCGCTCCGCTACCGCGTCGCCGCCGGCGCCGGTAGGCGAAGGAGGAGGACGACGTCACGATGTATGATCATCGCCTGCTCGAGCAATGTCGCGTATCGCCGGTCGAGCGTGTGGCGTTCGACGCCCGGAGCAGGATGGACAACAATCTTCGTGCCGGGGACCACGGCATGCGCCTGCTCGATGAAGCGCAGGAGCTGGCCGTCGGTGGTGGTGTCGCGCGGCGCGAGCACCAGGGCGTGCTCCCGCCCGGCGCCGGCCGCGGCGGCGAGCGTGGCCACCGCGCGCTCCGCGTCGGCCGGCGTGCCGGCGAAGTCGTGCGTCACCTGCACCAGCGTCACGCGCTGCGCCACGCGCGCCATCGCGTCCGGACGCTGGCCATCGCAGTCGAGCATCACCGGGAGGGGCGACTCCCAGTGCGTGAAGGTGTCGGCGATGAGCTCGGCGCTGGCCAGCGGGTCACGGCCGGCGACCGAGATGGAGTGCAGCACCGACTGCTGCGCGGCGCGCGCGAGCTGGCGTCCCAGCATCTCCGGCGTGTACAGCACGGCCGTCTCCGCCTCGGCGGCGAAGCGGACGAAGAGCTGCCGCCGCCCGGTCCAGATGCCCTGGCACTGGATGCCGGGCGCCAGCCCGGCGATGGCCGCCGTCGGACCGGTCGCGCGCGCCACGCTCACGTGCTCCGGGTGGAGGGCTGCGCGGCGAGTCGCACGATCCGCTCGCAGAGCGCGGTGAAGTCCATCCCCGCGGCCGCCGCCGCTTGCGGGAGGAGGCTCAGAGGGGTCATCCCCGGAAGCGTGTTCGCCTCCAGGCAGAAGAACTCCCCACGGTCCGTCATGCGGAAGTCGATCCGGGCGTAGCCGTCGAGCTTGAGCGCGCGGAACGCCGCCAGCGCGAGCCGCTGCACCTCCGCCGTCCGCTCCGGCCCGAGCCGCGCCGGGAACTCCTCACGGGCCATCCCCGAGGTGTACTTGCACTCGTAATCATAGATCTCGTGCTCGGGGAAGATCTCCCCCACCGGGAGGGCGCGGTCGCCGATCACGCTCACCGTCAGCTCCCGCCCCGGCACGAACTGCTCGATCATCACCTCGTCATCGTAGCGGGCCGCTTCGGCGATCGCGCCGGCGAGCGCGCCGGGCTCGCGCACGAGGGTGAGCCCCACGGTGGACCCCTGCTTCGACGGCTTCACGATCACCGGCCACCCGAGCGCGCACTCCACATCGGCGTGCGTCACCGCGTTGCCCGATCGCGGGCCGGCCATGAGCCACTCCGCCGTCGGCACGCCGGCGGCGCGGAAGAGGTGCTTGGAGAGGTCCTTGTCCATGGCGAGCGCGCTCGCCAGGTGGCCGCTCCCGGTGTAGCGGACGCCGACCATGTCGAGGAGCGCCTGCACCGTTCCATCCTCCCCCTGTCCGCCGTGCAGCGCGAGAAAGACGACGTCCGCCTCGCGCACCGCCGGGATGGTGCCGAGCGACGGCGAGAGCGACGTGCGCGAGATCTGCTGCAGCACCTCGAGCGATGGGGGCGCGGTCTTCACCACGCCCGTCTCCCGCATCGCCGCCTCCTCGGCCGGGTCGATCACTCCGCGCGCCGGATCGAGCGACGTCACACGATGCCCCGCCTCGCGCAGCGCCTGCGCGATTCTGAGCCCCGACGAGAGCGACACGTCGCGCTCGGCCGAGGTGCCGCCCATCAAGACCGTGATGTTCATCGGGCATAGGATGGGGAAGCTCGTTCGAGACAGCAAGCCTCGGTGGGGCGTGGCGCACACGGCGAACGTGGCACGAGGAGGCGTGGAGCATGGCGAGTGGAACTGCCCGCGCGGAGGGAGCGTGGCCCACTCACCGCCCCTCGCGCACCACACGCTCCCGCTCCCCCGCCGGGGAGCGCGGAGCGTAGCGGGGGCCGGAGAGGCGCTGGGGGCTGGTGCGATGTGCCGTTCGCCCCCACCCCTCTCCCCCATCCCCGCCTCATTCCCCCCTGGCCCCCCGCCCCGGGCCCCTGGCCCCTACATCGCAGTACATTATTTCCATGATCCCCGCATCCCTGCGCGCGCTGACCCTGCTTCCGTTCGCCCTTCTTCTCATCGGCTGCATCGACCGGCGGACGGCGCAACGAGCGATCGAAGGGGTGCAGCAGGCCGAGGGCGGGGTGATCCCGGATGTCATGCCGGCCGTGCGAAACGAGTCGCTCCCGTTCCACTATCCGCCGGCGTTGTACGCCGTGAAGGCGCAGGGGAACGTGACCCTGCGCATCTTCATCGACAGCGCGGGCGCGGTCTGGCCCGAGTCCACCAGCGTCGTGAAGTCCTCGGGGTACCCGGCGTTCGACTCCTCGGCCGTCGCGGGCTCGCGCGAGCTCCGCTTCGCCCCGGCGATGCTGCACGGCAGGCCCATGAGCATCTCGATTCTCCTCCCGGTCTTCTTCCGCCACCCGAAAGGACGCCCGCTCCCGGGCGACACGATCCTCCACAGGAACCACACCGCGCCATGACCGAGATCGTGCGCAACCGACGTCCCTACGACGACGTCCTCCAGACCATCGGCTGGACCCCGCTCATCCGCCTCAACCGGGTGACGCGGGGGATCCGCACGCCCGTGTACGGCAAGGCGGAGTTCTTCAACCCGGGCGGGAGCGTGAAGGACCGGATCGGGCTCCCGATCATCGAGCGCGCCGAGCGCGAGGGGCAGCTCGCGCCCGGCGGGACGATCGTCGAGGGGACGAGCGGCAACACGGGCGTGGGGCTGGCGATCGCCGCCGCGCTCAAGGGGTATCGCTGCATCTTCACCATGCCCGACAAGATGTCGCAGGAGAAGGTGCGGCTCCTCAAGGCGTTCGGCGCGGAGGTGATCGTCACGCCCACCGCGGTGCCCCCGGACCACCCCGACAACTACGTGATGATGGCCAAGCGGATCGCGCACGAGACGCCGAACGCGATCCTGGCCAACCAGTTCTACAACGAGGCGAACCCCGAGGCGCACTTCGCCACCACGGGGCCCGAGCTGTGGGAGCAGACGGAGGGGCGGATCACGCACTTCGTGGCCGCCGCGGGGACCGGGGGGACGATCACGGGCGTGGGGCGCTACCTCAAGGAGCGCAACCCGGCCATCCGCGTGATCGCCGGGGACCCGGCGGGGTCGATCCTCGCCGAGTACTGGCGCAGTCACGGCGAGCACAAGATCGAGGGCACCCCGTACAAGGTCGAGGGGATCGGCCAGGACAAGGTCCCGGGCACGCTGGACATGCGGGTCATCGACGACTACCGCACGGTGAGCGATCGCGAGGCGTTCACCATGGCGCGCCGCCTCACGCGGGAGGAAGGGCTGTTCGTCGGCGGCTCGTCGGGGCTCATCGCGCACGTGGCGCTCCAGATCGCCAGGGAGATCGATGACCCCAACGCGCTGGTGGTCACCTTCCTGTGCGACACCGGGGAGCGCTACCTCTCGAAGCTGTACAGCGACGAGTGGATGCGCGAGAACCAGATGCTCGAGCCCGACCGCGTGCGCGTGCGGGACCTGCTGCACCGGAAGGCCGACGGCGCGCCCGCGGTGGTGTCCGTCGCGCCGGGCGCGAGCGTTCGTCAGGCACTCAGCCTCATGAGCCTGCACGACATCTCGCAGCTCCCCGTCATGGAGGGCGCCGACTGCGTGGGCTCGATCACCGAGAGCGCCGTCTCCGCTCGCGCGCTCGAGAACACCAAGCTGCTCGATGCCACGGTGAGCGACGTCATGGATGCGCCCTTCCCCGTGGTCGAGGCGGCGCAGCCGGTGGACGGGATCGTCAAGCTCCTCAACAAGACGAACCCCGCCGTGCTGGTGCGCACCGATGGTCGCGTGAGCGGGATCATCACGCGCTCCGACGTGCTGCACTTCCTCATGGCCCGCTGAGACGGACTCTCGCCATGACGCCACCGGAGAAGCAGCCGCGCTCGGGCGGCCGGACGCGTGGAGCGCGTCCGCTCTCGGCCACCGAGGTTCGCCAGCGCAAGCAGCGCATCCTCACTCACGGCACGCCGTCGATCACGAGCAGCATCGCGCAGGCGATCGTGATCAAGAGCGAGAACATCTTCTTCCTCACCGAGCCCGATGGCGGGATCCCGCTCACCGACGGGCACGGCTTCGGGCTCTACTATCACGACTGCCGCTATCTGCGCGGCTACGAGATCCGCCTCGCCGGCCCCTCGCCCGCGGTGCTCGCGTCCAGCTCGCACAAGGGGAACGAGGCGACCTTCCAGCTCGCGAACCCCGATCTGCACCTGCCGAACGGGCAGCTCATCGCCAAGGAGACGGTGGGACTCCGGTGGACGCGCACGCTCGATGGCGACACGCCGGAGCTGCGCGACCAGTTCCTCTTCCAGAACTTCGGCCTCGACGACCTCGAGTTCCCCCTCTCGCTGCGGTTCGCGGCGAAGTTCGAGGACATCTTCGCCGTGCGCGGGCTGTTCGAGGAGCGCCTGGGCACGCTGCACCCCCCCGCGTGGGAGGATGGCGTGCTCGTCCTCGCCTACGATGGCAAGGATGGCCGCGCGCGGCGCCTGCGCATCGCGTTCGATCCGTTCCCGGCGAGTCGGGAGGAGGACGGCGCGACGTTCCACGTGCGGGTGCCATCGCGCGGCACGGCGCGGATCGCGGTCACCCTCCGCGTCGAGGAGGAGCCGGAGCCGAGCGGTACGGCGGTCGCCGCGCCGCGAGCGCGTCCGGAGACGGAGCGACACGCGAAGCACGAGGAGCCGGCACGCACGACGATGCAGAGCGACAGCCTCCTGCTCAACGCCACCGTCGATCGCTCGCTGCGTGACCTGCGCATGCTGCGCAGCACGATCGACGCCCAGGAGTTCTTCGCCGCGGGCGTGCCGTGGTTCGCCACCCTGTTCGGGCGCGACAGCATCGTCACCGCGATCCAGACGCTCGCCTGGGAGCCGACGGTGGCGGAGCACACGGCGCGCCTTCTCGCGCGCTACCAGGGGCACCGCACCGACGACTGGCGCGACGAGCAGCCGGGGAAGATCCTCCACTCCCTGCGCGTGGGCGAGATGGCGCGGCTGGGGGAGATCCCGCACACACCGTACTACGGCTCGGTGGATGCGACACCCCTCTTCCTCGCCCTCATCGGGCGGCACGCGCAGTGGACGGGCAGGCTCGACCTCTTTCGCGAGCTGCGCGACCACGTGGAGCTCGCCCTCCAGTGGATGCGCGAGGGAGGCGATCCCGAGCGGGACGGCTACATCACGTACGCGAGCACGTCGGAGCGCGGGCTCATCAACCAGGGGTGGAAGGACTCCGGGGACGCCATCATCGACGCGGAAGGCCGCCTCGCCGCGCCGCCGATCGCGATGGTGGAGGTGCAGGGGTACGCGTACCTCGCGCGCCAGTTGATCGCCGACCTCTACGCGCGCGATGGCGACGAGGACACCGCGCGCACGCTCCGCGACGAGGCGAATGCGCTGCGGAAGCGGTTCAACGAGGACTTCTGGATCGAGTCCATGGACTGCTACGCGCTCGCGCTCGAGAAGGGGAACGCCCCGCTGCGCGTGGTGTCATCCAACCCCGGACAGGCCCTCTGGTCGGGGATCGCCGACGAGGACAAGGCGCGCCGCACGGCGAAGCGGTTGATGGAGGAGGACATGTACGGCGGGTGGGGGATCCGCACGCTCTCCACGCGCGAGCGGCGGTACAACCCGGTGGGCTACCACCTGGGCACCGTGTGGCCGCACGACAACTCCTTCATCGCCGCCGGCTTCCGGCGCTACGGGTTCGACGACCTGGCGAAGCGCGTCTTCACGGGGCTGTGCGAGGCGGCGATGCACTTCAGCTACTACCGCCTCCCCGAGCTGTTCGCCGGGTTCTCGCGCGAGGAATACGCCGAGCCGGTGCGCTACCCGGTGGCCTGCCACCCGCAGGCGTGGGCGGCGGGAAGCATCCCGTACTTGCTCGAGACGAGCCTCGGACTCGTGCCCGATGCGTTCCAGAAGCGGCTCCGCATCGTGCGGCCGATCCTCCCCGACTTCGTCGACCGCCTCGAGCTCCGCGACATGGCCGTGGGCGACGCGCGCGTCACCCTGCACTTCCACCGGACCACGGGCGGATCCACCGCCGTCGCCGTGCTCGGCGTGGACGGGGAGCTGGACGTGCAGGTGGAGGGGAAGGACCCGGACGAGGACGAGGACGACTGACGACGCGACGCCGCCGCCCGCCACGCGTGGCGGGCGGCGGCGCGCGCTTCCTCCGCCGCCAGTCAGGCGAGCGGGGCGAGCGCCTGAGCGAGGTCGGCGATCAGGTCGTCCGGGTGCTCGAGCCCCACGGAGAGGCGGAGGAGGTTCTGCGGCGTGCGCGTGTCCGGCCCCTCCACCGATGCGCGGTGCTCGAGCAGACTCTCCGGCCCGCCGAGGCTCGTGGCGTGCGTGAACAGCGTCACGCGCCCGGCGACGCCCACCGCCTCGTCGCGCCCGCCCTTCACCTGCACCGACGCCATCCCGCCGAAGAGCGACATCTGCCTGGCGGCGACCGCGTGCCCCGGGTCGCGCGGGAGCCCCGGGTAGTGGACCGCTTCCACCGCCGGGTGCGCGCTCAGGAACTCGGCCACGCGCATCGCGTTCTCGCTGTGCGCTCTCACGCGCCAGGGGAGCGTGCGGATGCCGCGCAGGGTGAGCCAGCACTCGAAGGGGGAGGGCACCGCGCCCCCCGCCCGCTGCACCACGCGCAGCCGGTCGAGCAGCTCCCCCGGCTCGCGCACGATCACCGCGCCGCCGAGCACGTCGCTGTGCCCGCCCAGGTACTTGGTGGTGGAGTGCATGACGATGTCGGCGCCGAGCTCGATCGGGCGCGTGGCGATCGGCGTGGCCCACGTGTTGTCGCAGGCGACGAGCGCGCCCCCCGCGTGGGCGATCGCCGCGATGCGGGCGATGTCGGTGACGCGCACGAGCGGATTGGACGGCGTCTCCAGCCACACGAGGCGGGTGCTCGGCCGCATCGCGGCTTCCACCGCCGATGGATCTGTGGCGTCCACCGGCGTGTGCTCCAGCCCCCACGGCCCGAGGATCTCGCGGAGGATGCGGATGGTGCCGTAGTACGCGTCGTTCGGCACGATCACGTGGTCGCCGGGGCGGAGCGTCTGGAACACGCTCATCGTGGCCGCCGAGCCGGAGGCGAACGCCACCGCGGCCGCGCCCCCCTCGAGCGCCGCGAGGCACTGCTCGAGCGCGTCGCGGTTGGGGTTGTTCTCGCGCGTGTAGATGTAGCGCGGCGGCACGGCGCCGGTGGGGTCGCGCTGGAAGGTCGTGGAGAGGTGGATCGGCATCATCACCGCCGCGGTGGCCGGATCCACCACGTTCCCCGCGTGCACCGCGAGCGTCTCGACGTGTCTCGCCGTGGTGCTGCTCTGCGCCGCCTTCGCCGTCGCGCGCTCGTCCGTCGTCTTCATGTCGGCCATCCGCTCGGCTGGAGAGTGGTCGCGGCGGCCGCCGGGCCCAGCGGTCGCCCCGGTGAGCTCTCCCAGCGCACCGGCATCGGGAAGCTAACGATCCGGCGAGCGGACGGACACGCTCCAGATGCCGCTCGAGGCCTGAGGCCAACGCGGCGCTCACCCGGTGCAGCGGACGATCATCCCTCGGTGGGAACGATCAGCCGTTGCGCGCGGCGCGGCCCGGCGCTGGCCGATGCGGTACCGCCATCCCTGCGCCAGCGACACGCGTCGCGGGGGCCGAGGGGACACGGAGCTCGGCTTCGGTTGGTGGGAAGACCAGGTCGGGGAACAGGATCGCGATCGCCGGCTGCGGGAACGCGAGGCGGATCGGCGCGCGATGGCTCGGCGACGTGACGATCCCGTCGCGGAGCAGCGTCGGCAGCATCGCTCGCGCCGTCCGCTCGCGCCCCGGCAGGTAGCGAATCGCTTCGCCGCGTGCGAGCTCGCCGCGCAGGACGAAGGGCTGGCTCGGAGGCGCTTGCGAGCATGGCCGTTGTTGCCGGTTTCCTTGCCGGTCAGTGTCTAATCTAATGTAAATAATGCACTTACGCGACCCAGCAGCCACTCTACAACAGTGGAATTGCTGGTTTGTAGGACAATTGGAACCGCGTAGCGGTCCGTATCGGGCGGGAGCACACGGCTGGAGTAGGACGTCAAAGTCCGCCGGCGGTGGATCCGTGCATGCCCTACGGTTTGGCGCGTCTATCTGGATCAGGAATCAGGACCGCCCCCAAGCTTGTCACGGGGCTTCGTCTGGTCGCCACGGTTCCCTGGGGGCAGTCGTGTCGTTCCGATCACGCCGCTCCGGAGTTGCCATGGTGCCGCTCGCCTCTCTCGCGCTCGGTATCGCCGCATGCCACGGCCCCGCGCTCGCGCCGCGGCGGCTCCCCCTCGATGCGCCCGGCACCATCACGTCGCTTGGACCCGTGCGACTGGCGTCGTACACGTGCGTGCTGGACGGTCGGGCGGCGAGCGTGCGCTGTGATGGTCCAGCTCCGCCCTCGAGTCCCTGCACGCGGTTTCTCGCGTACGACATGGTGAAGGACACCATCGCCCACACGTGGACCTTCTCGGCGGTGGTGCAGAATCTCCTGGGCCAGCCGATCGGCACGCTGGACGGCACGACGATCGCCGGGACCACGGTCGCCATCACCGCCGGTACGACGGTGATTGGTGGATCGGGCACGGTCACGGTGGCCAACGCGGATGGAGCGGACACGTTCACCGGACCGAATCAGCCGTACTTCTTCTACGACGAGATCACGGCGCCCCAGGCGTTCACGGCCCAGAAGCGGTGGCGCTTCAACGTGCCCGACACGGTGTCGGAGATCTCAATCAGCATCGTGGTCTGGACGGACTTTCCGGCGGAGAGGGACGTCACCGAGCGACCACCGGATGGCGTCGATCCGAGCATCGACGATGACACCAATCTCGTTCGCGGGACGTCGACGCACATGCCCGGCGCGACGTTCCCGCGCAATGTCATCGATGTGCTCTTCGAGCCGGGCGCGAGTCTCGCCGACCGGCAACTCGCGATCGCCAAGATCGGAGCAACGGTCGTGGGGGGCGCACCGATGTTCGATGACGGTGGCATCTACGTCCTTCGGCTTCCCGGCAGGACGCCGGAGGATACGCTCTTCGCCAGGATCGCCCAGCTGAGGGCCCTCCCCCACGTGGTGATGGCAGAGGCGCACCTCGTGTTTTCACCCGCGCCCTGACGAGCTCCGGGAGTTGC
>DASUXC010000040.1:0-18024 GCA_036378095.1 Gemmatimonadaceae bacterium | reverse complement strand
CGCCGGTCGGCCTCATCGAGCAGCACCATTCGACATTTGATGCACCGGCCGAGATAGAGCAGGACCTCGGACTGCGCCGCCCCGCACCCCGGACAGATCAGGCCGACCTCCCGCGCCAGCCGCTCCTGACGGCGCTGCCATGCAACGAGCGCGGCGCACGGGATCGACAGCGCCGCGAGGAATACCATCATCCACTCCCGGCGAGGAACCGCCTTCGCCAGCGCGAAAGGAATCGCGAAGGTCACGCACCAGCCCACCATTTCGAGGGCGGGCTTCTCCCGCCGCCGGAGGGTGGCGCAACGAACTTCGATGTCGGCGCGCCGGAACGGCGCCGACGTGGGGTGGTCAGGAGACGGCGATCGGCTGTCGAGCGTCTGCACCCGAATGGTCGGTCTCTTGGCACGGCGCACGACGCGGAATATCAGGACGATCGCGCTCACTTCGGCGACGAGCAGCCACCAATGGTCTCGAGCGAGGGAGAGGTAGGAATGCATGCGCAGGCGTGGCGGTGGTGAGTGTCGGGCCGAGAGTCCGCGAAGCACACGGCCACCGGTACCAGGACGACCATCCCACTCCTCGCGTCGCGACGGGTTGCCTGACGCGGCTCCGACCGCTCGAGGAACCAAGATCGTCGCGCACCTCCGTTCAGTGCTTCGGTCACGACGCCCTGCACCAGGAGCATTGACAGAACCAGCCTCCGCACGTAGTTTCCCACCGGGTTAATTAACCTTACGGCGAAATACAATCGACACTCCAGCCGCTCGGCCGGAGCGTACGGCTCCGGCGCGATGCCCGGGCCCCCGACCGACGCCGCGACACGCCTCACGCGATCGCATGGCGCCGGGGGCGGCTCGGCTTCGCGCGGCGCGGGCGGCGAAGCGACGACTCCCTTCGAACAGGTCACCCATGAGAGTACTCCTCTCGATCCTCGTGATGCTCGGCCTCGCCCACACGGCCATGGCGCAATCGGCTGGCAACTACGCGAACGTGAACGGATTGAGGATGTACTACGAAGTCCACGGCGATGGCTTCCCGCTGGTGCTCATCCATGGCGGCGGGTCCACGATCGGGACGAGCTTCGGCAGGATCCTCCCCGCGCTCGCGAAGTCGCACAAGGTCATCGCCGTGGAGCTGCAGGCGCACGGCCATACCGCCGACATCGACCGCCCGCTGAGCTTCGAGCAGGATGCCGATGACGTGGCGGCGCTGCTCACGCAGCTCGGAGTGCGCAAAGCCGACATCTTCGGCTTCAGCAACGGCGCCAGTACGACGCTCCAGATCGCCATCCGCCATCCAGAGCTGGTCGAGAAGATCGTCGTGGCATCGACCATGTACAAGCGCGACGGCGCGTATCCCTGGCTCTGGGATTCGTTCACGCATCCCGCCATCGAGCAGATGCCGCGGCAGCTCAGGGATGCCTTCCTGCGAATCAACCCGGATTCGGCTGCCCTCCAGGCCATGTTCAGCAAGGACGTGGCACGGATGCGCGCCTTTCACGACGTGACGGAAGAGGACATGAAGTCGATCGAGGCGCCGGCTCTCATCATCATCGGCGATCACGACATCGTGCGCCCCGAGCACGCCGTCGAGATGTACCGCCTGATGAAGCACGCCAGCCTCGTGATACTGCCGGGCGGCCATGGGGAGTACCTCGGAGAGATCACCACCGTGAAGCCCGGGCACCACGACTATCCCGCGGTCCAGATCATCGAGGAGTTCCTCGATGAGCCGATGACGCACTCCTGACGCCTCGGCGAAGTCGACATGAGCTCCGACCCCTTGAGCCAGGTGTTCGCCGCGCTCGCCGATCCCACGCGACGGGCCATCCTGGCGCGGCTGTCCGAGGGTGATGCGTCGGTCAACGAACTGGCGGCGCCGTTCGAGATCAGCCTCCCGGCCGTCTCCAAGCACCTGAAGGTGCTGGAGAAGGCCGGCCTGATCGAGCGGGGGCGGAATGCCCAGTGGCGCCCCTGTCGTCTGCAGGCCGCGCCGCTCAAGAACGCCAGCGATTGGCTCGACCACTACAGGCGAAACTGGGAAGAGAGCTTCGATCGTCTCGACGTCTACCTGAAGAGCGTCACCTCACGCCAGAAGAAGCGAGGAAAGAAAGATGGCCGGCACACCTGAAGCCAACGAGATCGCCATCACGCGATTCTACGACGCCCCCGTGCGACTGGTCTGGGATGCATGGACCGACCCGGACCAGGTGGCCCAGTGGTGGGGGCCCCGCGGCTTCACGCTGACCACACACAGTAAGGACCTGCGGCCCGGTGGAAGCTGGAAGTACACCATGCACGGCCCGGACGGCGTCGACTACCCCAATACCACGCGGTACATCGAGGTCGAGCCATGCGCTCGCCTGGTGTACGACCACGGGGCACACGATGACCGCCCTCCCTTGTTCCGGGTGACGGTACTCTTCACCGAGGTCCGGGGCGGGACGAGGATGGACATGCGCATGACCCTCCCCACCCCGGAAGCCGCCGAGGCGACCAGGAAGCACATCAAGGAGGTGGGAGGCAACTCGACCTGGGATCGTCTCGCGGAATACCTCGAGAAGGAGTCGTCGGACAGAGACGTGTTCGTGATCACCCGGACGTTCGAGGCGCCCATCGACGTGCTGTTCGACATGTGGACCGATCCTCGGCACCTGTCAGCGTGGCTGCCCCCCACGGGATTCACGATGCGCTTCCTGAAGCCCGACATCAGGGTGGGTGGCACCAGCACGTACTCGATGTCGGACGGCGGGACGACCACGATGTACGGGCGAGTGGAATACCTGGAGATCGACCGCCCGCACCGCATCGTGTACACGCAGCAGTTCTGCGATGAGCACGGACAGATCTCCCGTCACCCGCGGCTCCCGGTCTGGCCCGAGACACTGCTCACGAACGTGTCGCTCACGCCGGAGAGTCCCGACCGAACGCGAGTGACGGTGAGGTGGGAGGTCCACGGTACCGCCACGCGGGATGAGGCCGAGGCGTTCAGCGGCTCGAAGGGCGGCATGACACGCGGATGGTCGGGATCGTTCGACAAGCTCGAGGCGTACCTGGCCGAGGTGCCTTAGCGCAGGGCGCGAGGCGAGATGATCTCGGCGCGGATCAGGTGGTCGAGCCGTGGAAACTCTCGGTCGAGGTAGGCGTTGCCTCCGGCCACGATCTTCCCCTGGCGGTGCTGCCGGACGCCGCTCCCCGAGCGCTCGCCGTAGCCGGCGTAGAGGCTGTCCAGCACGTCCATCCCGCGGATCACGCGCCCGAAGATCGCGAACGGATCGGAGTCGTTGCGGGTGTTGTCCCTCAGGTTGACGTAGATCTGCGTGTTCGACGTGCCGGGCACCGTGTCGCGCGCGAAGGCGAAGGTGCCGCGCACGTTGCTGCCGTACTTCGGGTCGTCCTCGAACGCCGCGTGCAGCCATGCGGCGTTCACGGCCGGATCCCCGTTCAACCCCCACTGCACGATGTAATGCGGATCCACCCTGTGAAAGCGCGTGTCGTCGTAGTAGCCCAGGCGGATCAGGTTGTAGAAGCGGTCGGATCCGTGCGGGGCGTGGGCACGAACGCAACGCACCACGAACTCGCCCTTCGTCGTCTCGAAGCGGGCGTACCAGACCGGCGGTGAGGGACGGCGCCACTCGGGGTTGGAAGGGTCGAGCAGGATCGGCTTCGCGCCCGCGCTCCGCTGCGCGCGCGCCGAAGTCCAACTCGTGAGAAGCGCCGCCGCGAGGAGGAAGGTCCTGGCGAGTCGGGCTGGGTCGCCGCGTCGTTTCATGGGATCATCCGTACGACGCGACGGGCGCTCCGCGCCGGAGCCGGGTCACGAGGTGGCGCTTCACGTCCGGCCACTCGCTCGAGAGACTGCTGTACATCACACTGTCGCGCACCGACCCGTCGCGCCGCGCCTGGTGGTGCCGGAGCACGCCGTCGCGCTTGGCGCCGAGCGCCTCGATCGCGCGCTGGGAGCGGATGTTGAAGCTGTCCGTGCGGAGGCCCACCGCTCGGCACCCCAGGGCCTCGAACGCGTGAGTGAGGAGGAGGAGCTTGCACGTCGTGTTGACGTGGCTCCGCTGCCAGCGCGCGGCGCACCAGGTGTACCCGATCTCGACGCGGTCGATCGCGGGCGCGATGTCGTGATAGCGCGTGCTGCCAACGAGCTCGCCCGTCGCGAGCTCTCGAACCGCCCACGGGAGCATGTGGCCGGCGGCCTGACCAGCGAGGGCATCGGCGATGTAGCGCGCGAGCTGGTCGGGCGCGGGGACCGCCGTGTACCAGAGCTCCCAGAGCCGTCCGTCGGCCGACGCGGCCGCGAGGCCGGCCTCGTGCTCGGGGGAGAGGGGCTCGAGGCGGACGCCGTCGGCTTCCAGCGTCACGGGCGAGACGGAGATCATGAGGCGGGTGGGGTCACGGGTTGCGAGAAGCGGAGAGCCAGAATGCCGGCGCACGCGACGGGCGCCCGCATTGGCGAGTCAGCGGGCGCGGTCGACGAACTCCGTGTCCGCGGCCAGGTCCTCGAAGCACAGGTTGACCGTGCGCCCGATGCCCCGGGTGCGATGCACGGTGCCCGCTGGGACGACGGCGCTCTGCCACGCCTCGAGTCGCAGCGTGCGCCCATCGGCCAGCTCGATCTCCAGGATCCCCTCCACGACCAGAAAGAGCTCATCGGATCGCGGGTGCCGGTGCCACGGATAGTCCCCGCTGAGCACCGCGAGGCGGAGGCAGCTCGCATTCACCTGGCTGAGCACCTGGTTGCGGTACGCTTCGGTCACGGCGGCCGCCTCGGCGCCAATGTCGACGACCGTGAGCGGCGGGTACCGAACCGGCTCGCTCGCATACGTCTCTGCAGACGGAACAGAAGGGTTCACTGGAGAGCTCCTGGAGTATTCTCTAATTTCGACACGGCCGCGTGTGCCCACCCGACGCTCGAGCTGAACCGCGAAGTGAACGCCGTACAGCCAAGATGTCGCCCGCCGGCGAGCCGCGCTACGCACCGGCAGAAGATGCCAGCGTCAGCACGGGCCGATCCTTGACGATCGCTCGCGGCCGGGAACATTCAGCACAGGGGAGCCACACGCCGGCCACCACCTGGAGGGACCCATGTTCCTGATCCGCGAGATCATGTACTGCAAGCCGGGCAAGGTGCGCCCGATGGTCGAGAAGTTCCTCGCGATGTCCACGTTGGGGGAGAGACTCGGCATGCCACGCATGCGCGTCATGACGGACTTCTCCGCCGAGCGGTACTGGACGGTCGTGGCGGAGATGGAGGTGCCGGACCTCCACGCGTTCGAGCAGATGATGTCGTCGCCGCAGGGCTCGGCGGAGGACCAGAGGCAGTTCGAGGAGATCATGAAGGGGTATCACGATCTCGTCGACCACGGCAAGCGGGAGATCTACAGGATAGAGGGCTGAGCGGCGCTACGCCGGAGCGAGTCTGGCTAGAAAAATCCCTCGAGGAAGGCAGCCGCGTCATCCGAGATCCCGACGATCTTGTTCGTCGCCTGACGATAGAACTTGAAATTGAGCTCGGTCTCGGGCAGGCCGTCATTCCAGTCGGTGAAGCGTTTGAGCTCGCTCCGCCCCAGCGGCCGCTTCGCGAGCGCGGTACGTCGCACGGTAATGCTCACGCGCGGCGTCTGCCTGGCGATGCCGGGCGTCCTGGCGATGGCCTCGGCGGAGGTGACGATGCCGCGCGCGATGAGGCCTCGTCCGCCCTCGTTCTCGCTCGCGAACACGAAAATCGTGTCACCCTCCGCGATGTGCTTGCCGCCGTACATCGTCTTCTGCGCGGTGAACGCGAGCGTCTTCGCCCGCGGATCGCGAACCTCGGCCTTGATGGCGAACGCCATGTCCTGCTCCTCGTTCAGTCCCGACGCGCGTACCAGTCCAGCACGCGGAGCGCGCGCAACGTGATCCAGCGGTTCGGCGCCCCGACGGGTCCGGCCAGCTCCTCGTGCAGGGTGTTGTGATGTCGCACGTCGAGCAGCCAGCGTCCGCCCCCCTGCCGGCGCTCGAGCACGATCGCGACGGCCTCCTCGACTCGCGCGTCCGGCCGCACGCCGGCCGCGCGCAGATAGTCGAGCGCGCGTAGCACGTCGTAGTGCCAGAGCGTCGGAAACGCGAATCGCGTCCACGCGGGCTCGATGATGTCGCCGGTCGACAGCCGCCGGAGCAGGCGACGCTCGAGGAGATACGCCTGCGCGCGCCGCCGCGCGTCCGTCACCGCCGGCGTGTCGCCGAACGCCATCTCGAACGCGAGCAGCCCTTCGAGCACGCAGATCGTGGTGTGGAACGACGAGCGCACCGAGCCGCGCTCCGCCTCGCAGTTCCAGCCGCCATCCGCGAGCTGCTCGCTCAGCAGTCGGTCGACGAGTCGATCGCTGCGCTCGCCGAAGTACGCGCCGAGCGCGACGACGCGGCCGTTGATGCACGGCTCGACCTCCCCCTCGAAGAAGGGCGAGTCGCCGAAGCCTGGTCCCCAGGTGACGTGGTCGCGAACGCGATCGATCGCGGTTCGCGCGCGCGCGCTCGTCGGGTCGAGTCCCAGATCGCGCAGGAAGAGCAGCGTGTACAGGTTCGACCACCAGAACGGGGTGGCGATGCCATCGCCCCACTGGCCGTCGGGACGCTGTCGATCGAGCAGCCGTCGCCCCCACCCCTCCAGCGCGACGCGCGACCGCTCGGCCGCGACGATCTCCGCCGGCGTGTCGGTGAGGTCGCGCATGACCTGCCAGCGGATCGACGGGTCGGCGTCGAGGAGCCAGTCGATGACGGGGGCGTTGGAGGGTCGAGGGTGCGGATCGCGGTGTGTGACGGTCATTCCATCGTGGCCCTGCGTTCGAGCATCGGGTGGCTGATGGGGCGAGCGTGGCTGATTTCCGGGTGACAAGATGCAGGAGGCCCGAGTTGCTCGCCAGGCGCGCCGCCAATGGCGCGCCGCCACTGGCGCGCCGCCAAGGCTGGCGGCGGCGGCCCATTGCGCGCATGATCGGGCGAGCAGACGCGAGCCCGACATCGCCGCGGACGCCGCTGGCCGATGCCGCGGGCACATGGTCGCTCCGTCCCGGATCACCCGAGCCACGCAAGCCCACCACGGATGACATCCCTCCGACACCTCTCCGCCGTCGGCATCGCCCTCGCCCTCGGCTGTACGACGGGGCGCGCCACCCACGTGGTGGCGCAGCCGGCCATCGTTCCACACTCACGGTGGCAATCGCGGCCGCCACTCGGCTATGCCGCGGACGCCACGCGGCGCAACGAGCCGCCTGGCGGCACGCTCGTCTTCCACGATCTGTCGGTCACGGTGCTCGGCACGTCCAGGGACTCCAGCGGCACGTCGGACGACTCCACCAACAGCGCACGCCCGGACATCGTACACCTGCGGCTCCGCTCCGGTGAGGCGCGGGAGGAGCGGCTGGCGCGCGAGGGCGAGGCGTTCAACTGGCACGGGTACCACCTCGCGATCGTGGCGATCTACGGGAGGGGGGAGCTGGGCGGAGGGCTCGTCGCGCTCGAGGTGGCGACCGTGGCATCGCTCCCGAGCGTCGTCGCGTCGTCGCTCGTCGCGGGTGGCGCGGAGCTACGGCTCCGGGTTCCTCAGCGCATCACCAGCATCACCCTGCATCACGAAGGGAGCTCGGAGCCGCTGCGCGCCGGCGACGATCCCGTGGCGCAGCTGCGCGCGCTGCAGTCGTGGGGCGAGCGCGACCGGAACTGGTGGGACGTGCCGTACCACTACCTGATCGACCTCGACGGCCGCATCTACGAGGGTCGCGATTGGCATTACATGGGCGAGACCAACACGACGTACGATCCCACCGGGCACCTGCTCATCAGCGTCCTGGGCAACTACAACCTGCAGGAGCCGACGCCGGCGCAACTGAACGCGATCGCCGACATCATGACGTGGGCGGTGGAGAAGTTCCACGTCCCGCTCGACAGCATCCGCGGGCACTATCAGTACGCGGACACCGGGTGCCCGGGGAAGAATCTCCGGAAGTATCTCGAGGACGGAACGTTCCGGAGGATGGTGGAAGCGCGGCTCGAGCACGGAGGGAAAGGGGACCGGTGATCGAGAGCCGGGAGATCGAGCGCGCGAAACAGCTCGGCGAGATCAGGGCGTTCAGAGGCGGATGAGGGCGAGCCCCGACACGGGGTCGGGCTGTCGCTGAAGGTGAGTCGGCGATTCGGTGAGGACGACTTCGAGCGTTGGGCGCACGTGCGCCTCCAACAGGTGCCCGCCGCGCGCGGAGCCGTCCGCCATCCCGACGACGACGTGGGCGTGGACCTTGGGCGTGCCGTCCGGCGCGCGCGAGACATCGCCGAGCAGCGAGAGCACCTCGACCTGCTCGTGAATCGGGATCCGCTTGTACGTCTTCGTGTCCCAGTCGAAGTAGCCGAGCGTCACATCGCGGAGCGCCCCAATGGCGGTGAAGTGGCTGCCCGCGAGATCGTGCTGCGTCGCGACGGCGAGCAGCCCGTCGCTCACCTCGTCGCCCGTGTCGAAGACGATCGCGAACGTGCGCTGGCCTAGCTCATCGTGGAGAAGCTTGGATTTCATGAGAGTATGCTCCGGATCATGTGGAACTGACCGCGATCGGCGATCCATCGCATGCCTCGTGCGCGGGTGACGCCACGGCCCGCGCTCCCGAAGCCTCGTGCCGGCGCTATCCCCCGACCCCGGTCATCTCCGCGCTCACCCGCCACAGTCGCTCCCGAAGCTCGCCGTCGTACGAGCGCCGAGACGATCGCGCCTCGCGCCCCTCTCGCTCGAAGTAGCGCCCGGTGACACCCTCCACCGCCGGCGTCGACGCCAGCCACACCACCCCCTCTGCCCCTTTCTCCGGCATGAGCAGGAACCGCCCCCACAGCGCCCGCATCCACGCCGGCCACTCCCGCATGAGTCGCGTGGCCACCAGCCCGGGATGCACGCAGTTCGCGGTGACCCCCGTCCCCTCGAGCCGCCGCGCGAGCTCGTACGTGAAGAGCACGTTGGCCAGCTTCGACTGGTTGTACGCGCGCGTCGCGCTGTACCGTCGCGCGAGTTGGAGGTCGTCGAACGCGATCCGCCCGAACCGCTCGAACTTCGAGGTCACGTTGACGATCCGAGCCGGCGCCCCCGCGCGGAGCAGCGGCAGGAGCAGATCCGTGAGCAGGAACGGCGCGAGGTGATTGACGGCGAACGTCATCTCGAACCCGTCCGCGCTCACTGCGCGCCGCGTGAGGTTCACGCCGGCATTGTTCACCAGCACGTGCACCGCCGCGAACCGCCTCGCGATCTCCCCCGCCGCGGCGCGAATCGAGGCGAACGACGCCAGGTCCACGAGCACGACCGACACCCCCGCCCCCGCCCCCGCCCCCGCCCCCTCGCTCTCCCTCCGCACCTCGTCGCACGCGCGTTCCGCGCGCGCGCCGTCACGACAGAGCAGCACCACGTTGCCCCCGAGCCGCGCGAGGCCGATGGCGGTCGCCCTCCCGATCCCTGAGGTCGCGCCCGTGACCAGGCACACGCGGCCGCTGAGGAGCGCCGCACCCTGCGCGTCCCGCGCCGGTGGCTCGCTGGCGGGGGCGGGGGCGGGGGCTGGCGAACGGGAGGCGGCGGGGAGGTATTCGTCGGCAGAGGGAGCCATGATACACTAACATACAGGACAGCCCGGAGGCTCGTGTGCGCTCGCTCGCCCAGCTTCTCGCCATCGCGCTCCTCCTCGGCACCGCGCTCCTCGGCGCCGGTGCGGCGGTGCACCCGGTGCTCGCCGGCGATCCGGCGGCGCAGCTCGGGATCATCGCGGCCACGGGCGGTTGGCGGGCGATTCACCTGGCGATGCTCGCCGGCTCCGGGCTCGTGATCGCGGGGCTCTGGGTTCGCTTCCTGCTCGACCGGTCCGGCGCGCCCGGCGCCGTGCTGGCATCGCTCGCCCTCATCGCGCTCGGCCTCGCGATCAACGCGCTCAACATCGCGTACATGGCGGGGTCGGGGTGGCACATGGCGACGATGTTTCGTGAGGGGAACGCGAGCATGGCGGCGATGTTCGCCGTGACGCACCCGATCGGCCTCATGGCCGCGCGCTTCGGCAACTTCCTCGTCGCGCTCGGCGCGCTCGTCCTCGGCTGGGCGGAATGGGAGGACGCCACCCAGCCGCTGTGGATCGCCGCGCTCGCCTGGCTGGCCGCACTCGGCGGCTTCGTGGGCGTCCTGTTCTTCGACGAGGCGAGCCGCCTCGCGCTGGCGGCCGTCGCGCTGCTCTCGGGGTGGCAGGTCGCCACCGGCATCCGCGCGCTCGGGTGGGCGCGCGAGGTGCCGCGGACTGTCGCCGCATCGCCCCGCCAGGTCTGAGCACCGCGGCCCGCCCCCCGCACTGGAGGACCCGATGTCTCGTGCGCGCTCGAATCTCCTCGTCATGGCGCTCGCGATCTGCTCCGCGGCCCGGCTCGAGGCCCAAGCGCTGGATCTCTCCCGCTATCGGCTGATCGACCTCACGCACCCGTTCGACGCCCGGACGATCTACTGGCCCACGGCGCCCCACGGTTTCGAGCTCCAGCGGCTCTCCTACGGGCGCACGGAGAAGGGCTACTTCTACTCGGCGTACGCGTTCGCCGCGCCCGAGCACGGCGGCACGCACATCGACGCGCCCATCCACTTCTCGGAGTCGGGGCACACGGTGGACGAGGTGCCGCTCGGCCAGCTCGTGGGCGCCGCGTACGTGATCGACGTCTCAGGCGAGGCGGCGCGCGACCGCGACTATCGACTCTCGGTCGCCGACGTGCAGGCGTTCGAGCGCCGGCACGGCCGCATCCCCGCGGGAGCCATCGTGCTGCTGCGCACCGGGTGGGACCGCAGGTGGCCCGATCGGAAGGCGTACATGGGAGACGACACGCCGGGCGACGCATCACACCTGCACTTCCCCAGCTTTGGCGCCGAGGCGGCGCGCCTGCTGGTGGAGCGGCGGCGGGTCGGAGCGATCGGCGTGGACGTGGCGTCGATCGACTACGGGCAATCGACCGGCTTCGAGGTGCACCAGATCGTGGCCGCGCGCAACGTCGTGGGGCTCGAGAACCTTCGGGGGCTCGACGCCCTCCCACCCACCGGCGCGATCGTGATCGCGCTCCCGATGAAGATCGAGAAGGGATCGGGCGCCCCGCTTCGTGCCATGGCGCTGGTCCCGCGCTCGGCGCGGAAGTAGCCCCCATGGGCGACGTGCGATGGGAGGGCTCCGCGGCAGTGGTGCCGCGGAGCCCTCCCCCGGTTCAGAGCTGCGTCGCGCGGAGCGAGCGCCGCCCCGCGCGTCCGCCGCTCAGGCCCGCGTGCCGGCGGCGCGCTGCACACCCGACGGCAGGGCGACGCCGTCCCGATTCTCGACCCGGAAGTACTCGTTGCGACTGT
This sequence comes from Gemmatimonadaceae bacterium, assembly GCA_036378095.1. Lineage (GTDB taxonomy): Bacteria > Gemmatimonadota > Gemmatimonadetes > Gemmatimonadales > Gemmatimonadaceae > JADGGM01. Next base: position 6,654 of record DASUXC010000040.1, on the reverse strand, counting down.
AGCGGCCGACGACGGGCTCGAGGAACTCCTGTACGGCGCGCGTGGAGTCGGCCTCCCACAGGCAGACCGCGTGGGAGCCGTCCGGTGTCGGGAACGTGTGGTGGAGCTGGAGCGCGGGCGGCAGTCGAGAGGGATCGACAGCATTCCAGAACGAGCTCGGCTCGGAGATGCTGTGCTGGACCAGGATGTACATTGGTCCCTCCTGCGGTTGAAGAAGGCACGATGTGCGCTCCGCACAGTTGGACGCGCGGTTCATCGTGTCAACCTCAGCTTCCCCTACGCGCCTCGGATCTACGTGGACCTGCACCGCGCCGCGAACAATCCCGTCGCCTCGGTCGTGTCGATGTCGGCCACGAGCAGCCCCTCCTGCCCGTATGGCTGCCACGTCAGTACCGTGCCGTCCGGCCGCACCACCGCCGACGTCGTCGGCGATCCGGCGCTCGCGAAGTTCACGCTCGCGAAGTAGCAACTGTTCTCGGCGGCGCGGCACAACATGGCCTTCTCGTGGAACGTGTTCATCGGGTCGGCGAAGGACGTCGGGCGATATCCACCAGCTTCGGCTTCGTGGAAGTGCGGATGGAACACCACGTGCGCGCCGCGCCGGGCGGCCCAACGCACCGTCTCCGGGTAACGCCATCCCTCGTGGCAGATCGCCACGCCGAACGTCAGCGGGCCGACGCGGAAGCACCGGCGCTCGGAACCCGGCGCGAAGGTGCTTTCCTCTGATGGATCGAGTTGGACCTTGTCCTGGAAGCCGGCGATCGATCCGTCTCGATCGATGACGAGCGCCGTGATGCGCGGCGCGCCATCCACGAGTCGCTCGGTGCCGAGCACCACGGCGACGTTGGCCGCGCCGGCCGCGTTGGCTATGTCGGACCACGCCCGCTCGAGGAACGCGGCATCGGGCGGCGGCACCTTCCTGCCCGGTGCCCGATAGCCGGGAACGTAGCATTCCGGAAAGCAGATGATGGCCGCCTGCTCGGCGGATGCCTGCTCGACGGCGCTGATCGCCAGTGCCACGGACTCGTCGGGTGTCGACGCAGCTCTGAGGTTGGCGAGTGCAATTCTGATGGTGGTCATCACTCGGGTCGAGATGGGTGGACGACTGGGGTCGGTCCCCTTCGACGGGTGGCGGCCATGCCGTCACTCATTCGGACCTCCAGTTCGAGTAGCGGTGGATGTACTGCTCGTCACTACAGCCAGCGTTCCACGGCTTCCACGATATCGTTCGGAAGCGACCATGCGCGTGGGTCGTCGTACGGCAACAGGTAAGTTCGAGCACCGCCGAGCAGCGTCACGTCTCCGGGAAACGCCGGCTGGCGTACGCCGCCAGCATCGCCACGCAACTCAGAACCATGCCGAATACGACTCCCTCGTACCCGGCGAGCATCAGTGCGCCTGGCGGGAACAGCGACAACAGTACGAGATACGCCAAATCCCGCCACTGCAATGGTAGCGCGAAGCCACCGCCGAAGGCCGCCGCGCCGATCGACATGAACAGGGGGCCCAGGAGAAAGATGCCCGCCAACATCCACAACGCGAGTCCGGCAGCGTCGCTCCTCCGCCGACGAGCCGCCAGCAGGTAGATCGCTAGCTCGCCCGCGAACGGGACGAGCGTTGCGACTGCGAGCGAGAACTCCCGCGTCACGAGCTCGAACAGGGTGACGGGGGCCCAAAACGAGACCCCGCCCAGCAGCAGGTCCGTGCTCCGCCGCCAGAACCGGTCGCGACGACTTGCCGGAACGCGCATACCATGACTCGAGGTAGGTGAAGCGGGGCGACGGCCGATCCGTCGCCATCCGACCAACGCTCCAAAGAGGTGCGCCGGTGCCTCGTCGAGCAGGCGGCGGTCGCCATACGACTGCCGGAGGCGGTAGCAGAGATGCAGATTCTCCGAGCTGCGCCAGATCCCCCAATCGGTGATCCACAGCAAGCACGCTTCCCGCGGCCGCAGTGCGTGCTCGAGCTGCTGACAGAAGCGGGTCAGGTCCGGCAGGACGGGCAGCGGCACCCGCACGTACAGCGCTTCCCGGTCGGGGCGGAGCGGCCAGCCCGCGGAATCGAAGCCGACGATTTCACCACACCGGGCCCTGGCCTCCTCGTTCGTGAGGAACCGCATAGCTCTCTCGTGCTCGGCCTGAAGTCAGGGTTCAATTGCGGCGGGACCTCACAGTTGCACGCCGCAGGCGCGACTCCCCAGCCTCTCCGTTCGCCGCAACGGATCGTCAGGTTGCGGAGAGTCAGGACTGCGACCGGCAACGCCCCTGCGAGTGGAGCCACGCGGCGCCAGCCCCGATCACCGGGTCGGTTCCGTCGGCGCCCGCCGCCATGCGAGCCACGGGCACGTCGGGCCTGAGCTGGCCGCCGTACAGCCGACCGGTACGGTCTCCCTGCCGGCATGAGAAAACTGTGTCGGTCACCGAGTGCACGGGCCGCATGGGCCACGGCGCTCGCTGCCTCCACCGGCGACGCCGCGCCTGCGGCACGGCGGAGCGTGGCGGCGCGAAGCGCCGGCCAGTCGATCTGCCCGCTCCGGTAGCTGTAGGCCCGCATGAGCGTCAGCGCGCTATCCACGTACGCAGCGGCGGCGGGTGCGGGTGGCCCGATCACCCACGCGCGCGCCGGCCACCAGGTGGTCCACCCGACCCCGACGAGGAGTACGAGCGCGATCGTCTGGCGGAGCGCGTCGCGTGGCAGTGTCGAGTGGGCTGAAGTCGAAGTCGCCATCGGAGACGGCCGTTGTCCGCCAAACGCCTTGGCGGAGCGGCGAGCGAGCCAATTAGAAAGTGCGCGCGCAGCCCGCGCAAGTCCAACGATCGCTCGTCGGCTTCAGCGTTCGTCGGGCTGCGGGTCGAGATGCGGATCGTCGTTGTAACGGGGATCATTCGCGGCGCGGAGAGACGCGGTGTGGGTAGTCGGCAATGGGCGCTCTAATTGGGGTACGGGTCGGTGAGGATGGCGGAGCCGGTCTCCAGCAGGGACTTCAGGTTGGAGATGACCTTCGGCCAGCCACCGGACACCGCCTCGATGAACTTCGACTGTTCGCGCTCGATGGTGTGGGTGATGGTGAGCTTGACCGCCCTTTCGAACGGTTCGAGCTCCATCGTGCACAGCGAGTCGCCTTCGGCCTGGAGCTCGGGCTTGAACTGGTTCTGCCAGCGGATGACCAAGCGCCGTGGCGGCTCGGCCTCGACGATCTCGCCGGCGTCGAGGATCTGACCTTTGGGGGACACACTCTTCCACGAGGATCCCGCCGTCCACTGACTTTCGCCGTGCACGCCGAACCAGTACTGCTTCATGAACTCCGCGTCCGTCAGTGCCGACCACAGCTTCTCAGGCGTGGTGCGGATGTAGGTCACGTAGACGAAGGTCGATCTAGCCATTGGTCTCCTCCAGTCGTCGTTTGAGGTCGTGCAGTGCTTGGAGGCGCGGTTTCTCGAACTTGGCGATCCAACGCTCGTAGATCTCCTGAAGCGGCACCGGGTTGAGGAAATGCAGCTTTTCGCGGCCGCGCCGGACGGTGACGACGAGGTTTGCTTCCTCCAGCACGTGCAGGTGCTGCGTGACCCCCTGGCGCGTCATGTCGAGGTGCTCGCACAGCTCGCTCAAGGTGCGGCCATCATGCGCGTGCAGCAGATCGAGCAGCTTGCGCCGGCTGGGATCGGCCAGGGCTCTGAACAGCAGGTCGGCGTCGGGGGTGCGCTCCGTCATGGTGCCATTAATGGCAAGTATTTACTTGCCTATATGATAGGCAAGCGCGCCCTTGCATGTCAAGAGCTCCTCTTGGGGTCAGGTTCCCTCTGCGCGGGCGCGATTCCGCAGCTCCCCCGGCAGTCGCAGCGACCAGTCAGGCGTCAGATTGATCGTCACTGCAGCAGGCCGACCCATGCAACGCGCGCGCGTATGTCAGTCCGCTCGAGAATCGCCATCGAACACCGTTCGTGGTGAGCTCGACGGCTCGTTCGCCAGCCGGCCGACGATCTCAGAGCGCGTTGCGATCGCGCAGATGTCGCTCGAGGCGATGCGCGAGCGCCTCGAGGGCGCGCAGGTACGAGGTCTCGGACATGATACCGTCACGCTTCCAGAGGGTGGCGATGTGCGTGCGCTCGCGGCGGATCGCCTCGTGCGCGGTCGCGAGCTCCGCCGGACCAAGGTCGCCGTATTCGAGATGCCACCCGAGAAGCTCCAATTCGCTCACCCCCACGCATGTGGGCCGGCCAACGCGGAACGCACCCGCGAGCGGTACGATAAGCGCGCGGCCGGAGGCGGCGCAAACCCTCGGCCCGCATCGGCGTGGCGACTGGAGGTAGTCCACGGGCGGTCACGCCTGGCTGCGGTCGATCTGGCGGAGGTAGCACTTCCGATCCGCGCCCGGTTCCACCGGGTCTCCAGCGGTGGCGCGTTCACCAAACTTGCAATCTCTGCCGAACTCCCTCGCCTGCGCGGTCGGAAGATGTCCTCTGGCAGGCTCCGCGGCACGCGGAAGCTCCGCTCGAAGCCGGCCCGGATGCCCGCTGGTGAAGTCGGGCGCGCGGCGAGACGAAGCGGGGGAGCCCGGCCGGAGCCAGCTGGATTCGGACGGCACAACTCACACCGGAGGCTCGCGATGACGGAACGTCCGGATCGCTACAAGAATGCAATCGTCCCCCACATCTACGTGGACGGAGCTTCCGACGCGATCGCCTTCTACTCGCGGGCGTTCGGTGCGGTCGAGCTGTTTCGCGTTGCGCACCCCGACGGTAGGATCTTGCACGCCGAGATTTCCATCTTCGGTTCCGTGGTCATGATCGGCGATCCGGACAAGAGGCTCTACGCCGAGCCGCGGGCGCTTGGGCGTTGCACGGCCAGTCTTCACATCTTCGTCGACGACAACGCGGCCGTACTGCGGCGTGCGGTCGAAGCTGGCGCCGAACAGATACAGCCACCGACCCACATGTTTTACGGCGCCAGCTCCGCGAGTGTCCGCGACCCCTTCGGCCATGTCTGGGTGCTCCTATCGTGGCAGAAGAACCTCGATCCGGCCGAGATCGAACGCCGCGGAAACGCGCTCCTCCGCCAGTGAGTGGAGGAAGCCCGGACCGGAGAAATCCGCCCGCCGACGGCAAGGCACAACGCGGCAGTCCAGCACCGTCGCAGACCTGCGCCACAGACGCTCCAGTTGAAACGCGTCAGCGGCAGCGAACTCGACCTCGGGCCCACGGTCGTCGGCCTTCTGTCGCGCGATCGCCAGCGCCGTCTCAGCCACGTCCACGCCGAGAACCGACAATCCCAGTGAGGCCACGTGAAGCGCGTTCTCGCCGGTTCCGCAGCCGGCATCGAGCACCGCTCCGGAGAATCCACCTTCGGATGCCAATCGCACCATTGCCGGCTGCGGCCGGCCAATGTCCCAGGGCGCCGGGCCGTCGCGGTACGACGCATCCCAGGACGGTCCCCGCAGCCGTTCGTGACTGGTTGGCTGCCGGCGGCTGAACGGATCATCGGCATGGGTTCCTGATCGCTCCGACTTCCTCGCGCTCTCACTGGCCCCGCCGTCGCAGGCGGCGCGAACAGTGGATCGCCCGCCAGCTGCACGCAACGTCAGGAGGCGCAGCGGTCGGCGGCTCGGGCGCTGCACGCCGCGAGGAGCGCCCCGGGAGCTTCCGCGGCGAGCCGGGCGTGAATCGCCTCCGCCACCTGGTGCGCCGGACACGTCGTTTCGACCTTCATCGCCGGTAGGCTCGCGTACCGGTCGAAGCGCTCCCGGATCACCGCCTCCTCCCGCGTCGGATCCCGTCGGCCGAACGGGCGCCCGAATTGCCGGCGCACGATCTCGGCGACGCAGGTCTCGCGGTCGAGCGAGGGCAGCAGCACCACCGTGGCGGGGCCGCGGGCTATCGCATCCCGCAGAGCGGCGTAGCCCGGGTGCACGGCCGGTGGATAGACCATGAAGCCGGAAGAGAGAGCGAGGACGGCGTCCGAGGCGTGGGGCGCCAACTCGAGGTAGACCGCCACGTTCTCACGCGCGTAGGCTTCGTAGCCGTGCGCGCCGATGTAGGCGTCGACGTCGGCGCGCCGGCGCTCGAACTCGCGGTCGAGGTCGCAGAACCGACAGCCGAGTCGCGCCGCGAGGGCCGCGCCGACCGTCGACTTGCCCGCCCCGCCAGGGCCAACGAGCTGAATCAGTGAGATGCTCGGCGCCATCAGGCGCATCGAGTCGAGCTACCGCGTCTCGCGCTCGCCAAGCGCGCGACGGCCAGCCAAGTGTGGAGGCCGGCCAAGCGCTCGACCATGATGCCGGTCGCGCGATCAGCTTCGACGGACGTCATGCGGCAGGTCATGATGGCCGGGCCGCGCGTTCGGCGGCCAAGCGCGTCCAGGTGTCGAGCGGCACATACACTTCGGCGCCCGCGACGTCGTCGAAGCGAATCCAGCCGCTGCACGCCGCGGAGAGCGCGCGGAGCTGCGCGATGTGCTCCGGGGAGATGTCGAGCCGGCCGTACCGCCGCGGGCCGTGTTCGACGGCGTCCCACAGCTCGTACTCCACGTCCTGCATCCAGCGAGCGTACCAGGCTGCCTCCGACAACTCGGACATGTAGTCGCGGAGGGCGACCGCTTCGGGAGTCATTGGACTCTCTCGACCGAAATGTGTGTGTTGCTGCACAACGCCCGGCCTCA
>DASUXC010000039.1:0-18681 GCA_036378095.1 Gemmatimonadaceae bacterium | reverse complement strand
TTCTCAGGTACGCGCAGTGATTGGGGGGTAGGGGCCGGGGGCTGGGGGCCGGGGGGGACAGGCGGGGATGGAGAGCGGCGGGACGGCACACCCCGATGGCCCTCTCCCCGCTGTGCCCTGTCGTGGACGTTCCGGATCCCTCTACCCCATCCCCGCCTCATCCCCCCCGGCCCCCGACCCCTAACCCCTGGCCCCCGCAATCACCCCCACCCGCGCCACCTCCACCGGCGTTCGCGGCTCGTTAGGCTCCCACCCCCACATCGCGCGGCAGGCCATGCCGCAGACGGCGCCCTGGCACGGGCCCATCGCCAGGCGCGTGTAGAGCTTCGCCTGGCGCTCGCTCCAGGCGGGGTCGAGGGCGGAGAGCGGGACGTCCTCGCACCGGCACACGATGGTGGCCTCGTCGGCGAGGGCGCGCAGCTCCCCTCGAGGGGCGAACGCGGTGGCCAGGCGGTCGCCGAAGCGGCGCCAGGCGTCGCGGGAGCGCTGGAGCCCGCGCGAGAGCGCCAACGGTTCGCGACCCGCCGCGGCGAGCCCGGCGATCTCCCCCTCCACGATGGCCGCGCCCTCCCCGGCGATCCCCGTCGGCTCCCCCGCGCACGACACCCCCGTCACGCTCGTGCGCTGCAGCGCGTCGACCACCACGCGCTCCCCCACGCCGTCGGCGGTGGTCTCGCAGCCGAGGAGGCGCGCGAGCTCCACGTTGGGGACGAGCCCCCACCCGCAGGCGAGGAGGTCGCAGCGCACCTCCCACTGGCGGCGACCGTCCGTGAGCGTCACGCGCTCCACGCGCCCGGCGCCGTCGGCGCGCGTCACCCACGTGCCCTGGCGGTAGCGCGTTCCGGCCAGCGCGCCGCGCCACAGAGCGGCGCGCGCCAGCTTGGCCGGGCGCGACCAGAGCGCGCCCGCGAAGCGCGCCACGCGCGAAGCGGGTGCCTGTTCGGCGATCGCCACCACGCGCGCCCCCGCCGCGCGCAGCACGTGCGCCACCCCGAGCAGGAGCGGCCCGGTCCCCGCCACCACCACCCGCTGCCCGCGTACGGCCATCCCCCCCTTCACCAGCGCCTCTGCCCCTCCGGCGCCCATCACGCCGGGGAGCGTCCACCCGGGAAAGGGGAGAAAGAGCTCGCGCGCCCCCGTGGCGAGCACGATCGCGCGCGCCGACACGCGCACCGGCCGCCCACCGTCATCCACCAGGAGACCCTCCGCGGGCGATCCTCCAACCACGGCCGCCCCCGCGATCCACCGCACGCGCCCTCCGCTCCCCTCCCCGGCTCCCACGCGCTGCAGACGCCCGAGCCACCGCCGAGCCAGCGGTGGAAGCTGGTCCGGGTGCGCGTGCCGCCAGATCTGCCCCCCCGCCCGTACTCCCTGGTCCACCACCGCCACGCGCGCGCCACACTCGGCCGCGCGAACCGCCGCCGCGATCCCCGCCGGCCCCCCGCCGACCACGAAGACATCGCACTCGTCCACGCTCCCACTCGCCGCGCCCGCGGATTCCCGGCTCCCGACCCCCGTGCCCCGCGTCCCCACGAGCATCCCCGCGGTGCACTCCACCATGCACGACCGCACGTGCGCCACGCCATCGATCGTCAGGCGGCACTCGTGGCACACGCCCATCCCGCAGAGCGGCCCCCGCGCCCCGCCGCGCGCCGACGCGCGAAAGCGGTCGATCCCCGCGCCGAGCAGCGCCGCGGCGACCGTCGTCCCCTCGCGCACCACGAGCCGCCGCCCGTCGACGGTGATCTCCACCTCGCGCGCTCCCTCGCGCGCTCCCTCGCGCGCTCCCTCGCCGCCGTGCACTCAGCCCTCCGCGTGCCCGGTGGCGAGCGCCCGCCCGGGGTGATAGGGCGCGCCGTCGATGGGCGGCGTGCGCCCGAGAATCTCCGCCGCGATGAGCTCCGCCGTCCCCGGCGCCGTCGTGATCCCCAGCCCCTCGTGTCCGGCGGCGATCCACACCCCCTCCACCGGCTCCCACGCCCCGATGAGCGGGAGCGAGTCCGGGGTGGCGGGACGAAAGCCGGTCCACGCGCGGATCGCCGCGCACCCCGCGAGCGCCGGGATGAGCGCCACCGCGCGCCGCACCATCGCCGCGAGCACCCGCTCGTTCGTGCGGGCGTCGCGCCCCACCAGCTCGCGCGACGAGCCGATGAGGAGCTGCCCGGTGGGACGTGGCTGCACGTTGAACGCCACCGACTCGCCGGTCATCGTGTGCGCGCTGTGCAGGTAGCCCAGCTCCACGAGCTGGCTGCGCACCATGTCCGGGTAGCGCTCCGTGATCACCAGGTGCCCCCGCCGGGGGACGATCGGGAGCCCGGGGGTGAGCCGCGGCGCATCGATCCCCGCCGCGTTCACCACCGCGCCGCACGATACCACGTCGCTCGCGCCACTCGCCTCGCGCATCCGCACCCACCCGGCCCCGATGGCGTCCACCGCGCACCGCTCGCGCAGCTCGGCGCCGAGCGACACGGCGCGCCGCGCGAGCCATCGCGCCGCCGCGGGCGGATAGAGCACCGCGTCGTCGGGCACGAAGAGCGCGCCGGCGAGCCCGCGCCGGAGCCACGGCTCCATGTTCGCCAGCTCGCGCTCGTCCACGAGCGACGCCGCCACCCCGTGCGCCTCGTACACGGCGCGCTTCGCCTCGGCGGCCGCGAGCTCCTCCGCCCCCTCCGCCAGCCAGAGCGTGCCGCGCACCTCCATCTCGCAGTCGGCGGGCATGTCGTCGGCCATCTCGTCCCACAGGTCGCGGGAGTACGCCGTGAGCGCGAGCTGCGCGTCGCTGTCGTCCATCACCACCAGGTGCCCCATCGCCGCCGACGTGCTCCCCCCGCCGGGGAAGCCGGCATCGACGAGCAACACGCGCGCCCCATCGCGGGCGAGCGCGCGCGCGCACGCCGCGCCCACGATGCCGGCGCCCACCACCACCACGTCCGGATGCGTCGCGCTCACGCGCCGAGCCCGAAGCGGAACGGGTCGGCCGCATCGAACAGGAGCGTGGCGCGCCCGGTGACGTACGCCCGCCCCTGGATGTACGGGATCACCGAGTCCCCGCGCCGCTCCACCCACCCGGTGAACGTGCTCCCGGTGATGCTCTCCTGCCGCCACCGCTCCCCCGTGCCAAGCGCGCCGCGCGCGTGCAGCACCGCCATCTTCGCCGACGTCCCCGTGCCGCACGGCGACCGGTCGTAGGCCGCGCCGGGGCAGAGCACGAAGTTCCGGCAGTTCGCGTCGCGACGCGTGGCGGCGCCGAACAGCTCCACGTGGTCCACCGGCGCGCCGTCCTTCCCCGTGACGCCGGCGCGCGCGAGCGCCTCGCGGATCGCCGTCGTCGCGCGCACCAGCGCCGGCGCGTCGGCGAGCCGCAACGGGTCGCGCCACTCCGTGAGGAAGAACCAGTTCCCCCCATAGGCCACGTCCCCGCGCACGCGCCCCCCGCGCCCCCCGCGTCCCCCGCGTCCCCCGCGTCCCTCGTCCAGCTCGGGTACCTCCACCTCCACGTCGGCGAGGTGCAGGTACGCGGGGACGTTCTCCACCGTCACCGTCCCGCTCGCGTCCACGTCGGCGACCACCGTGCCCGCGGGCGTATCGATGCGCACGGCGCCCGCGCCGATGCGCCCGAGGTGGCGCAGCGTGCACGCCACCCCGATCAGCCCGTGCCCGCACATCCCGAGATAGCCCACGTCGTTGAAGAAGATCACGCCGGCCACCGAGCCCGCGCTCACCGGGGGCACGAGCAGGGCGCCCACGATGGCGTCGTGCCCGCGCGGCTCGCGCACCACGCCCGAGCGCAGCGCATCCCAGTCGCGGCGGAGCGCGTCGCGGCGCTCGAGCATGGTGGCGCCCTCCGGCTCCGGCCACCCCCCGACCACCACGCGCGTGGGCTCTCCCTCGGTGTGGGAGTCCACCACCTCCACCGACTCCACGCTCGCGGCCAGGCGCGACGCCGCGCGCGAGGCCACGCTCACGCCGCGCCTCCGCCGGCAACGGCGCCCGCCGCGCCCGCCGCACCCGCCGCGCCCGCGCCGATGGAACCGCCCGCACCCCCGGTCCGCTTCGCCAGCCGCTCGCCGATGAGCCGGCGCGCCTGCTCCAGCTCCGCCCCCGCGAGCTCGAGACGCGGCGGACGCACGCGCGCGCTCCCGCGCCCCACCGCCGCCTGCACGAGCTTGATGAGCTGCACGAACTTGGGGCACGTGTCGAGCCGGAGGAGGGGGAGGAACCAGTCGTACAGCTCGCGCGCCTCGGCCGCGCGCCCCGCGCGGGCGAGGTCGAACAGCCGCACCGACTCGTCCGGGAGCGCGTTCACGAGCCCCGCCACCCACCCCACCGCGCCCGCCGCCACGCCCTCCACGATCAGGTCGTCGAGCCCGACGAAGATCGCCAGGCCGTCGCCGGCGAGCGCGCGGATGGCGGTGATGCGCCGCACGTCCCCGCTCGACTCCTTCACCGCGTGCAGGTTCTGGTGCCGCGTGAGCTCCAGCACCTGACGGGGATGGAAGTCGGTGCCGTACGCGATCGGGTTGTTGTACAGCATGCACGAGAGTGGCGTGGCGGCGAGCACCGCCTCCACGTGCGCGAGCATCTCCCGGTCGTCTCCCCGGTACACGTACGGGGGGAGCACCATGAGCCCGTCGCACCCGGCGCGCTCCGCGGCGCGCGCGAGCGCCACCGCCTCGGCGGTGCTCAGCGCGGAGATCCCCGCCACGAGCGGGGCGCGCGCGCCGAGCGCCTCGCGGCAGCGCTCGAGCACGCGCACCTTCTCGTCGAACGCCAGCGTCTGCGCCTCGCCCAGCGAGCCGAGCGCGATGATCCCGCGCGATCCGCGCTCCACGAGCCAGCGCACGTGCGCGCCGAGCGCATCGAGGTCCACGGTCAGGTCGTCGCGGAAGGGGGTCGTGATCGCGGGGAACACCCCGCGCCAGTCGTGCGTGCGCATGTCGGTTCGTGGCTCAGGGATTGATCTGGACCGTCTTCGTTTCCGTGTAGAACTCGCGCGCCGCCGGGCCCTGCTCGCGAGATCCCGAGCTCGACCCCTTCATCCCGCCGAACGGCGCGTGCGGGTCCACCCCGGTGGTGTCGCCGTTCACGCGCACCAATCCCGCCTCGATGCGGCGCACGTAGTGGAGCGCGGCGCGGAGGTCGCGCGTGAAGAGCGAGGCGCTGAGCCCGTACGGCGTGCGGTTGGCGAGGTCGATCGCGTGATCGAGGTCGTCGGCCACGAAGGCGCCGAGCACCGGGCCGAACAGCTCGCGCCGGGCGAGCGGCGCGTCGGGATCGTCGAGGCGGATCACCAGCGGGGCGAAGAAGAATCCCCGCTGGAAGCGCGGGTCGGCGGGCAGCTCGCCGCCGAAGAGGCGCTCCGGCGCGCCCTCCTCGAGCGCCTGACGGATCGACGCGCGCGCGCGCTCGGCGATGAGCGGGCCGACGGCCGCGGCCGGGTCGGTCACCGGCCCGATCGGAAGCTGCTCCACCTGCGCGCGCAGCCTGGCGAGGAAGGGATCGCGCACCTCCTTCGCCACCACCACGCGGCTCGTCGCGGTGCACTTCTGCCCGGCGTAGCGCATCGCGCCGGCGGCGGTGAGCGCGGCGGCCAGATCGAGGTCGGCATCGGGCATGACGATCGCCACGTTCTTCCCGCCCATCTCCGTCTGGTAGCGCACGTTCCGCTCGGCGGCGATGCGCGCGACCAGGGCGCCCACCGCGGACGAGCCGGTGAAGCTGATCCCGCGCACGTCCTCCTGTCGCACGAGCGGCGTGCCGACGGCGCTCCCCGTGCCGTACACCACGTTGAACGTGCCGGCGGGGAGCCCCGCGGCCACCGCCGTCTCGGCGAGCAGGTGCGCCATGTACGGCGACATCTCCGATGGCTTGAGCACCACGGTGTTCCCGAACGCGAGCGCGGGGGCGGCCTTCCAGAGCGGGATGGCGAGGGGGAAGTTCCACGGCGTGATGAGCGCCACCACGCCGAGCGGCTCGCGCAGCGTGAGCTGGAGCGCCGCGGCGGACTGCGCGGGGATCACCTCCCCGATCTCGCGAACGGCCTCGCCGGCGTAGTAGCGGAGGATCGTGACGCAGCGCGCCACCTCGCCGCGCGCCTCGCCGATCGGCTTTCCCACCTCGCGCGACATCGCGGTCGCCAGCTCGTCGGCGCGCGTGGCGATCGCCGCCGCCCAGGCGTGGAGGTGCTCGGCGCGCGCCGGTCCGGCGAGCGCGCGCCAGGCGGGGAGCGCCTGGGCGGCGGCGCGGACGGCGGCGCGCGCATCCCCCTCGCTCCCCTCGGGCGCGAGCGCCACCACGTCGCTCGCGTCGGACGGGTTCACGGAGGGCACCACCGCGTCGCCCTCGGCGGGGCGGAACGCGCCGGCGATGAAGGGCTGGAGCCTCGGTGTCGTGGGCGTGGTCGCGTGAGCGTTCGCTCGAGCGTGCGTCATGGAGAAAGCCAGGCGGTGGTGGTGCGGTGACGGTGGCGGCGGCGTGGACTCGGCGTGCGGTGCCCGCGTGGACGCTACTCGCCGCGCCGCGCGCGGAGGAACTTCACGAGCGATCGTCCCGCGTTGGTGATGTGCGCGCGCATGAGTCGCGCGGCGCGCTCCGCGTCGCGGCGGCGCGCGGCGGCGACGATCGCGCGGTGCTCCTCGTTCGCCCGCGTCTCCCCGTGCGTGAGGGCGAGCTGCATGCGCGCGTAGCGGTCGGAGTGGTGGTGGAGGTTCTCGGCCAGGCCGAGCGCCCGCGGCCGGCCGGCGGCGGCGAGGAGCGTGGAGTGGAGCCGCCAGTTGAGCTTTCCCCAGAGCGCCACGTCGCGCGCGCGGAAGGCGTCGGCGAAGGCATCGAGCACCTCGTCCGCCTGGGCGAAGTCGGCCGCGGCGAGCGCGGGGACCGCGCGGCGCAGGAGGTCGCTCTCGATGAGCGCGCGCAGGTCGAACAGCTCCTCGATGTCGGCGGTGGAGAGGCTGGAGACGACCGCGCCGCGGTGCGGGCTGAACGTGACCAGCCCCTCGACCTCGAGCTGCCGCAGCGCCTCGCGCACGGGGATGCGGCTCACGCCGAGCTCCTCGGCGAGCGCGTCCTGGCGCAGCGGCTCGCCCTCGGGATAGGCGCCGCTGAGTATGCGCTCGCGGATGGCCTGCACGGTTGCGCCGGCGAGGGTGAGGCGGGAGATCCGGGGGGCGGGGCGCGGCGTGCGGGGCGCGTCGTGCGGGGCGCGGGGCGCGGGAGTGGCGATCGTGGATCGATCGGGGCGTGCGGTGGCTCGCGGCATCGGGCGGGGGCTTGGATATTGGATAAAATATCCAGGTGATGCGGGCGGACAAAGAGGTCGGCGAGGGGGTGGGGAGCGGTGTGAGGGACGCGGCTCTCGGCGCTCGGCCATCGGCTCTCGGCTACGGCCCAGCGTAGAGAGCCCTCGGCGTGTGCCACAAGCCGATGGCCGAGAGCCGAGAGCCGACAGCCGCGTCTCGACAGCCGCGTCTCGACAGCCGCGTCTCGACAGCCGCCTCTTCCCGCGCGCCCCCCTTATTCCGCCGCCCCCTGCGTCAGCTTCCGGAGCAGCGGCACCAGCAGCAGCATCACCACCCCCGCCACGCACGAGCTCACGAGGAAGATCGTGAAGAAGCTCGCCAGGGAGGGGATCCGGTCCATGAGCGCCGCCACCATCCCGCCGATCTTGTCGGCCACGCCGTTCGCCACGAACCACACGCCCATGAGCAGCGACGCGAAGCGCACCGGGGCCACCTTCGTCACGTACGAGAGCCCCACCGGCGACAGGCACAGCTCCCCCCACACGTGCAGCAGGTACGCGCCGACGAGCCAGAGCGGGCTCACGAGCACCCCCGCGTCCGCGCGGCGCGCACCCACCGCGAGCACCGCGAACCCGGCGCCGAGGAGCAGGAGCCCGAACGCCATCTTGCGCGGCGTGCTCGGCTCGAGCCCGCGGCGGCGCAGCACGCCCCACAGCGCGGCGAACACCGGCGCGAAGAGGAGCACGAACATCGGCGGCACCGACTGCAGCCAGCTCGATCGCAGCTGGAACGACCCGAGCGCGAGGCGCGTGTGCTTGTCGGCGAACAGGTTCATCGAGCTCCCCGCCTGGTCGTACCCGGCCCAGAAGCACACCACGAACACCGCCACGATGAGGAGCGCGAGCACGCGCTTCGCGTCGTCCTTGCCGTGACTCGTCGTCTTCGCGTGCCCCGCATCCGGGGTGTGCGCCGGCGCGTGCGCGTGGGCGCCGGTCGCGTGCCCCGCGCCGCCCGGGCGCCCGATCCCCACCCCCGGCAGGTACCGCTCGCGAAGCCCCACGTACAGCAGGAGCCCGAGCACCATCCCCACCCCTGCCGCGCCGAACCCCCAGTGCCACCCGTAGCCCGGCGTCTGCGCGAGATAGCCGCAGACGATCGGCCCCAGGAAGGCGCCGGTGTTGATCCCCATGTAGAAGATGGTGAACCCGGCGTCGCGCCGGGCATCCCCCTCGCGGTAGATCTGCCCCACCATGGTGGACACGTTCGGCTTGAAGAAGCCGGTGCCGATGACCACGAGCGCGAGCCCGATGTAGAACATCGTCATCCCCGGCACGGCGAGCGCGAAGTGGCCGAGGGCGATCGTGATCCCGCCGAGCACGAGCGAGCGGCGCGTGCCGATGAACCGGTCGGCGAGCCATCCGCCGATGAGCGGGGTGAAGTAGACGAGCCCCGTGTACGTGCCGTACAGGTTCGCGGCGCGCGCGGTGCTCCAGCCGAGCGCGTTCACCAGGTAGAGAATGAGCAGCGCGCGCATCCCGTAGTACGAGAAGCGCTCCCACATCTCGGTGGCGAAGAGGAGGCCGAGCCCGCGCGGGTGCCCGAACAACGCGCGGTCGTCGAGGGTCGGCGGGCGGTCGGCGGTGGTGGCGGCGGCCGCGAGCCGCGGGCTCGCGCTCACGATTCGATTCGCGCCGTCCACGGCGCGGCGGAGGGAAAGGTCATCGTGATCCTTGTGGGAGGTGTTCGCGTCGCCGGGACCGGCGGCGGAGCGAGGTGCGTGCCGGATGATGCGCCAGGGAGCGCGCAGCGGACAGGGGAAGACCCGAGCTTCGCGCGCCTCGTACCACCTCGTCGGAGCCGCGGCGGGAACAGATGACGCCGCGAAAGCCGCCGGAGGGGCGCGCGGATCCCGGGGACCGTGGCTGTTCCATAAAGTTGCATGGCTGTCTCATAAGATGATTTGACAACCTCCCCCGGCGGGAGTATGGTAGGCCGCCGAAACCAGGAACGCCGTTCGAATCCAGTTCCAGTAGCTCAACGCGCAGCCAAGGGCGAGAGACACCGACGTTCATGCCGGATGATGACCTTCGCCGTCGTCGCCTCTCGCCAGCAGCCCTCCACGCACGATCTGCACGTCGTTGGTCAGCCGTCGCGTTGCGCGACGTGGCCAGCACTCGCAGCACGACCGCCGCGCCGGCATCCGGGACCACTCCGTGATGCGGAGTGACATCTCGGCACCCACGCGCGAGCACACGAACCAGAGCACCACGCGGTCGAGGACGCGGCTCCCCGACGTGTTCGACCATACAAACCCTTCGGCAATCCCCTCCAGATCGGCAATCCCAATCCAGCAGGAACTCGACCTCTCGGTCGCATCGATCCCGTCGCGTTCGAGCGGGCGGCACGAGCTGCACCCACCCTCCACCACAACCCGGTACCCCCTGCTATGAAAACACGAGTGCTCACGGTGTTGTTGGGAATACTCCTGAGTGCCGCCCAAGCTGGCGCGCAGCAGAAGACCGTCACCGGTCGGGTGACCGACGAGCAAGGCACCCCCTTGTCCGGCGCGTCGGTCGTCATCAAGGGGACCAGCCTGGGGACAGCCACCAGCGACGCGGGACACTATTCCATTCGCGCCGCCGCGGGGCAGGTCCTGCAGTTCCGCTATCTCGGCACCACGCCGGAAGAGCGCGTCGTCGGCGCGGACAGCGTCATCAACGTCCAGCTCCACCGGACTCCCACCTCGCTGAACGCGATGGTGGTCACGGCGCTGGGGCAGAGCGCCATGGAGCGGTCGCTGGGCGTCGCGCAGCAGACCGTCTCCGGCGCCCACATCGCGGAGTCGAATCGGGAAAACTTCGTCGATGCGCTGCAGGGGCGGGTCGCCGGCGTCACCGTCACGAGCACCTCGGGCGTCCCTGGCGCGTCGTCGTCGATCACCATCCGCGGCGTGAGCTCCATCAGCAGCAGCAACCAGCCGCTGATGGTCATCGACGGGATGCCGATGGACAACAAGACGCTCAACACCGAGCAGCTCGCCTCCGACAGAAACTCGCTGACGGCGTTCAGCAATCGCGGCGTCGACTTCACCAACCGGGCGGCCGACATCAACCCGGAGGACATCGAGTCGATCACCGTGCTGAAGGGCCCGGAGGCCGCCGCGCTGTACGGCATCGATGCGGCCAACGGCGCGATCGTCATCACCACCAAGCGTGGTAAGGCCGGCGGCGGTCTCACGTACAGCAACAGCTTCCGGATCGAGAGCGTCCGCGACAGGCCGGAGATCCAGCGGGTGTACGGCCCGAGTGACGTGGGAAGCAGCACCTTCCTCTACTTCGGTGCGCCCTACGCCGACACGACGACGTTCTACGACAACGTCAGCGGCTTCTTCCGGACCGCGCTGACGCAGAACCACCAGCTGTCGTTCAGCGGGGCATCGTCGGACAACCGGGTCAACTACCGGCTGTCCACCGGCCTCACGAAGCAGGAGGGCGTCATCCCGGGCGCGGATTACAAGCGGATCAACCTGACGGGAGCTTCCCAGGGGCAGCCCACCAAATGGCTGAGCGTCGACCTGTCGACGATCTACTCGCACGCGGACAACGATCAGACGTTCAAGGGAGCCGGCGGTCCGCTGCTCGGCCTCATGGTCTGGCCCGCGACCGACAACGCGGCTGACTACCTCACGCCGGCCGGTACCAGGCGCAAGCTGACCGACCTGTCGGGCGATGCCGAAGTGGACAACCCCTACTTCAACATCGCGAAGAACAAGATCAACTCGAAGAACGACCGCTTCATCGCCGATCTCGCCCTGACGTTCACGCCGGTGTCGTGGGGCTCGCTCAAGACCATCCTCGGCACGGATGGCTACACGAATCAGAACCTGCTCCTGCGGCACCCCGAGAGCACGTTCGGCTACGCCCTCCAGGGCATCCTCGACCAGGGGACCGACGTCACGCGGAATCTCAACGCACAGACGACGCTCAACTTCAACCCCGTCGCCATCACGAAGGACCTCTCGATCAGCGGTCTCCTCGGGAACGCGGTCACGGACCAGAAGTCGACGGTCGACGCGGTGGAAGGCGATCACTTCCTCGACCCGAACTTCGTGTCGATCAACAACACGAACTTGAGCTCGCCGTACAGCACGATCACGCGGCGCCGCCTGGTCAGCGCCTTCGGTCAGGCAGTGGTCGATTACCGGCACTACCTGTACCTGACGGTGACGGGGCGGAACGACTGGACCTCGACGATCCCCCAGGGGCACAACTCCTTCTTCTATCCCTCGATCACCTCGAGCTTCGTCTTCTCGGACGCCTTCCCGTCGCTCGGCCGGTTCATGACCGGGAAGCTCAGAGCGGCCTACGCCGAGGTGGGCAAGGATGCGAGGCCCTACGCGTACCGGCCGGCACTGGTGAGGAAGACCACGTCGTTCGGGGGATTCGGCTACGACTTCTGGGGGCCGAACCTGAAGCTGCGGCCGGAATTCGCCAAGTCGTGGGAGCTCGGTACCGAGATGAGCTTCCTGGACGACCGGCTCGGCCTCGATGTGACGCTCTACCAGAAGAAGACCACCGACCAGATCGTCAACAACATCAGAGGCAGCTACGCCACCGGCTTCATCCTGTTCAACCTCAATGGAGCCACCACGCGGAACCGGGGCCTCGAGATCTCCCTCCGCGGAACGCCGATCCGGACGCCCGACTTCTCGTGGGACATCCTCGCGAACTTCGATCGGTCGAGAGGCACGGTCCTGAGCCTGCCGAACGACCTGCCGGAGAGCTACGTCTCCGATACGTGGCTGTACGGGAACGTGCGCGCCGGCGTCGCGCCGGGCATGTCCACCATGGCGCTGACCGGTCGGTTCTACGAGCGGAACAAGGACGGCAAGCTGCTGATCGATCCGAGCACCGGCCTGCCGATCCGAGCGAGCACGTTCATCGATGCCGGCTACGATCGTCAGCCCGACTTCACGGTGGGTCTCTCGAACACCTTCCGGTACAAGCGCCTCAACCTGGACTTCCTGCTCGACATCCGGAGGGGCGGGGACATCTTCAACGCCACCGAGCATTACCTCACCACGAAAGGGCTCGCGCCCCGCACGCTGGACCGCGACCGGCCCCGGGTGATCGAGGGCGTGCTGCGCGACGGGTTGGAGAACACCGACCACCCGACGACCAACACCATCGTCGTCACGCCCGCCACGCAGCCGGACTATTACACGGACATGAGCGAGGAGCTGTTCATCGAGAAGGACATCAACTGGCTCAGACTGCGGCACGTGCGGGTGTCCTACGAGCTGCCGCCGACGGTCCTGAAGAACGCCAGCGTGTTCCTCCAGGGAAATGACCTGTTCCTCATCACCAACTACACGGGGCTGGACCCGGTGGTGAACGGCAATGACGCCGCCGTGGGAGGAGCGGGCGGGGTCGGCATCGACTTCGGCAACTTCCCCATCCCGCGCAGCATCGACTTCGGCATCAAGGTGGGCTTCTGATGCCGGGATGGCTCTCGAGATTTCGCGCTCCTTCTCAGCGTGACAGTGTCCGATCCACACCGATCCATGAGATGCCGATGAAAAGAACAGGCGCGGTACTACTTGCCGGGCTGATGTGCCTGACGACGTCGTGCCAGAACTTCCTGGACGTCAACACCAACCCGAACGCTCCACAGACCGTGTCGGCGTACCTGTACCTGGCGCCGATGCTGCACTGGATGGCCACCTCGCCCCAGTACGACGGCCGCTACGTCGGACGGTACGCGCAGGAGTGGGTCTATCGTTTCAGCTCCAGCAGCCAACCGTACAGCTGGGACAGGATGGGGTACGACGCGGCGAGCGACGCCGGGGCCCAGCAGTGGCGCGACGTCTACTGGTCGCTCGGGCAGAACCTGGTGGACATGAACACCCTCGCCGAGCAGGAGCAGCGATGGGATCTCCTCGGCGTGGGGCTGATCCTCAAGGCGTGGGGGTGGCAGGTGCTGACCGACATGCACGGCCCGATCATCATCAAGGAGGCGTTCGATCAGACGCGGACGACCTTCGACTACGACACCGAGGAGTATGCGTACCAGGAGGTCGACAGCCTCCTGAACGCCGCGATCGTGCTGCTGCAGCGCACCGACGGAGCGGTCGACCAGGGGTACCTCGCGCAGGGCGACCACATGTACAACGGCGATCGGGCCAAGTGGCTGAAGCTGGCGTACGGCATGCTCGCGCTCAACCTCAACCACTTCTCGAACAAGGCGTCGTACAACCCCGACAGCGTGATCGCCCTGGTCGACAAGTCGTTCACGAGCAACGATGACGATGCGCTCTTCCCGTACCCGGCCGCGAGCGCCAACGATGACAAGAACTTCCTGGGAACGAGCCGCGACAACATCACCAGGTACCGGCAGACGGAGTTCATCGTCCACCTGATGGATGGAACGGAGTTCGGCGGCGTGGTCGACCCGCGGATGAGCCGGATGCTCTCCCCGTCGCCGGATGGCCAGTACCGCGGTCTGAATCCGCTCAAGAAGGGTTTCAGCGGGCTCAGCGCGGATCAGATCCCCAACAACTTCTACGGCTATCCCGGAACCGCGGGCGCCGGTCAGCCCAGCCGGTACATCTTCTCCGACAAGTCGAAGATCCCGGTGATGACCTACTCGCAGCTGCAGTTCATCAAGGCGGAAGCCGCCTACCGGAAGGGGGACAAGGCCACCGCCCTGGCGGCGTACATCAACGGCATCTCGTCGCACATCGACTTCGTGAACGCGCGGAACCAGGACGACGGCCAGACGCCGACGCAGATCACCGATGCCGAGAAGCAGGCCTTTCTCTCGAATCCGGCGATCGTTCCCGCGACCGCGGACGGGCTGACGTTGTCGCACATCATGTCCCAGAAGTACATCGCGGAGTGGGGCTGGGGGCACAACGAGCTGTGGATGGACCTGCGCCGCTACCACTACACCGACATGGATCCGGCGAGCGGCACCGAGGTGTTCCGGGGCTTCACGCCTCCGTCGGGGGGGGACCTCTTCACCGACAACGGCGGCAAGCTCGTGCAGCGCATGCGGCCGAGGTACAACTCGGAGTACGTGTGGAACCAGGCTGGCCTGGAGCCCATCGGCGGACTCAATGCCGACTACCACACCTATCCGCTGTGGATCACTCAACCCTGACGACGACATGAACATCAGATCTATGGCGGTGCTGCTCTGCGCAGCCGTCCTCGCGTCGTGCGAGAAGAATGCCGTTCAGGACATCACGGGTGCTCCTCCCGGAGCGAGCGTCATGTTCTTCAACGATGGCGTTGGCGCGCCCGACGTGAACTTCTACGCCAACGACACGAAGATGACGGCCATCAGTTCCACCGACAGCGCGGAGAACTCGATCGGAACGGCGTACGGCGCCGCGGGTGCCGGCGGCAAGTACGCCGGGATCGCGCCGGGGCAGTACACGCTGTCCGGAAAGATCTCCGGCGAGACCGACAATCATCTCGCGATCTCGAGCCTCACGGCGACGCTGGAGGATGGGAAGTACTACTCCTTCTATCAGAGTGGCATCTACGATCCGACCAGCAAGACGGTGGATGCGTTCATCGTGGAGGACCCGCTTCCCGCGCAGATCGACTACTCGGTCGCCTACGTGCGGTTCGTCAACGCGATCGGGAACTCGAATCCAATGACGCTGTACGCGACGGACCCCAACACCGGTGCGGAGGCCGCCGTGGGCGGCCCGGTGCCCTACAAGGGGGCCGGCGAGTTCGTGGCGTTGCCGCCGGGCTCGTACGACCTGAGCGCGCGCGATCCGGGATCGAGCACGACCCTCATCAGCAGCACGGGGGAGTCGTTCGAGGGCGGGAGGGTGTACACCGTCAGCGCGAGAGGTGACATGACGGTCACTTCGTCGAGCGACGACAACGCGCCCACGCTGGACAACACCACGAACAGGTGAGCGGAACCGACAAAGAGACCCCCGGCGCGCGCCGGGGGTTTTTTTGTCGCTCGCGACGTCCTCTCCGCGGTCTCCGCCGCGTCGGGTCAGAGCGCGAGCAGCATGCGGAGGAAGTCGGGCATCCCCTGGGCGTGGTCGATGTGGTCCGGCGCCGCGTTGCCGGCGAAGCCGAGGATCGCGAGGCGGCCCCTGCGCGCCTCGCTCAGCTGCTGCATGCCGTGCGGTCCCCAGCGGAGCACCGGCTCGAGCGTCAGGCCGAGCGTCTCGACGAGGTAGTCGGTGGTCTCCGTGGTGCTGGCGAAGGTTCCCGGGAAGATCTCGGAGTGCGTGATGAGCATTCGCTTCTCGCCCGCGATCGCCGCGCGGGCGAAGCGGACGAACGGCTCGAGCGGCTCCTCGTCCAGCTTCCCGCCCTTGGCGAGTGGCACACCGTCGGGGACGTAGCCGGTGTGCAGGCCGTCCAGCAACAGGACCGCGTTCACCTGCGCGAAGTGGCGGGGGTCGCGCAGGATCGCGCGGACGGCGCCGTATCCGGCGCTGAAGCCCACGAGCGTGACGGTGCGGAACGCGGTGGGCCGGCGCAGCGCGGAATCGGCCTCGCGACCGAGGCGTGCCAGGAGCGAATCGTAGACGGCGGGATCGCCGAAGGCTCGATCGTAGATGCTCGACCCGGGGGCGAGACTCACGACCGCGACCACGTGATCGTGCCCCAGCTCGGAGACCGCGTACTCCGGGACGAACGGTGAGCCGTGGAAGTAGAGCACGAGATGGAGCGCTCCCGCGTGCCTGGTGCCTTCGGGGATGAAGAGCTCCACCGGCTTCCCCAGCGGGCCGCTGAACGAGCGACGGATCCCCGGGAGCTCGCGCGGCTCGATCCGCCCATGCGCGCGGGTGTGCTCCACCATCGGCGACGGGTTCTGCGACGCCGGCGGCGGCACGGCGTCCTGCGCCGGGAGTGAAGGAGCCAGTCCCATCGTGAGGGCGAGCAGGAGCGCGTGGGGGAGTGACATTGGGGGGAGGGAGGTCGGAAGGTCGAGGAAGGATCGCGATTGGTCGCGAGCCGGGCGGGGCGGCAGTGGAATATGGGGCGTGAGGGCGTGGGTCGGGGGGTGCTCGGGAAGACGAAGCTGTCGGCTCTCGGCTCTCGGCCAAAGCCCCGCATGGAGAGCTCTCCGGGTGTGCCGCAAGCTGATGGCCGAGAGCCGAGAGCCGATGGCCGACAGCCGAGTCCCGACAGCCGGCTCCTCCGCCCCCCGCCTCGACCACGCAGTATATTCCCCAGCCCCTCGAACCCGCCCACCCCGGATGATCACCCTTCGCGCCCTCCGTAAAGCCTACTCCGACGTCGTCGCCGTCGACGGGATCGACCTCCAGGTCCCCGCCGGCGAGTGCTTCGGCCTGCTCGGGCCGAACGGCGCCGGGAAGACCACGACGATCGAGATCTGCGAGGGGCTCACCGAGCCCGACTCGGGCGACGTCATCGTGCTCGGCCGCCGCTGGTCCACCGACGCCGACGAGCTGCGCCAGCGGCTCGGCATCCAGCTCCAGGAGACGCAGTTCTCGGAGAAGCTCACGGTCGAGGAGACGGTGCGCCTCTTCCGCTCGTTCTACCGGCGCGGGCGGTCCGTGGACGAGGTGATCGGGCTCGTGCAGCTCGACGAGAAGCGCCGCTCGCGCGTGGGCGGGCTCTCCGGCGGGCAGAAGCAGCGCCTCGCGCTGGCCTGTGCGCTCGTGGGCGACCCGGAGCTGCTCTTCCTCGATGAGCCCACCACGGGGCTCGACCCCCAGGCGCGGCGTCAGCTCTGGGACCTCATCGAGCGCTTCCGCGCCGATGGGCGCACGATCCTCCTCACCACGCACTACATGGACGAGGCGGAGCGGCTGTGCGACCACGTGGCGATCATGGACCACGGGAAGGTGATCGCCCTCGGCACGCCGCGCGAGCTGATCGCGTCGCTCGGCGCGGAGCACGTGCTCGAGCTGTCGGCGCCGCTCGCCGACGGCGACGGGCTCGCCGCCCTCCGCGAGCTGGAGGGGGTGCGCGCGGCGCGCCTGGTGGACGGCGGCGTCGAGCTGGAGGTGGGGGAGCTGCACCGCGCCGTCCCCGCGCTCCTCGCCGAGCTGTCGCGGCGCGGGATCGAGATGAGCGAGCTGCGCACCCGCTCGGCGTCGCTCGAGGACGTGTTCGTGTCGCTCACCGGGAGGCACCTGCGCGATGAGTGAGATCCTCACCCCCGAGCGCGAGGAGACGCCGCGCCCCGCGCCCGCTCCGGCGCCGCGCCGCGGGCTCGCCGAGCACCCGCTCGTCCAGCTCACGCTCGTGCGATACCGCGAGTTCCTGCGCGAGCCGGAGGCCGTGTTCTGGGTGTTCGTCTTTCCCATCCTCCTCGCCGCGGGGCTCGGCGTGGCGTTCCGCAACCGGCCGGCTGAAGTGCAGAAGGTGGCGGTGCTCTCCACCGCGCCCGGCGCGGCCGGCGTCGCGCGCGCGCTCGCCGGGGACTCGGCGATCTCGGTACGCGCGCTGGACGACAGCGCCGCGGCGCGCGCGCTGCGCACCGGCGAGGTGGCGCTCGTCGTCGTGCCGAGCGGCGCGAGCGCGGTGACGTACCGGTACGACGACACGCGCCCCGAGTCGCGCGCCGCGCGCCTCATCACCGACGCGGCGCTGCAGCGCGCGGCGGGGCGGACGGACCCGGTGGCCGTCTCGGAGAGCCGGGTGCGCGAGCGCGGCTCGCGCTACATCGACTTCGTCATCCCCGGCCTGTTGGGGATGAACCTCATGGGGAGCGGGATCTGGGGGATCGGCTTCGCGATCGTGGACGCGCGAAAGAAGAAGCTGCTCAAGCGGCTCATCGCCACGCCGATGTCGCGCGCGCAGTACCTGGCGAGCTTCCTCCTCTCGCGCTTGACGATGCTCTTCCTCGAGGTGGTGACCCTCCTGGGATTCGGCGTGCTCGCGTTCGGCGTCCCGATCCGCGGGTCGATCGCGCAGCTCGCGCTCGTGTGCCTCGTGGCCGCGCTCAGCTTCGGCGCGCTCGGGCTGCTCGTGTCGTCGCGGGCGCGAACGGTGGAGGGCGCCTCGGGGCTCATGAACCTGGTGATGCTCCCGATGTGGGTGTTCTCCGGCGTGTTCTTCTCGTCGTCGAACTTCCCGCGGGCGATGCAGCCGTTCATCCAGGCGCTCCCGCTCACGGCGGTGAACGACGCGCTCCGAGCGACGATGCTCCAGGGAGCGAGCTTCGGCGCGATCGCCGGCGAGCTGGCGATCGCGGCGGCGTGGCTGGTGGTGGGGTTCGTGGTGGCGCTGAAGCTGTTCCGGTGGAGGTAGGGCGCAGGATGCGGGGTGCGGGGCGCGGGGTGCGGGATGCGTGAACATGGAATGCGACACGGGGCCGGCGAATGCCGGCCCCGTGTCGCTCAGTCCCTGTCCCTCACGCGCCACGCGCCTCACGGCAGCGTGAACGACACCCGCTCCACCACGGGATGGTTGCTGCTCTTGAGCAGCGC
>DASUXC010000038.1:0-10082 GCA_036378095.1 Gemmatimonadaceae bacterium | reverse complement strand
GGCGGGTTGGACCCGCCGACGGATGGCGGGGTAGTGACGATGCCGGTCCCGGTGGTGTGACTCACGTAGTCGGGTGTCCTCCTTGCCCCAGTGAGCTCACTCTTCCAAACCCCGGGCCGGCACTTCGGGAGCGGGATGGTGGACGCGGGGGGCACGACGGCCCGCGTCCCCTCCCCACCCCGAGCGAAGAGCCCGCGGCGCAGGCGCCGCGGGCTCTTCGCATCTCGTGTGGCGCTCGCCGCGCCCTACCCGGCGCTACCCGGCGCTACTCGCGGGCGCTCACCGTCTCGAGCCCCGCGCCCTTCAGCAGCGCGTTCACCTTGGGGAGCCCGGTGTCGAGCGCGCTCCGGAGCGCGGCGAGATGCGCGTCGAGCTCCTTCGAGAGCACACGCTCCACGGCGTAGTCCTGCGCGGTGGGGCGCGCGTCGGCGCTGGCCACCGCGCCGGCCAGCGCGGCGATCTTGTTGTTCAGCCGGATCGGGTAATTGAGCGGGTCCTGACCGCTGCGGTTCTTCACCTGATACAGCTCCGCCTCGATCGCGCTCAACCGCGCGGAGAGCTGGTCGGCCGCCGCCGCGTACGCCGCCGGCGCCTTCTCCTTGCGATCGGCCAGCTCGTGCTTCACGCGGCGGATCTGCGTCACCGCGTCGTTCGCCCGCGAGACCTCGTCACGGAGCTTCACGAGGAGCGCGAACTGCTCCGCCAGGTCGCGCTGCGTGGCCTCGATGCGCGGGTCCTTCTTCACCACGAAGCGCTCCGTCTGCGACCGGCCGCCGACGGTGAGGCGCACCTGGTACGTGCCGGGCACCGCCACCGGCCCGCGCGTGAGCCCCGCCCACAGGATCATGTCGTCGAAGACGTGCGCGTCGGGGTAGCGCAGGTCCCACGCGAACACGTTGAGCCCCGCCTTGTCAGGCACACGCGGCGGTCGCGGCTGCCGGCGGCGCCCCTCCGATGCGTTGTCGGTCTCCTCCATGCTCTTCACGAGCGCCTTGACGCTGTCCGCCGGAAGCCCCGCCTTCGTCAGGCTGTCGGTGCGCGCGCGCTTCACGCTGTCGGCGCGGATGCTGTCCGCGCGCCCGGCGCTGTCGAGCAGGCTGGAGAACTCGCGAACGAGCTTCCCCTGCGCGTCGAGGAACTCGAGCGTCACCTCCTGGTGCGGCTTGGCGAGGTCGTAGTAGATGATCGCGCCGCTCCGCGGGTTCTTCCCCTCCGGGTGCGCGCCACGATCGTCGCCGAAGCCACTCCCCCAGCTCACCCGGTACACATCGCGCGGCTTGTACAGGTGCGCGTCGGCCTTCGCCTCCGCGGGGCCGAGCTGCTCGAGCGGCGAGATGTCGTCGAGGATCCAGAACGACCGCCCGTGCGTGGCCGCCACGAGGTCGCCCTCCTTGATCGCCAGGTCGTGCACCGGCACCGGCGGCAGGTTGCGCGAGAGCGACTGCCAGTGCGCCCCATCATCGAAGCTCACCCACACGCCTCGCTCCGTCCCCGTGAACAGCAGCCCGCGCCGCACGGGGTCCTCGCGGATCACGCGCGTGAACTCCTCGCGCGGGATCCCCGCATCGATGCGCGTCCACGTCTTCCCGTAGTCGGTGGTCCGGTACAGGTACGGCTGCTGGTCGTCGAGCTGGTAGCGGTTGGCCGCGAGATACGCCGTCCCGGGAGCGAAGTGCGACGCCTCGATGATCGAGATGCGCGCCCACTCGGGGAGCCCCTTCGGCGTGACGTTCGTCCACGTCTTCCCCTCATCGCGCGTGACGTACACCAGACCGTCGTCCGACCCGGTCCAGATGGTCCCCTTCGCCAGCGGCGACTCGGCGATGGCGAAGATCGTGGCGTAGTACTCCACCGACGTCTGGTCCTTGGTGATCGGCCCGCCCGAGGGGCCGAGCGTCTTCGGGTCGTGCCGCGTGAGGTCGGGGCTCATCACGTCCCAGCTCTGCCCCTCGTTCCGCGTGCGGAAGAGCACGTTGGAGCCGAGGTAGAGCGTGTTCGGGTCGTGCGGCGAGATGAGCAGGGGGAACGTCCACTGGAAGCGGTACTTCAGGTCCTCCGCCGAGTGCCCCATCGGATTGTCGGGCCAGGGGATGATGTCGCGCTCCTGCCCGTTCTTCATGTTCTTCCGCGAGAGGTAGGCGTAGCTCCCGGCGAACACGATGTTCGTGTCGTCGGGGCGCACCTGGATGTAGCCGCTCTCCCCGCCCCCCACCTCCTGCCACTGCGCCATGGAGATCCCGCCCGGCCAGCGGCTCGGGCCGCACAGCGTGGTGTTGTCCTGCTGCGCGCCGCAGATCTTGTACGGGAAGTCGGTGGTCGTGGTCACGTGGTAGAACTGCGCCGTGGCGTAGTCCTCCTCGCTCCACGTCTTCCCGCCATCGTACGACACGCTCGCGCCGCCGTCGTTCGACTCGATCATCCGCTTCGGGTCGTTCGGCGCGATCCACAGGTCGTGGTTGTCGCCGTGCAGCACGGGGATGTTCTTGAACGTCTTCCCGCCATCGCTGGAGCGGTAGAAGCCGGTGTTCAGCGCGTACACCGTGTTCGCGTCCTTGGGGTCGGCGAAGATGCGCGTGTAGTACCAGGCGCGCTGCCGCAGCTTGCGCTCGTCGTTCGTGCGCGTCCACGTCTTCCCGCCATCGTCCGAGCGGAAGACGCCGCCGGAGTCGGCCTCGATGAGCGCCCACAGGCGCTGGGAGTTGGCCGGGCTCACGGTGATCCCGATGTTGCCGATGATCCCGGTGGGGAGCCCGGGGTTGTGCGTGAGCTCCGTCCAGTGCTCGCCACCGTCGGTGCTCTTGAAGATCCCGCTTCCCGCGCCGCCGGAGACGAGCTGCCACGGCCGGCGCCACGCCGTCCAGAACGCGGCGTAGATCGTGTTCGGGTCGTTGGGGTCGAGCACGAGATCGGTGACGCCGGTGGAATCGTCGCGGAAGAGGATCTTCTTCCACGTCTTCCCGCCGTCGGTGGTCTTGTACACGCCGCGGTCGGGGTTCGGCGCCCACACGTGCCCGAACGCGCCCACGTACACGACGTCGGGGTTCTTCGGGTCCACCTTCACGCGCGCGATCTGCCGCGTGTTCTCGAGCCCCACGTGCGTCCACGTCTTCCCGCCATCGGTCGTCTTCCACACGCCGTCGCCGTGCGAGACGTTCCCGCGGATGTCGTACTCCCCGGTGCCCACGTAGACGATGTCGGGGTTGGACTCGCTCACGCCGATGGCGCCGATGGTGCCGCCGAAGTACTTGTCGGAGACCGGCTCCCAGTCGATCCCGCCGTCGGTGGTCTTGAAGACGCCGCCGCCGGTGGTCCCCAGCCAGAACTCCCGGGGGCGCGCCGCCGAGCCGGCCACGGCCACCGACCGGCCGCCGCGGTACGGACCGACCTCGCGCCACCGGAGCGCGGCGAAGAGTGATGTGTCGTACGCGGCCTTCGCCTGCTGCGCGCCGGCCGGTGCGGCGGGCGCGAGGACGGCGAGGACGGCCGAGCGCCAGGCGAGTCGACGGAGTACGTGCGAGATGGTCACCGAGGTCCTCCCAGTTGCGAGTGGTGGGAAATCGGGCAGAGTTCCCGGCTCTTTACGTTTGAAGCATTTCGGGTGTTGAGGGAAGGGGAGCCCTGAGGCCGACGTGAAGAAGGGAGTCGGAGCGAGGGGGGTGAGGCGCGACTCGCGCCCTCTGGCGCACCGCCGGAACGATGAGCTCTGGTATCAAGCTGAAGTGATTCGCGTTTCTCCCCGCTTCCGGCGACGTGTCCGCCGTCATCACCACCACGAGATCGAGCTCCGGCACCACCACCAGGTACTGCCCGCCGTACCCCAGCGCCATGTACGCCGCGTGCCCGTCGAGGTCGCGAAGCCACCAGAGAAAGCCGTAGCGGGCCTTGCTCTGTCGAGCGTGCTCGTCCCGCTCGCTCGGCTCACGGCGGTGGAGAGCAGGTGCGCGTTCCCCGAGCTGTAGTTGAACCGCCGCCCGGGGTCCGCGGCCATCGGGCGGGCGAGGATGGCGCTCGCCCAGTTCCGTTGGCCGGCGAAGTAGCGAACGCCCTCCCCCTCCGTCCAGTCGAGGCCGGA
Organism: Gemmatimonadaceae bacterium; assembly: GCA_036378095.1. Lineage (GTDB taxonomy): Bacteria > Gemmatimonadota > Gemmatimonadetes > Gemmatimonadales > Gemmatimonadaceae > JADGGM01. The sequence goes on along the minus strand of DASUXC010000038.1, from coordinate 6,010 downwards.
GGTCATCGTCAGCAGATGGCGGAGCGTGATCCGCCGCTTGCGCGGGTCGACGTCGTCCCCCACCAGCGCTTCCGGAACGAGATCCGCGATCGGCTGGTCGATCCCGCGCAGCAGCTTCTCGCCAATGGCGATCCCGACGAGCATCGACGTGATGCTCTTCGTCCCCGAGCGCAGGTCGAACGCGCTGGCCGTGTCGTGCCCGCCGAAGTAGCGCTCCATCACGAGGTGGCCGTGACGCGCGACGAGCACGCTGTACACGTTGGGGTGGCGCCTGACGATCACCGACGCGGCGCTGTCGAGGAGCACCGAGTCCATCCCCTCCGCCGCGGGCGATGACGCGCGCCACCCGTTGGTGGGCCAGTAGTCGCGCGCGACGGAGCACGTCGCGCCGCCGGCGAGCGAACGGGGGCCGGCGCCGGCCGGCGCCGGCGCCCCCGCCCCCGCCTTCCCCCCCGCCGCGCACGCGAGCGGCGCGAGCGCCGCGAGGAGCGCGCGCGACGTGCGCGCGCCGCGCGGGCCGAGCCCCCACCCTCCCCTCACGCCGCGCACACCTCGCTCGCGCGCGCGGTCACCCGCTCCCCAGCGTCGCCCCATGCCCGCGCCCCCGCCCCCCAGCCCCCCCCGCCCCCTCCGCCGCCGGTACCAGGTCCAGGTCGATCGCCTCCGACCGCGCCAGCACCTCGAGCGCCACCCGCAGCCGCTCGCGCGACCCGTGCCGCTCGGCGAGCGCCACCACCATGCGCAGCGCGAACAGCGGCGAGCCGCTCATCGGCGCCGACTCGGTGCTCGTCTCCAGCTCGAGAATGTTCCCCCCGTGCGACCGCACGGTGTCGGTGATCAGGTGGATGAGCCCCTCGTGGTCAATCGCGCTCGCCGTCACCACGTACGTGTTCGCCGCCGGACGCTCCGCCGGCGCGCCGCCGCCGGTCACGAGCCGGCGCGCCACCGCGCGGAGCCCCGTCTCGCGCTCCAGCGCCGGCAGCCCTCCCTCCACCGCGAGGATCGCCTCGGTGCTCCCGGAGATCAGGAACATCAGTCCGGCGTACCCGCCGAGCACCACCACGCGGCTGTCCTCCACGTTGCACCCGTGCTTGGCGATGAAGCCCGACAGCTCGGCCACCAACCCCGGCCGATCGCGCTCCGTGGCGGAGAGGATGAGATGTTCGCGTGCGGACATGGTCGGCCCCCATCTCGGATTCGGTCCCGCGCGCCGGCCCGTGACCAGCGCACCCCTCCGCAACGTAGAGTCCCCCTCCGGCGCGCGCCCCGCCCGATCGGGCGGGCCGGGCGCTTGACGATCGGCTGCGGGGGACACTACTTCCCAACCCGGCACGCCCATCCCGAGGCTCACTACATGAATTTCCCCGCTCCTCCGGCGCGCGCCGCCGCCCGGCTCGCCATCCCCGTCGTCCTCGCGCTCGCCGCCTGCCGCGGCGGCGACAAGTCGCGCCCCGACTCCGCGGACTCGGCGGCGCTCCCCGATCGCGCCGCCCTCGCCGCCGGCTTCCAGCACCCGGAGTCCGCACGTTACGACTCCGCCGCCGATGTCTTCTACATCTCGAACATCGTCGGCGATCCGTCGGCCAAGGACGGAGCCGGCTTCATCAGCCGCATGCGCCCCGACGGCACGATCGACTCGCTCCACTTCATCCAGAGCGGGCGGAACGGCGTGACGCTGAACGCGCCGAAGGGGCTGGCCCTCGTCGGCGACACGCTCTGGGTGGCCGACCTCGATGCCGTGCGCGCCTTCGACAAGAACACCGGCGCGCCGATCCTCACCATCGACCTCTCCAAGCAGCACGCCCTCTTCCTCAACGACGTCGCCGCCGGCCCCGACGGCGCGATCTACATCACCGACACCGGCATGCGCTCCGAGGGCGGGCAGATGACGCACGTGAAGGGGGGCGACAAGGTCTTCCGCATCGCCCCCTCGCGCGACCACGCCGTCACCGTCGCGCTGCACACCGACGACCTGCAGCAGCCCAATGGCATCACCTGGGACTCGCGCGACCTGCGGTTCATCATCGTGTCGTTCGGCGGCTCGAGCATCTTCGGCTGGCGCCCGCCCGGGGGCTCGCCCATGGTGATCGGCCATGGCGGCGGGCAGCTCGACGGCGTCGAGTTCCTCCCCGACAACCGCCTCCTCGTCACGAGCTGGAAGGACTCCTCCCTCTACGTGCGCTCGGGGAACCGGGAAGTGGTCGTGAAGGGATTCCCCTCCCCCGCCGACATCGGCGTCGACACGCGGCGCAACCACGTCGCCGTCCCGCTCCTCCTGCAGGACAAGGTCGACATCTGGAACATCCCGCCGCTGGCGCGGTAGCCGCACGTCACGCCAACCACCGAACGATGTCCTCACGGTTCGTGCTCGCCGCCCTCGCGCTCGTCGCGTGCGGGCGCGCCCCTTCCCCCGCGCCCGCGGCACGCGATGCGCGCTCCCCCGACGACGCGCACCGGCGCCTCCCCACCGGCGTACGGCTCGATCCCGCCGGGCACTCGGTGGGCGTGGGGCAGATGCCGCTCGCCATGACGCTCTCCCCCGACGGCACGCGCGTGCTGCTCCTCCTCGGCGGGTGGCGCGAGCAGGGGCTCCAGGTGGTGGACCGCGCCACGGGAGGCGTGCTCCAGACGCTCGCGCAGCCGTCGGCCTTCCTCGGGCTCGCCTTCGCGCCGGGCGCCGATGCGCTCTGGACGTCGGGCGGCAACACCGACGCCGTGTACCGCTACGCGTGGAAGGACGGCGCCGCCGCGCTCGCCGACAGCATCCCCCTCGCGCCGCGTCCGGCCGACCGGCACTCCGGCGTGCGCTATCCCGCCGGGCTCGCGCTCTCGCCAGACGGCCGCACGCTGTACGTGGCGGAGAACCTCGCCGACTCGCTCGCCGTCGTCGACGTGGCATCGCATACCGTGGTGCAGCGCCTGCCCACCGAGCGCTACCCGTACGGCGTCGCCGTCGCGCCCGACGGGACGGTGTACGTGTCGGCGTGGGGCGGGTGGACCGTGTCCGTCTTCCATCCGGCCCGGGACGGCCGTCTCGCCGATGGTGGACGCATCCGCGTGGGGCGGCACCCGTCGGCGCTCCTCCTCGGTGCCGGCGGCTCGCGCCTGTTCGTCGCGTCGGGAAGCACCGACCGCGTGATGGTGGTGGACACGCGCCGGCGGCAGGTGGTCGCGACGCTGCTCGATCCGCCGCCGGCCGGCCCCACGGAGGGGAGCACTCCCAACGCGCTCGCGCTCTCCCCCGACGGGACGCGCCTCTTCGTGGCCGAGGGGGACGCGAACGCCATCGCCGTGTTCGATCTCGCGCCCCTCACCGCCGGCGTGCGCGCCGCGCACGGCGACGACCGGCTCGCCGGACGCATCCCGGTGGAGTGGTATCCCACCGCGGTCGCGGCGAGCGGCGACACGCTGCTCGTGGCGAACGGGAAGGGGCGCGGCACGGCGCCCAACCCCGGCGGCCCCAATCCCCTTCGCGGCAGCGGCTCGGTGCCCCGGCAGTACACGCTCGGGCAGGTGGAGGGGACGCTGAGCACGATCGCGCCGTCGGGCGTGTCCGGCGCCGCGCTCGCCTCGCTCACCGCGCGCGTGGCGCGCGCCGACCGGTGGACCGCCGAGCGCACGGCGCCGAGCTATCCGCCGTTCGAGCACGTGGTGTACATCATCAAGGAGAACCGCACGTACGACCAGGTGCTCGGCGACCTGCCGCAGGGGGACGGCGACACCTCGCTCGTCTTCTTCCCGCGGCGCGTCTCCCCCAATCATCACGCGCTCGCCGAGCGCTTCGGCATCTTCGATCGCTTCTTCGTGAACGCCGAGGTGAGCGCGGACGGGCACAACTGGTCCACCGCGGCGTACGCCACCGACTACCTGGAGAAGACCGTCCCCTCGCAGTACTCGGGGCGCGGACGATCGTACGACTACGAGGGGACCAACCGCGGATGGGAGGCGGTCCCCGACGATGACGTGACCGAGCCGGCGAGCGGCTACCTGTGGGACCTCGCCAACCGCGCGGGGATCACCTTCCGCAACTACGGCGAGTTCGTGGTGAAGGACGACGACCGTGATGCGCCCGACCTGCCGGCCGGGTACCGGGGCGACAAGCCGTACCTCGCGTCGCACACCGAGCGCGGGTACCCCGGCTTCGATCTCGGCATCCCCGACCAGCGGCGCGCGGACATCTGGATCGAGCGGCTCCACGCCGACGAGCGCGCCGGGACCATGCCGCAGCTCGAGATCGTGCGCCTGCCAAACGACCACACCGCCGGCGCGCGCGCGGGGGAGCCCACGCCGCGCGCCTACATGGCGGACAACGACCTGGCGCTCGGGCGGATGATCGACGCGCTGTCGCGCTCGCGCTTCTGGCGGAGCACGGTGGTGTTCGTGCTCGAGGATGATGCGCAGAACGGGCCCGACCACGTGGACTCGCACCGTTCGCCGATGCTGGTGATCTCGCCGTACTCCCGGGGCGGGGTGATCCACCGCTTCGCGAACACCACCGACGTGATCGCGACGATCGCCGAGATCCTGCACCTGGGATCGCTGTCGCAGTTCGACTACTACGGGCGTCCGCTGCGCGACGTGTTCGCCGACACGCCGGATCTCGCCCCGTACACGGCGATCGCGCCGTCGATCGCCCTGGACGAGCGCAATCCCGCGCGGGGCGCCGGAGCGTCGGCGTCGGCGCGGCTCGACCTGCGCTTCGAGGACCGGATCGACGACGACGTGTTCAACCGGATCCTCTGGGTGGCCATCAAGGGGGCGGACGTGCCGTACCCGGGCGCCACGCGGATGTCCGCGCTCGAAGCCAGGCGCTCGCGATGAGTCCCGCGCGCTGGCTGCTCGCGATCGTCTCCTTCGCCGCGGCGATCGGCGTCTCGCTGTACATCGTGCTCACGAGCTGGCCGCAGGAGCACCACGCGGTGTCGGTGTCCGTGGGCGCGCACGCGGTGCTGCTCGCCGTCGCGCTGCTCGAGCTCGGGGCGCGAGGGGGGAAGGTGATGCTCAGCGCCGCGTCGCTGCGCATCCCGATGAGCCTCGGCACCGCGCTGCGGGCGAGCGCCGGGGGCGACTTCGGCGCGGCGATCACCCCGGCGCGCACCGGCGCGGAGCCGGCGCGCTACCTCATCATGTCCGAGTCGGGGATGGCGTCGGCGAGCATCATCCTCGTGATCTTCGCCGAGCTGTTCCTGGAGATGCTCTCCCTCGCGGTCGTGGCCCTCGCGATGTTCCTGGTGTTCCGGGGAGAGGGAGCGATGATCACCGGGATGGTGGGGCTGGTGGCGATGTACGCCACGTTCGTGCTCGGCACCGGAGCGCTCGGCTTCATGCTGGCCAAGCGCAACGCGAGCGGCCCCCCGCCGCGGTGGGCACAGCGGATCGGGCTGCACGCGGGGCGCTGGCGCGCGGTGCAGCGGTCGCTCCGGCAGCTTCGCTCGGGGATCGAGGGGATGCGCCACATGCGCATCTCGTACGCCCTGTTCGCGCTCGGCATGTCGCTGCTCCACGTGGCGCTGCGGCTCGCGATCCTGCCGATCATCGTCTACTCGTTCGGCGTCCGCGTGCCGGCGGCGCCGCTCATCCTGTGGCCGATCGCCCTCACGTACGGGAGCGTGGTGGCGCCGGTGCCGGCGGGGGGCGGCTTCATCGAGGTGGCGTTCAAGGCGACGCTCGGCAAGGCGATCCCGGTGAGCATCTTCGGCGCGTCGCTCATCTGGTGGCGCTTCTACACCTTCTACCTCTACATCATCCTCGGCGCCGTCGCCGCCGGCGGCACGGTGATGCGCGCGTTGCGGGAGGAGGAGCCGGAGGAGGTGGCGCCGGAACCGGACCCCGCCTCCCGCGCCTCGCGTTCCGCGTTCAGCGAATGAGATCCCTCAGCCGGCTCAGCTCCGCCACCGGCAGCCTCCCGCTCAGCGTGTAGCGCGTCCCGTCCGCCGTCCACTGGATGGAGTTCACGCCCACGGCGAGCGACTCGGCGCTCTCCGAGTCGGGCGCCGGCGGGGCGGAGGGA
>DASUXC010000037.1:0-17373 GCA_036378095.1 Gemmatimonadaceae bacterium | reverse complement strand
CCGCCGGCGGGCGGCGCTCCGGCGCGGGATTCCACGAGCGCGACGATCGTCGGACGCGTGACGTCGGAGGTGGGGGCGCCGCTGCAGCACGCGTCGGTGTTCGTGGAGGGCACGGGCATCGGGGCGCTCGCCGGCGCGGATGGCCGGTACACGCTCAGCATCCCCGAGGCGAAGCTCGGGTCGGCGCCCGTGACCATGGTCGCGCGCCTGATCGGCTATCGGCAGACGAAACGCGAAGTGCGCCCGCGCGCGGGGCGAACGGACACCGTGAACTTCGTGCTGGAGTCGAACCCGCTCCGGCTCTCGGAGCAGGTCGTCGTCACCGCTCTGGGCTCGGCGGCGCAGACGAGCACCTTCGCCGCCCCGGTGTCCGACGCGGCGGCCGCGCCGCCACCGCCGGCCATGGAGACGGGGTTCGCCAAAGCGCTGGAGCGCGCCGACGAGGTGGTGGTGGTGTCGAACTCCGGCACGCCGGGCGCCAACGGCGCGGTGTGGGCGAGGGTGGACAGCGCGTCCGCGGCCGCGGCGGTGCCGGCGGGCGCCGGGGGCGCCGTGAACGCCATGCGGCAGCGGGTGGCGCGAGTCACCGTGCGCGGGGCGACCGCCACCATGCGCAACACGATCGCCACCTCCGCTCCCGCCACCCCCGAAGTGCCGCCCGCCACGCAGGGGGTGCTGCGCGCGCGCGGAGCGGATGGTCAGCTCGTCGGCGAGTTCCCCCTGCGCCACACGGACGTGCGCGCGGAGATCAGCGGCTTCCTGGCGCGCACGGTGGTGGAGCAGCGGTACGTGAACCCGTTCCGCTCGGCGATCGAGGCGGTGTACGTGTTCCCGCTGCCATCGCTCGCCGCGGTGAACGACTTCGTGATGGAGGCGAACGGGCGCACGATCGTCGGGGTGGTGCGCCCCCGGGCGGAGGCGGAGCGCATCTACCGCGAGGCGCTCGCCCGCGGACAGACGGCGAGCCTGCTCACGCAGGAGCGGCCGAACATCTTCACGCAGAGCGTGGCCAACATCGCTCCCGGCGGGGAGGTGTCCATCCGCATCACGTACTTCGAGCGGCTGGCGTACGAGCACGGGGAGTACGCGTGGGTGTTCCCGATGGTCGTGGGGCCGCGCTACATCCCCGGCAGCGCGCACGGCCCCGCGCTGCTCGCGTCGCGGGGGAGCACGCCGTCCGGCGAGCGGGAGCGGGGGGGCACGGCGCCGAACACCGATGTCGTCCCCGATGCGAGCCGCATCACGCCGCCGGTGCTTCGCCCGGGCGAGCGGAGCGGGCACGACATCTCCCTCTCCGTGACACTGGATGCCGGCCTCCCGGTGACCCGGTTGACCTCGGTCGCGCACCAGGTGGAGATCGAGCGCCCATCGACGACGCGACGCATCGTGCGGCTGTCGAGCCGGGACGCGATCCCGAACCGCGACTTCGTGCTCCGGTGGAGCGTCGCGGGGGAGGAGACGCAGGTCGGGGTGCTCACCCACCGCGATCGCACCGGCGGCTACGTCACGCTCGCCGTGCAGCCCCCGGCCGCGCCGCGCGACGCGCAGGTGATCCCCCGCGAGATCACGTTCATCATGGACGTCTCGGGGAGCATGATGGGGATGCCGATCGCGATGTCCAAGGAGCTCGTCACGCGCACCCTCGACGAGCTGCGCCCCGACGACCGGTTCAACATCGTGTACTTCGCGGGCGGGAACGCGCAGCTCTGGGAGCGTGCCCACCGCCGCTCGCCGGAGAACGTGGTGGCGGCGAAGCGGTTCCTCCAGAACCTGAGCGCCGGCGGCGGGACGGAGATGCTGGCCGGACTCGAGCGCGCGCTCCACGCCGAGCACGATGCCCGCCACCTGCAGATGTACGTGTTCCTCACCGATGGGTTCGTGGGGGACGAGCCGCGCATCCTGAGGACGATCGCGACCGAGCGCGGCGATGCCCGCTTCTTCGGCTTCGGGATCGGGTCGAGCGTGAACCGGTATCTGATCGATGGGATCGGCGCCGAGGGGGGAGGGCAGTCGTTCGTCGTGATCCCGCGCGATCCGGCGCACACCGACCGCGCGGTGGCCATGCTGTTCGACGCGATCGACTCTCCCGTGCTCGCCGATGTGGCGATCGACTGGAACGGGCTGCCGGTGGCCGACGCGTATCCGTCGAAGCTGCGCGACCTGTTCGCGGGGCAGACCATCGACGTGATCGCGCGCTACACGAAGCCGGCGAGCGGGACGGCGTGGGTGACGGGACGCATCGGGCGGCGGCGCGTGCGCTACCCGGTGCGCGTGGTGCTCCCGGCGCGCGACAGTGCGCACGCGGCGCTGGCTCCGGCGTGGGCGCGCTGGCGGATCGCCGACCTGTCGAGCGCGATGCTCGCGGCCGGGGAGGAGCGCCGCCACGAGCTGGAGCGCGAGATCACCGACCTGGCGGTGGAGTACCACCTGGTGAGCCAGTACACCGCGTTCGTGGCGGTGGACCGGTCGCGTGTGGTCGGCGACGGGCATCCGCTCACGATCATGCAGCCGGTGGAGCTGCCGGAGGGGGTGAGCTATCAGGGGATCTTCGGCGAGCAGCCGGTGGGGCTGCCCATGCGGATCGGCGCCTGGGGGCTCGACGTACAGGGCACCGCCCCCGGGCACGTGCGCGTGGCGCGCGTGGAACCCGGCTCCCCCGCCGGCCGCGCCGGCCTCCGCCCCGGCGCCGAGCTCCGCGCCGTGAACGGTACGCCGGTGCACGACGTGGGGGAGCTGGAGCGGGTGTTGTTGCAGGCGGCAGGCGAGGTGCGCCTGGAGACCGGAGGCGGGGCGGTCGAGATGCGTGCGCCGTAGGGGCGCGGGGTGCGGGGCGCGGGACGCGGGGTGCGTGACCTTGGAATGCGACACGGGGCCGGCGAATGCCGGCCCCGTGTCGCTCAGTCTCTGTTCTCGCGCCCCGCGTCCCGCGCCCCGCATCCCGCCTCCGGCGCCTCGCTCGCGCGATCAGAAGTTCGACAGGCGCGTCCGCTCCACCTTCGATGTATCACCGACGTACGCGAACCGCACGTCGTGCATGTAGCGCTGCGCGGCGCGGCGGACGTCCTCGGGGGTCACGCGGCGCAGCTCGTCGGCGAAGTCGTCGGCCAGGCGCCAGTCGCCGCGGTACAGTTGCGCGCGCGCGAGGAAGTTCGCCTGCTCGGCGTTGGTCTCGTTGTTCAGGAAGTACTCCGTGATGAACTGCGCCACGATCACGCGCAGGTTCTCGGAATCCACGAGCCCCGTCTGCAGCGCCCGGATCTCGCCGCGCATGAGCGAGAGCACCGTGTCGGGCGACACGGTGGTGACGTACAGCCCGCCCGAGGCGATGTCCCGTTCCACGAAGGGCGCCTCGATCGCGTACGTGAGGTTCCGTCGCGACCGCACCTCGGTGAACAGCCGCCCGCCGAGCACCGCGGAGGCGATGCGCAGCGCCTGGTAGTCCGGGCTGGTCGCCGCGGGGCCGGTGTAGTAGCCGAGGATGTAGTTCGTCGGGAGCGGCCGCGGCACGAGCACGGCGTCGCCCCCGCGCGCGCCGGGGTCGGGCGGGGGCGTCCAGCGGTAGCTCCCGCGCGGCAGCGTGCCGATGGTGCGCGTCACCAATCCCGCCACGTCCGCGCTGTCCACGTTCCCCACCACGACGAGCAGCATGCGCGACGTCTCGAGCTGCGTGTCGCGGTACCGGCGCAGCTCGGCGGCCGTGAGCCGCCCGATCGATCGCTCCGTTCCCGCCGGCTCGAGGCCGTAGGGATGGCCGCTGAACGCGAGGCTGTCGGCCAGATACTCCACGAGATCGTCAGGCGAGTCGCGCCGCTGGCGCACCGCGCTCAGCACCTGGGCGCGAATGAGCTCCGTGGACGCGCTGTCGAGCGTGGCGTACATGAGACGGTCGGCGAGAATCATCCACGTGCTGTCGAACGCCGCCCGCACGCCGCGAAAGCCGAACATGGTCCAGTCGGGGCGCGGCTCCACCACGATCGAGCTTCCCAGCTCGGCGGTGCGGCGGCGCAGCGCCTCGCGCGAGTAGTGGCGCGTCCCCTGCTCCGACACCCACAGCATCATGGGCTCGATCCCGGCCGTGGAGTCGGTGACCTGGCGCGTGCCGCCGAGCAGGTAGAGGTTGGCCGCCACCACGTCGTTGGCCGTGTTGCGGCGGAGGATGACGCGCACGCCCGAGACCTCGAAGCTGGTCGTCATCGTGTCCTGCGCGATGCGGCGGGGCGCTCGCGGCGTCGCCGCGTCCGATCCCCCGGCGCGGCGCGCGCCGACCGGGGCGCTCGGGAACTGCGCCGCGGCGGGAACCGCCGCCATCAGGGCGAGCCCGAGTGCCACCGGGAGTCGAAGTACGCGATGACGCCGCATCACTTCCCTCCCGCGGCCGTCGCCGGCTTGCGCTGCAGCAGGTCGCCGGTCGTGAGCGCGAGCTGGCGCCGCGCCTCGGGGTCGATCAGCACGCCCACCACGCGGGGCTTGCCGAGTATGTACTTGCGCACGTAGCGGCGCAGGTCGTCCGGAGTCTGGTGCGCCATGTTGTCCACGTATCCCAGGTAGTAGTCGAGTCCCGCCACGCTCCACCAGAAGCCCAGCTCGTGGGCGAACCCCGATGCCCGCTCGAGCCCGAGCGCGGTGCCCACCACGCGCTGCCGCTTCTGGAGCTGCAGCTCGGCGGCCGTGAAGTAGCCCGGGTCGTCGAACCTGGCGATCTCGGAGTCGAGCGCCGCGAGCGCCTCGCGCAGCTTGTCGGGGGTCGTCTCCCCGCTGATGGTGATCGGTCCGGTGTGGTTCAGCGTGTAGTAGTTCACCACGACGGAGTGCCAGAGCCCGCTGTCCACGAGACGCCGCTGGAACGCCGAGCCCTCCTGGTTCATCACGTCGGAGAACACGTCCGCGGCGTACGTCGCTTCGGGATCCTCCCCGACGCTCGGGCCGAGCCACTGCTCCATCACGAACACCGTGCTCACCGGCTCCTCCACGATCACCGCGTCGTCGTGCGCGAGCGGCGGGACGGGCGGGATGGGGTGCTGCACGAACGGATCCTCCCCGCGCGGGATCGCGCCGAAGAGGCGCCGGGCGAGCGCGAACGCCTGCGCCGGCTGCACGTCGCCGGCGATGATCAGCGCGGCGTTGTTCGGCACGTAGTAGCGGTGCTGGATCTCGCGCATCTTGTCCGGCGTCGTGGAGAGGATGATGTCGCGCGCGCCGATCATGTTCTTGCGACTGTACGCCGAGCGCCAGAGCCGGTGGTTCATCTCGTCGGTGAACTTGAAGAAGGGACTCGACTCCTGTCGGTCGTACTCCCCGATCACCACGGCGCGCTCGCGCTCCAGCTCATCCGGGCGGAAGAGCGGCGCGCGGAACGCCGACGCCAGGAACTGCATCCCCCCCTCGAGGCTGTCGGTGGGAACGGTGATGTAGTAGTTCACCACCTCCTCGCGGGTGCTGCCGTTGAACACGGCGCCCAGCTCGGCGGCGCGCTGCACGAACTCCTCGGGCTCGGGGTAGTCGACGTTGCTCTTGAAGAACATGTGCTCGTACATGTGCGCGAGCCCTTCGTACTCGTGGGTCTGCGTGAACGCGCCGTTCTTCACGTCGATCTCCACGGTGGCCAGCGGCACGCCGTGGTTCTCGACGACGATCACCTCCATGCCGTTCGGCAGCACCTCGCGGTGGATCACCTTCTCGAGAACGGTCCGCTGGCGCGCGGCCGCCTCGGGGAGCGCTGGCGCGCCGGCGGCGTTCCGGCTCGGGGGGGCCTTGGCGCGCGGGCGCTGGGCGAGCGCCGGATGCGCGACGGCGAACAGACCGAGCGCCATGGCGGCGAGCCCGGCGCGTCGTGCGAGTGATGTCATTCGGATCCCTGCGTGTGGTGGTGAGCGGCCGCGCCCGCCAGGCGGAAGGGGCCGTCGATACTACCCCGGAGCGTCACCGATGGCGCCGCTCAGTCGTGGATCTCGGTGGCGGGGGCCGCCATGGGAAGGGTCAGGTAGAACGTGCTCCCCTGACCGAGCGTGCTGCGCAGCCACATGCGCCCGCCGTGCGCCTCGACGATCCCGCGCGCGATGGCGAGCCCCAGACCGCTCCCGTGCCGCCGCGTACCGCGATCCGAGTGCCAGAAGCGGTCGAAGACGTGCGGTTGGTCCTCGGCGGGAATGCCGGCCCCCGTGTCCTCCACCGAGAGCTGCACGTCCGCGCCGCACAGCTCGGCGCGAATCGTAATGCGTCCCCCCGGCGCGGTGAAGCGGGCCGCGTTCCCCACGAGGTTCGACAGCACCTGCACGATCCGCTGCGGGTCCGCGTGCACCTCGGGCAGGCCCACGTCCACCTCGGTCACCAGCTCCAGCGACCGCTCGCTCGCCAACGGCTCGAGCAGCGTGGCCGCCTCGTCGACGATCGCCTGCACCGCCGTCGTCTCGCGGCGCAGCGACAGCCGGCCGGCCTCCATCGCCGCGACGTCCACCAGGTCGCGGATGATGCGCTGCATCCACTCGGCCGACCGCATGATGGTGTCGGCCAGATAGTGGACGTTCTTCGCGCTCGCCGGCTCGGGGTCGAGCAGCGTGCTGGCGCACATCGAGATCGCGCTCAGGGGATTGCGCAGGTCGTGCGACACCACGCCGAGCACGTCGTCGCGCGCGCGGATGGCGCGCTGGGCCACCGCGTAGAGCCGGGCGTTGTCCATCACCTGCGCGGCGCGCCGCGCCAGCTCCTCGGCGAGCTGCACGTCGGCCTCGTCGTAGCGGCGGCCCGGGCGGGTGGAGATGAAGCCGATCGCGCCGAGCGTCCGCTCGCGCGCGATCAACGGCGTCACCATGCACGAGAGCGGCCCGACCTGCTGCAGCACCGCGAGGTGCTCCTCGTTCTGCGCGAAGCCCGGGAGCAGCTCGGGGTGGAACTCGAACATCGCCTCCGTCCTTCCCGTGCGGATCGCGCCGCGCGTGAGATACGGCCGCTCCTCGTTGAGCGGAATGGCCCGCATCATGTCGGCGAGCCGCTGCTGCGCCGGATCGGCGACGGCGATGTCGAGGCGGCGCACGCGCCCCTCGTCGGTCACGATGTCGATGACGCACAGATCGGCCAGCGCGTGCACCGCCAGGCGCGCCACGCTGCGCAGCGTGGCCTCGTAGTCGAGGGAGCGGTCGAGGATGTCGCTCGACTCGACGAGCAGCGCGGCGCGCCGCTCCGCCGTCTCGGCCGCCGTCCGCGCCTGGCGCTCGCGCGCGAGCAGCTCGCTGCGCTCCTCCTCGGCGCGCTTGCGATCGGTGATGTCCCGGAGCACCGCGGTGTAGAGTCGACGGCCGCCCATGTCCAGGCGGGAGATCGAGGCCTCGGCGGGGAAGATCTCGCCGTTCTTCCGACGGCCGAGGATCTCGCCGCGCGTCCCCATCCGGCGGGCGGACACCGGACCGGCACCGAAGCCGGACACGTGCTGCCGGTGCACCGCTCCGACCCTGGGGGGAAGGAGGATGTCCAGCGGCTGCCCGATCGCCTCGGCGGCCCGCCAGCCGAAGATCTGCTCCGCCCCGCCGTTGAAGAGCACGATCGTGTTCTGCTCGTCGATCGTCACGATGGCGTCGGCGGCGATCGCGAGGATCCCGGCGAACTTCGCCTCGGAGACGCGGAGCGCCTCCTCGGCGAGCGTCCGGTCGGTGACATCGTGCCCCTCGGCGATCAGGGTGGCGATGTGCCCCTCGTCGTCGGCCACGGGGGTGATGGCGAAGTCGAGCACCGCGCGCCGTCCATCGTGCCGCCCGACCTGCACCTCGTGTCGCACCGCCCGGCCGAGGGCCGCCTCCCGGACGGCCCCCCGGATGAGGTCGCGCTCGGCGTCCGTGGGCCAGCGCTCCACCTCCCAGATCGCGCGCCCCGCCATCTCCGTCTCGCCGAGCCCGAGGAGCTCGAGCGCCGTGCGGTTCGCCTCGAGGATCACGCCGTCCAGCGTGAGCAGCACCATGAGCTGGGTGGTGCGGTCGAAGATCGCGCGGTAACGGCGCGCCTGCTCCCGCTCCCGCCGCGCGTCATGGATCGCGCCCTCCGGGGCCCGCCGAATCGGGGCTGCCCCACGGCCGGCGGGCTCGTCGTGTTGCGCCTCTGCGTCGTGGTCTCGTACGGGCACGGAGCTCCTCTCTGGATACAGCTTGGCGCGCCGCGAGCGCGGGCTCGGGGCGCCACCAGTCGGCGAGTCCCTCTCACCAATCTCGGGTTTCACCTGAGAAAGTAAAGCGCGCCTAATGGTCTGGCGCGGGTCGACGCACCGGGTGCGGCCCGATCGGCGCGCCGCGCCCGGCACCGGCGGTGCGACGCGATCAGCCCGCTCGCGCCGCCGGCCTCCCCATGCTCCGGTACACCCACTCCCCGCTCGGGGCATCGGACCGGTCGAGCAGCGCGTCGATCGCCCGCCGCTGGGGCGAGAGGGTGCACACGGGATCGGTGTTCGCCGCGTCACCGGTGAGCGCGAACGCCTGGCACCGGCACCCCCCGAAATCCACGAGACGGCGCGCGCAGCTCCGGCAGGGGTCGCGCATCCAGCCGTCGCCGCGGAAGGCCTGGAAGGCGGGCGACGCCTCCCAGATCCACTCCAGCGAGCGGTCGCGCACGCTGTCGAACGCGAGCGTGGTGATCTGCGACGCGGCGTGGCAGGGGAGCACCCGGCCGTCCGGCGCGACCACGATGTAATGCGCGCCCCACCCCCCCTGACACGGCTTGGGGAACTCGGAATAGTAATCGGGAAGCACGTAGATGATCCGCATCCGCCCCTGATACCGGGCGGCCGCCCGGTCCACGATCGCCTCCGACCGCTCCACCTGCTCCCGCGTCGGCATGAGCGCGTCGCGGTTCTCCACCGCCCACCCGTAATACTGCGTGTTGGCGAGCTCCAGCCGGTCGGCGCCGAGCGCGGCGGCCATGTCGATGATCCGCTCGAGGTGGTCGAGGTTCGCGCGGTGGAGCACGACGTTGACCGTGAAGGCGAGCCCGAGCTCGGTCACCCATGCCGCGGCGCGGTGCTTCGCGTCCCAGCTCGCCGTGCCGGCGATGCGCTCCGCGCTCTCCCGCTCGGCATCCTGGAAGGAGATCTGGATGTGGTCGAGCCCCGCCTCCGTGAGCCGCTCCGCGCGCTCGCGCGTGAGCCCCAGGGCGGACGTGACGAGCGTGGAGTACAGCCCGAGCCCGCGCGCGTGCGCGACGAGCGTCTCCAGGTCGCGTCGCACGAGCGGCTCGCCGCCGGAGAGTCCGAGCTGCAGCACGCCGAGCGCGCGCGCCTCGCCGAGCACGCGCATCCACTCCTCGGTGGAGAGCTCGGCGCGCGAGCGCACGAGCTCGACCGGGTTCGAGCAGTACGGGCAGTGAAGCGGACAGCGGTGCGTCAGCTCCGCCAGCAACGTCGTGGGTCTATGCTCCGGCATCGTGCACCAGCTCCCGGTCGGCGAGTCGCGAGAGGTAATCGACCACGTCGGCGCGCACGTCGGTGGCGTAGCGCGCGCCGAGCGTGTCGGCGATGTCGTTCACCGTGCGGACCCCGTCGCACAGCTCGAGAATCTCGGCGGCGGTGTCGTTGAGCAGGATCGTTCCCTCGGGATAGAGCAGGACGCGGCGGTGCCGTACCGGGTCGAAGTCCACCCGGGCGCGGCGCCAGAGCACCGGACGCGCCGTCCCGTCGAGCATCACGGCCCTTCCGCGTAGGCGTGATGGATGGTGTCGATCATCACCCAGAGCATCTCGATCTTGAAGCGGAGCGCCTCGAACGCGCGGCGCTGCGCGTCCACCGTGGTGCAGTACGTGGTGACGATCTCGAGTCCGTGCGCGCTGTCGCGGGGCGCCTGCACGAGGCGGCTCCTGAAGTACTCGTACGCGTCGGGCGGGATCCACGGGTAGTACAACGGGAGCGACTCGAGACGCCGCCGCATGATGTCGGGCGCGAACAGCTCGGTGAGCGATGCGGCGCAGGCATCCACCCACGGCTTCGTCTTGCAGAACGTCACGTACGCCTCGGTGGCGAAGCGGACGCCGGGAAGGACGTGCCGCTCGTCCTCCAGCTCCTCGCGCTCGAGTCCGAGGGCCATGCCGAGCCGCACCCAGAGCTCGATCCCCCCCTCGCCCGCCCGCGTGCCGTCGTGATCGATGATGCGCTGGATCCAGCGGCGGCGGACCTCGGGGACGGGGCAGTTCGAGAGAATGGCCGCATCCTTGAGGGGCACGGCCCGCTGATAGCAGAGCCGGTTGGCCACCCACCCCTGGAGCTGCCGCTGGGAGAGCTTCCCCTCGTGCATGAGCCGGTGGAAGGGGTGCTCCACGTAGTAGGAGGCGTGGAACGCCTCCAGCGCGGCGACGAGGTCCGCGGGCGCCAACGGCCGCTCCAACGGCGGCACCGGTGGCGGTGGGGGAGCGGATGTGGTGCGCGAGAGAAGCGTGGACACGAGCGCCGGGGAGATCGGGAAGTGGTCGCCGCGGCGGCGATCCCGCCGCGCGCGGCCGCGAAGCACTCACCACCAACACCGCCCAGCTTCACTCTACAGACGGAACCGCATTCCATCCATACCCACCGTCAGCCCAGCCCGCTCCACGGCGCGGCGCGCCTCGGAGTGCTCGAGGAGGATGGGGTTCGTGTTGTTGATGTGCGTGTACACCACCCGGGCGGCGCTCAGGCGGGAGAGCGGCTCCAGGCTTCCGTTCGGTCCGGAGATCGGGAGGTGCCCCATCTCGGTGGCGCCGCGCGTGCCGATGCCGAGCGCTTGAAGCTCATCATCCGTCCAGCAGGTCCCATCGAAGAGCACCAGGTCGGCGTCGGCGAGGCGGGCGAGGAGCGGTGGGTCGAGGGCGCCGCAGGCGGGGACGTACGCGCACCGCCCGCCGGTGGCGCGGTCGCGCACGAGGAGACCCACGGAGTGCCCCGGCTCGTCCGCCGTCGCGAAGCGCGGCGGATCGCCGGCGACGAGAAACGGCTCCACCTCGAGCCCCGTGGGCGCGTCCGAGGCATCGCGCAGCTCGAGAGCGGAGTCCACGCGCAGCTCGGTCACCCGCACCGAGGCGAAGGCGCGCGTCACGGGGAGCAGCCGCGAATCCCGCTCCAGCGTGCGGATCACGGCCTCCGTGGCCCAGAGGCGAAGGTCCCTCGCCTCGCGGAGGAGGGCGAGCCCCAGTGAGTGATCGAGCTCCGCGTCGGTGAGCACGATCCCCTCGATCGGGACCCGTCGCACCGGCGACCGCTCCCGCGTCCCCTCCGGGCCGGGGGGAAGCCGGGGGTCGGACAGGGGGAGGGGGAGGGGGAGGGGGAGGCGCGCCAGTTGCTCGCGTACGTCGGGCGATGCGTTGCAGAGGAACCAGCGCGTGCCGTCGGCGCTCAGCGCGATCGACGACTGCGTGCGCGGGTGGGCCGCCGCCGGATCGTCACGCGCGGCCCGGCAGACGGGACACAGACAGTTCCATTGGGGGAAGCCGCCGCCCGCGGCGGTCCCGAGGAGCAGCACGTGCACGCGAGCGCGGAGGGGCGGAAGACACGAAGGGAGCCCGGCTGACCGGGCTCCCCTGGTGGCTCATCGACGAGCGACGTAGGCCGTGACTTCCATCGTCACTTCGACGACTTCGAATTCGGGTTTCGTCCACCGCATTGCAACCTCTCGCGAGAAGGGTGAAGGGGCCCGGCGCGCGTGCACCGGTTCGTACACTCGAGTGGTCATTGCTGGTGGAGGTCGGCGAGCTGCGCCCGTCTGGCCTGCACGACTGATCTATGCGAGGTGGCGCGCCGGCGCGCAAGAGCGCCGGGCGCGTGAGAGCGCCCGCGCCGGTCGGAGTCGAGCCGGGCATGTGGGCGTGCGGCACCTCGCGTGGTGACGGGCGGAGCCGCGGCGCTGTAGCTTGGTGCCCTGGCGGATCGATCCGGTCGCCCGGGAGCGGACGTTGGCGGACGCGGGCGTCCGCCGACGGGCGTCGGAACTCCCGGTGGAGGTGCCGGCTTGGTAGAGATCATGGCCATGGCCGAAGAGAGCAGGCTCGCGGAGAACCTCCGGTTCGAGCAGGAGGCGCTCCCGTGGCTCGATGACGTCTACCGGTTCGCCCTGTCGATGGTGCGGAACGAACCGGACGCGGACGACATCGTGCAGGAGACGTTTCTGCGCGCCTACCGCTCATGGCACACCTTCGAGCCGGGGAGCGACTGCCGGAAGTGGCTGTTCACGATCTGCCGGAACGTGTTTCTCCGCTCGCGCGAGCGGGACCGCCGGTGGGTGGACCACGGCGGCGACGATGCCCAGCTCGAGACGATGGCGGCGGCGCAGGCGACCGCGTCGCTGCGTGATGGCGGATACGATGAGCTGTTCGCGCGCCTCGACCTCGCGCCCGCGCTGGACCGCGCCATCGGCCAGCTCCCCGAGGTGTTCCGATCCGCGGTGGTACTGGTGGATGTCGAGGGGCTACCGTACGATGAAGCGGCGTCGATTCTCGGAGTGCCGATCGGTACGATCCGGTCCCGGCTGTTCCGTGGTCGCCGCCTTCTGCAGGAGGCACTGGTGATCTACGCGCGCGACACGGGGCTCGTCCCGCGATCCGACGCGCCGTGCAAAGGCCTGGCTTAGGACGCACACTATGGACTGCCTGGACGTGGTGCGACAGCTCTGGGACTACCTGGACGGCGAGCTCACGGACGAGAGCATGGCCGAGATCCGTGCGCATCTGGCCGAGTGCCGCGAGTGCTACCCGCATTACGACTTCGAACGTGCCTTCCTGGATGCGGTCGCGGCCACCCGTGACGAGCACCCGGCGCCGAGCCAGGTGCGCCGGAAGGTGCTGGCGAAGCTGCGGCGGTCGGGCTTCGCGTGATGTCGGGGGCCGGGGGCCCGGGCCCCCGGCCTTCAACCTCCGAAGAGCGCCGTGGTCAGGTACCGTGCCCCCGAATCCGGGCTGATCATCGCCACCCGCTTTCCCGGCCCGAGCTCGCGGGCCACCTGGAGGGAAGCCCAGGCGATCGCGCCGCTCGACATCCCCACGAACAATCCCTCCTCCCGCGCGAGACGGCGGGCGAGCGGGAAGGCGTCCTCCTCCCAGACCGTGATGATGCGGTCCACGACCGAGCGGTCGAAGTTCTCGGGGACGAAGCCGGGGCCCATTCCCTGGAATTGATGCTGCCCTCGCTCCCCCCCGCTCAGCACCGGGGAGCGCGCGGGCTCCACGGCCACCACGCGGATCGTGCGGTCCCGCTCCTTCAGGAAGCGGCCGACGCCGCTGATCGTGCCGCCGGTGCCGGATCCGTACACGAACGCGTCGATGCGCCCCCCGAGCTGGTCCCACAGCTCGGGCCCCGTGGTGTTGTAGTGAATGCTCGGGTTGGCCGGATTCGTGAACTGGTTCGGCATCCACGCGCCGATCTCGCGCTGGATGCGCTTCGCCTCCTCGATGGCGGCGATCATCCGGAGATCGGGGTCGGTGAGCACGAGCTCGGCGCCGTACGCGGTGAGCGTGCGCTTGCGCTCCTCGCTCATCTGTGCCGGCAGGCACAGGATGAGTCGGTAGCCGCGCGCGGAGGCCACCTGGGCGAGGCCGATTCCCGTGTTGCCGGACGTCGGCTCCACGATCGTCCCGCCGGGGCGCAGAATGCCACGCCGCTCGGCGTCCACGATCATCCCCAGCGCCGTACGGTCCTTGATGGAGCCGCCGGGATTGAGCCCCTCCACCTTCACCCACACCTCCGCCATCCCCGGCTCCACCACGTGCTCCAGGCGGACGACGGCGGTGTTGCCGATCGCATCGGCGATGCTCCGCCGCGCGCCGGCGGTCGCGCTCCGCGGCGTGGCCGGCTCCGCGGCGTCGCGGGGCGGAGTCACGGCCGGGTCGGCGGAAGCGGGAAGCGGGGGGACGCCGGCGGCGCCCCACGAGGCGCGGTCGGCCCACCCCCGTCCCCGGTGCTCGTCAGGCGCCATCGTTCAGGCGCACCTCCCACTCGACCGGCAGCTCGGGGTCGAGCGAGTCGCGCACCGAGCAGTACTTCGTGACCGCGAGCTGCACCGCCCGCTCGGCCTGGTCCATCTCGATCCCCTCGCCGTCGATGTGGAACCGCAGCAGCACGTGCTTGAGCCGGCGCGGCGTCGCGTCGACGCGCGTGCCGATCACTTCCACCTCGTAGCGTGACGGCGGCGTGCGGCGCTTCTTCAGGATGTCCACCACGTCCACCGACACGCAGCTGGCGAGCGCGCTGAGCAGCGCGTCCACCGGACTCTGCCCGGTCTTCGCATCGCCATCGATGCGCGCCACCGGTCCATCGGGGCGCCCGGTGTCGAAGCGGCGCTCGCCGCACCACGTCACGAGCACGCGGTTCGGCTCCCGCGTCGCCGGCGCGCTCGCCAGCGCGCTCCCGGCCGTTTCCGTTTTCGCGCTCATTTCTCGATCGGCAGCCCCACCGAGTTCCCCCACTCGGTCCAGCTCCCGTCGTAGTTGCGGACGGTGTCGAAGCCGAGCAGGTAGGTGAGCACGAACCAGGTGTGCGACGAGCGCTCCCCGATCCGGCAGTAGGCCATCACGTCGTCCTTCGGGTCGAGGCCGATCTCCTTCTCGTAGATCCCACGCAGCTCGTCGGCCGTCTTGAACGTGCCATCGGCGTTCGCCGCGCGCCCCCACGGGACGTTCTTCGCGCCGGGAATGTGCCCGCCGCGCAGCACCCCTTCCTGCGGGTACTCCGGCATGTGCGTCTTCTTCCCCGTGTACTCGTCGGGGGAGCGCACATCCACCAGCGGCCGCTTGGCGCGCGAGTGCGCCAGCGCCTCGTCGCGGAAGGCGCGGATGCGGCGGTCGTCGCGCTCCGGCGCCGTGTAGTTGGTTCTCGGGAACCGCGGGACGTCGGTGGTCATGCGCCGCCCCTCCTGCTCCCACTTCACGCGTCCGCCGTCGAGCACGCGCGCGTTGGTGAACCCGAAGAGCTGGAAGACCCAGTACGCGTAGGTGGCCCACCAGTTGTTCTTGTCCCCGTAGAACACCACGGTGGTGTTGTCGTCGATCCCCTTCGAGCGCAGCAGCTCCTGGAACTGCTCGCGGTTCACGTAGTCGCGAACGACCGGATCGTTGAGATCGGCATGCCAGTCGATCTTCTGCGCGTTGGGGATGTGCCCCATGTCGTAGAGCAGCACGTCCTCGTCACTCTCGACGATCCGGATGTTCGGGTTGTCGAGGTTGGCCGCGAGCCAGTCGGTGGACACGAGCACTTCGGGGTGCACGTAGCCCTTGCGCAGGATGGACTGGTCGGGCGTCACAGTCATGGTGGTGGCCATCGGTTGCCCCCTGGTTGATTGATGCCCACGTGAGACGAACGTTCGCCGCGAGGCGGAAGTTCTCGACGGCGAGCGTCGAGCGCGAAAACGAAACCGGCCGCTCGATCGAGCGGCCGGCCGGGGTGCGAGTCGCGATCGGGTCCGCCGATCAGCAGATGCGCACGATCCCGCCCGGCCGCCGCACGGCGGCTCCGGAGCAGGCCTTACAGCATTCACGCATGCGACGATCGGCGCTCATGACCCAAGAGCTATTCGACCGGCTGCGTGCTGTCAAGGAGGAGCGGGACCGGGGACTCCTCGCGTTCCGCGCCTCGCGCGGCCGCGTCAGCCGGTCGTCAGCCGGTCGTCAGCCGGTCGTCAGCCGATCCGCGTCCCGTTCTCCACGGCCTCATCTACGCGGAGCAGGACCACGTCGGTCGGGTCGGGCATGGCGCCGAGCACGAGCACCTCGCTCTCGAAGCCCGCGATCCGGCGCGGCGGGAAGTTCACCACCGCCACCACCTGGGTCCCAACGAGCGACTCCGGGGTATAGCGCTTCGTGAGCTGCGCGCTCGACCGTCGCTCGCCCAGGTCGGGGCCGAAGTCGATGCGCAGCCGGATGGCGGGCTTTCTCGCTTCGGGGAACGGCTCGGCCGCGATCACCGTGCCCACGCGGAGATCCAGCCGGTCGAAATCATCCATGGTTGCCATGGCCGGCAAGCTCGCGGGAGCGCACCGCGCACGCAAGGCGGGCGTCGCGCCAGATGCGCGCGAGCGCGCCTGCACGTTCGCGCTCTATCTCGCCACCGCGCTGCTCGCCGCGCTCCAGCGCGCCCTGTCCCGCCACGCGCACTGGACCTATCCGGTCTTCCGCGAGTCGTTCCGTCACCTGATGAGCGGGCAGAGTCTGTACGCGCACTATCCGGCGCAGGGCTACGATCTCTTCAAGTACAGCCCCACGTTCGCGCTGCTCTTCGCGCCCTTCGCCCTCGTCCCCTTCGCCGCGGGGCTCGTGGCGTGGGACGCGATCAACGCGCTCGCCATCTGGAGCGCGCTCGATCGGCTCCTTCCGCCCCGCGACGCCACGATCGCCGCGCTGCTCATCTACCCGGAGGTGCTCGTCGCCGCGCAGGCATCGCAGAGCAACGCGCTGGTGTCGGCGCTCATCATCCTGGCCTTCGTCGCGCTCGAGCGCGATCGCTCCCTGGGCGCGGCGGTCGCCGTGGGGCTGGGCACGGCGATCAAGATCTTCCCGATCGCCGCGATCAGCTTGGCGATCCCGCGTCGCCGGCGGGCGCGGCTCGCGATCGCCGCCCTCGGCGCGGGCCTCGCGCTGCTCGCGCTCCCGCTCCTCGTCGCGCCGCCGCACGTCCTGCTCGGCGAGTATCGCCAGTGGCTCGGCGTGGAGCGCGTCGATGCCCTCGACCGCGGCGCGTCGGTCATGGGGCTGATCGCGCGCGTCGTGCCCGGGCGCTGGCCCGACTGGCCGGTACAGCTCGCGGGGACGGGGGTCCTCCTCCTGCCGGTCGTGCTGCGCCGCGACCGGTGGGGCGACCCGGCGTTCCGGCTGGAGTACCTGTGCTCCCTCCTGGTCTACGTCGTCATCTTCAATCACCAGGCCGAGCGGCCGTCGTACGTGATCGCGGCCACCGGGATCGCCATCTGGTGGGTGCGCTCGGCGCGCGAGCTCTGGCGGACCGTGCTGCTCGCGCTGTCGCTCGTCGGCCTCGGGGCGGCACCCTGCCTCGCGGCGTGGCTCGTCATGCAGGGCGAGCTCGCCGCCGGGAGCTCACGAGGCGCGCCCTGACGCCCTGACGATCTTCGCCGTCGTGATCACCTGCCCGGTGTGACGCTGCGTGTGCTCGGCGATGTGGAAGAGCAGGCCGAGCACGGTGGACGGGAGCTGGGCCCGGCCGACGCCGCGCGGCTCGAGCAGCTTCTCGCGCGGCATGGCGCGCATGGTGTCGATCGCCGTCGCGATCGCCCGCTGGGCGCCGCGCACGAGCTCCGCCGCATCGGCGCGCGGCGCCCCCGGCTCCTTCTCGGCGGCGAGCGCGGCCCGCTGCTCGCCGGTGAGCGCCTCGCCGCGCGCGTAGGCGAGCAGCCGGTCGATGCTCCCGGCGACGTGCCGGAGATGGAATCCCACCGA
>DASUXC010000036.1:0-66451 GCA_036378095.1 Gemmatimonadaceae bacterium | reverse complement strand
CTGGCGATCTCCACGCGGAATCCGATGCTCCGATGACGGCCTGCCACGCATCGCTTCGCCTCCACTGCAACTGCTTGGAGGTTCGCACCCGCACCACCTCGCCGTCAATTCGTTCACTTACTTCAGCTACAGTCCACTAGGGGCCGGGAGCCAGGGGCCGGGGGTCGGGGGGGAACTGCGGGGCTGGAGCGAGGCGGGACGGCACACCCCGGAGTTCCGTTCCCGCCGTACCCTGTCGTGGACGTTCCCGGTCCCTCTTCCCTGTCCCCGCCTCATCCCCCCCGTCCCCCGGCCCCTGGCTCCCGGCCCCTACGCAGCACTCCCCGCCATCTGCGTCGACAGCAGCACCTCCCCCGTCGTCGTGCCCGTGGGCTGGATGTCGATCCCCTTCAGGCTGTCCGCGACCCAGCGCGCGGCGACACGCCCGGACTCGTCGACGCCGTCACGCGTGGTGTACGTGCTCACGCTCGCCAGCGCGTCGCGACCCTCGTCCGGGCCGCCGACGATCAGCTCGTAGCTCACGAAGCCAGGGATGGCGCGGAGCCGGGGGAGCAGCTCCGCTTCCACGCGCGGCGCGATCTGACGCGCGATGCCGGAAGCGACGGTGTAGCGGCGGATCGTGGAGAACATCTGGCCTCCCGCGAACGAGGATGGCCGCCGCGGCGCCGATGCGGCGCCGACGTGCCCGCGGCCGTGGCCATCCATGGGCGTGCGATGATAGCGTCGCCGGCGATGATGTCGAGCGGAGAAACCCTCACCCGCCGCGCGCTCGACCGGCGTGGGTTGCACGCCCGGCGTCCGCACGGACGCTCCGTCGAGCGCGGACACGTGGCGCTCTTCGCCAACAGTCCGATGTGGCGCGGGGAGACGATCGGCAGCCATGGGCTGGTGCCGAACGTGCTGCTCAATTTCGATCACCTCGGGGCGAGGTAGCGAGCCGGATGCGCACGATCCGCCCCTTCGGCCCCACCGCCCACCCCGCGCTCGGCGAGGCGAAGCCGACGGCCCAGTACGCATCATCGTCGAGCCGCCGCCAGCTCTGGCCGTCGTCGCGCGACAGGCTCGCGCCTCCCGGGCCGACGGCGACGATCGTCGGAGTGGTGGCGCCCGGAACCCACGCGGCGCCGTAGACGGCGCCCGCGAACGTCGGGCGGCCGGCGATGCTCCACGTGCGCCCACCATCTTCGGTGCGGGCGACGTAGTCGCCGCGCGCGTCGGGCTTGCCGATGTCCCCGCCGAGCGCGAGTCCGTGGAGCGAATCGCGAAAGGCGACCGAGGCGATCCCGGCGGCGGTTCCGCTGACCACGGGCACCGCGACCACGCTCCAGGTCGTACCACCGTCCGTCGTGCGGAGCACGCGCGCGG
Organism: Gemmatimonadaceae bacterium; assembly: GCA_036378095.1. GTDB lineage: Bacteria > Gemmatimonadota > Gemmatimonadetes > Gemmatimonadales > Gemmatimonadaceae > JADGGM01. Next base: position 65,086 of record DASUXC010000036.1, on the reverse strand, counting down.
CCGACGTGTTTCCCGTCCCGATCCACGCCGTGCCGCTCCCCGCGGTCGCGACGCACGTGCCGCTCGCCGCGAAGCCGCCCTCGCCCGGCAGCGCCGTGGGGAGCGAGGCCGGCGGGATCCGATCCCAGTGCTCGCCGCCATCGCGCGTGCGCAGCACGAGGTGGTGTCCGTCCACGGCATCGCTGAACGCGAGCGCGCGGCGCGTGTCCCAGAAGGCGAAGCAGTCGAAGAAGGCGTTCGGCTCCGCGTTCACGAACTGCTCCGTCCAGTGCCGGCCGCCGTCGGTGGTGCGATAGATGCGCGACAGCTCCCCCGCTCCGGCGGCGAGCAGCCACGCGCTGTCGGCGCTCACCCCCTGCACATCGCGAAACTGCAGCGTGTCCGCGCCCGGGACGCGGCCCGTCTCCCACGTGGCGCCGCCGTCGAGGGTGCGCGCCCACGTTCCCTCGTGCCCGCTCACCCACACCACGCGCTCGCTCACCGCGCTCACCGCTTGGAGGAGCGCGGTCGTGCCGCTCCGCTGCGGCTCGAGCACGGGCACGAGCGTACGGGTGGGCATCGGGCGCGGCGCGGTGTCGGGCGCGGCGCCCGGTGCGGTGCCCGGCGTGGCGCGGGGTGCGCGAGGCGTGCAGGCGGAGAGCGCCGCGACGGTCGCGGCGGCCGCCGCGGCGATCGCGATCAGGGGGCGCGCGCGTGGAGCGAGAGCGCGCATTGCGGGCTCGCGGGCGGACACCATCACCGCTTCCTCTCGTACTTCCAGTTCCGCGACTTTCCCTCGGCCATCCATTCGACGGCCGCGGCGAGGCGGCGCGCGCGCGTCGCCTCGCCCTTCGCCTCGGTGATCCACTCCACGTACTCGCGGCGATGGCTCGGGCTGAACGCGTCGAACGTGGCGGCCGCCTTCCGGTTCGCGCGCAGCGCGGCGGCGAGGTCGCTCGGCACCGGCGGTGCCGTCTTCTTCGCCTTCGGCTTCGCCCTCGCCGGCGCCTTCACCCCCTCCTCGTTGAGCCGCATCGCCTTCTTCACGCATCCCGCGAGTACCCGCTTCGGCGGCAGGTCCGACACCGACGTGATGCGCCCGAACTGCCCCATCGCTTCGTCCGAGGGCACACCGTCGCCGAGCACCAGCGATCCCTTCCAGAACGCGAAGGCGCAGTGCTGCTTGAACGATGCCATGCTGCAGAGCATTCCCCGGTACGTGAAGTGGGGGAAGCTCCACTTGATCGTCTCCTCCACGTCGGGACAGGCGTCGTGAACGATCTCGCGCAGGTGCTCGAGCACGGGGCGCGCGAAGTCCGCGGACTTCGCGATGTAGGCATCGACGCGCGGGTCTCGCGCTCCCATGGGGGTCCTCCGGCGGTCGGGGCGTGTGGTGCGACGGGATGGCGGACGGCGCGGCGCGGGACGAGCTCCACCGGGTACGTTCGCCGGCCACAACAATGCGGGCAGACTGGCGCACGCGCCAGTCTGCCCGCGTTCGGACGAGCGTGTCGTCCGTCGTCGCCTCACGCGCGCTGCATGCGTCTCGCGTACAGGAGGTCGAGCGCGCCGATGGCGAGCACGAACGCCGCGGCCGCCGCGAGCGCCCTGCGCCGTTCACTCCGGCGCACCGCCGCGCCGATGAGCGCGAGGTCCATGACGTCCCCCGCCACGCGCGACCAGAGTCCGGCCGCCGGCCGGCGCGGCGCGAGCACGCCGACTCCGGCGAGCACCTCGCGAGCGCCGAGCGCCCGGAGCAGCCGGGTTCGATTCCGCACCCCGAGCTGCCGCTCGAGCCATCGGGGCGCGGCCAGCTCCGCGAGCCCCAAACCGAAGCTCGCCACGCCGAGCCCCTTCGCCATCTGCATGTCCTTCATGTCGCACGCTCCTGTCCGTCGGAAAGTCCGAGCAGGACCGGCGCAACGGACATGCCGCCTCAGCTCCCCGCGAGCGAGTCGAGCACGATGCGCACGGCATCGTGCTCGGCGTCGTAGTGCACCCCGTAGCTGCGCGGGTAGCGCCCGGGCTGCTGGAACGCCTGCGGCTGCTTCACCGGAAGCGTCACGTCGGGATGGCTCTGGAGAAATGCCTGCGTGATCATCGGCTCCACGAAGACCATCTTCCCGTGGTAGAAGCCGTAGATGAACGTGTGATCGAATGGATGGCCGTGGAACTCGGCGGCGAGCGTGTCCGCCCAGTGCACGCCCATCATCGGCACGGCGAAGACCTGCGAGGCGTAGTCGGTGGGGGCGAACTGCGCGGGGACGGGAGTCGTGTCCGGACCGGCCACGATCGCCATCTGCTCGTCGACGGGAATCGTGTAGAAGTGGAAGTCGAAGTGTGGCACCCCGTAGATGTCCACCGGCTCGTGCCCCTGGGGATTCCAGTCGATGGTGACGTGATCGAAGGGGGGCGCGGCCACGTCGGTGGGGAGCGGGAGCTGCCACATGCTCATGGAGTCGGGGAGGGCGCCGAGCGCGGCGGCGCTCAGCTCCACGCCGAGCGCGGTCGGCGTTCCATCGCTCTCCAGCACGAACGTGTGGGCCGACCCGCCGGCCACGTCCACCGCGGCGCCGTCCACCTCGTGCGGCGCGGCGGGCCCCGTGGAATCGCTGCCGCATCCGGCGGCGAGCGCGATGATGCAGAAAATCCCCAGCGAGCGCCGCAGTCCAGGTCCAGACCGCCGGCGCATGGCGTGCGAACGCATGATGTCCTCCTCACGGATGAATTGCTGGTGCCCGACCCCGGGCACCTCGATCCATGGGACGACGTCATGTCCTGGTTCATCTCACGCGCGTGGTCCCCGGGTGCCGGAGGTCGGGGGCCAGGGGGAAGCAGGAACGGCGGGGATGGGGGAGAGGGGAGGTGGCGCGCCGCACGCGGACGTGTGCCCCGCCCCCTCCTCGTCCACCCGAACCGCGCGTCACCGCGCCAGATTCCAGAACGGATCCGTGAGCCCCACCTGTCGAAGGATCCCCTGCGCTTCGCCGACCGTCCCCCGCCGCCACCCGGGGTGCAGTCGCCCCTCGTACCATCGCTCCGCCAGCCGCCAGAGCGTGTCGAGCGACACCACCGCGCCCATCGGCACCCCCGCATCCGCCGCCCACCGCGCCGCGTGCTCCTCCGACCGGAAGAGTCGAATGGTGGCTCACGTGAACCCGATGTCCTCCCACCATCGCGCCGCCGGAACCGCGAAGTGCGCCACCGCCGCGGTCGCGAGCGGCGCGCCCGCCCCCGCGCGCACGGCGACGGTCATGGACTCGCCGCAGTCGGCGCACGCGGTCTCGACGTCCACGTCACACCCCGTCGCCGCGGCGATGCCGAACGCATCCCAGGCGCAGTTGGCCCACCACGCGCGATCCGCGGCGCGCACGCGGAACGCCGTCGGCACCGCGGAGAAGGGCATCGCCATCATCACCTCGCGCGTGCCGGCATCGAGCACCAGTACCCGCGCCTCGGCGAGCCGCTCGTAGCTCGCCGACACGCGCGCCGGCGGGAGCGCGGCGCGCTCGGCGATGTCGGCGCGCGTGGGGGGCGCGCCCCCCGCCGCGAACGCCTCGTAGATCGCCTGCCGCACCACTCCGTCGTCTGCCGCGGGGCGCGTCACGACCCGGTTCCCCGACGCGCATCCGCGAGCCAGGCGTCGACCAGCGCGCGCGCGATCGAGTCGCGGCGCGGGAGCCTGAGCGCCGCGCTCTCGTCACCCCACTCGCCGTGGTCCGCCAGCTCCTCGGCGGTGAACCAGCGCGCCTCCACCAGCTCGTGGCCATCCACGTCGATCTCCTCGGTGTCGGCCACCGCGCGGAAGCCGAGCATGAGCGATGCCGGGAACGGCCACGGCTGCGAGGCGAGATAGCTCGCGCGCGACACGCGGACGCCGGTCTCCTCGAGCACCTCGCGCGCCACCGCTTCCTCCAGGCTCTCCCCCGGCTCGACGAATCCGGCCAGCGTGGAGTACGCGCGCGGCGGCAGGCGGTGATGGCGGCCGAGCAGGCAGCGCGCCGGCTGGCCGCGCGACGCCGGGCGCTCGACGAGCATGATGACCGCGGGATCGGTGCGCGGATAGATCTCCGCCCGGCACCCCGGGTTCGTGCACCGGCGCATGTGCCCGGCGTGCTCGCTCACCGTCGCGCTTCCGCAGGTGCCGCAGTAGCCGCTGCACCGGTGCCAGTTGAGGATCCCGCGCGCGTACGCCATGAGCGCGGCGTCCTCGGCGCTCACGAGCGGGCCGACCTTTCGCAGGTCGGCGAACGTGCCGTGCCGCACGATCTCGAACAGCCGGTCGCCGTCGAGCACGGAGACGTCGAGCGCGAAGAGCGGTCCGTCGCCATCGAGGCCGAGCAGCGACCACGTGATCGTGGCGTCGCGGGCGAGCGCGGCCCACACCTCGCCGTCGCACCAGCCGGCGCGCGGCGCGCCGCCCGCGCGCGCCGACTCGTCCAGGCCGAGCACGAGGTTCTGGTCGCGCCACACCGGCACCGCGCGGGCGCCCGGGTGCTCGCGCATCGACGCGACCCATGCCGCATCCTGCCGGCGGACGCCGGCGCGATCGAGGTGCCCGCCCGCGTAGCGGATGGGCGAGATGACGGTGGAGATCGACATTCAGCACACCTCCGCGGCGGCCGTGCTGGGATGCGGAAGCTCGGTGTGCGGCTCCCGAAGGTGTGCGTCGAACACGTTCGTGACTCCGATGCGGCGTGATGGCAGCGGGGCGATGCGCCCCGTGAATACCCGAGAGAACTTAGCCGACACCAGGAGCCGCCGCGAGCGGGGGTCGGGCGCGGGTCCGGTGGAGGGGCTGGCCGGTCTCAGAGCGGCAGTCGTCGCACGAGCGCGTCGAAGCGGGGATCGCCGCGCAGCGGATCCACCATGGGGTTCACGCCCAGGTACGCGATCCATCCGCGCCGCTCCTCGTACGCACGCTCGGCGAGATCCACCGCGCGATCGATGTGCCCCAGCCCGATGTGCGGGATCGCGAGCGCGACCGGCGACACGTACGTGCCGCGCGCCTCCTCCGCCTCGAGCGCGCGCAGCAGCGATTCGGCCTCCCCGCGCGCGCCGGCGCGCGCCAGCGCCCACGCCAGCGTCGCCGTGGCGTACGCGCCCGCGCCGGGCAGCTCCACCGCCTCGCGCAGCACGCGCTCGGCCTCCGCGTGCTCGCCCGCGTGCACGAGCGCGAGCCCCAGCACGCGATAGCTCTCCTCGGCGGTGGGGTTCATCGTCACCGCCCGCTCGGCGTGCTCGCTGGCCTCGGCGAAGCGCCGCGCGTAGTAGTGCGCCCACGATGCGCTGCGCCGCACGGAGACCGACGCCGGATCCAGCTCCAGCGCGGTGAGCGCCTCGGCCACCGACTCCTCGAACCGCGACTCGGCCGCCAGCAGGAACGCGTACCACTGATGCGCGCTGGCGTAGCGGGGGTCGAGCTCGATGGCGCGACGGAACTCGCGCTCGGCGCCAGCCCAGTCCCAGTCGTAGATGAAGAGGCTCCAGGCGAGCGATGCGTGCGCCTCGGGCGCCGTCTCGTCCAGCTCGATCGCCGTGCGCGCGTACGCCTTCGCCCGCTCGAATCCCTCGTGCACCGGCACGCTCCGGTAGTCCACGTGCAGCGCCCAGCAATCGGCCAGCCCCGCCCACGCCTGGGCGTAGCCGCGGTCCTCGGCGATCGCCTCCTCGAAGTATCGGATCGCCTCGGCGATCGCGTTCTGCGTGCGCTCGTTCCAGGCGTGACGGCCGCGCAGGTACAGCCCGTACGCTTTCACGCTCGACGTCCTGCGGCGCGGCGGCGGCTCGGAGAGGTCGGCGAAGGAGATGGCGCGGAGCGCGTTGACGATCGTGCGCGCGATCTCGTCCTGGATCGCGAGCACGTCCACCAGCTTGCGGTCGTACCGCTGCGACCAGAGCACGCGCCCATCGCCCGTGCAGGTGAGCTGCGCGGTGATGCGCAGCTGGCTGGCGGCGCGGCGCACCGTCCCCTCGATCACCTCGGTGACGCCGAGCAGCGATCCGATCTCGCGCACATCGCGCGGCCGGTCGCGGAGCGCGAACGCCGAGGTGCGCGACGCGACGCGCAGCCCGCGCACCTTCGCCAGCGCGTCGATCAGCTCGTCGGTGATCCCGTCGCTCAGGAAGGCGTTCTCCGGATCGGCGCTCGCGTTCACGAACGGGAGCACGGCGATCGAGCGGGTCCGGGACATCGCGGAGCGGGCCTCGTCCGGGCTCTCGGCCTCGAGCGCGGCAACGAACTCGGGCACCGTCGCGAACCGCTCGCTCGGGCGCTTGGCGAGCGCCCGGACGAGCGCGCGCTCCACCGCCACCGGCGCGTCCGGGCGCAGCACGCGGACCGGCCGCGGCGTTTCCGTGACGTGCCGCGCCATGATGGCGCGCGCGCCCTCGCCGGAGAAGGGTGGCGCGCCGGCCAGCATCTCGTACACCACGCACGCCAGGCTGTAGATGTCGCTCCGGTTGTCCAGGTCGCGCTCCCCGCTCGCCTGCTCCGGGCTCATGTACTCCGGCGTGCCCACCGCGATGCCCGCATCGGTGAGCGCCTCGCCGTTCGCCGTGCGACACGCGAGGGCGATGCCGAAATCGGCGAGCACCGCCTGCCCGTCGGCGAAGAGGATGTTGTCGGGCTTGACGTCGCGGTGCACGTAGCCGCTCCGGTGCACGAAGTCGAGCCCCAGGCCGACCTCGCGCGCCACGCGCAGCGCATCCCGCACCGGGAGCCGCCCCTCCCGGTCGAGGCGGTCGCGCAGCGATCCTCCCGGCACGTAGGACGCCACGTAGTAGAGGGTGCCGTCGATCTCGCCGGAATCGATGAGCGGCACGATGTGCGGGTGCGAGAGGCGCGCGGCGATCCCCACCTCGCGCAGGAAGCGCTCGGCGCCCAGGGACACGGCCACATCGGGGCGCAGCACCTTGATCGCCACCTGGCGGCCGTACTTGCGGTCCTCGGCGAGGTAGACCGTTGCCATCCCGCCGCGGCCGAGCTCGCGGTCGAGAACGTACCGGTCGGCGATCGCAGTGCGCACCACGAGCCGCTCGCTGGTGGAGAAGCTGAAATATGCGACGGCGGACGGGCGCGGGGGAGCCGGGGAAGCGGTGACGCGACGGCGACGCCCGCGCCGGGTACGGCTCGCGCTCCCCCGGGCGGCCCGGGCCGCCCGGCTACGTGAATGGCGCCGCCGGCGCGGCGCCCTCGTTCACTCGTTCACCTCGAGTCCGTCCGGCCCCCGCAGCTTGTAGTCCGCGCGGTGCTCGCGATGCCCGAGCACGCCATGGAGGTTCCCCGTGTTGTCGCTGGGGCCGTGGTCCCGGCCGCGCTTGTGCTCCACGAACAGGCGCGTGCGCTCGCTGTTCTTTTCCCCTTCGTCGTGCTGCTGGCGGTCCTCCACGAGCCGGCGCTTCCCCGCGTACGCGGAGGCCTCGCGCGTGCGCTCGCGGCGCGCTCGCTCGGGCTCCTCGTGCCGTCCTTCGTGAAGTTGCTCGATGAAGCGCGCATGCGTCTTCGCGCCGTGCTCCCCTTCGGCGTGCCCCTGCGAGCCCTTCTGTCGTCCCTTGCGGTGATCGCGCCGGTTGCGAGTCGCGTCGCGGTCGTCGTGCCCCGGCATGCGAGGCTCGTTCTCGTGGAAGTCGTGCCGGTCGGCCATGTGCATCTCTCGCGCTGGTGAGGCCGGCGGAGCGCGAACGGTCGGCTCGCCGGCGTGCGTCGTGGAGGGTGCGCTCGCGGCATGCATTCGCGGCATGCGTTCGCGGCATGCGTTCGCGCCACGCGCGCACCGTGGACGGTTGCGCGCAAGCGGCATGCCGAGGCTGGTCGGCACGGTGGAGTACCGCGTGGCGACGAGCGGCGCGCCTCGCGAGGCACGCGCGTCACGTGCGCACGTCGCGCGCACGCCGCCGGCGAGCGTAGCGCGCGCGGGTCACGCGCCCTGGCGCGGACCGTACCCGCGAAACGGCTCCGTCAGCAGCCGCGCGCCCGTCGGCCGGTGGCGCACCACGTGCGTGACCTCGATCTCCGGCTCCACGCGCGTGATGCGCGTTTCCACGAGCTCCAGATCGGCGGCATCGCCCAGCCCCATCTCGTTCAACCGCTCCGCCTCCAGGCGGCACACCTCGCCCGGCGTGGGCGGGCTCGCCGGGTAGGCGTCCTCGTGGTGCGCGATGAGCGCTTGCCAGTGCTCGTCGCCGGCGCGCTCCACCGCGGCGCGGATGTCGTCACGGTCGTATGCCATCGGTCGGCCCCCCCTCGAGCGGTTCCATGTCCGGTCTCCGTCAGCCCGGTTGTCCCATCCTCCCCCTCGTGCCAAGATGCAGGGACGTCCCCGCGGCGCCCATTCATCATGCAATCCATCGCGCACCCGACTTGACCGACGCCACCGCGCCAGCCGAACGCCGCACGCCGTCGGTACCCCTGGTACCGCCCGCGCCGGCCGAGCGGCGATACGACCGGTCCATCGTCGATGGCCCCCTGCGCTCGGCGGTCTGGAAGATCGCCTGGCCCACCATGCTCGCCAACGTCATCGGCGGGCTCCAGGGGATCATCGACCACGTCATGATCGGTCGCTACGTGGGCTTCACGGGGAACGCGGCCATCGGGGTGTCGTGGCAGATCTTCCTCGTGATCATCGTGTTCATCAACTCGCTGTTCACCGGCATGAGCGTGCTCGTCGCGCGCTTCGCCGGCGCGGGCGAGCCGGACAAGGTGAACCGCACCATCTACCAGGCGTTTCTCACGGCGATCGGCCTCTCCGTGCTGGTGCTGGCGCCACTGGGCTACGTCCTCTCCCCCTCGCTGCTCGACCTCGTCAACGCCGCGCCGCTGGTGAAGGCGGAGGCGCTGCCGTTCCTGCGGATCATGTTCCTCTTCGGCGCCGGCATGCTCGTCTTCTTCATGCTCGGCGGCGCCCTTCGCTCGGCCGGCGACGCGCGAACGCCGATGATCCTCGGGCTCACGCTCACGGCGCTCAACATCGTGTTCAACGTCGTGCTCATCCGCGGGCTGGGGCCCATCCCCGCCTTCGGCACCGCCGGTGCCGCGATGGGCACGGTGACGGCGTCGGCGCTCGTGTCGTCGTACGCACTCGTCAGGCTCTGGACCGGCGGGTGGGTGGTGTCCTTCCCGCGCGGTGGTCGCCTCGGGCCCGACTGGGGGATCATCCGATCGCTCTTCCGGTTCGGGCTGCCGACGGGGATCCAGGGAATCGCGATGAACATCGGCGGGGTGCTCATGCTCTCGTTCATCGGTTCGCTGGCGCAGAGCGCGGCCGCGCAGGCGGCGTTCGCGGTGTCGTACACGCAACTGTTCTCCCTCATCACCTGGACCTCCGTCGGGCTCATGGGCGCCGCGGCCGCGGTGGCGGGGCAGAACCTCGGCGCGGGCAAGCCGGACCGATCCGCGGCATCGGTGCACGTCGCGGCGCGCATCGGCCTGGCCGGCGCCGCGATCGTCGGCGCCTTCTTCTTCCTCATTCCCCGCCAGCTCCTCGCGGTGTTCGGCATGAACGAGCCCGTGGTCGTGCAGATCGGGACCCAGCTCCTGCGCGTGCTCAGCGTGTCCGGCCTGTTCATCGCCGTCGCGCTCACCTACACGGGCGGCCTGCAGGGCACCGGCGACACCAAGAGCCCACTCTACATCTCGATCATCTCGCAGATCGTGGTCCCGCTCGGGATCTGCTTCGTGATCCAGCACACCGGCACGCTCCAGCCGCTCCACATCTGGATCGCGATCCTCACCGGGCACGTGACGCGCTGCGCGCTGAGCGTGCTGCGGTTCAATCAGGGGGCGTGGCGCGGGATCGAGGTGGACATCGGCCGGGGGTGACGGGCCGCGCGCCCCGGGCGCGCCGGTCACGGGCGCGACCAGGGCGCGCAAACCATCTCCCCCGGCCGCCCATCCAACCTCCAGGACGCCTTGCGGCGGCCGAATCCGCCGGCATTTTCTACAATGTAGAAACCATTCGACGACCGGGCCGTAGTGCGAGCATGCGCTCCTCCAAGGGAAGACACCCGTTCGGGTCGCCCGCGCGACTCCCCATGGCGCTCCTCCGTCTCCTCCTGCCGCGCGCCGAGCGCGAGGAGGTGCTCGCGGACCTCGGCGCCGAGTACACGCAACGCGCCGCGGCGGCCGGCCGGACCGCCGCGCGGCGCTGGCTCTGGCGCCAGGCGCTGCGCTCGGCGCTCCCGCTCCTCGGCTGGAGCTGGTGGCGGGGGTGGAGCGGCTTCGACCCACGCGCGAACGACTATCGGCCAGGAGGCCACATGCTCGGACACTGGATCGCCGATGCCCGCTACGCCGCTCGCCGGCTGCACGCCCGGCCCGTCTACACCGTCGTCGCGGTGCTCACGCTCGCGCTCGGGATCGGGGGCACGGCCGCCGTGTTCGGCATCGCCCGACCGCTGATGTTCGAGCCGCTCCCGTACGCCCACGCGAGCGAGGTCGGAATGTTCTGGATGCCCGGCTGGTGGACGGAGGAGGAGTTCCTCGCCCTGCGCGGCCGGTTCCCCGGCTTCCGCTCGGTGGCCGCGTATCGTCCCGGCGACGTCATCCTGAGCCAGGGCGACGCACCCACGCGCCTCATCCCCGGCATCACCACCTCCTCGGAGCTGTTCGACGTGCTGGGCGCCCGACCGATGATCGGGCGCGGCTTCCACGCCGGCGACGACGCGCAGGGGGCCGAGCCGGTGGCGGTGATCAGCTACGGGCTCTGGCGCGAGCTGGGCGAGCGCCCCTCGATCATCGGCACGCGTCTCGTTCTCGACGGCACCCCGCACACCATCATCGGCGTCATGCCGCGCGGCTTCTGGTTTCCCGATCCCGCCGTGCGCATCTGGCACACCAAGCCGCTCGACCCGCAAGGACGCAACGGAAGCTACGCCTTCGTCGGCCGCGCGACGCCGGGGCTCGACGTGGGACACATGGGGCCGCAGATCCGCCGTCTCACGGCGATGCTCGGCGAGCGCTTCCAGTACGAGATCGGGGCCGACAAGACCCGAAACGCGACGCTCACGCCACTGCGCGACGCCCTTCTCGGCTCCATGCGCCCGGCGCTCGTCGCGACGCTCGCCGCGATGGGGCTCATCCTTCTCATCGCCTGCGCCAACGTCGCCGCGCTCATGCTCGGCCAGGTGGAGGGACGCGCCTCGGAGCTCGCGGTTCGCTCCGCCCTCGGCGCGAGCCGCGGCCGGCTCATGCAGCAGCTCGTGATCGAGGCGCTGCTCGTCGGACTCGGCGCGGGCCTCCTCGGTGCCGCGCTCGCCGCGGCTGGATTCCGGGTGCTCGCCCGCGCGCTCCCGATCGGCGCGTGGGCGGAGAGCGCGGCGTTCGACTGGAGGCTGTTCGCCGTCGCGCTCGCGATCGCCCTCGTCGCCGTGCTGCTCGTCGTGCTCGTGCCGGCGGTGTCGCTCTGGCGCGGCGACCTGCGCGACGCGCTCGGCCGCGCGCGCACCGGTGGAATTCAGGGGCGCGGCGGGCGCCTCGAGCGGGGGCTCGTGGTCGCCGAGGTCGCGCTCGCCATGCTGATCGCCTCCGCGGCGGCGCTCCTCGTGCGCAGCGTCCGCAACCTGTACGCGATCGACCCGGGGATCACGACCTCCGGCGTCGCCGTCGTGGACGTGGTGTCGAACACCGGGATGAAATCGGCGGAGCGGTTCAGGAAAGTCGAGGCGCTGACGGCGGCGCTCCGTGAGCTTCCCGGGGTGCGGTCGGCGGCCGCGGCGATGAAGATCCCGCTGCGCGGCGGCGGGGACAGCTTCGGGATCGAGATCGATGGCGATCCGGAGGCATCGCGGACCTTCACCTACTTTCGCGTCGTCACGCCGGACTACTTCACCACCATGGGGATTCGCCTTCGCGAGGGGCGCACCTTCGATGCGTCCGACCACCCCATCGCGCCGGAGGACAGCGCCGAGATGGCCGTCGTGGTCAACGAGGCGTTCGTGAAGAAGTACTTCCCCGGGGAGAATCCGATTGGCCGGCGCATGAGCGGCGGCTTCGGCGCCGCGCAGCGCGTGATCGGCGTGGTCGCGGACGTGGCCGAGGGATCGCTCACGGAGGGCCCCGCCCCGGTGCGCTACTACCTCGCCGGACAGGCGCCCTGGTTCGGGAGCTCGGCGACGCTCGTCCTCCGCACGTCGCGGCCGGGCGATGCCCCCGCGATCCTCGATGCGGCGCGCCGCACCGTGGAGCGCGTGGCCCCCTCGTTCGCGCTCCAGGGGACGACCACCATGCAGCGGGTGCTCGACACGGCCGTCGGGCCGGCGCGCCAGATCATGTCGCTCCTCGCGCTCCTCTCCGCGCTCGCGCTCGTGCTTGGCGCCGTCGGCATCTACGGCGTGATCTCGCACTTCGCGGCGCGCCGCCAGCGCGACTGGGCCATTCGCGTCGCGCTCGGGCTCCCGGGATCGCGGGTCGTCAGGCACATCGTCGGCCGCGGCGCCGCGCTCGTGGGGCTGGGGATCGCCGTCGGCGCGGTCGGGGCGGCGGCGCTCGCGCGCCTGCTCGCCTCCTTCCTGTTCGGCGTGAGCGCGGTGGACCCGCTGGCCTTCGCCGCGGCGAGCGCCGCGCTCCTGCTCATCGGCGTGGCCGCCGCCTTCGTGCCCGCTCGGCGCGCCGGCACGGTGGACCCCGCCCTCGTGCTGCGCGAGCAATGACCGAGCCTTCCTACGCCCCGCTCGGCGTGCTCGAGGAGCAGATCCTGGTCGCCGTGCTGCGCACGCGTGGCGACGCCTACGGCATGCACGTGCGACGCGAGATCGAGCGCATCACCGGGCGGGAGCTCGCCATCGGCGCGGTGTACGCCACGCTCGACCGGTTGGAGGCGAAGGGGCTGGTCACCTCCACCCGGGCGAGCACGGATGGTCCGTCGCGGCGCTACTTCGCGGTGAGCCGGGCGGGAGCGCGGGCGCTGGCGGACACGCGGGACATGCGCGAGCGGCTGTGGCGGGGCGTGGACCTCCGGCGCCTGCTGGCGCTCGCTCGCGGGTGACGGGCGCGGCGCCGGGCCGCGCTACGTCGCGCGGCCGTTGGCCGCGCGCGGTGTCATGTACCCGGTGCTCAGCCCGAGCTCCCAGTCGGGGCGGTCGTTGCGGCGCGCCTGCCCGGCCGCGGCACGGTGGTCGTACGGCACCGCGATGAGCTCCACCGACCAGCCGCGATCGGAGCGCTCGAGGATCGCGTAGCGCGCGTCCGGCGATCCGGATTCCATGACGTGCGGCTCGGGATCGTCGCCATCGTACGCCGGCAGTCCGACGCTCCCCGGGTTCACCACGAGCGTCGTGTCGACGCGCGCGATCCGCGGGACGTGCGAGTGTCCGCAGAGCACCACCGGTGCGGACGCGCCGGCCAACCGCTCGGCGATCTCGGACGGGGTGGCGAGCCGTCCGCGTCCGTGCTCCACGGTCTCGACGAGCGCCACGTCGTCGTGGGTGGGGGTGCCGTGCACGGCGAGCACGTCGCCGTCGGCGGCGGACGCGGTTGGTGGGAGCGCGGCGAGCCACTCCCGCTGCTCTCCCGTGAGCCGCTCGAGCGCGAATCGATCGGAGGCGCCCAGTTGCGCGGGCGGGCGGCGCACGATCGCGTGGTCGCAGTTGCCGGCGATCTGCAGCCACGGCTGCCGCGCGAGGAGCGCGACGGTCTCGCGCGGCCAGAGCGGACCGGAGGCGTGGTCCCCCAGATTGATCACCTGGTCCACCCGCCGGCGCGCGAGGTCCGCGATCACCGCCTCGAGCGCGAGCACGTTGCCGTGCACGTCGGAGAGGACGGCGATGCGGCGGGGCGGCGGCGATGGCATGCCCGTCATCGTTCCCCGCTCGCGCGCGCGCGACGAGTGATCAGCCATCCGCCGCGCCTCCGGCTTCCCGGTCTCTCCGCTGGACGAGATCCCACCGATTTCCGTACAGGTCCTCGAACACCGCGACGGTTCCGTACGGCTCCTCGCGCGGCTCCTCCTCGAAGCGGACACCCCGCTCGCGGAGCGCGCGGTGGTCTTCCTGGAAGTCGTCGGTGTCGAGGAAGAACGAGACACGTCCTCCCGTCTGATCGCCGACGCGATCCCGCTGGCGCTCGGTGGAGGCGCGGGCGAGGAGCAGCCCGGCGCCATCGGAGCCGCGCGGCCGGACGCGGACCCACCGCTTCCCGCCCCCGAGCGCCGAGTCCTCGAGCAGGTCGAAGCCGAGCACGTTCGTGAAGTACGCGATCGCCTCGTCGTAGTCGCGCACGAGGTAGGTCACGTACGCGAGGCGTTGGCTCACGACTCGCCGAGGGCGCGCGCGATGCTTCCGCGGCCGAGCTTGAGGTCGATCACCGGCGTCCCATCCACCGCGTCCAGCCCCTCGACCACCAGCACCGGCCCGCGCGCCTCCACGAGCGTCACCTCGGTGATGGCGAGCGGGTTCGGCCGAGCCGGCGTGCGCGCGGCGAACGGGCCCACCACCTTCCCATCCAGCCCGCGCTCGAACGTCGTCTCGAGCCCGTGCGTCAGGTGCGCCCACCAGACCACGGTCAACGACGTCTCATCCGACACCCCGGAGAGGAAGCGGATCATCCCCGGCACGAGGTGGATCTCCGAGCGCGCGGTGCGGCAGATCTGCACCCCCGTCCCCGGCCCGGCGAGCGAGTTGCGCACCACGCCGATCGGCCACACGCCGAGCGCGGGAGCGTCCCCGAAGAGGCAGCGGATGCAGACCGGCTTTCCGTCCACCTCGCGCAGCTCGGTCGCCCCGACGAATCGTCCGCACTCGCTGCACTCGAGCGCCGTCTCGCCGACGGCGCGTACGCGATCTTCGGTATTCGGCATCACGTCGTGTGTTGAAGGAACGCCGCGGCGCGCGCGGCCGTGTGGTAGTCCTGCTCGATGGTCGTGTCGTCGGCGAGATGAAGCAGGAGGGTGACCGCACGGAAACTAGGATGCGGGCGCGCGGGCGTCCACCGTGGGCCCCGTGGTCGAATTCAACCATCCGCGCGTTCGTGGTGTCCAACTCGGTCGGGGCCGGGCACGCCGCCGTGCCGGTGCAGCGCGACCACACCTCGAGGACACCCATGGCCAACCTCAAGCTCGCCTTCCGGACGCTGTTCAAGTCGCCCTTCGTGACCCTCGTGGCGGTCGTGTCGCTGGCGCTCGGGATCGGCGCGAACGCGGCCATCTTCTCCCTCTTCGACCAGATGCTCCTCCGCCCGCTCCCGGTTCGGGAGCCGGGTCGGCTGGTGAACCTCTCGGCGCCGGGGCCGAAGCCGGGGTCGCAGTCGTGCAACCAGGCGGGAGACTGCGACGAAGTGTTCAGCTACCCGATGTTCCGCGACCTGCAGCAGGCGCACACGCCCCTCACCGGCATCGCCGCGCACTGCCTGTTCGGCGCCAACATCGCCTACGACCGGCAGACGGTGAACGGCGACGCGGTGCTCGTGTCGGGATCCTACTTCCCGGTGCTCGGGCTCCGGCCGGCGCTGGGGCGGCTGCTCGGCCCGGACGACGACCGCACCATCGGCGCGAACTTCGTGACGGTGTTGAGCTACGACTACTGGGCGTCGAAGCTCGGCTCCGATCCGTCGGTGCTGAACCGCCAGATCATCATCAACGGCCACTCCATGACCATCGTCGGCGTGGCGCCACGCGGCTTCGAGGGGACCACCCTCGGCGCGCGCCCCATGGTGTTCGTCCCGATCACCATGCGCCAGGTCATGATGCCGAACTTCGACGGCATGGAGAAGCGCCGCGCCTACTGGGCGTACCTCTTCGCGCGGCTCGCGCCCGGCGTGTCGATGGAGCAGGCGAGCAGCGCGCTGAACACCGTCTACCACGCGATCATCAACGACGTCGAGGCGCCGCAGCAGAAGGGGATGAGCGACCAGACGATGGCACGGTTCCGCGCCAGGAAGATCGAGCTGTCCGATGGGCGCCGCGGCCAGAGCGGGGTGCACGAGGAGTCGCGCACCCCGCTCCTCCTCCTCTTCTCGATCACCGGGATCGTGCTCCTCATCGCCTGCGCCAACATCGCCAACCTCCTCCTGGCGCGCGCCGCGAACCGGTCGCTGGAGATGGCGGTCCGGCTGTCGCTGGGGGCCACGCGGTGGCAGCTCATGCGGCAGCTCCTCACCGAGTCGTGCCTGCTCGCCATCCTGGGGGGCGCCGCGAGTCTTCTCGTGGCGCGATGGACGCTCTCCCTGATCGGGACCATCCTCCCGTCGGACGCCGCCAGCTCGCTCCACCTGCAGCTTCACACGACCGCGGTGGCGTTCACGGCGGCGCTGTCCATCGGCACGGGACTCCTGTTCGGCCTCTTCCCCGCCCTGCACAGCACGCGCCCCGATCTCGCCTCCACCATCCGCGCGGGCACGGGCAAGCACTCCGGCGCGCGCGCCGCGGCGCGCTTCCGGACCACGCTCGTCACCTCGCAGATCGCGCTCTCCATGGCGCTCCTCATCTCGGCTGGGCTGTTCATCAAGAGCCTCCGGAACGTGAGCCGGGTGGACCTCGGCCTCGACGTGAACGACGTGGTGACGTTCGGCATCTCCCCGGCGCTCAATGGCTACGATCCCGCGCGCTCGCGCGTGCTGTTCACCCGCGTGGAGGATGAGCTGGCGGCGCTCCCCGGCGTCACCGGCGTCGCCGCGTCGATCATCCCGCTGCTCGCGGGGAGCAACTGGGGGAGCGACGTGAACGTGGAGGGATTCCGGAAGGGGCCGGACACCGACGCCAACTCGCGGTTCAACGCGATCAGCGCCGGCTACTTCCACGCCCTCGGCATCCCGCTCGTGGCCGGGCGCGAGTTCACGCGCGCCGACCAGCTGGGCGCGCCCAAGGTGGCGATCGTGAACGAGACGTTCGCGAAGAAGTTCGGGCTGGGGCGCGATGCGGTCGGGAAGCGCATGTCGTCGGGGCGGGACTCCACGCTCGATGTCGAGATCGTGGGGCTGGTTCGCGACGCGAAGTACAGCGAGGTGAAGCAGAAGGTCCCCCCGCTCTTCTTCATGCCGTACAGCCAGGACAGCACGGTGGGGTGGCTCAACTTCTACGTGCGCACGTCGGGCGGCGGGGAGCGGCTGCTCCGCACCATCCCCAAGGTGATCGCCCGGCTCGACCCCAACCTGCCGGTGGAGAACCTGAAGACGCTCCCACAGCAGGTGAAGGAGAACGTCTTCCTCGACCGGATGATCAGCACCCTGTCCGCGGCGTTCGCCGCGCTCGCCACGCTCCTCGCCGCGGTGGGGCTCTACGGCGTGCTGGCGTACTCGGTGGCGCAGCGCACGCGGGAGATCGGCGTGCGCATGGCGCTCGGCGCCGACGGCGGGCGCGTGCGCCGGCTCGTCCTCCGGCAGGTGGGGGTGATGACGCTGATCGGCGGGATCATCGGGATCGGCGGCGCGCTCGCCCTCGGGCGCGCGGCGCAGTCGCTGCTGTTCGAGCTCCGCGGGTACGATCCCATCGTGATCGCGGTGTCGGCCGTGCTGCTCACCGCCGTCGCCCTCGCCGCCGGCTACGTACCCGCCCGCAAGGCGTCGCAGGTCGATCCGGTGCAGGCGCTGCGGTACGAATAGGGCGGTTCTCGGCTCTCGGCTCTCGGCTCTCGGCTCTCGGCTCTCGGCTCTCGGCTCTCGGCTCGTGCACACGCCGAGAGCGCTCAATGGTGTGCAGGTAGCCGAGAGCCGAGAGCCGATGGCCGACAGCCGAGTCGCCCCGAGCGCCCCCTTACGCCCGCACCTCCCCCCGCGTCATCGCCGGCGCGGCGATCGACTCCGCCGTGATGAACTCCATCCCGTACCGCGGCGCCGTCTCGACGTAGCGCGCGACGATCTCGTCCATCGTGCGCGACGACCCCGCCGCGCGGTCCACGATCGGCTCGAGCGTCTCCTCGAAGAACCCCTCGATCCCCGACGGGGTGAACGTCAGGATCATCCGCATCACCGCCGTCCCCTCGTTGCGGAAGCAGTGCACGGTGCCGCGCGGCACGCTCACGAAGTCCCCTGTCCCCGCCATGACCATCCGATCACCGAGCCGGATGCTGCACTCCCCGTCCACCACGTAGAACGTCTCATCCTCTCGGCGATGAATGTGCGGCGGCGGACCTCCGCCGGGCGGCACCAGCGCCTCCATCGCGAAGTACGCGCCGCCCGATTCCCGCCCCGTGATGAGGAAGGTGTACTCGTCGCCCGGCCCCCAGAACGATCGGCCGGTGCCCGCACGACGGTGAACGATCTCGCCCTGACCTGGCATCGTGTCCTCCCGCCGCGCGCCGCGGCGATCACGGTGTCGTAGTCGTCACGCGCGGCGGCGAGCACGATCACCGCCGGCCTGCAGATGGGGACGCACTCGATACGCGGTCGCCATTTCGGTGGCAAGTGGAGGATTCCCTCACACGACGCGGGTGCCGGCACGCGCGAGATGCGACGCGCGGCGCGATGCGCGCGCCTTCGCTCACCGCGGGTCCGCTCCTTGCACCCCGCCCGCCCTCCCCATTCGCACCTCGACCGCACGCAACGCCTACTCTCGGAGGAACAGTGGCAGAGCTCAAGGTGCAAGAGAAGCGCGGATCGCGCGCGTGGCTGTGGATCATCGCGCTGATCATCCTGGCGATCATCGTCTGGTTCGCCCTCAGCCGTCGCCATACGGGCCCGGCGGCGACCGGCAGCATCACGCCGTCATCCACTCCCGCGCTCGCGCTCGCGACGCCGGGTGAGCAGGTACGCACTCTGGACGTGGGAGGGACTCATGGCACGCGATGACCGCACCAATGAGACGACCGGCGAGACCCCGATGGGAGCCGGCCAGCTCGTCGAGCTCGACGATTCCGATTTCGAGGTCGCCGACGGATACCCCGACCCGAAGGGGTGGGATGTGATCGCCGGCAGCCGGAAGGTGGGAGAGGTGAAGCATCTGCTCGCCGACATCGCAGCCCGGCGCGTGCGATATCTGGTGGTGAAGCTCGATCGCGACGTCGCCCCGGAGGGCGACCGGCAGGTGCTCGTCCCCGTGGGACTCGCACGGCTCGACGACGATGAGGATCGCGTGCAGCTTCCCGGTCTCGCCGTGGAGCGGCTGACGGAGATGCGGGCGTACACCGGCGAGCTCACGCGCGACCTGGAGGACAGCGCGCGGCGCCATCTCGCCGGCGACATGGCGTCGACCACGCGGCCGGAGGGCGACTACTACGGGCACGACCACTTCGACGAGGGAAAGCTCTTCCAGCGTCGCGGCGAGGGCGCCGTGCGAGCGGACCGGGAGGCGCGCATCCCCCGGATCGAGGAGGAGCTCGATGTCGGCAAGCGCCGCGTGCAGACGGGCGAGGTGGACGTCAGGAAGACGATCGACACCAAGCACGTGGCCGAGCAGGTTCCGGTGGCGCGCGAGGAAGTGGAGGTCGAGCGGCGCCCGGTGCGCGATGCGTCGGCCGCGCCGGCGGACCTGTCGGAGGGAGAGATCCGCGTGCCCGTGCGCGAGGAGGAGGTGAGCGTGGAGAAGCGCCCGGTGGTGAAGGAGGAATACGTGATCCGGAAGCGCGTCGCCGAGGAGACACGGCCGGTGGAGGCCGACCTGCGGCGCGAGCGGATCGACGTGGAGAAGCACGGGCGCGTGACGGATGCCGATCGCGGCACCGATCGGGGCGCCGATCGGCCGGCGCCGTAGTCTCTACCCGTCGGGAGGGGGCGCCGGCATGCCGGCGCCCCCTCCCGACGCGCCGCGCGACCTTCACGACAGGCCGCCATGTCCACGGACCGCCGCTCCCTCGCCGCGCCCGGGGGTGCGCCGCTACATCACCGAGGGGAGCACACCGGGCACGGCGATGCCGAGCGCCCCGTACGTGATGAGCACCGCGGCCGCGACCTGGCACGTGCGCGCTCCGATGGTCGACGATCGCTCGGCATAGATGAGCGCCGTCACCAGCGCCATCGCCGCCACGTTCATGACACCGAGCGGGAAGAGGATCACGAACAGCATCCAGCAACAGCCGGCGCAGTACGCGCCGTGCACGACCCCCATGCGGAGCGCGCCGCCGATCCCATCGCGCCACGACTCCAGGATGAATCCCCACGGCGTGCGACACTTCGCGAGGCAGATGCGCTTGGCCGGGGAGAGCTGGTACAGCCCGGCGACGATCAGCGAGGCGGCGCCGATCCGCGCACCATTCGCCGCGATCCACCCGACGCGGCGCGCCAGGTGCTCCGCGCCGAGCGCGAGGGCGTACGCCGCGATCCCGAGCGCGGTCCACACGAGCAGGTATCCGGCGACGAAGATCCAGGTCGGGACGCCAGACCGCTGGCGGCGCCGCCGCTCCGCCTGCGCCGCCGCGAAGGTGAGGATCATCGGCGCGGCGGTGGGAAGCATCATCGCCATCATCATGACCACCCACACGGCCATGAAGGGCGCCCACCCCAGTCCCATGGTGAGCGCGCCACGCCCCATCGCGCCCCGCGCCATCGCCGCCGACCGCGAGAGGAGCGCCGCCCAGCACGCCGCGGCGAGCACGATGAGCACGATGAGGATCGGCAGGCGTTCCCGCGCGAACGGACGAAGCGAGGGCGTCGCTCGCGCCATCCCTGCGGTGCCAGGGCGCATGAAGCTACGCGTTGGACCAGTCGATGGGAGCGTAGTGTCCGTTCTTCCCCGAGTTGTCCCAGCGCATGCCATAGTCCTGCCACGTACTGCCTTCGTCGCCGACCGCCATGGCCACGCGCTCCGGAGCGAACGGATGCGCGTTGCTCGCCCAGATGTCCTGGCCGGGGACGACGCTCGCCACGGGGCGCACGGCCAGCCGCATCACGGCGGGGATCTCGACCGAACGACGCTTCCCGTCCACCCGGTACGTGATCGCCGCGGGCCTGACGCCGAGCACCGTGGAGACGAGCGGCGCCAACGCGCCGACCGGACCGCCGGCCGCCCCGCTGAAGATCGCCTGCATCGCGGCGCGCTGGCGCTCGTCACCCCGTTCGTCCACGTACAGCGCCACCGACCAGTGCCCCTCGGCCATCGGCCCCGGCGTCCGGGCGATCATCGCCGCGTTCAGCCCGTCCAGTGAAGCGCCGTCGAAGGTCCCACGATCGATGTGAAAGCCGAACGCTACCTCGCACACGCCGGCCGTGGGCCTGGCGGTGAGCGGCGCGCCGGGCGAGATGAGGCAGGGACAGACCACGTCGCAATTGCAGTTCTCGAAGTACTCCCCGGTGATCCGCCAGTGGGGTTCCGTCGACGGCGACGTCATGGGCACCTCCGGAGGGGCGATCGATTTCGTGTCCGGCGTCTCGAGATCGCTCCACCTATTCGCCGGGCGGGCGAGGCTGTCAAGCCTGCGT
This sequence comes from Gemmatimonadaceae bacterium, assembly GCA_036378095.1. GTDB lineage: Bacteria > Gemmatimonadota > Gemmatimonadetes > Gemmatimonadales > Gemmatimonadaceae > JADGGM01. The sequence continues at coordinate 43,827 of DASUXC010000036.1, read as the reverse complement.
GCCAGGCGCGGCCGTGCCGCACCCCGCCCTCCCGGATCCGTCGCCGTGGCGCGGACCGTGCGCCTCCGTCGCCCATGGCCCGTGATGCCGCATCGCGGCGACCGATGGACAGGAGGAGCATCGTGGAGGACACCGATCGCGTTCGCATCGAGAATCGGGTGACGTACTCACCCGTCGCGCTCACCGACATCGCGCTCGCCGCGCCGATCGTGTCGAGGCTCCTCCTGCGCGCCACGCTCCCCGGGCGCATCGTGCAGGCGGTGGCACTCGGCGCGTACGCCGGGAGCGCCGTGCAGGACTGGCGGGCGCGCCAGAACATCCGGCGCATCGACTTCGCCAGGGAGTTCGGCGCCGACCTCGATCGGATCACGCCGATGCCGCGCGACGTGCGCGAGCGGGAGGTACGCACGCTGGTCGAGCGCGTGAACGACGCGCACGAGGCGAGCATGCGCGCGCGCATCCCGCGGCGCGAGCTCCCCGCCGTGGTGGATCAGCACCTCACGCGCTACATCGCGACGATCACCGGACAGCGCGTGGAGACGAGCACCGAGGTACGGAGCTTCTCGGCGGCGAAGCTGGTGTTCCCGTTCGCCCTCGGCGCCTGCGACCCGCTCTCCGGCGACGTGGCGATCTTTCGCGACACCGGCGTGTTCGCGCCGCACATCATCGCCCACGAGTTCACCCACCGGAAGGGCTACTGGAAGGAGCTGCACGCGCAGGTGGTCGCGTACCTCGCGCTCGCCTCGTCCGGGGAGCCGGAGCTCGAGCAGTCGGCGCTCTGCGAGCGGCTGCACCGCGACCTGCGCGTGCTCGCCGGCGAGGGCCCCGACGCGGCGCGCGCCGCCGTGGAGGAGAGCGGACTCCGCCCCGAGATCCGGAAGCAGTTCCTGGCCCTCGACCCGCCGCCGCGCACGCACGCCGGGGATGCCGCGGCGCGCGTCGTGGAGAGCGCGCTCCGCTCGCTCTACGACGCGCGCATGCGGCTCACCGGGCAGCACGGGATCTCCGACTACGACCTGGGCTTCACGGATTTCCTGTTCACCTTCGAGACGAGCCGCTCGGCGCGACAGTCGCCGCCGGAGGCGGGGCGGGTGCACGGGGGCAGTGAGTGAGCTGGCGTGGACGAGGCTGTCGGGACACGGCTGTCGCCTCTCCTCACCTCCCCAACCGCTCGTCCGCCGATGGCCCGTACATCCCCGGAACCGGGGCCCCGAGGAGTCGGAGGAACACGGAGAGCTGGCCGCGGTGGTGAACGAGGTGATACATGGTCAGCGTGCGGAACGCCGCGACCTTGGGGAGGGTGAACGACGGGCGCCCCTGCACCTTGAGCGTCCACGGGCGGAGGAGCTGCTCATCGGTGGCGGCGGCGAGCGCCTCGCGCGCCTCCCTCACGTTCTCGTCGAACACCGCCACCGCGCTCTCCACCGGGAGCGGCGTCTTCCGCTCGAACGGCTCGCCGCCCACCGGATAGAGCTCCAGCTCGTCGTCGTGAACGATGCGGGGGACGAACCGGGGAATCTCCGCCAGATGCGTGGTGAGCTGCGCCAGCGTCATGGACATCTCGTGCGGCCGCCACGACGCGTGTGTGGCGGGCGCGCGCTCGAGCGCCTTGCGCGTGCCGGCCATCTCGTGATCGAACTCGGGAAGCAGCGATTGGGCAATGGACATGGAGCCTCCGTGCTCGCGTGAGAAGGCGGTAAGATACGCGGCGTGACGCGAGGGGGGAGCGGATGCGAGGGGACCGGGGTCACCGGCGCTCGGGAAGACACGGCTCTCGGCTCTCGGCCATCGGCTCTCGGCTCTCGGCTCTCGGCTCTCGGCTAAAGCTCCGCATAGAGAGCTCGCGGCGTGTGCCGCAAGCCGATGGCCGAGAGCCGATGGCCGAGAGCCGATGGCCGAGAGCCGATGGCCGAGCGCCGATGGCCGAGAGCCGACAACTGCCTCGCCGACAGCCGCGTCGCCGACGCCCGCCTCTCCCGCCGAGCCCGGCACACGCATCCCTTGACTCCCTTCCCCACCCCCCTCTAGCGTGATTGCCATCATTTCACCCGGGTTGGAGGACAGTCTCATCGTGAGTGCGTACGTGATCTCCGAGGTCGAGATCCTGGACGAGGCGATCGCCGATCGGTACAAGAGGCTCGCCGCGGCGTCGATCTCCGAGTACGGCGGACGGTATCTCGCGCGAGGAGCCGGCGCGAACGTGGTGGAAGGGGAGCCGACGAAGCGGCAGATCGTCATCGTCGAGTTCCCCTCCATGGAGCGGGCGAAGGCGTGGTACGCCTCCCCCGCGTACGCCGAGGCGCTTCGACTCCGCGCGACCGCGCTGGACCGCCGGCTCACCTTCGTGGAGGGGATGGCGCAGCCATCCACCTGACCGCATGACGCGACCGCTCGCGCCGCTCCGCGGCATCGTGCTCGCCGCACTGGGATTGGGGCTGGCCGCTCGCCCATCCCCCCGCGCGCGCGCGGCCGCGCCGGCCGAGCCCGGGCGCAGCGCCGCCGACACCGAGGCGGCGCACGACTGGACGCGCTTCGGATGGGACGCCGGCCGCTCGAGCGCGCCGGACGTCCCCTCGGGCATCGGCGCCGCGGACCTCGCGTCGCTGCGGCGGCAGCGGGTGACCATCGACGGCACGGTGGACGCATCGCCCATTTACCTGCGCGGCGCGCGCGTGAACGGCGGCACTCACGACGTGTTCTTCGTCACGACCACGTACGGGAAGACGTTCGCCATCGACGCCGACAGCGGGACGGTGCTCTGGTGGTACACGCCCCCCGGCTACGACACGTGGGCCGGATCGGCGCGGATCACCAACGCCACTCCCGTGGCGGACCCGGATCGGCGGTTCATCTACGCCGCGTCCCCGGACGGCCGCATCCAGAAGCTCGCCGTGGCCGACGGACACGCCGTGTGGCGTACGGCGATCACCCGGCTCCCCGAGCGCGAGAAGATCGCGTCGCCGCTCAACTTCTGGCGCGGCCGCGTGATCGCGACCACCGGGGGCTACATCGGCGACGCGCCGTCGTACCAGGGGCACGTCGCGATCGTGGATGGCGAGAGCGGCCGTCTCCTGCGCGTGTGGAACTCGCTGTGCAGCGACCGCGCGGGGCTGCTCGATCCGAGCTCCTGCGGCGAGAGCGGATCGGCGATCTGGGGGCGAGCCGGCGCGGTGATCGACACGAGCACCGGCAACATCTACGTGGCCACCGGCAACGGCCGATGGGACGGCCGCACGAGCTGGGGCGACGCCACCCTCGAGCTCGACCCCGACGCCACTCGTCTCGTCGGCAACTACACGCCGGAGAACACCGAGGACCTGGACCAGAGCGACGATGACGTCGGCTCCACGTCGCCGGTGCTCCTCGGCGGCGGCTATCTCGCGCAGGGGGGGAAGGATCGCACCATCCGCGTGTTGAGCCTCCAGCGCATGCGCGCCGAGGGGGCGCACAAGGGGGGCGAGCTGCAGGCCGTGCGCACGCCATCCGGCCGCGACCTCTTCACCGCCCCGGCGGTGATGCGCACGGACTCCACCACCTGGCTGTTCGCCGCCGACGGTGGTGGGACGGCGGCGTGGACGTTCGGCGGCGGCCAGCTCCGGCCGGCATGGAGCAACCGCAACGGCGGCACGAGCCCCGTCGTCGCCGGCGGGCTGCTGTACGTCTACGACCCCGACGGAGGGCTCCGCGTGTACCAGCCGACCACGGGGCGCCAGCTCGCGAGCCTCGACTGTGGCGACGGACACTGGAACAGTCCCATCGTGGCGGACGGGCGCATCGCGCTCCCGGAGGGGAACGCGAACGATCACGACGAGAAGGGGGTGCTCGACATCTGGCGCCGGTGAGGGCTCGCGCCCTCCACTCCTGACGTACTCGTCACATCGCGGTCTCAGCGGGAGGGTACGTCCATGGACTGGCTCTCGGATCCCAACGCCTGGGTCGGACTGCTCACGCTGACCGCGTTGGAGATCGTACTCGGCATCGACAACATCATCTTCATCGCCATCCTGAGCGGGAAGGTGGCGCCGGCGGAGCGGCGGAAGGCGCGTCGGCTCGGGCTCGCGGGCGCGTTCGTCACCCGCCTGCTCCTCCTTCTCGGCATCGCGTGGATCGTGCGGCTCACGCGCCCGCTGTTCGTCGTGCTCGAGCGCGGGATCTCGGGGCGCGACATCATCCTGATCGTCGGCGGGCTGTTCCTGATCGGCAAGGCGACGTTCGAGATCCACGGGAAGCTGGAGGGGGAGGAGCACGATGCGCGGCAGATTGGGGGGAAGACCCGCTCGCTGGCGACGGTCGTCCCGCAGATCATGCTCGTCGACATCGTCTTCTCCATCGACTCCGTGATCACGGCGGTCGGAATGGTGGACGACGTGACGCTCATGATCGCCGCGAACGTGATCGCGCTCGGCATCATGCTCACCGCGGCCGAGCCGATCAGCGCCTTCGTGGACCGGCGACCGACGGTGAAGATGCTCGCCCTCGCCTTCCTCGTGCTCATCGGGACCAACCTCATCGCCGAGGGATTCGGCGTGCACATCCCGAAGGGTTACACCTACTTCGCGATGGCCTTCGCGCTCCTCGTGGAGATGCTGAACCTCCGGCTGCGCCGCAACGCGGATCGGGCGGTTCACCTGCGGGAGCGGGACTACGAGCCGCTCCTCGTGGCGGAGGAGGGCCCCGCGCCGGCGAGCGCTCCGCCGGCGCGGGGCGGGGGTGGATCATCGGGGGCGTGATCCCGCGCCGCGCCCGCCCACGCCGCGAGTCCCACTCGGCGCCGCACCATTGCCCGGCGCGTACACCACGCGCCACCGGCCGCGCCGGGCCTGGACGAGCACGTACGGCTTCTCCGCCTCCCGATCGGGAGTCCGCCCGATCGGCCCCAGCACGCCATCCATGGAGGGAAGGCGCGCGAGGGCATCTCGGAGCTTCCGCCGGTCGGCGGCCACCGTTCCCGGCTCGCCGCGAACTCCCGCACGCTCGATCGCCCGCGCGACGGTGAACAGGATCTCCCACGCCGCCACGCTGTGCAGGTCCGCGACGCCGCCGGCGCGCGCGATGGCGTGCGCCGCGACGCGCGCCGCCGGTGTCACCGGCGCGAAGCTCGTCGGGATGAGGAGCCCGTCCGCCACGTCGGCGCACGACCGCAGCGTGACGTCGCTCGACGCGCTCGTGAGTCCGACGATCGCCTTCGGGCGGACGCCCTGCCGGCGCATCTCGCGCAGGACGCCGCACGTGGTCATCGAGTGCGCGGAGATCACGACCACATCGGCCCGAGCCGCCGCCATGCGGCGGACCACGTCGCCGAACGTGGTGTCCTCGATCGACCAGCCGGTCCCGCCGACCACGCGGAAGCCGGCCGTCGCGGCCTCCGGGCGAATGATCCCGGTCCAGGTCGAGTGCGAGTGCGGGAAATCCATCTCCTCGCCGCCGAACACGGTGACGAGCTCGGGGTGCCGCCGCCGGAGCCACGCCCACGTGGACCGGTACATCGCGCGCTCGTCGGGCACGTTCCGGAACGCCCATTCCGAAATGCGAGCGAGGCTCGCTTTCGTGGCGCCGTCGGTGAACACCGGGATCCGTACGCCGCTGTCGGCCGGATCGCCGGCGCGGCGCTGCAGCGCGTGATACAGCGGCTCGGCGACCCCCGAGCAGCTCGGCCCGATGACGAGGAGCGCGTCCGACGCGGCGAAGCGGCGTACGAGGTCGATCCCATCGCCGGGGCGGCAGTGGCCGTCGACGTACGTCACCTCGATCATGGCGCGCTCGCCGTTCGCCAGGCGCACGCCGCCGGCTCGATCGATCGAGTCCGCCGCCGCGCGCAGCGCCGCCCGGCTGTTCTCGCCGAACGACCGGACGGGGCCGGTGAGCGCGCCGATCGCCGCGATGTGCACCCGGCGCGGCTGGCTCGAGGGCGTCTGCGCGCGCGCGAGCGACGGCGCGGCGAGCACCGCCAGGAGCGCGAGCGTCCTCACGGACGCCCCGCCCGCTCGGACACCGGCGATGGGAGATCGCCTCCGGCGAGGAACGCGCGCACCTCCGCGTAGAGCTGCGTGCGCGCCGTCTCCAGGTGCATGATGTGCGTCCCCCGGCTGATCTTCACGTCGCGCTTGAGCGGCGATCGCGTGAGCGCGTCGAAGAGCCAGCGCGCACCCGCGTCGGTGGTGACGGTGTCCCACTCGCCGCGAACGATCAGCACCGGCGCCGTGATCCGCGCCGGATCGTAGGGAAACGTGCCGCTCTCGGCATCGGTCAGGTCGGCGATCATCCCCATCGGGATCTTCACGCTCGCCGGCGCCCGCGACCGGCTGGTGGAGTCGGTGTCCATGTACCGGCTGGCCCACGCATCCATGTCGCCGTCGAACACCTGCGCCTCGCCCGAGGGGATGTAGCCGCGAAAGCGATTCCGCTGGTCGTCCTCGGTCACGAACGTGTAGGCCCCGAGCGCCGACGTGTCACGCGGCTCGTGATGGAGCGTGACCGGACCGAACAGCACCAGCCGCTCGACTCTCTCCGGGTGCTCGGTGGCGTAGAGCCCCGTCGCCAGCGTCCCCGCGGAGTGGGCCACGAGGGACACGCGGGGGACGTGCGTACGGCCGGTGATGTAGCGCACCACCGCGTCGAGCTGTCTCGCGGCCACGGGAGCCCGGCCGAGCGGAGGGTGCGCGCCCGCCGGCTGCTCCATCTCCGGGTACCGGTCGGAGGCACCGTAGCCCAGCCAGTCCATCGCCCACACGTCGTACCCGGCGTCGGCGAGGTCGTCCATCCACGAGCGCCCGCGAAAACGATAACCATCGGCGAGCAGCGTCGGGAAGCTCGCGCCGTGGATGAGCAGCACCACGTGCCCCGGCGCCGCCGGCCGACCGCCGCTCGGCCGGAGATGGTGGAGCGCGATGCGGAGCGTGCCGATGCCCGATGGGATGCGCACCATCTCGATGGTCCTGGCGCCAGCGGGCGAGGCCGCGCCGTGGACGCGGGGTGATGCGGCCGAGTTGCCCTGAGCGGCGAGCGGTGCCGCGCTGGCGACCGAGCCCACCGCGGTCGCGAGTGCCACGATCCAGCTCCGCGAGCGCACGCCCCCGGAACACACGACGTCGATCATTCGATCCTCCGCCTGAGAGTTCGTTCATGCGCGGCCGTCCCGTCGGCCGCGACGCGGCGGAAGATGACGGGTGGAGACTTCGGTGGATGCCGAATGGTCGAGTGAGGCCCGCGGCGTCGGTGTACGTGGCATCGGTGTACGCCGACGCGCTCGCCGTGTAGCTTCCGCCATGGCGCGGCCCGCCTGGCCGCGAGCGCACCCTCGACCGTACCCGCACCGATGACCGAAGACGCCGTGCTCGCCGCCGCAAACGTCGTCCCCATCGCCACGCTCATCGCCGACGCGGCGCGATCGGCGATGCTGTGGGCGCTGTCGGATGGCCGCGCCCTTCCGGCCGGCGAGCTGGCGCGCATCGCCGGAGTCGCGCCGGCCACGGCGAGCGAGCACCTCGCCAAGCTCGTCGCGGGGGGCGTGATCAGCGGCGAGCGGCACGGGCGCCACCGCTACTACCGCCTGGCGACGCCGGAAGTCGTCGCCGCGATGGAGGCGCTGGCGGTCGCCGCACGCCCCCTGCCTGCCCGCTCCGCGGAGGAGGCGTACGCCGGAAAGCTGCTGCGCCTCGCGCGCACGTGCTACGATCACCTCGCGGGCTTCGTCGGGGTGGCGGTGACCGAGTCGCTCGTGGAATGTGGGGCGCTCGTGCTCGATGGCCGCGCGTACGTGGTGACCGCCTCCGGCGTGGCGCGCTTCGCCGAGCTGGGGGTCGACGCGCGCGAGCCGCGGCCGGCGCGGCGTGCCTTCGCGCGCGCGTGTCTCGACTGGAGCGAGCGGCGCTACCACCTCGCCGGCACGCTCGGCGCCCGCCTGTGCGAGCGGCTGATCGCCCTGGAGTGGCTGGAGCGGCAGCCTGGCACCAGGGCGCTGCGCGTCACCAGCGTCGGCCGGCGAGCGTTGCAGCGGAGCTTCGGGGTTCGGGTGTATTGAGACGGCTCTCGGCGCTCGGCTCTCGGCGCTCGGCGCTCGGCTCTCGGCTCTCGGCTCTCGGCTCTCGGCTCTCGGCTCTCGGCTCTCGGCTCGTGCACACGCCGAGAGCCCTCAATGCTGTGCCGTAGCCGAGAGCCGATGGCCGAGAGCCGACGGCCGCGTCTTCCAGCCGCGTCTTCCAACCGCGTCTTCGCCAGCGCCGATGGCCGCATTACCATTCGTCATGACGATCGACACTCCCTTCCCCCCACTCGTCTCCACCGACTGGCTCGCGTCCCGCCTCGGCGCGCCGAACCTACGCGTGGTGGACGGCTCCTGGTACATGCCCGCCCAGGGGCGCGATGCCGCGCGCGAGTACGCCGAGGGGCACATCCCCGGCGCGGTGTTCTTCGATCTCGATGCGTCGAGCGACCGCGCCACGCCGCTTCCGCACATGCTCCCCTCCTCCCTGGAGTTCGCGGCGCGGATGAGCGCGCTCGGCCTGGATGACGCGAGCGACATCGTGGTCTACGATGGGTCGGGAGCGAACGTGAGCGCCCCGCGCGTACGGTGGATGTTCCGCGTCTTCGGGCACGAGCGCGTGGCCGTGCTGGATGGCGGCCTCGGCGCGTGGCGCGCCGAGGGGCGCCCGCTGGAGCGCGGGGTGGCGACGCCGGCGCCGGGCCGGTTCACCGCACGGCTGAACGAGCGGATGGTGCGCGGCCTCGACGCGATGCGCGCGAACCTGACGAGCAGGCGCGAGCAGGTGATCGACGCGCGTGCCGCCGGGCGTTTCACCGGCGAGGCGCCCGAGCCGCGCCCCGGCCTTCGCGGGGGTCACATCCCGGGGAGCGTGAACCTCCCGTACACCGACCTCGTGACCCCGCGCGGCACCGTGCTCCCCCCCGATGCGATTCGCGACAAGCTGCGCGCGATCGGCGTGGATCCAGCCCGCCCCATCGTGACCACCTGCGGCTCCGGTGTCACCGCCTGCTGCATCGCGCTCGCCCTCGAGCTGGTCGGCGCGCGCGACGTGGCGGTGTACGACGGAAGCTGGACCGAGTGGGGGGGACGAGCGGACACGCCGGTGGAGACGGGCGGAGGGTGACGGCGGCCGAGCGCCGCGCGCTTACCCCTTGATCACGCTCGTCAGCCGCCGGTGCCACTGCACGTCCTCCCAGATCCCCCTGAACTGCGGGTGCGTGAAGTTGGAGGTGCAGATGTATCGGTACTCGTCGTGCTTCCTGGCCAGGTGCACGGCGATCTCGCCGGCTTCCTTCACCCACCGCCAGTCCAGCTCCGGATGGTCGAGCCACCCCACCGGCCCCCACCCCTCCGTGTTCCCGCAGGGGATGCCGTGCGCTCGCGCCTTCGCCGCGACGGCCGCGATCGCGCCGTCCATCCATCCGGTCATCCGAGTCTTGTTCGCGTCCCAGAACGCGACGAGCTCGCGAAAGGCGGGACGGTTGTCCTTCGATTGATCCAGCGATGACAGCTCGCGCCAGTGCGGGATCTCCCCCGCCGCCGTGAACCACAGGTGGTAGTCGAGCGTGCCGAAGCGCGAGACGTCGACGCTGTCGAGGGGGGTGGTGTACGTCACGCTCATCTGGTAGGGGTAACCAGGGAAGCGCGACTGCACGCCGCGAACGAGCTCGTCGGCGAAGTCGTGGGCGAAGGTCCGCTGCAGCGCGTTGTAGCGGTCGCCCTTTCCCATGTCCATGTTCGCCGGCACGAAGGCGTTCGGGTTGTCCAGCCTGAACTGGTTCGGGTCGCCGCGGGCGTTCATCTCCTTCTTGAACCAGTCGTAGCCGTGATAGCGGGGAAACTCGTTGAGCAGGTCGACGTAGATCACGTTGTCGTCGAGCAGCCCGTGCTCGCGCAGGAAGGCGAGCGTCTCCGTCCACGCGCGCAGCGCGCCCCCCTCCTCCAGGAAGATGCCGCGCGGGCCCGTCCCGTGATTGGTGAACCAGCTCGAGAGCGCCACGCGCATGCCGTACCTCCGGCACATGGGGAGGAACTCCAGCAGCGCCTCGCGCGGCCGGAAGCTCATCGTGTAGTAGTTCCCCCACTTCACCGGCGCCCACCCCTTGCGCACGCTGCGGAACTCCTCGGTGACCGTTCCGTCCGTGTCGGCCGCCACGTACTGAGGCATCACGTCGAGCCGGATGGCGTCGTATCCCCGCTCGGCCAATTGCTCGAGCACCACGTCCCAGTGCTCGAACTCCCCGTACCGATGGTGTCGAAGGATCCAGCTGAAGTCCCACATGGCGATCGCCAGCGGCTTCTTCAGCTCGTCCAGCCGGGGCAGCCGGTCGCGGCGCGCGTGCGCGAGCGTGTCCAGCGCGTCCACGCCGGACAGCGCCGGGGCGGCGAGCAGCCCCATGCCCGCGGCGGTGGATCGCCTGACGAAAGATCTTCGATTCATGCGTGGTGAGGTCGAGCGGTCGAAAGCGGTCCTACAATTTCTGCAGGAGCATCTGGAATCGCGAGTCGCCGCGGATCGCGTCGAGGTCGGAGTCGTGCTCCAGCCACTCGCGGTGCCCGAACCCGTTCTGGATGGCGCGGTCCAGGCAGCGGATCGACTCCTCGATCATCCCCGCGAGGGAGTAGACGCAGGCGATGTTGTACAGCACGCTGGAATCGTCGGGATCGATGGCCCGCGCGCGCTCCGCCCACTCGAGCGCGCGCTCCCGATCTCCGCACCCGACCAGCGCGCCGGCGCCGAGGTAGAGCGCGCGCGCGTCGTCGGGGTTCAGGTCCAGGTGGCGCTCCACCACCTGCAGCCCGCGCCGGAGCGCCGCCGCCGCGTCGTCGCTCCGCCCGAGGGAGCTGAGCGGCGTGGCCATCAGCAGGACGGCCTGGTAGTCCTCGGGACAGACGCGCGCCGCGTCCTCGTAGTGCCGCACCGCCTCCTCGGCCCTCCCCTCCTGGAAGCAGGCGCGCGCGTACAGGTAGTGGGCCTCGTAGAGATTGGGGTTCAGCCGGATCGCCGTCTCGAACTCGGCTCGCGCCTCCGCGTACCGGCGGAGCAGGGCGAGCGCGAACCCGCGCGAGGCGTGCGCTTCGGCGAGATCGGCATCGAGCTCCAGCGCGCGGCGGCTCGCCGCATCGGCCCCTTCGAGGTTCGCCCGGCTGCCATCCCAGTACATGTACAGGAAGGAGCAGCAGTCGGCCACGCCGCTGTACGCCAGTGCGTAGCCCGGGTCGATCTCGATCGCCCGCTCGAACATGCGGCGCGCGAACTGGATCCCGTTGCGCCGGAACTGGTGAAAGAACTGCCGCCCGCGCAGGTAGTACTCGTAGGCCTCCACGTACTCCGTCGGAGGCTTCTCGATCGCGCGCCGCTCGTCCTCGCTCAGCACGACGCGCAGCGCCCGCGCGATGCTCTCCGCGATCTCGTCCTGGATCGCGAACACGTCCTCGAGCTGCCGGTCGTACCGCTCCGACCAGAGGTGGAACCCGTCCGCGACGCTCACGAGCTGCGCGGTGACCCGCAGCCGGTTCCCCGCCTTGCGCACGCTCCCCTCGAGCACGGTGGCCACCTTGAGCTTGCGGCCGATCTCGCCGATGTCGTCGCACTGCCCCTTCAACGCGAACGTCGACGTGCGCGACGCCACGCGCAGCGCCCTGATCCGCGTGAGCGCGTTGATGATCTCCTCGGCGACGCCGTCCGTGAAGTACTCGTTGTCGGGGTCGGCGCTCATGTTCACGAACGGGAGCACGGCGATCGACTGTCCCGCGCTCGCGCTCGCGCGCGGCTCCGGGGGCGTCGCGATGCCGACCGGCGACTCGAGCGCCCGCGCGAACTGCGTGGCGGTCGCCCATCGCGCGGCCGGATCCTTCGCCAGCGCCTTTCGCACCCCCTGCTCCACCCACTCCGGGATGTCGTCGCGCCGGCTCGCCATCGGCGGCACGGGCTCGGTGAAGAGTCGCGCCATCACCGCCTGCATCGTGCCGCCCGTGAACGGCGGGGTGCCGGCCAGCATCTCGTAGCACATCGCGCCGAGCGAGTAGATGTCGGCGCGCCCGTCCAGCTCCGCCTCCCCGGCGGCCTGCTCGGGGCTCATGTAGTGGGGCGTCCCCATCGCCATCCCCGCCTGCGTGAGGCGCTCGGCCACCGCCGCGCGCACCGCCTTGGCGATGCCGAAGTCGGTGACCATCGGCTCGCCCTCGTGCAGCATCACGTTCTCCGGCTTGATGTCCCGGTGCACGACCCCGTGCCGGTGCGCGTAGTCCAGCGCCGCGGCCACGGAGCGGACGATCCGGCACGCGTCGTCGAGCGGAAGCCGCCCCTCGCGGTCCATCCGCTGGCGCAGCGACTCGCCGGCCACGTACGGCATCACGTAGTACAGCAGGTCGCCGGCGCGTCCGGAGTCGTAGAGGGGAACGATGTGCGGGTGCTGCAGCCCCGCCGCGATCTGGATTTCGCGCAGGAAGCGCCCGGGACCGAGGCTCACCGCGAGCTGCGGGTGCAGCACCTTCAGCGCCACGGGTCGGAGGTGGCGAAGGTCGTGCGCGAGAAACACGGTGGCCATGCCGCCGCGCCCGATCTCGCGCTCGACCCGGTAGCGGTCGGCCACGATATCGTGAAACCGATCGAGGAGATCGCTCACGAGAGACTACCCCGCAGAAGGTGAGCGCGGCGATCGGGGAGCGCCGCGTCCGCGCGCGGCAGCCGATCGGCGTACCGCGGACGCTGTACCTGAAGTTTGTAGCGGCGACGCGCGTCGAGCGAGGGGAAAACGCCCGGGGTGCGCGGCGGGAGCGGCCGCGACAGCGGGCCCCACACCGGTGCCCGGAGCGGCGCCACACGTTCACGCCACCGGACGGGTACGGGGCCGCCTGCCACCGGTCCGGGTGGCTGGCTTATTGCTCCTCCGGGTGGTGCATGCGCGGGCTGCCGCGCTGCATGCGTGTTCCTGCACGGGTCGACCGAACATCCGCGGAGGGTATATGTCGGAGATCGAGATCACGCGCAGGGGAGATGGGGAGCCGGTGGTCGAGCACACCGGATTCCGGCTGAGCTGGGGCGCCGTGTTCGCCGGACTGGTCGTCGCGATGGCGCTGCAGATTCTCTTCTCGCTGCTCGGCGCCGCCATCGGGCTGTCGGCGGTGAGCCCCGATGCATCGGCGAAGGGGGTCGGCATCGGAGCGGCGGTCTGGCTGATCGTGACCGCGCTCATCTCGCTCTACGTGGGCGGGCTGGTGGTCGGGCGTATGGCCGGCGTGCTGACGCGAGGGGATGGCGCGCTGCACGGCGTCCTCATGTGGGGGCTCTACACGATCCTCGCGCTGTACATGTTGACGAGCGGGATCGGCTCGCTGCTCGGCGGCGCGATGCAGGTGGCCACCACGGCGGCGACGACCACGGCCGGTGCCGTCGCCCAGGGCGGACGCCCCGCGCGCGTGGCGGACAGCATCGCGCGGCGGGCGCAGGCGAAGCTGGACACGATCCAGCAGAGCGCCGGCGAAGTCGTCTCCGAGAACAAGGGCGATGCCGCGAAGGGCGCGTGGCTCGCGCTCCTCGGACTCGCGCTCTCCGCCGGAGCGGCCGCGTGGGGCGCCGCGCAGAAGGCCCCGGAGTGACCGTGTCGCGAGTGACCGTGCCGCGAGTGACCGTGTCGCGAGTGACCGTGTCGCGAGCGACCGCGCCGCGCTAGCGGTCGCTCCCGCGGCTCGCCGTCGCGTGGCGCGTCCAGAGCTGGTTGCTCCGGTTCACGTCGGGGAAGGCGCCTTCGGGATCGATCTCCACCCGCGTCACCTCGGGGGCGCGGGGGACGCGTACGACCGTCGTGCGGGCGCCGCGGAGCCACACCTCCACCGGCACCTCCCGGCGCTCCACGGCGCCGTCGGCGCGCGTCACGGCGAGCCGCACGGGCATCGGCGCGAGCCCGCGGTCCTCGATCGTGATGGCGACGGAGTCGCCCTCCTCCCGCACCGAGGCGATCGCCTGGTCGAGCGACCACGGCTCGTAGAACCACGTCTCCCAGAACCAGGAGAGGTCGCGCCCCGACACCTCGTCGAACGTGTTGAAGAAATCCACCGGGTACGGGTGCCGCCCCACCCATCGCCGGCCGTACTCCCGGTACGCCCGCAGGAAAGTGTCAGGCCCGAGCACCGCGCGGAGCGCGGAGAGCGCCTGCGCGGTCTTGTCGTAGTACATGATGAAGTAGAGGTCGAGCGGGAAGCGATCGCCCATGCGCATGAGCGCCGCCTCCTGCCCGGCGCGCGCGGCCCGCAGGTAGAGCGCGCGCTGCCCCGGCTCCGAGTCGTTGGGACGTCCCCCCGCGCGCGGCTCGCCGTACAGCGGGCGCATCCCCTGCGCCACGTCGAACTGCGTGAGCCCCTCGTCCATCCACGGGTGGCGTGTCTCGTTCGAGCCCACCTGCATGGGGAACCACATGTGCCCGGTCTCGTGCATCAGGTCGCCGGCGAGCGACAGCGTGTCGGGCCACGACTGGATGAGCGTGACCATCGGGTACTCCATGCCGCCGCTCCCGATCACCCCCTCCATGGACGTCATCTGCGGCCAGGGGTACGGCCAGAGATAGTCGGACATCCGCTCGATCGCATCGCGCGTGAAGCGCGCGCCGCCGAGCGGCCACGCGCGGGCGGCGGGGCGTAGCTGGAAGAAGCTGTTGATGGCCACCGTGTCCGCGCGCTGCCCCGTCCCGGCGGGCACCACCGCGCTCGTCGCGTCCCACACGTAGCGGTCGCTCGTCCCCCACGCGAAGTCGCGCACGTCGGCCGCGGTGAAGTGCCAGGTGGCCGTGGCGCCCCGGCCGGCGAACGGACGACCCGTCCCCAGCTCGCTCCGCGTGATCACGTGCACCACGTCGCGCGTGTGGCGCGCCGTCGCGAGGCGCGCGAGCGTGGCCGGAGCGAGCACCGCCGCCGAGTCGCGCAGCGTGCCCGTGGCCCCCACCACCCAGCCCCGGGGCACGGTGAGGCGCACGTCGTAGTCGGCGGGGTCCATGTAGAACTCGGCCCCGTTCAGGTACGGATCCGTCACCCATCCGTGCACGTCGTCGTACACCGCCATCTGCGGGTACCAGTAGCCGAGGAAGTAGACGTGATCCTCGCGCCCCTCTCGCCCATCGGAGGGAGCGGGCGGGGGCGTGAACGACCACGCGAACTCGAGCCGCACGCTGTCGCCGGGGAGAATCGGCTCGGGGAGGCGGATCCACATCACCGTGCCGTCCACCCGGTATCCGGCGCTCGCCGTCCCCCGCGCCGACCGACGCGCGCGCCCATCGGGGAGCGCGTGCAGCGCGCGCGCGCCGACGGCGACGCGCGAGAGGGTCACGCCGCCGGTGATCGGCACGCTCTCGCGCCGCGGACTCCCCGGCGCGAACACGTTCTGCCGGAGGTACACCGCGACCTGGCGCAGCGTGTCCGGCGAGTGGTTGAGGTACCCGACCGTTTCGCGCCCCGTCAGGCGAGCCGCCGCGGGATCGAGCGTCGCCGCGATCTCGTAACGCGCGTGCTGGACCCAGTTCGCGGCGCCCGGGCGCCCCGTGCGCGTGCGCGTGCCGCGCGCGACCGCGCGCGTGAAGTCCGGCGTCTCGTACACCGGCCCGGGGATCGGGCGCGCGCCGGCCGCCGTCGCCGCCGGATCCACCGCCGGCGCGGGGCGCGACTGCGCGGCGGCGGCCGCCGGCGAGAGGAGCGCGGCGAGCAGCGCGAGCGCGGTCGCGGCGGGCAGCGGGAGCGTGGAGCGGGAGGTCATGAATCGAGGGATGGACGTGGTGGCGGCTGTCTCGCGGCGCTCGCGGTCACGGCGTCCGGACCGGAGCGCGAGTCGTGAGGCTCGCGGAGGCGCCGAAGGCCGGAGACCCGGCGCCGGGGGGTACGTGAATCTGTCGAGTTTACCGCTCGCGAGGAAGCGGCGCGCCGTTCGCCGGGGATCCCGGCCGGCGCGGGACGCCGAGCTGGCGAGCGAGACGCTGGAGCCGGATACTTCGACATGGCCCTTCACGGAATCCCCCCGAGCGCTCGCGTGGCGGCGTGCCGACGAGGCGCCTCGTCCGTGCGGCTCCTCGTTCGAGCCGCTTCTCCGCTCGGCATCGTGCTCACCCTCGCGCTGGCGATCTTCCCCGCCGCGGCACGCGCCACCACCTACTATGTGGACAGCCGCGTGGGCGATGACCGGAACGCCGGCACCACGCCATCCACCGCGTGGAGGAGCCTCGCGCATCTCGGGCGCGTGCGCTTCGCGCCGGGCGACAGCATTCTCTTCGCCCGCGGGGCGAGCTGGACGGGCGGCGTCGCGATCGACGGTTCGGGCACCGCCGAGCGCCCCATCGTGATCGGCAGCTACGGGTCCGGCGATGCACCCTCGTTCACCAACCCGGATTGGGGAGAGCTGAACGGCAACATCTTCCGGATCGAGGGGAGTCACGTGGTGATCCAGGGGCTGTACTTCCACGACAACACCGACCCGCCCACCGACGACAACCGGCATCACGACGTACAGAAGATGGGCGCCGTGTACCTGGGGCTGCGCGCGGACTCCGACGTCGTGCGCGACTGCGAGTTCGTCCACACCCCCGTCGCCATCAAGGTCAAGGGGCGCCACGATCTCATCACCCGGAACTACATGCACGACGCGCCCCACGCGATGCAGCGGACGTGGGGGCCGATCGCCATCATGGTGGTGTCGGCGGACAACGAGATCTCGTACAATCGCATCACCAACTACGGCTACTACGGCGGCGCGTACGGATCCGACGGCGGCGCGATCGAGCTGGACGGCGTGGACGACGCGTTCGACGGGCGGAACGTCCGGATCCACCACAACGTCTCGATCGGGAACCACGGCTTCCTCGAGCTGGCCGGGAAGGTGACCGACAGCATCACCGTCGCGTACAACCTGAGCGACGACGTGGACAAGTTCATCGGCGGCGGCGCGATGAAGCACACGGTGGTCGTGCACAACACCGTGATCCGCACGCGCGAGCCGAACGTCGACCGCTGGATCTTCTGGACGTTCTACCCGGAGAGCACGTCGTTCGTGGTGGATGACGACATCTTCGTGGTGCCGAGGGACATCCAGGTCTTCCCGCGGACGCCCAGGCCGGCGGGGCATCGGCGCACCGGGATCGGCGACCCGGAGCACTCGCGCAACGTCTACTTTTCGGCCGGCGGGAGCGCGGACCCGGTGGGCGTGCCGCTGGGCGAGGGGGACATCATCGCCGATCCTCGATTCGTGGACCTCGCGCACGGCGACTACCGGCTGCGCCCGGACAGTCCGGCGAAGGGGCGCGGAGCGCCGATCGAGCAGCTCCCGGCGCTCACCCGCGCGGGAGCGTCGTCACCCTGAGCGCGATCAGCCAGGCCGCGATCGTGAGCGCGTTCCGCAGCAGGTTCACCCGGGCCCAGCGCGCGAGCCGCGCGCCGGCGTCCGCCCCGGACGATTCGCCCGAGCGTTGCAGGCGGAGCAGCGTGGGAATGAAGTAGGAGAAGGTGAGCGCGCGCTCCACCAGCGCGATCACGACCGCGGCGAGCCACCAATCGTGCTGCGGGTCCGGCGCGCGCAGGGCGGCGAACAGGTTGGCCACGGCGAGCAGCGTGAGCGGCACGGTGGTCGTGAACCCCCAGAAGCGTCGCCCGGAGTCGGGAACGAGCACCGACCGCGGCGGCGCGCTCCCCCAGAGGGGCACCACCACGCGCGCCTCGTACAGTCCGGCTCCGGTGGCGATGCCGAGGTCGACGACGAAGAGCCACAACAGTAGATCGGCGATGGATGCGGTCATGCGAGTTTCCTGAAATGCGGTCGTGGGCCATCGGCGCTCGGGACGACACGGCTGTCGGGAAACGGCTCTCGGCTCTCGGCTCTCGGCTAAGGCTCCGCACAGAGAGCCCTCAATGCTGTGCCGTAGCCGAGAGCCGAGAGCCGATGGCCGAGAGCCGACCTCCAGGCCCCCATTGCCCTCATCCCTCCATGCGGTCATCATATCTTAGTGACTAAGACATCTCAACCCCGCCCGCGCGCCAGGTTGCTCGACGCCATCGAGCGCGGCTTCGCCGACGTGGGGACCGCCGGAGTGATGCTGCACCAGACCGTCGCGGCGCGACTCGGCCTCCACATCACCGACCACCGCTGCATGGGGCTGCTCTGCCGGTACGGCCCGATGACCGCTGGGCGATTGGCCGAGCTGACGGGGCTCACCACCGGGGCGATCACCGGCGTGCTGAATCGTCTCGAGCGGCACGGGTGGGCTCGACGAGTCCGCGATCCAGAGGATGGGCGCATCACCGTCGTCGAGGCGCGCAACGTCGACGCGTTCGCGGAGCGGACCGAGGCGCTCCTCGGCTCGCTCCGCAAGCGAATGCGAGCGCTCGCGTCGAGATACACCGCCGAGGAGATGGAGCTGGTGATCGCCTTCACGGACGAGGCGGTGGCGATCACGCGAGACGAGACGCGGAAGCTGCAGGGGGAGGGAGAGATCGAGTAGGGGAGGGCTCGCCGTCAGCCCTTCACCACTCTCCCCCCGAGCACCGAGTGCCTCACCACCGTCTCCGCGCGCGCATCGCCGTGTCGGACGGTGAACACCAGCCGGCGCGTCCACCCCAGGTCCAGCTCCACCACCGTATGCGTCGCGTCGCGCGACAGGCGCCACCGCGTGGGCAGCGTGTCACCGGCTGGTGACGGCGCGCTTCGCTGGGGCGTGGGCGGCAATGCCGCGCGGTCCGGCGCCGGCTCGGCGACACGCCAGCGGTGAGTGGCGCGATGCGCCCTCAGAGCAGCATCTTCCCCACGAAGCGCAGCACCTGCGCGAGCGGCAGCGCGACGAGCAGCACCGGGAGGAACGGCGCGAGCGTCGCGGCGACGAGCGGCAGCACGCTCCGCGCGTCCACCGGGAGCACGCGCATCTCGCGCACGTTGCCCGTCACCGAGTAGAGATCCGTGGTCGCCGAGAAGTCGGGGGCGGCGAGCGCCTCGGGGTCGAGCACCGCCCGTCGGTCGAGCCACCGCTCCTCGAACCGCCGCCCCAGCGATCCGGCCAGCGCCCCGTACTCCAGCGCGCCGCGAAGCCGCGCGCGCACCAGGGGACCGGCGAGCACGAGGAGCGGACCGGCGAAGAGCGCCACCACGAACAGCACGACGCCGGCGATCACGATCGCGAACTCGCGCGGCGAGCGCGCGTCGTACAGCACGGCGCTGGCCACGCCCCCCGCCACCCACGCGCCGAGCGCGAACGCGGGCACCGTGAACGGCGGGAGCGAGGTGGACACGAAGCGCAGCCCGCCCGCGCGATCCGGGTGCGACGGCACGACGCGGAGGTCGAGCCGCGCGACGCCACGCAGGAACCGCGTCCAGAGCGCGATCCGCCAGAGCCACGCGCCGAGCACCACGAGGAGGAGCGGCTGGCTCACCACTCCGCGCCACAAGCCCGCGAGGGAGATCGACCGCGCGCCGTTCACGACGGGCGCCACCCAGGTGGAGCGCGCGTCGGCGTACGGAACGGGTCCGACGAGTCGCGCCAGCGACAGCGTCGCCGCGTACGCGGCGAGGACGATGACGATGTCGGCGCGGCGGGAATGGAGCAGCCGGCGCGTGTCGGCGATGAGCTGGTCGTACCGCGAGCGATCCTCGTCGGTCACGAGCCCCGCCGCGCCGAAGTGCCGCGCGACGAGCGCGAGTCGCGGGAGGCACACCGCCTCGGCGAGCACGAGCAGCGGGAGCGCCACGAGATAACGCGCGTAGGCGGAGAGGTCGAGAAGGAGCGACTCGCGCGGAGCATCGCGCAGCGCGTACCCCTGCACGGCGGCGAGTACGGCCAGCGGTACCCACGCGACGGCCGCGACGATGATCGCGCGGCGTCCGACGCGCGACCTCTCGGGGCGCGGCACCGCGCTCGCCGTCCGCGGCCGCGCGAACGGGCCGGCATCGAACGGGTCGGCGATCGAGGGCGATGTGTCCACGGCGTGCGTCATGGCACCAGCGAGCCCCGACGACTGTGCGGCGAGCGGCCCCACCCCGCCCCACCAGACCCCGGCCGGCGCGGCCGCCGCGGCCGGCGGTGACCAGTGTAGCGCTTTCCGCCGGCGCACCGCCACCCTTCACCGACGTGCGTACGGTCGAGCTAGAATCGCAGGCCGAAGGTGACGGGCACCATGTGCCCGTCGTGACCGTGCCAGGAATACGAGTGGTAGCGGACCTCGGTCATCAGCTCCGCCCGCCACACCCGCACCGCCAGGCCGGCGCCCGCGGAGACGCCGAAGCGCGTGGTGGTGTCGTGATGCTCGAGGTCGGTCGTCGCCGGCAGGATGCACGCGTACCCCGGATCGCACGGCAAATCGTAGCGCGTCTCCGTGGTCGCGAGTCGATACGCGCCCACGCCCACGAGCGCGTAGGGGGAGACGCGCGACACGTGGAACGAGGTGGTGAGGCTCAGCGTACCCGCCGTGGTCTCGTCGCGGTAGCCAGTGTACGGGCACGGCCCCGCCACGATCGCGAGACAGAAGGAGCTCTGCCTGCGCTCGCCGAACCTGGCGACGGAGCCATCCAGGCGCAGCGCCACGGGCAGGTGCGGCACGGAGAGCCAGAGCGCGGCCTCCCCCGTCCATCCGTGCGAGGTGCCCTCGATGGTCCGCGACGTGGCCGAGGTGGGCCCGGCGGCCAGGCTCACGTGGGCGTCGAGCTGGGCGCCGGCCGTTCGCGACGCGCCGGATGCGCCGAGCGCCAGTGTGATCGCGACCGCGAGGTGGGTGACGTCGGTCCTACGGAGCACTCGCATGGTGGGGCCTCCGCGTCGGGCGTTCGATCGGGATTCTCTCGCGCTGCGTATGACCGAACCTCGCCCGGCGCGGGATGGTCACACCGCCGGAAGTCGAACGCGCGACGCGGCAGCGCGACCACTCCGGCCGCCGCCAGTGTTGCTCTCGAGTCCGGGCGACACTACGCTAGGGTCGCCGCACCGGCCGACTGTCCGGCCGGTGTCATTGCGGGAGGAGACCATGTTCGCGCGCGTCACTACCGCCCACGGGGCGCCGGAGAAGTTGGACGCGGGGCTCGCCGCGGTTCGCGAGGGACTGCGAGCCAGCGTGGCGGATCTCGAGGGGTTCAGGGGAGGGTACGTGCTGATCGACCGGCATGGCGGCAAGCACATGAGCGTGACCCTGTGGGACACACGGGAAGCCGCCGAGACCCGCAGCGAGCTCCCCCCGCACGTGCGGCGCGAGCTGATGGAAGCGTTCGGGCTGGCGCAGGCCCCGACGCACGAGATCTTCGAGGTGGCGGTGGAGGCGTGAGCGCGTTTTCGAGCCGACCGCGTCGCTCGTGGCGAGCGGAAGCACAGGCCTCGCGCCGGGGAGAACCGCACCATATCATGCCCGCTCTGGAGTCCAGCCGGGAGGTCGCATGCACACGCAAACGACCACGCCGCGCGCGCCGGGAACCGTCGCCCAGACGACCGAAGCACGCGGCATCGAGAGCAGAGGAACCGGGGAGCTCGAGCGGCCGACCAGCCGCGCTCGCCCGGCCGGAGCGCAGGCGGTGGGCGCGCTGGCCGTCGGCGCGCTCGCGCTCGGTGCGTTCGCGATCGGCGCGGTGGCGGTGGGGCGCGTCGCCATCGGCCGGCTCGCGGTGGGCCGGTCGCGCCTGCGACGGCTCGAGATCGACGAGCTGGACGTGAAGCGGCTGCGAGTCGGCCAGCTCCTCGTCGGCGAGGCGCCATCGGGCTCACGCGAGCGATGAGTCTTCCGGCGGCGCCGATGGTGCTCGTCGCCCTCCGACGGCGGCGATGCCCGAACTGAACGACTCTGACGACGGAGAGAGCGACGAATGCGACAGCTCATCATGTGGAACCTGGTCACCCTCGACGGCTACTTCGAGGGACCGAAGAGCTGGGAGATCGACTGGCACGACGACGTGTGGGGCGAGGAGCTGCAGCGGTTGTCCGTGGAGCAGCTGAAGGGCGCGGACACGCTCCTGTTCGGCCGCGTGACGTACGAGGGGATGGCCGCCTACTGGTCGACGGCGAAGGGGGAGGTCGCCGACTTCATGAACGGCATCGCCAAGGTCGTCGTCTCGAGCACCCTGGAGCGCGCCGAGTGGAACAACACGACACTCGTGAAGAGCGATGCCGCGGGGGAGGTCGCGAAGCTGAAGCGGCAGCCCGGAAAGAACATGTTCATCTTCGGCAGCGCCGATCTCTCCGCGACGCTCATGCGTCACGGTCTGATCGACGAGTACCGCCTCGGCGTCGTGCCGATCGTGCTGGGCGGCGGGAATCCACTGTTCAAGGGGAGCCCGGAGCGGATCAAGCTCGAGCTCCTGCAGGCGAGACCGTTGACGACGGGGTGCGTGATCCTTCGCTACCGGCCGAGGAACGCCCCCTGAGCGTCGCCGTCCGGCCACGAGCGCGCCTAACGATCTCGACGGAGCTCGGCGTCGCCGGCCGCCACGTCGAGCTCCAACGTCTTCTGGCCTCGCACGAACACGTGCATCGTGAAGAAGTACCGGCCGGGCGGCAGCGAGTCACCGAGGACGTCGCTCGCGGCGACCGTGAGCACGGCCGCCTCGCTGCCGATCGGGTGCACGGCGTCGTCGCGGATGCCACGCGCGCCCGGCCAGAGCGTGTCGGCACCCGGCGTCCTCGTGCAGCGCCAGGCGATGCCACGCGTGAGCCCTGGTCGCACGGGGGGCACGACGCCAGCGTGCCGCCCGCGGCGAGCAGCATGATGGCCACCGGTACCCTGACGAGCATTGCGGGACGCTGCGGCGAGGACGGTCGCTCGTCCATGGCGTGGTGCTCGGCTGGTACGTCGTTCCGGGGGCCAGGACGATCTCCCTCCGAGACCGGGTCGTGTCGGGGTACTGGTCGCCGGTGGGGAACCGCATCGTCCTCGCCGAGCGCGCCATGATGGCCGGCCCGCTCGTGCGGCACGAGATGCTGCACGCGCTCGTCCGGCTGCCGGGACATCCGCGGAACGAGTTCCTCGAGCGGTGTGGCGGCGTGGTGGTGTGCGTGGACGACTGCATCACCGCTGCGGGTCCCCCTCCCGTGCCCTCAGCGGGCACTCCGCGCGTCGGTTCCGACGCACTGAGCCTGAGCGTGGAGGTGAACCCACCCCTGCCCGACGGCGCGACGCATGGCGGCTACTTCACGATCACCGTGCTCGCCCACGACCCGGCGGATCACGCCGTCGTCGTCGAGCTCCTGCCATCGGGCGACGCCGGTCCACGTCGCGGAATCACTCGGTGGGCCAGCGTCGCCCCCGACGCGCGGACCGCCCATCGTCGCCGCGCCGCCCCCTCGGCCGCTAGGCGGTCGCGACGGGGGGTGAAGCCCGATTGACACGCCAGCTTCTTCCCGCACATTCGGGGGCCATGCGTCTTCGCGTGCGCATGCACCTGCTCGTCATGCTACTCGCCCTCGCCGCGCCCACTCTCGCGCGTGGGCAAGCGGGTCGCGAACACGACTCCGACTCCCTGCCCGACCTCAGTTGGGCGCCCTACTATTTCCCGTCGTTCGACGGGGCCGCGCGCGCCGCGGGTCTCGAGCCGCTCCGCCGGGTGCGCCCGGGCGCCGGGGGGCGCGAGGTACGCATATGGACGCTGACCGAGCTCGGGATTCCGCGGCAGTTCTATCGCTTCGAGGACCGGGGCGGCAGCGTGACCGGAGAGCTGTTCCTGTACTGGCCGGTCTCGGCGCCCGACACCACCGCGGGGGAGCGCCCAGGCGAGACGGATCACGATCTGATGCTCTACACGCTGCGTGGAAGCTGCGACGGGTTCAGGGTCGTGGGCGACACGGGCATCTGTCGCGCGCGCTTCACCGAGCCGCCGCCATGGGGCGCCGTGCGGCGCACCGCGGAGTCGCACGGGCTGTGGACCCTTCCCGACGAGACCACGTTCCCGCTCGACAGCCTGACTGCGGGTGACGGCTGGACGATCGTCGTCGAGCTCGTCGACTCGACCGGGTACCGGACGTTCCTCTACAACACCCCCGACGCACACCCGGGATGGCCGGTCGCCGTGCAGGTCACCGAGATCGCCCGTGCGCTGCGCGGGATCGCCTCGCGCATGGTCAGGAGCGAGGTGGTCCGCGTCTACCGGGGCGTGACGACGGGCCGAGCCGGCAGCGCGTTCCGATCGTGCGGCGGCGATGTCGAGTGGGGGCTCGACGCCGGTCTCGCGAGCCTCGCGAGGCGCGCCCCGCCCCGGGCGCGTGCCGCGCTGGAGGAGAGCGCCGCCGACACTACCGCTCGGGAAGCGCCGACGTTCTACGTCGAGCTGCTCGGTGAGCTCACCCCCGAGTGGCTCGCGCGGCGGTGGGGCTCCAGGTTCCCGCGCGTGCTTCGGGTGTACGAGCTGCGCGACGTGCGTCGCTGGACGGGCGCCGAGTGCCGGCGCCAGTGAGGGCCATCCGCGCGGCGCCCACTCCTATCGCACGTGCACCTGGCGCGTGATGCTCGAGCCGTCAGGCTGCCGCACGGCGACCGTGAACGGGTCGGTGAACGGGGGTCCCGCGCTGTACTCGTGCGCCTCGTAGCGCACGTCGGCAGTACAGGCTACCCCCGGGCCCGAGCCGTCACGCCCCACTGCTACGAGATCCAGCCGCGCGGCGGTGCGCTCGACGTGGAATCGCTCGAAGCTGAGGCACCCGCCGACGGTGACGGTGACCGTCACCGTGAGCGGACCGGCGGCGGGCACGGTGTCCGGCGCGGCGAGGGCGGTGACGTCGAGCACGACCTGGCGCCCCGGGCCCGACGAATCGCCGCAGGCCAGGACGGCCAGCGTGAGGCACACACAAGTGAGCAGGCGCATCTGAGGAATCCTCCTCCCACCGACAACCCCGCGCACCCCGGATCGGTCACCAGACGAGCGGCACGAGACGGTATCTCACCTTCGACAGGTAGGACTCGGAACCCGGCAGCTCCCGGGCGAGCAGGCGCTCCTCGCCCAACAGTCTCGACACGATGACGATCACGAGTACGGCGAAGCACATCAGCGCCCAGATGGAACCCAGCGCCAACGGCGTGCCGAGAAGCAGGAGCAGCGCACCGGCGTACATGGGGTGCCGCACGACGGCGTACGGCCCGGTGGAGACGACCCTCTGCCCTTCGGCCGTCCCGATGATCGCCGAGGTGTAGCTGTTCTCGCGAAACGTGCGATGGACGATCCAGAAGCCGACGACGACGAGGGCGTCGCCCGCCACCACGAGCGGCGTCGAGAGACTGGACCAGCCGTGCCGATGGTCGAGTCCCGAGACGACGAAGAGGCCGAGGAACGCCAGGCTCGCGACGAGCTGGATGGCTTTCTGGCGGCGCTCCTTCTCCGCGCGAGGCCCCGCCGCGAGGCGGCGCTCGAGCAGCGCCGTGTCGTGTCGCTGCAGGTACCAGGTGATCGACGCGGCGCACGCCGCGAACACGGCGACGTATGCCCACGCCTGCCAGTACCGCGGCGACCGGGCTGGGAGGAACACCACGAGCATGACGGCACCGATGAGGTTCGTGAGGCCGAGCCAGGCCCGCATCGCCACGCGATTCATGTCGCGTCGCGCGTCACCGCGTCTCTACGCCCCCGATCCACATTCGGCGTACGCCCGGCGCCACACCGTCCCGATAGTCCACGACCGTCCGTCCTGTATGACGAGCTCATGATGCGGACAACCCGGCGAGGCATGCGCAGCGGTCAGGAAAATGTCGGGCTGGCGAGCGGCTCGACCCATGGCGAAGGACCGATGGCCGACGGACCGGGCATGGCGCTGGACGTCATCGCCCGCGCAAGCACACCTGTCGCACCCAGCGGGACGGATCGGTGATCGGCTCGAGAGGACCGAACGGATATCCCGGACCCGCCTTCACCTCCGTGATCCGCCGCACTTCCGTGCCATCCTCCGCGTAATACACACGCTCCTCCTGGCGCGTATCGTTCACGGCACCACGGACGGCATGGGCGAACCTGAGCCGCCCTTCGCGATCGTAGTAGTAGTGCCAGGCCTCCGCGTGGTCCTCCGTCCCACCCTGCACCGTGAACTGGCGCGTTCGACCTGTCGAATCCAGCCACACCGTGAGCTTCACGTCGAGCTCCACTCCGGCACACGAGATGGTGGTGTCGTGCCGAACGAGGCGATGTGCCGCGGCATCCCGCAGGACATCTCGATACACCGCACGCGCTGTCTCCACCGAAGTCGAGTCGGAGACTCGATCGGCTTGGGCCATCCCGAGCGCGGGGTGGGCGAGCACCAAGGCGAGGACCGCCATCGCAATTCGCATCCGAACGCGCTCGGCACCGTCAATGTCCCGGAGCTTCGACACGGGCATGTCAGCCCTGCCGCCGGCGCAGCAACGTGAGCGCCCACGCGCACAGCCCCGCCGAGAGGAGCGTGAGGAGCACGAACCACGGATCCCTGGCGAGTGCCGTCGACTCGCCGACCATGCGCCACACGTGAGCCACCGTGATCAGCCCGAACATGGTGCCGGTCGTCAGGAGGTACGCTTTCATGGGTGGCTCCTCGGTGCGTGGTGACGTATCTCGGCGATCGGACCCGCCCAGCCGAGCCGCGCGGACGGAGAACGATACCTCCTCACGGATCGGCTGGCGAGATCCTGCCATCGCCCGTCCTCGGTGCCCGCCAATCCCGGCGCCGAGCCTCACGCCGCGATGCGAATGACCGTCTTGGCGAAGTGCGTCCCGCTCTCCACGTGGCGGTACGCGTCAGCCGCCTGCTCGAACGGGAAGACGCGATCGACCACCGGCCGGAGTTGGTGCACCGCGATCGCGCGGGTCATGTGCTCGAACATCTCGCGCGAGCCCACGTGAATGCCGAGCACCCGCACGTTCTTGAAGAAGATGTCCGCGGTGGGGATGACGCCCTCGACTCCGGTGACCGTGCCGAGCAGGCTGATCGCGCCACCCATGCGCACGGCCTTCAGTGATCGGCCGAGCGTGGCCGGTCCCCCCACTTCCACCACGTGATCGACGCCGGCGCCTCCGGTGAGCTCCACCGCCCAGCGCTCCCAGTCGGCCGTCGTCCGATAGTTGAGCCCCGCCGCCGCGCCCAGCTCGGCGGCCCTGGCGAGCTTCTCGTCGCTCGAGGAGACCACCAGCACCCGCGCACCAGCGAGCCGCGCGAACTGCAGCGCGAAGATGGAGACCCCTCCAGTGCCCAGCACGAGCACCGTGTCTCCCGCCCGCACGTCGCCCATCTCGAACAGCGCGTTCCACGCCGTCACGCCGGCGCACGTGAGCGTCGCGGCCTCCTCGTCCGTCAGATGGTCGGGAACGCGGACCACGCCGCGCGCGTCGAGCGCGACGTACTCCGCGAGCACGCCGTCGAGCCGGTTGCCGAGGTGCGTCGCCGGGTAGGCGGGGAGGAGCGGGCCGGAGATCCACCCCTGCTCGAAGATCGTCGCCACCCGATCCCCGACCGCGACGCGCTCGACCCCGGCGCCGACTTCCACCACCTCCCCCACTCCGTCCGACAGCGGAACGAGGGCGGGCCTCGGTGCGCCGAACTCCCCCCTGGCGATCTGCAGATCGACGTAGTTCACCGACGCCGCCTTCATGCGCAGCACCACCTCTCCCGCCCGCGCCCGCGGACGCTCCCGCTCCACGATCGCGAGGCGGTCCAGACCATCACCATTCGTGCGATACGACTTCATGCGACATCGCTCCTCGAGTTCAGGTTCCTCGGCACCGGCGCGGCCGGGATGCGGCGGCGCCGGCGGGCTCCCCGGGAATCCAGGGAAGCGCTCGAGGCGAAATGAGCGGAGTGCGCGCGTCCGCAACAAGAACGCACGGAATTGTGTTCTAGTACCAGAAACGATACCAGGAGGAGGGACGCCAATGCGGTACGACCAGTACCAGCGCACTCCGGGCTGCGCGGTGGAAGCGTGCCTGGAGGTGATCGGCGGGAAGTGGAAGGGAGCGATCCTGCATTACCTGCTCGGTGGAACACGCCGCTTCGGGGAGCTCCGCAGGCTCCTCCCCGCGGTGACGCAGCGGATGCTCACCAATCAGCTCCGCGAGCTGGAGCGAGACGGCGTGATCACGCGGACGGTGTACGCCGAGGTACCGCCGCGCGTCGAGTACGCGCTCACGGAGCTCGGGCGCGCGCTGGGGCCGCTGCTCGCGCTCGTGCGCGAGTGGGGGGACGCGTACTTCACGCGGCATCCGGCGATGCTCGGCGCCGAGGCGGCGGACGACTCGGGCGCGGCGCACGCCGGTCGCGCCGAGAGACTGGTCGGCGATCGCGAGGGACGGAACTCGCCAGCCGAACTTCAACGCTGAAGTACCGCGCTGGGAATTTCCGCCATTGAGCATCAGCGATGCGGATCGGCGTATCAGCGTGTCCTGGAGGTCAGTTTCGCCGTACCGAATCAATGCATCGCCTCGCGTTTCCCCGCGCGTTCCACTCGAAGGCGATCTCGAACAGTTAGGTTGCGCAAGCGCCTACGCTTGCCGACCTTTGTATCTCATCGAATGGGACCCGCAATCAATGAGCGAAGCGGCGGCGGGCATTTTACGTTATTACGTCGATGAAGCGGGTGACCTCACTTTCTTCGATAAGCGAGGCCGGCTGCTCGTGGGATGCGAGGGCGTCTCCCACTGCTTCCTTGTCGGAGCGGCCCGCATCGCCGATCCGGAAAGTCTGACCACCCAACTCGAAGCCCTTCGCGCCGAGTTGCTGGCAGATGCGTACTTCGCGGGTGTCCCGTCAATGTCTCGCACAGGGGGCAAGACCGCGCTGCTCTTCCACGCGAAGGATGATGTACCGGAGGTCCGACGAGAGGTCTTCCGTGTGCTTCGGTCTGCCGAGGTGGAGATCTACGCCGCCTTCCGCCGGAAGAACGTGATCGCCAATGAACTCCGCGCTCGCTATTGCCGCACCGGCGAGAAGCTCGGCTCCGATTTCATTTACGATGAACTGGTGACCTCGATCTTCCAGAACCGGCTGCACCAGGGTGACGAGAACCACATTGTCTTCGCCCGACGTGGTAAGTCGGATCGTAACCTTGCCCTCTCCAGAGCGATCGAGCTTGCGAAGTGGAGGTTCGAGCGCAGATGGCGAAAGGGCATCGACCGCCCGACCACAATCTCGTCCAGCACCCCATCCGAGGTCGCTGGCCTACAAGTCGTGGACTACTTCCTGTGGGCGCTTCAGAGGCTGATCGAGCGGCGGGAAGAACGTTACGTCGGGTTACTGGCCCCGGCATATCGATTGGTGGTCGACCGGGACGACACGCGGCGGCGGGACTATGGGGAGTACTACACTGCCTCCTCGAACCCGATCACGCTCGAAAAGCTGATGCCCGTCACTTAGGCTAGGTTCGGGCCGAGACCCGAACACACGGCATGGAGCCGGCGTTCGCCTAAGTGACGGGCATCTGCTATGCCTCCAATCTTCGCGACTGGTGACGTAAAGTCAATGGCGTCACTCGCTTGCGGCCGGCGTGACTCCAGAAACCCGGACGCGTGCGCCCGCGTTGGAGTAGCGGAGGTACCTCATGCTGAAGTTCGTTTCGGACGACGCCGCGACGCCGGCCGCGTCGCGCGCGATGCAGGGCGCCGACGACGCGCCGCTCTTCGACGCCTACTCGCAGGCGGTCGTGCACGCCGTCGATCGCGTCGGACCGGCGGTGGTGCACCTGGACGTGACGATGGCGCTCCCCCGGCGCGGCGCACCCACCCGGCGCCGGGAGCCCGCGGGGGGGACCGGGTCCGGCTTCATCTTCACGCCGGACGGCTTCTGTCTCACCAACAGCCACGTCGTCCGCGGTGCATCGGCGGTGTCGGCCATGCTGCCGGACGGCACCGTGCACGCCGCGGAGGTGGTGGGCACCGACCCCGACACCGACCTCGCCGTGCTGCGCCTCGGCGCGATGGGGCTGCCGATCGCGGAGCTCGGCGACTCGGCCGCGCTCCGCCCCGGCCAGCTCGTGATCGCGATCGGGAATCCACTCGGCTTCCAGGCGACGGTCACCGCCGGCGTGGTGAGCGCGCTCGGCCGGAGCATGCGCGCCCAGTCGGGGCGGCTCATCGAGGAGGTCATCCAGACCGATGCCGCGCTCAACCCGGGCAACTCCGGCGGGCCGCTGGTCGACTCCCGCGGCCATGTGGTCGGCATCAACACGGCGGTGATCGCGGGCGCGCAGGGGATCTCCTTCGCCGTCCCGGTGAACACCGCGCGCTTCGTCATCCCACGCCTCATCCGCGATGGACGCGTGCGGCGGAGCTGGATCGGGATCGCGGGGCAGTCCATCAGACTCTCGCGGCGGCGCGTGCAGCTCAGCCACCTGCACGCCGAGGGCGCCGTGCTGATCACCGAGGTCGTCCCCGGCGGGCCGGCCGACCGAGCTGGGCTCCGGCCGCGCGACATCATCCTGCGGATCGGCGACACGACCATCGTGGGCGTGGACGACCTGCAGCGTCTTCTGACGGACGACCTCATCGGGCGTTCGACCGAGGTGGTCGTGCTGCGCGACGGAGCGCTGCGCCACGTCGCCGTGATCCCCGCGGAGGGACCGCGCGGGTGAGCGGCTTCGGGACGGCCGATCAGAGCGATCGCAGCAGCCCACCATCGACGCGCAAGTTCTCCCCCGTGATGTAGCTCGCGTCCGGCGAGAGGAGGAACGCGACCACGCGGGCGATCTCCTCGGGCTCGGCCTCGCGCCGCATGGGGATCCCGGCCCGCGTGGCATCGTCCACCGCATAGGTACCGACCCACCCGGAAAGCACGCCGTTCATGCGGATGCCGTCGGCCGCGTGCTGGTCCGCGTACAGCTTGGTGAAGCTGGAGAGCGCCGCGCGCAACGCGGACGAGACCGGCCGAGGGAGGCTCGGTTCCAGGGCGGCGAACGAGGAGATGTTCACGATCGCGCCGCCCCCCTGCTCGCGCATCACTGGCGTGACCAGGCGCGCCATGCGCACCACGTTGAGCAGGAGCAGGTCCAGCCCTTCGTGCCACTCCGCATCGGTGATGTCGAGCAGCCCTCCCTTGGCGGGATGGCCGGTATTGTTCACCACCGCATCGATGCGGCCGAACCGCTGGAGCGTCGCGTGGACCAATCGCTCGAGGTCCGCGGGCTCGGTGAGCGAGCCTCGAACGCCCAGCCCTCCGAGCTCGGCGGCGAGCGCGAGCACCGCGTCGGAGCGCGCCAGCAGCGCCACCTGGTAGCCGCGCCTGGCGAGCTCCCGCGCGCACGCGGCTCCGATCCCTGCTCCCGCCGCGGTGAGGATGGCGGTCCGCTGCGGCATGTTCAGAACGTTCCGTTGGGGTTCGCCGCCTCCGCCGGGATCGGCTGCATCACCTCCCATCAGGACTCGGCCTCGAACCGGCCCGTCGCCAACCCTCGGGCGTCGCCGCTCCGCCCCGCGCGCCCCAGCACCACCCCGAGCGCCAGCGCCACGCCCATCGCGACGAGCGCTCCCACCGTGCCCGGCTTCACCGACATCACGAACACGATCCCGAGCACGAGCGCCGCTCTCACGTAGAGCGACATCCGCAGCACCGGATCGAGCAGATGGCCGCGAAGCGCCGACGGGATCGGCCCGTCGCCGGCGGGGAGCGCCTTCTCGATCGCGCCGACCCGGCGGCGGGTGACCGCGCTCCCGAGGACCCCGATCGCGACCAGCCCGAGGAATCCGAGTCCGATCCAAGCCTGGTGTCCCCAGCGCGTGACCGCCAGATAGATGCCGGTCACGAAGATGGTGATCACCGCGGGACGCGCGATTCGGCCGAGCAGGCGCGAGAACCCCACCCATTCCCGCATGCGGGCGGTGGTGGTGGCGCGACGAAGGTAGGCGAGACCGGCCCCCTCCATGGCGATGCCGGCGAAGAGCGCGAGCGCGCCGACGACGTGCAGGAACACCAGAACGGAAAACACGGACACGACACCCTCCCGGTCGATCGAGTGTGGCCGGCGCGTGGCCGGCCGTCTTGCATGATGCCGTCATGACGGGTGAAATCTTCGACCCGTGACAGCCACGACGCTAGGCCGGCTCGGGGACGGCGTGGAGCTTGTCGGGGTTGCCGATCGCGTAGATCGTGTGGATGCGCTCCTCGCGGATGTCGAGGATCATCGCCGCCAGCGGATGGCCGCTGACGTACACGATGAACCCCGGCTGTCCGTTGATGCGGGCCGGGCGAATGGTGCGCTCGGCCGGCACGAAGCGCTGGAGGACGCCGACCACGAACCGCGCCACCGAGTTGGCGCCGTGGATGGGACGACGCGCGGCGCCCCGGGCCTTCCCGCCGCCATCCGCCCAGAGCGTGATGTCCTCCGCGAGCACATCGAGCAGGCCGTCCATGTCCCCCACCCCCGCGGCCCGGGTGAAGCGCTGCATCAGCCGGTCGGCCCGCGCCGGATCGGCGTCGAATCGCGCGCGCGGCGAGCCGATGTGCTTCTTGGCGCGGACGAGGAGCTGGCGGCAGTTCGCCTCCGTCTTGTCGATGATGCGCGCGATCTCGCCGTAGTCGAAGTCGAACACGTCGTGCAGCAGGAGCACGGCGCGCTCGATCGGGGACAGCCGTTCCAGCATCACCATGAACGCCATCGAGAGCGACTCCGCCAGCTCGACGGGCTCGGAGGGATCGGGCGCGTGTTCGGTCACGAGCGGCTCCGGGAGCCATGGCCCCACGTAGGTTTCGCGCTTCCTGCGCGCCGAGTGGAGCTGGTTGATGGCGAGCCGCGTGACGATCGTCGCGAGGTACGCGCGCGGCGAGCGCACGTCGTCCTCGGGCGCGTCACGCCACCGGAGGTAGACATCCTGGATCACATCTTCCGCGTCCTCCACGCTCCCCAGCATGCGGTAGGCGATGGAGAAGAGGAGCGGGCGCGTCTCGGTGAAGACGGCGGTACGGGATTCCATGAGGCTCACGGAACAAAGACAGGGGCGAGCGGTCGTTCGTGACAGCTCCCGGGCCGACCCTCGCCGAGCCGCTCCCCCCGCCTCCAACCGCCCGAGCGGTGCACTGCGGGATCGATCAGGGCACGAGATCCTCGGTCTCCCAGCGGGAGTAATAGTGGATGAAGTGTCCCCCGTTCCCGGCCAGCCCGTCGCGGGCACGCGCCTTCGCGGCGGCGTCGGGCGTGTCGACGACGACGATGAAATGACCCGCCCGAAGCTCCTCTTCGTGGCGAGCAGTCTGGTCGCGCTCCTCGCCGATTCCGTCGATGATGCGGAAGACACGCGCGAGGATGTCCTTCCGCTCGCCCCAGGCGTCGATGCGTCGCAGCCCGGCTTCACCGCAGACCACCTCGAGCGCGTCCTCGCCGAAGCCGCTCGCGCCGAGCGCCTCCACGGCCATCGCGAGCTGCGGCGGGTCGTCGATGATGCCGACGACGGTGTTGTACGGGAAGAGCCGGCCGGCGTGCCGGCTCGGCGCGTGATCCGGGTGGCGTCCGGCCGCCGACGATCCGCTCGCGCTCTCCGTCGACCGTTGCTCTTCAGGGGTCTGCTGCATCGGACGCCTCCACTGGTAGGGTGGTTCGTACGCGATTCCAGGGTACACCATGACGCCGCCGCTGGCGCCGCACGGATCGCGCCGGGAAGCCCGCATCCCGGCGGGCGTTGACGTCCGGCGCTCTCGAGGGACCGTGCGCTAGGATTCGGCCATCACCGGGAGAAGCCGCTGGTACTCCTTCTTCACGACCCAGTAGCACTCGCACGTCCGGCGCTCCAGACCCTCGCGGTCGAGAACGAAGATGTGGCCGCGCGCATATCGGATGAGCCCCGCCGCCTGCAGCTTGAGCGCTCCCTCGGTCACCCCCTCGCGACGCACGCCGAGCATCTTGGCGATGCGCTCCTGCGTCATCATCAGCTCGCTCCCGCGCCGACGGTCCAGGCTGAGCAGGAGGCGACGACAGAGCTGCTGGTCGAGCGAATGGTGCCGATTGCAGACGGCCGTCTGCGACATCTGCGTCATCAGCGCTTGCGCGTAGCGCAGCAGGAGGCACCGCACCGATACGCGCTCCATCCCGTCCCTGATCGCGTGCCCGCTCAACCGATAGCCCGCGCCAGCGCTCTGCACCTCGGCGCGGCTGGGCGTCGACTCTCCACCCATGAAGAGCGCCACTCCGACGAGCCCCTCGTTGCCCACCATGGCGAGTTCGGCCGACGCGCCGCTCTCGGCGACGTAGATGAGCGAGACGATCGCCGTGGTCGGAAAATAGGCGTGGCTCTGCACACCTTCCGACTCGTGGAGCACCAGCCCCAACGGCATCGCCACCGGTTCCAGGTGCGGCAGCCAGCGCTGGAGCTCCGAGTGCGGGAGCGCCGCCAGCAGGTGGTTCCGCAGCGGATCGGAAAACATGGCCATCACGACACTCCGAGACGTCTCGAGCAAGCGAGCGACGAGCCCGAGCGTGCCCGATCGACCAGCCCAGGATAGCAACGCATCTTCGCCCCGAAACGTGCCGTTGCCGCGCCAAGCGGTAGCGATCGCAAAATGAGACGTCGTGCGTCGGCTACCGTACAGACCCGCGGGTTGGGCGACGCCCACATTGGTCGCCACTCATCTTCCGCAGTCTCGCTCGGACTGCTCGGGATTTCCAGGAGGGTTGGCGCCATGACGCACGTCACGACCGAAGCTGCACGGCTGACGGGCCGTGATCAGGCTGACATCCGTCCGTTTCGCGTGAGTGTGCCGGAAACGGAGCTCACCGATCTCCAGAGACGCATCAATGCGACGAAGTGGCCCGAGCGGGAGACGGTCGCGGACGCGTCACAGGGTGTGCAGCTCGCCACGATGCAATCGCTCGCGCGCCACTGGGGGACGGACTACGACTGGCGCAAGTGCGAGGCGCGGCTGAACGCCCTGCCCAACTTCATCACGAACATCGACGGGTTGGACATCCACTTCATCCACGCGCGCTCCAAGCACGAGGACGCGCTGCCGATGATCATCACGCACGGGTGGCCCGGCTCGATCATCGAGCAGTTGAAGGTGATCGAGCCGCTGACCGATCCCACGGCGCACGGCGGGAGCGCGGCGGACGCGTTCCACGTCGTGATCCCGTCGCTGCCGGGCTACGGCTTCTCCGGGAAGCCGACGGCGCCCGGGTGGAACCCCGACCGCATCGCCCGGGCGTGGACGACGCTGATGCAGCGCCTCGGCTACACCCGGTTCGTCGCGCAGGGGGGCGACTGGGGGAACGTCGTATCGGAGATCATGGCCCTTCAGGAGCCGCCGGGATTGCTCGGCATCTCCACCAACATGCCCTGCACGGTCCCGGCCGAGATCTCGAGGGCGCTCGCGTTCAACGAGGCGCCGCCAGCCACCCTCACGACAGAGGAGCGGCACGCGTGGGACCGGCTGAAATTCTTCTACACGAAGGGGCTGGGCTACTTTCTCGAGATGGCGAACCGGCCGCAGACGCTGTACGCGCTCGTCGATTCGCCCGTCGGCCTCGCCGCCTGGATGATCGACCACGACGACGCCAGCCAGGCGATGATCGCCCGCGTCTTCGACGGCAAGACCGAAGGACTGTCGCGGGATGACATCCTCGACAACGTCACGCTCTACTGGGTGACGAACACCGCGATCTCTTCGGCCCGCCTCTACTGGGAGGCGGTACAGACGCCGAAGCGCGGCGGCTTCTTCGACGCCAGGGGCGTCGAGACCCCGGTCGCGGTCACCGTCTTCCCGGACGAGATCTATGCGGCTCCGAGAAGCTGGGCGGAGCAGGCGTACCCGAAGCTCATGTACTACAACAAGGTCGAGAAAGGCACCCACTTCGCGGCGTGGGAGCAGCCGACGATCTTCACGACCGAGCAGCGCGCGGCGTTCAGGTCGCTGCGCGCGCGGCACCAGTAGAGCCGTCGTGGAGCCGGGCACGACCTGCCGCAGGAAGCGCCGCGGGAGTTTGCCAGGGCCGTCGCGGACGTCGGCCGGGATTGACGCGTCGGCCCGACGGGGGCTCCCCCGGCGCTGAGGAGCCAGGACTCACGAGCTCCGCGCGATCGCCTCGTACAGTACCCGATCGAACTCGTCGGGACGATCCAGCATCACGAAGTGACGCGCACCGTCGATCATGATCACCGTGCCCTCGGGGGCGTGCTCCACCCACCTGGTGTACGCCGCGCGCTTCGCCGCCAGAGACGCATAGCCCCGGTACGGATCGATCGTGCTGTCGAAGGGGACGATCTCCGTGAACGGCACGCCGATGTTCCGCAATCCCGGCGTGAGATCGAGCAGCAGCGCGTCGCGCATCCACTGCACCACGGCCGCGGGATCGCTGCGCGCGGCGAGCCGCTCCACGCTGTCCACGCTCGCCTTGCTCGTGATCAGGTACTGCAGCACGTGCGCGCGGAGCACGCTGGCGAAGTCGGCGCGGTCGATCCCGACGTACGGCGCGACAGCCGCCTCGACGTGCCGCCGGCGGGCTTCGGGCGTCGGCGCGACCGGATGTCCTCCCTCCACCGCGATGACGTTGCGCACGTCCCGCGGATGCCCCTCGGCGAAGAGAACCGCCAGGGTGCCGCCGAGGCTGTGCCCGACGACGATGGGGCGATCGAGATGGCGCGCAGCGATGAGTCGCGACAGGTCGGCGACCGCGCGATTCATCAGGTCGCCTCCGGCGACGGCCGGCTCTCCGTCGAAGCCGGGGAGCGTGAGCGCATAGATGTCGTACCGGTCCGAGAGCGCCGCGATCTCCCGTTGCCACTGCCACGGGCCACAGAAGAGCGCCGGGATGAAGATGATCGGCGTACCACCCTCCGCACCGACGTGGTCGACACGCAGCATGCCGACGTGAAACGTCTCGTGCACGCGGAGGGGGGTGCCGGCGGCATCCGACGGTGGCACCGCGCCGGCCGCACCAGCGGTCAACGTGGTCGCGGCGATTGCCGCGAACAGGATCGAGGTTCTCGCTCTGGTCATGGTTCCTCCGCCCGGCGCATCTCCGCGCCAGGCCACTCGGGTCGTCGCACACCACGCCGATCCGCGGCGGATCCCAGCGACCCGCGCGATCGTCCGCGCGAGCCCTCTCGGCGGGTGAAGAGTGTTCGGATCGCGGATTCTACGAGTGCTCATCGACTGCAGCAAGTCGAGTCCGTGGATCGCGATGTGATCGGCTTCCCTCCGCGTTGCCACAAGCTCGGATTGAAGGGGTGTCCCTACAGAACGACCGTCTGAGACCTACAGACGAGCGGTGCCCATCCGCACCACCGTGGTGGCAATCCCGCCCCGGTCGCGGGTTCGTTCGTTCCTGGAGGGGTGACGTACACGCACGCCGGGCGATCCGCGGAGGTTCGTGCCATGAAGCATCCGGGAAGGACGCCGCCGTTTCTCGGACCGGAAGGTGAGCCACTGCCGGGCAGCATCGCCCAGATCGGCTATCTCCGGCTCGGCGGTGTCGATCAGTGGGTGATGATCCGGGGGGAGAGCCTCGCGAATCCGCCGTTGATCCTCCTGCACGGCGGCCCCGGCCTCACCGAGACGCCACTCTTCCGTCACTTCAACGCGCCGCTCGAGAAGAGCTTCACCGTCGTCTACTGGGATCAGCGCGGCGCCGGCAAGTCGTACGACCGCGCGATCCCGCGATCGACCATGACCGTCGAGCAGTTCATCGCCGATCTCGACGAGCTGGTCGAGGCCGTGCGGGAGCGCGTCGGGAGGCGCAAGGTCACGATCTTCGGGCACTCGTGGGGCTCCGCGCTCGGCGTGCTCTATGCCGCGCGCTTCCCGGAAAAAGTCGCGGCGTACATGGGCAGCGGGCAGGTCGGCGACTCGGCCGCGGGCGAGTCGGCATCGTACGAGTTCGCGCTCGCCGAAGCGAGGCGGCAGGACAACCAGAGGGCGCTCGAGCAGCTGCGCGCCCTCGGCCCGCCCCCTCACACCGCCAAGGGCGTGTGGACCGAGCGCACGTGGCTTTCGCGGTTGGAGGGACAGCTCGGGCCGAAGATGCTGTGGGCGATGGGACGCATCTTCGGCGGCGGGCCGGAATGGTCGCTCATCGAGCTACCGAGGATGATGCGCGCGTTTCGGTTCTCCCTCGACGCGATGTGGGCCGAGACGTCGCGGCTCGACCTTCTGAAGCTCGTGCCCGAATTGCGGGTGCCCGCGTTCTTCTTCCTGGGGCGTCTCGATCACTGGGTGCCGCCGGAAACCAGCGTGGCGTACATCGACGCGCTGGTCGCGCCGTCGAAGACGGTCGTCTGGTTCGAGGAGTCCGGGCACGAGCCGTTCGCGGATGAGGCAGCCAAGTTCAATCAGGCGATGGTGGAGCTGGTGCGACCGGTCGGAGCCACGCACGCGGCGGGGATCGGCTGACCCTACGTCGAATGGCAGCGTGGTGCCGCCAGCGAGGGACCCAGCACACACGATCGCTACGAGGCGAAGCGCCTCCGCGTGCGCTCGCGCGCCTTCGCCGTTTCCGCCTCCCGATTTCGCGGTGGCGCGTTCGTCTCGAGCGACTCGATGAGCCGCCGCGCGGCGGCGGCCACCTCGTCGACCGCACGGTTGAACACGGCGTCGTTCGCCCGGGACGGCCGCTGCGTGCCGCTCAGCTTGCGCACGAACTGTAGCGCCGAGGCGCGGATCTCGTCATCGGTGGCGGGAGGATCGAAGTTCGCCAACGTGCGGATGTTGCGGCACATGCTCGGTCACCTCGGGACGTGCGGCGGGTGTGGCGAATGCGTGGAGGCTCGTGAAGGGAGTTTGCCGACCCGCGCCCTCGCTCGCAAGGCGCCCTCGACCGCGCGGTTCGATGGCCCTCTCCGGGGCTCGCACCATGGCCGGTACTGAGCTCGTCCTGCTCCTTCTCGCGGTCTCGGCCGCGCTCCGGCTCGTGGCGCGCCGCGTCGGCGTGCCCCACCCCGTGTTGCTGGCCCTGGGCGGTCTCCTGCTCGCGCTCGTGCCCAGGCTGCCGCGGGTGGAGATCGCGCCCGACGTGCTCTTCCTCGTCTTCATCCCTCCCCTGCTCTACTGGGGCGCGCGGACGCTCTCCCTTCGCGACCTCCGCCACGAGCTCTGGCCGGTCGTCCGGCTCGCGGTCGTGATGGTGCTCGTCACCATGGCGGCGGTGGCGATCGTCGCGCGCGCGCTCGATCCGGCGTTCACCTGGGCAGCCGCCTTCGCCCTCGGCGCCATCGTCGCGCCGCCCGACGCGGTGGTGGCGCTCAGCATCATGCGGTCGCTGGGCGGTCCCCGGACGATCGCGAGCATTCTCGAGGGAGAGGGGCTCCTCAACGACGCCACCGCGCTCGTGGCGTATCGCGTAGCGGTCGCCGCGGCGGTGACCGGAGCGTTCTCGCTTCGGACGGCGGCGCCGAGCTTCGTGCTCGCGGGAGGTGGCGGGATCACGATCGGGCTCGCCGTGGGGATCGCGACGCGGTGGGTGACACCCGTGGCGATGTCGGTGCCGGTGGCGGTGAACACCCTCTCGCTGCTCACCCCGTTCGCGTCGTATCTGGCCGCCGACCTGCTCGGCGCCTCCGGCGTGCTCTCGGTGGTCGCCACCGGCATCTACGTCGGACGATACGCGCCGCGCTTCGTCTCGCCGGAGATCAGGGTGTCGGACGAGGCGATGTGGAGCACGACGAGCTTCCTGCTCGAGAGCCTCATCTTCATTCTCATCGGACTCGAGCTCCCCAACGTCACGCGGGCGCTCGCGTCGGCCCCGCTCGGCGCACGGCTTCGCGAGGGCGCGCTCATCGCCGCCTGCGTGGTGCTGGTCCGCTTCGCCTGGGTCTGGCCGAGCGCGTACATCCCGTGGGCGCTCCGCCGGAGGCTGCTCCATCTCGATGCGCCGCCGCGCCCCTGGCGGCAGGTGCTCTTCGTCGGCTGGGCGGGGATGCGCGGCGGGGACTCGCTCGTTCTCGCGCTGGCGCTGCCGTTCGTGACGGCCTCCGGCGCGCCCTTCCCCGCGCGGGGGCAGATCGTGTTCATCACCTTCGTGGTGATCTTCGCGACGCTCGTGGTGCAGGGCACGTCGGTGGGACCGCTGCTCCGCTGGCTCCGGCTCAGGCCGGACGAGCGCGCCGAGGACGAGGAGGCGCACGCGAGGCTGGTCGCCGTGGAGGCCGGGCTTCGCGCGCTCGACGATGGCGCGGCGTCGGACATCGCGCATCCGGAGATCGTGCGGTACCTGCGGCAGCGGCACCGGCAACGGGCGCGCCGGTGGGCCGCGCGCGAGCAGCGGCGTTTCCGCGGACGAGCGCACGACGGCGCGCACGAGCACACCGTGGCGGCGCCGTCGCACGACGCCGGCGTGCTCGACGAGGATCGGTCCGTGGAGTACCGCCGTCTCCGGTCGAGAATGATCGAGGCAGAGCGGCGGGCGGTCGTCGCGCTGCGCGATCGGGACGTGATCGGTGACGACGTCATGCGGCGCATCCAGCACGATCTCGACCTCGAGTCCATGCTGCTCGAGACGCGCGAGCCGGTCGCCGAGCCGCCGAGCGAGGTACCCTCCGCGATCGACGACCGGTCCGCAGGCGGTCCGCCGAGCCGTCACATTCCGCCATCGTAGCCTGTCATACGTGGGTACGTGTGACGCAGGGCTGATGTGGCGCGGATCGCGCGATGCTCGCGCTCACGAGCACTGCGTCGCGACTCGACAATCGTCCCGAAGGAACCGTCCGAATCCCGTCACGCGTCGGGGCGGCGGGGATTTTCCCGAGCCGTACGTCTGATTTACAAGCCGAAGGAGACAACCATGCAGGACGAGCAAGTCGTCACCGTCGAGCAGCTCATTGCCGAGCTCGAAGCCGCCTCTTCTCGGAAGGATGTCGAGGCCCTCGTTGCGCTCTTCGCGCCTGACGCGACGATCGAGAGCTATCTGGTCTCGCGCGTCTTCGACCGGAAAGAGGGGGTGTGCCGTGGGCGGGCGGAAATCCGGGAGCTCGCGCTCGCGCTCATGCGGCGCGGCACGCCGTGGGGAGGACACGAGCCACCGATCATCCGAGGGAACACGGTCGCGATCGAGTACCACACTGCCTCCTCGGACGCGGAGAGGTTCTCCGTGGACATGATCGAGGTGAGGGACGGCAAGATCCAGAGCCTTCGAGCGTACGCGGGGTGGCGCGCGGTCATGGCGCTGACCGGCGAGCCCGAAACCGATGCCGGTGCGTCCAGGAGCGACATCACGGCCGACCAGATACGGCGGGAGAACAGACGCAAGGTCGCGCTG
Organism: Gemmatimonadaceae bacterium; assembly: GCA_036378095.1. Taxonomy (GTDB): domain Bacteria; phylum Gemmatimonadota; class Gemmatimonadetes; order Gemmatimonadales; family Gemmatimonadaceae; genus JADGGM01. The sequence goes on along the minus strand of DASUXC010000036.1, from coordinate 2,738 downwards.
CTGTTCGAGGCGTTCAATACCGGAGACCTCGACGCGATCGACGAGCTCGTTGGCCCCGAGTGTGTCGGTGCTCAAGGCAACAAGGGGCCGGCCGTGTTCAAGGTCCCCGTGATGGGATTACGAGCGGCCTTTCCGGACATCCACTACACGCTCGACGACGTGGTAGCCGAGGGTGACCGGGTCGCGGTCCGGTGGCACTGGACGGGTACCCACCAGGGAGCGTTTCGGGGCTTTCCCGCGACGGGCAACACGGTCGTGAACCCCGGCGCGGGTGTGTTCCGGTTCGCCGGCGGCAAGATCGTCGCGGCCGACCTGGAGACGGATCGACTCGGGTTCCTGGAGCAGATCGGCGTGGTGCCCGAGGGAATTGGACTCGGCCCACGGCCGTCCGCCTCTTCGCGTCCCTGAACGGCGGCGTCGGGCTCGTTCAGCGCCGCTCCATCTTGCGTCTCGCGCGCGGCCGCCACTGTCGTGTTTGCGGGCATCGACCGCCCGCCGTATCTATGGGCCGCGCACGCGCGCCGAGCGCGCGGGTACGAGACCCTGTGGCGGCCCGGTCCGGTCGCCGGGAGGAGCAGCACCATGCATACGACACGGGAAGATGGCGAGCGGCCGACGATCGTGCTCGTGCACGGCGCGTGGGCCGATGGATCGAGCTGGGAGGGCGTGATCCGGCCGCTGCAGCAGGCCGGCTATCACGTGATCGCCGTGCAGAACCCACTCACCTCGTTCGCCGACGACGTCGCGACGACCCAGCGGGTGATCGACGCGCAGCCGGGCCCCGTCGTCGTCGTCGCGCACTCGTACGGGGGCGCGGTGATCACCGCCGCCGCGGGGCGGCCGAACGTGCGGGCGCTGGTCTACATCGCCGGGTTCGCGCCGGATGCCCGTGAGCCGTTCCAGGCGTTGCTCTCCCGGTTCGGCGACTCCGACGTCATCGCGGCGCTCGTGCCCGATGCTGCGGGCGCGCTCTACATCGACACCACGAAGTTCCACGAGGTCTTCTGCGCCGATCTCCCGGCCGAACAGGCGAACGTGCTGGCGGCGACGCAGAAGCCGTTGGCCGGATCGATCTTCGGTGCATCGATCGACACGCCGGCCTGGAAGACGATCCCGAGCTGGTACCTCGTGACGCAGGAGGACCGGGTGATCAAGCCGGAGCTGCAGCGCTTCATGACCCAGCGGATGGGCGCCCGGGCTTCGGAGATCCGGTCGAGCCACGTTGCGTACATCTCGCACCCGACGGAGGTCGCCCGTCTGGTCGAGGAGGTGGCGGGTGGTGTGATGGAGACTGCCGCCACATAGCGCACGCTTGGGGGCGTCGTGGAAGGCGGACTCCGGTTGGACGACCGTCTCGAAGCGGCGCTCCCAGGAGCGCGAGCGGCTCTACGGCGCGTGCATCACCGGCGCGCGGCGCCGAGTCCGGTCACTCGCCGCAACTCCCCCACCTCCGGATCCTCGCGCCAGAAGCGCGGACGGACGTACCGTTTCGGGATGAACACGATCCTCGTCCCACACCCCATGTCCGCTCTGAGCCGGATCGTTATCGGCCGCACCTGGAGCCAGCGGTTCTGCGTCACCTCGGTGACGAGGCCAAGGGGTATGCGCCACTCGCGCAGGTAGTTGGAGACCACCAGCGCGCCGCGGTCCAGGCGGACCCGCTTGAGCGGAGTACACACCAGGACGATGAAGGCGGCTCCCACGAGCCCGAACAGCAGGAACGTCCAGCGGATCCACGCCGGGTCGGCGCCGTGCATGCCGCCGGGCACGATTGCCGCCATGCGCGAGAAGGCTGGCGTCACGCGAAGCATGAAAGCGGGAATCCACAGCGCCAGGAGCAGGTACTTCAGGAAGAACGTCCAGGCTGAAGAGAGCGTCCGGTTCATGCGGGCGAGTCTTGGTGAGATGCTCCAGTCCGGCTGCCTGATGCTACCTCGTCACGTTCAGCCCCGGAAGGCGCGTCGGTCGCCGCGTACCTGACTACATGCCCCGCCGAGGTGAGCGCGGCGATCGCGCGCTCCAGCATCGCGTCGTGTACCAGCAGGTAGTCCGTGTCGTACGTCGCGATCGGAAAGATCGGCACGTTCATGGCGGCCAGCGGACCGGCCATTGCCGCGAACACCCCGACCAACTCCAGTGGCAACGGCCCCTCCACCCGCAACACGCGGTAGCCGCGCTGAGCGTCCGCCGCGGGCGGGACCACGGATTCGTCGGCCACGATGGACAGCTCCGTCGGCGTGCGGCTGACCGTCAGAAACTCGCGCGCTTCGGCCGTCCACGCCGGCACAGGCTCGCTCGGTGACAGGCGGCAGAGGGCGACGGGCTCGGCCAACACGGTGAGGGAGAGCGTGCGAGGTGATACCAATGGTGGTCTGGCCAAGGAGCGTGCTCCTGATACGGCTGTCACCTGTGAAGAGGCTTCCGAACCCAGTCGTCGCACGGCAGGTCGGCGGCGGCGTACTGGAGGGCGACCTGGGGATGGCATCGCCACCTCGGGCAGTGATTCTCCGTTGGTAATGGAGCGTTGGGGATCAGGCGCGGTGGACCCGGTCGGGCTCTAGCCAGCCGGCGCCCGGTCCGCTGTGCTGACGATGGCGTCCACCTCGAGCTCCACCAGCCACTGCGCGTCGATGAAGCGGGCGACCTGCATGACCGTACACGCCGGCCGCACCGCGCCGAACACCTCCCCGTGCACCGCCGCCACGGCGCCCCAGTCCTCGATCCGCGTCAGCAGCACG
>DASUXC010000035.1:0-12274 GCA_036378095.1 Gemmatimonadaceae bacterium | reverse complement strand
GGACCGCGGGGCGAGCACCGGAGGGCCTTTGGCGCTCGCCCGCACCGTTGTGCGAGGGGGTGGCGCGAATCATTCGCGCCGCCCCCTCGCGGTCATTCCCTGGCTCCTGGCCCCTGCCCCCTGACACCTGGTCCCTCGCGCTTACGCAGCTCGCGCAACTGAGGATCCACGACCTTCCGATCCCCCACGACCACGATCGTCATCCGGTCGGGGTCGAGGTACTCCCGCGCCATGCGCTGCACGTCGGCGGGGGTGATGGCGTAGACGCGCTTCACGTAGGTGGAGAGCCAGTCGTCGCCGAGGCCGTGCATGCGCACGAAGGCGAGCTGGTTCTCGATCCCGACGCGCGACGAGTTGCGGAGCACGAACGTCCCCGCGAGATAGTTCTGGATCCCGGTGAGCTCGGAGTCCGGCGGCGGATCGTGGCGCAGGCGCTCGATCTCCCCGAGGATCTCCTTGATGGAGGGACCGGTGACGTTCGTCGTCACGTCGGCGATCTCGGCCCAGTACGCGTCCCGGTAGTGCGTGGTGATCTGGCTGAAGGGAGAGTACGTGTAGCCCTTCGCCTCGCGGATGTTGCTCGTGATCCGTGACGAGAAGGCGCCCCCGAGCAGCGCGTTCATCACCTGGAGCGCGATGTAGTCCCGGCTCGACGGATCGGGGACGTGGAGCCCGATGTAGAGGCTGGACTGCACGGCGCCGGGACGGTCGATGACGTACATCCGCCATCCCGCCGAGTCGCCGGCCGCGGCGTGCGCGGGAGGCGCGGGGAGCGCGGCCAGGGCCGTCGCCCCGCGCCAGTCGCCGAACGCCTCGCGCACGGCCTGCTCCACCGCGCCCTCGTCGAAGCGCCCCACCACGTACAGGTGGGCCCGCGCCGCGCCCGCGTTCGCGGCGTAGAAGTCGCGAATCTGCTGGACCGTGTACCCCTGCAGCATCTCCGGCGTGGGAAAGAGCCGGCCGTACGGGTGGTCCGGGTAGAGCACGGCGAGGAACTTCTCCAGCGCGATCGACTGCGGCTGGCTCCTGGCCACGGAGAGGCTCCGCAGGCGGTCGGCGCGAAGCCGCGGCAGCTCGGAATCGGGGAAGGCCGGGTGCCGCACGACATCGGCCACGAGGCGGACCATCCGCGGCGCGAACTCGCCGAGCACCGCGCCTCCGATCGTCGTCTGGTCCGGGGCCACGCCCACATCGAGCGAGCCGCCCATGTCGGCGACCGCGCGGTTGATCTCCTCGGCGGAGTGCGTGGTGGTCCCCTCCTGGAGCAGGTCGCCGGTGAGATCGGCGAGCCACACCTGGTCGGCCTTCTCGTTCACGTTGCCCATGCGGAGCACGAGGCCGACTTCCACCTTGGGCGTGGTCCCGTACTGCACGAGCGTCACGCCCATCCCGTTCGGGAGGGTGATCTCGCGCGCGGGAGGGATGACGAAGTCCCGCGGCGCGCCCGGCGCCGGCGGCGCCTCCTTCTCCTGCGCGCCGGCACGCGCGGCGGGAAGGGCGAGGAGCGCGAGCAGCGCCGCCGCCGCGGCGGGCGATCGCACGTGCGCTCGAGTCACGTGTGCTCGAGTCATGATCCACTCCTGGTGTCGCTGCCGCCCTTCGCGGCGCCCTTGGGCTGGATGATGAGCACGGTGCGGTTCCCGGGACGCAGATACTCCTCGGCCGTCCGGCGCACGAGCTCGGGGGTCACCTTCCGGTACTGCGCCTCGATGTCGTTGATGCGCGAGGGATCGCCGTCGAACAGCGCGAACGACGCCAGCAGGTCGGCGCGGCCGAACCCGACCAGCTCGTCCATGTCGTCGTACAGCGCCGAGCGCGCCTTCACCAGCGCGCGATCGAGCGTCGCCTGGTCCACCGTCGTGGTGCGCAGCGGCTCGATCGTGGCGTCGATCACCTTCAGGATCGAGTCGGCGGACTTGTCCGGATCGTGGATCAGCGATGCCGTCCAGAGCATCGGGCCGCCGTAGTCGTACATGTTGCCGAGCAGGTTGATCCCGCCGCTCACATCCCCGGTGAGCCCCGTGCGCTGCACGAGCGCCTGGTGGAGGCGGCTGTCCTTCCCCTGCAGCAGGATCTGGTCGATGAGCCCCATCGCGTAGTACTCGGGGGTCCCACGCGCGGGCATGTGATAAGCGATGGCGAGCGCGGGACGCGGCGCGAGCGAGTCGACGCGGGTGGCGCGCTTCTCCTTCTCCTGCCGCGGCTCGCGGAGATCCGGCTGCGCCGGGCGCGGCGCGGCGGGGATCGAGCCGAAGTACTGGCGCACCCACCCCATGGCCTGCTCGGGATCGAAGTCGCCGGACACGACGAGCACGGCGTTCCGGGGCGTGTAGTACGTGCGGAAGAACGCCTGCGCGTCGGCGAGCGTGGCGGCGTCGATGTCGCTCAGGTCACCGTAGAAGTTGTGCGCGTTGTACCAGTTCGTGTTCGCGTACTGCGGCACGTCCAGCCACGGGAAGCCGCCGTAGGGCTGGTTCAGCACGTTCACGCGCACCTCGTTCTTCACCACGCCCTGCTGGTTGGCCAGGTTCTCCTGCGTGATGTCGAGCCCGCGCATGCGGTCGGCCTCGGCCCACAGCATCGTTCGCAGCGTGTGCGCGGGGACGATCTCGAAGTAGTTGGTGAAGTCGAAGCGCGTGGAGCCGTTGAGGATCCCGCCGTTCTTCTGGACGAGCCGGATGAACTCGAGCTTCCCGAGGTTGCGCGAGCCCTGGAACATGAGGTGCTCGAAGAGGTGCGCGAACCCGGTGCGATCCCGCGGCTCCAGGCGGAACCCGACGTTGTAGTAGACCGCGACGGTGACGATCGGCGCGGTGGTGTCGCGCGAGAGGACGACCCGGAGCCCGTTGGAGAGGGTGTCGTACCGCACGGGCACGACGAACGCGCCGGTGGCTGGCGCGGCCGCCGCGGTGGCGGTCGTGGTGGTGGACTCGGCGGCGGGGGAGACGGGGGCGGCGGGGCGAGCCGCTCGTGATCCGCCCCCTCCGCCCGCGCTCGCGCACCCGCCCGCGACGAGCAGCAACGCGCTGATGCGAAGGATGTGCATGCAGTCGGCCCTGGTATGGAGATGGAGAGCACTACGGGAAACCCCGGCGGCCGGATTCGACTGCCGGGGTTGGTGACGACCCTGGTCTGGCGGCGCCGTCGCCCTCACGCCTCCGCCAGCACTTCCTCCTTCGACGCCTCGGCGATGATCTTCTGCGCCGCGTCGGGGGGGACCTCGTCGTAGCCGCGGAACCGGCGCGTGAAGGTGGCGTGGCCGTGCGTCATCGAGCTCAGCTCCGTGGCGTACAGGTGCAGCTCCGCCTGCGGGATCACCGCGCGCACGAGCGTGCCGCGCCCGTCGGGGAGCGGCTCGGTGCCGAGAATCTGTCCGCGGCGCGCCGACACGTCTCCCATCACGTCGCCGAGGTACTCGTCGGGCGTCCGGATCTCCAGCTCGTCGAGCGGCTCGAGGAGCACCGGCCGGCACTTCGGCGCCACCGCCTTGAACGCGAGAATCCCCGCCATCTTGAACGACATCTCGTTCGAGTCCACGGAGTGGTACGATCCGTCGAAGCACTCCACCTTGAAGTCCACCAGCGGGTAGCCGGCGAGCACGCCGCGCTGCGCGGCCTCCTGGATCCCCTTGTCCACCGCCGGGATGTACTTCCCGGGAATCGCGCCGCCCACGATCTGGTCCTCGAACGCGTACCCCTCGCCGCGCGGGAGCGGCGCGAATCGCACCCAGCAGTCGCCGAACTGGCCGCGCCCGCCCGTCTGCTTCTTGTGCCGCCCCTGCCCCTCTCCCTTCCCCTTGATCGTCTCGCGGTACGCGATCTTGGGCTTGGTCAGCTCCCCGGTGACCGCGAACTTCCGCCGGAGCTTCGCCATGGTCACCTCGAGATGGCGCTCGCCGAGTCCCGCGACCACCGTCTCGTGCGTCTCCGGGTTGTAGTGCGTCTGGAAGGTGGGATCCTCGTCGTGCAGGCGGTGCAGCCCCTGCTGGAGCTTCTCCTCGTCGTTGCGCGACGCGGCGTGCACGGCGAAGGTGACGAGCGGCTCGGGGAGGCGGATGTCGGGGAGGCGGACCGGGTGCTCGCGCGTGGAGAGCGTGTCGTTGGTGTGCGTGTTCTTGAGCTTCGCCACGCACCCGATGTCGCCGGCGTGCAGCTTGGCGCATTCCAGGCGCTCCTTCCCCTGCGCGATGGAGAGGTGGCCCAGCTTCTCGGCGATGTTGCGGGTGACGTTGAACACCTCCTGCCCGTTCACCACCTCGCCGGAGAAGATGCGGAAGAACGAGACGTCGCCGACGTGCGGCTCCGTGAGCGTCTTGAACACGAGCGCGGTGAAGGGCTGGTCGTCGCGGGCGTGGATCTCCACCGTGTGGTCTCCCTCGGCGCCGGTGAAGGCGTGCAGCTCCTCCATCTCGTACGCCGACGGCATGAGCTCCACGATCTTCGTGAGCAGCGCGCGCGTGCCGTACGTCAGCTCGCCCGATACGCAGAAGAGCGGGAAGAGCTCTCCGCGCTTCATCCCTTCCTTGAGCGCCGCGATCGCGTCGTCGCGCGCGATCTCCTGCCCCTCGAGGTAGCGCTCGAGCATCGAGTCGTCGGTGGCGGCGATCGTCTCGATGAGGTCCTGGTAGTAGCGGTCGAACCGCGACTGATAGTCGGCGGGGATGTCGGTCTCGTCGTACTCGCCCGACTTCGTCCCCTTCCGGTAGGCGTGCGTCTTCTTCGTGAAGAGATTGATGATCCCGTGGAACGCCGGCCCCTCGCCGACGGGGATCTCGACGGGGATGACGTTCGGCGTCAGCCGGGTCTTGATGGACGCGTAGACGCGGTCGAAGCTGGCGTTCTCCTTGTCGAGCATCGTGACCACGAAGAGGACGGGATCCTTCCTCGCGATCGCCTCGCGGAACATCTTCTCGGTGCCCACCTCCACGCCCGCGGTGGCGCTGATGACCACGAGCGCGCCATCGGCCGCGGCGAGGCCGGCGATCGCGTCGCCGTGGAAGTCCAGGTAGCCGGGGGTGTCGATCAGGTTGATCTTGGCGTCCATCCACTCGGCGTAGGCGCATCCGAGATTGATCGAGTACTTGCGCTCGATCTCCTCCGGCGCGAAGTCGGTGAGCGACGTGCCTTCCTTCACCGTGCCGTGGCGCTTGCTGGAGCCGGAAACGAAAGCGAGCGCGTCGACCAGGGTGGTCTTCCCGCTCGCTCCATGTCCGACGACGGCCACGTTCCGGATGTCGGCGCTGGTGTACTCCCGCATGGCGGACTCCTTGTTTCTTGGGCCACCCTCCTCGCGCGCCGAGGACGGGCGTGCCTCGCCCCTCGGCCGGCGCCGCGGTGTCGCACCGGCCCCCTGCCGCTATCCTACCCTGGCCGGCGGCCGGGGGCCAGGGGCGAAGATCCGATCGCCGTCGGGTACTTCCCGGCGCAGTCCGCTACAGAGTCCCTACTCTCGGCGCGGCGCGGAGCAGCGCGCGCAGCGCCGCCACCTCCGCGTCGGGGAGATGGAAGTCCGGAGGGGTGGCGATCGCGCGCGCGGACTCGCGGCCGTCGCTCAGGCACGTGAAGAGGAGCGCGTCCCCGCCCTGCGGGGTCAAGGTTCGCCCGGCGGACCACAGCCGGGCATCATCGTCCTCGAAGACGCGCTCGACTCCCGATGATCGCCGCGGGCGGCGTCGCCCGAGTGGACTCGTCATGGCCGTGTCTCCATGCCGAACCCTGTGGCGCGGCGAATCGGGCGTCAAGAGCGCCCAAACGAAACGGGGTCGCCCACCAGGGGCGACCCCGCCGCGTGTCACGGCTCGTGTCTGACGAAGAACGCGCGCTAGTCTCCCTCGTACTCGTAGGTGAGTCCATCGGCCTCGCGAACAGTCTCCAGCAGCCCCTCCAACCGGCCCAGCGCGGCCCGCGAGGGCTCGGCGATCGGGTCCAACCGGATGCTGATGGCACGCCACACGCCTTCGGGCCAGTCGGGCATGGTGAGGCCGGCGACGAGGCGCTGCAGCACCGCGCCGCACTGGGCGAGCAGTTGGTGCGCGGTCTTGGTGAGCACGTCCAACGGGATGTCGAGGTCGCGCGTCCTGAGCTCGCCCGTCGTCTCATCGCGCCACGCCGCATCCCCTACCGCGCCACGCTCGGGCCACAACCCGAGGTGGCGGAACGCTCCTGCGCCGTCGCCGTCTGCACGGTGGCTCTCCACCGCGGCGGCGATCGCCAGCGCGAGGGATTCCGTCCGCGGGGTGCCGTACAGCGTCACGACATCCCGGGCCCGGCGCTCCGGTGAGAGCTGTGCCGGGACGGAGTCCACTCGTGCCAGAACTGGTGACTGGCCGGAGCATTCCTCGAGCATCACGAGGAAGTCCATCGTCCCTCCAGTGAGGGTGAAACCGCGTGCGGGTGCGGCATTGCACCCACGGTCCGAGCGGTCTGGAGCCACGTGGAGCAAGAGCGGGGCCGCCCCGTGCCCGCGATCGCTCTACGAGTCCAACACAGTGCGAGAGCGAAAGTTCCATGACACGCACTCCGGTCATCATGACGAGCGGGTGCCGCATCATGTCTCACGTGGACGACACTGGTGTTGCGAATCGCGACGGTCGGGGACTGTCAGATCGTGTCGGGACGCGGCGCGGCGAGCCGGATGCCGGCGGCGAGGGAGAGCGCGAGCACCACGTACACGACTCCCACCTCCACCGGCCCGAGCACTTGCTCGAAGCCGGGAGAGAGCGCATCGGGAACGAGAGCGTGGTCGGTCACCCAGGCGATGCCGCCGAACAGCAGCGCGCTCACGACGAGGCGCCACCCGCGGAGGCGGCCGGCGAGGAGGGCGAAGATCACCGCCCAGAGGAGGACGGAGGCGATGTGGACCAGGAGCGCCAGGAGGGTGATCGCGGGATCGAAGCCATCCATGAGGTAGGCACGCGTCCCGAAGGTCATGTGCGCGATGGCATTGAGCGGCTGCAACGCCGCGCCGCGAACTCGGCCGAAGCCGAGCAGCGTCCCGAGCGTGGCCGCCGCCGCGATGATGCCCGCCCGCACTCCCTGTCGCACGCGCTCTCCAAGCACGGCGGAAAGAAACGCCGGGGCGCCGCCCCGTTCAAGGGGCGTCGCGTGGGGCGCTGCATGGGGCGCTGCATGGGGCGCTGCATGGGGCGCTGCCCGGCGCGCTGCTCGGGACGCCGCGCGGGACGCCGCTTGGCTGCGCGCGCCACGATATGTATGTTTTTCCTCATGGCCGAACACACCGATGGCGCCCCGACGGTACTCGTCGTCGAGGACGACCGGGACCTGCTCTCCGTGCTGCAGCGCATCCTGGGCAACGAAGGGTACCAGGTGCGCAGCGCGCTCGACGGCGAGAGCGGGCTCCTCGAGGCGCTCGACCACGCCCCGGATCTCGTGATCCTCGACGTCGGCCTCCCCCGCAAGAACGGCGTGGAGGTGGCTCGCGAGCTCCGGCAGCGCGGATTCCGCGCGCCCATGCTCATGCTCACCGCGCGCAGCTCCGTGTCCGACAAGGTGAGCGGCCTCGATGCCGGCGCGGACGACTACCTCCCCAAGCCGTTCGAGTACCCGGAGCTGCTGGCGCGCGTGAAGGCGCTCCTGCGCCGCGCCACGATCACCGCCGGCAGCGCCGTGATGCGCGTGCGCGATCTCTCGCTCGATCCGATCTCCCGCCGCGTCGAGCGCGGTGGGCGGGAGATCGAGCTCACGCAGAAGGAGTACGCGCTGCTCGAGTACCTCATGCGCAACGCCGGCCGCGTGGTGAGCCGGCAGATGATCAGCGAGAACGTGTGGAAGCAGCAGGTCGATCCGCTGACGAACGTGGTGGATGTCTACATCAACTACCTGCGGCGCAAGCTCGAGGAAGACCGCCACAACCCGCTGATCCACACCGTGCGTGGCAGCGGCTACGTGCTGAAGGAGTAGCGCCCCCGGCGCCGCTCCACCCTCCGTGACCCCTCCTCCCTCCACGCCGGCCCCGCGCGACGCGACTCCTCCCGCAGCGCCGGAACGCGGCACGACCCTGCGCGAGCGATTCGAGCGCGCCAGCTCCTTCGCCGACTTCGTCGCCGGCGCGACGAAGAACCAGGACCTCTGGCGCGCCATCCACCGCCTGGCCAGGCTCCCCCCCGAGCTCGTCGCGCGCGCGAGCGCCATCCCGGAGCGCTGGCACCTCCTCGTGCTCACCGAAGACTGGTGCGGCGACGCGGTGAACACGGTTCCGTCGATCGTCCGCCTCGCCGAGGCGGTGCCGACGATCGACGTCCGTCTCCTCTCGCGCGACCTGAACCCCGACCTCATGAACGCCCACCTCACCCGCGGCTCGCGCTCGATCCCCGTGGTCATGGCGCTCGACGCGGAGTTCGAGGAGCGTGGCTGGTGGGGTCCGCGCCCGCGCGCGCTGCAGGAGTGGGTGATGTCGACCGGCCTCGCCATGGAGAAGGACGCACGCTATCGCGAGATCCGCACCTGGTACGCCCGCGACCACGGGCGCACGACGCTCGAGGAGATCGTCGAGATGCTGGAGCAGAGCGGGGTGCGGGGCGAGGGGCGCGCGTGAATGGTGACTGAGCGACGAGGGGGGCGGCGACCGCCGGCCCCCTCGTCGCATTCCATACTCCCCCGCGCCCCGCGCCCCGCCTCCGCCCCCACGAAGCCCGAGTACGGCTAGCGATACCCCGCCGCCTGCAGCGCGAACAGCTCCGCGTACAGCCCCCCGGCGGCGACCAACGCATCGTGCGTCCCCTCCTCCACCACGGCGCCGTGCCGCAGCACCACGATCCGGTCGGCCATGCGCACCGTCGAGAATCGGTGCGAGATGAGGATCGCCATCCGCCCCGCCACCAGCTCTGAGAAGCGCGTGAACACCTCGTACTCCGCCCGCGCATCGAGCGCCGCCGTCGGCTCGTCGAGGATCAACACCTGCGCGTCGCGCATGTACGCGCGCCCCAGCGCCACCTTCTGCCACTCGCCCCCCGAGAGATCCACCCCGCCATCGAACCGCCGGCCGAGCATCTGCCGGTAGCCGAGAGCGAAGCGCGGGAGAAGTGACGACGCGAGCGACTTGTCCGCCGCCGTCGCCAGCGGGAGCGGCACGCCGGCGGCGCCGCCGTTCCCCAGCATCGCGTCCGCGGTCGCCGCGCCCGCTCCGTCGGCGAGTCGCGCGTGCCCGTTCCCCGATGTCGACGCGGGCGATGGCACCGCGTCGAGATACCCGCGCACGCCCTCGATCTGCCCCACTCCGATGTTCTCGTCGAAGCGCATGTCGAAGCGCACGAAGTCCTGGAAGATGACCCCGATCGCGCGGCGCAGCGACGCCAGGTCGTACTCCCGCAGGTCCACACCGTCGAGCAGGATCCGCCCCTCGGTGGGATCGTACAACCGGGCGATGAGCTTGGTGAGCGTGGTCTTCCCCGCGCCGTTCTCTCCGACGAACGCGATCCGCTCGCCCGCGCCCAGCCGGAAGCTCACGTGGCGCACCGCCCACTGGTCGCTCCCCGGATACTGGAAGCCCACGTCCTCGAACACGAACCCCTGGCGGATCGGGTTCGGCACCGGCAGCGCGCCGGGGCGCGAGGTGATCGTCGGCCGCGTCTCGAAGAAGTCGAACAGGTCCTTCAGGTACAGGCTCTGCTCGAACACGTCGCTCGCCGTGATGAGCAGCCGCTGGATGATGTCGCGGCTCCGCGCGAACGACGCGGCGAGGAAGGTGAGCGAGCCGATGGTGATCGTCCCGCCGACGGTGCGCAGCAGGATGATCACGTACGCCCCGTAGTAGCCGAGCGTGCCGAGCACGGAGAGGATCGTCCCGACGATCCCCTTCCGGATGGAGAGCCGCTTGTTCTCCTCGTAGAAGCGGTCGGCGAGGATGCGGTAGCGGTCCACCAGCCACCCGGCGAGCCCGAACATCTGCACCTCCTTCGCCGTCTTGTCGCTCGCCCCGAGGAAGCGCAGGTAGTCGAGCTGCCGGCGCTCCGGCGTCCAGCGGAAGAGGAGCGAGTACTCGAGCGACGCGTAGTGCGTCTCGCCGAGGAAGGCGGGGAGCACGGCGACCAGGAGCAGCAGGAGGAGCCAGGGGCTGTACACCAGCAGCGCCGTGCCGAGCGATGCGAGGGTGATGAGATCCTGTCCCATCGTGAGGAGCTGCGACAGCAGCCCGATGCGCCCGGTGGTCTGGCGCCGCGCGCGCTCGAGCTGGTCGTAGAACGCGGGGTCCTCGAACTGCTGGAGGTCGAGCGTCGCCGCGTGCTCCATGAGGCGCACGCTGGTGTGGTTCGAGAAGAGATCGCCGAGCAGGCTCTCCACGAGCGCCGACGCGCGCGCCAGCACCTCGCCGGCGACCACGATGCCGATCTCGATCGCCACCAGCTCCCAGAGCCGCCCGAGATCGCGCGGCGCGGAGCGGGCGGCGATCACGGCGTCGATGATGAGCTTCCCGATCCAGAAGGTGGCCACGGGCAGGAACGCACGCCCCACGCGCAACACCGCCATGGTGGTGGTGTAGCCGCGATGGGTACTCCACACCATGCGGATGAGCGGCGGCACGTAGCGTAGCGCCGCGATCCGTTCGCGCCACCCCGGGCGCGCGTCGTCGTCTCCGCGCGAGGACGGGGGCGCTCGCCTCTTGGGCATGCGAGGGTGCACAGGGAGCGTCATTCGATGAAGCTAACGCGCGCGGTGGGGTCCGGGGTCCAGGGGCCCGGGGCTGGGGGACGGGGGCAATGAGGCCCGGGCATTAACGCCGCGGGCCCTCGTGCGTCGAACATCTCGAGCCCACCCGGAGGAGCGTCAATGAAGCCCGGTCTCCCGATCGTCGCCCTCGTCGTGCTGGGGGCGTGCGCCCCTGGCGCCGCCCGCCGCACCGCGCGCCCGGCGCCGGACCCGCCGCTCCCGTCGGCCGGCGAGGTGGCGGCGCGCGAGCTCACCCCGGACCGGCAGGTGTGGCAGGCCATCGACCGGCTCACCTTCGGCGCGCGCCCTGGCGATTACGAGCGCGTCCGCGCCATGGGCGTGGATCGCTGGATCGCACGCCAACTGCACCCCGAGCGCATCCCCGATGACGCCACCGAGCGCGTCCTCGCGCGCTTCCCCACGCTCTCCATGAGTCCGGCCGAGCTCGTGGATGCCTTCCCCCCGCCGCGGGGGATCCGCGCCGCCCGGCGCCGGGCGGCGCGCGCCGGCGGCGACGGCGGCGACGGCGGCGACGGCGCCGCCAGCGACGCGCGCGGGGCGCCGCTCTCGCTCACGGCGAGCGACTCGCTCGCCATCCGCGAGGCTCGTCAGGCATCGCGGCGAGTGATCGAGGAGCCGCAGGTGGCGAAGGTCGCCCGCGCGGTGGCGAGCGAGCGGCAGCTCCAGGAGGTGATGGTCGACTTCTGGGAGAACCACTTCAACGTGTTCGCCGGCAAGGGACCGGAGCGCTACTTCGTCGCCTCCTACGAGCGAGACGCCATTCGCCCCTACGCGCTCGGCCGCTTTCGCGACCTCCTCGGCGCGGTGGCCAGGAGTCCGGCCATGCTCTTCTACCTCGACAACTGGGAGAGCAGCGCCCCCGCCCCCGCCCGCGCTTCCCGCGCGGCCGCGCGCCGCGTCCGGGGCGGACGAGCCCGAGCGCGCGGGCTCAACGAGAACTACGGCCGCGAGCTGCTCGAGCTGCACACCATCGGCGTGGATGGCGGCTACACCCAGGCGGACGTGATCGCCGCGGCGCGCGCCTTCACCGGCTGGACCATCCGCCAGCCGCGCCAGGGAGGCGGCTTCGTCTTTCGCCCGGCGATGCACGACCGGGGGGAGAAGGTGTTTCTCGGACACACGCTTCCCGCCGGGCGCGGGATCGAGGATGGCGAGGAGGTGCTCGATATCCTCGCCAGGCATCCGGCCACCGCGCGCTTCATCGCCACCAAGCTCGCCCGCCGCTTCGTGAGCGACACGCCGCCACCGGCGCTGGTCGAGCGCGCCGCGGCCACGTTCACCCGCACCGACGGCGACATCCGCGAGGTGCTCCGCACCATCTTCACCAGCCCGGAGTTCTTCTCCCGCGCCGCGTACCACGGCAAGGTGAAGAGCCCGTTCGAGCTGGTGGTGAGCGCGGCGCGCGCCCTCGGTGCGCCGCCTGACACCTCCCCGCGCACCGCGCGCATGGTGGCGCGGCTCGGCCAGCCGCTCTACGAGCACCGCGACCCGAACGGCTATCCCGAGACGGGTGACGCCTGGATCAACACCGGCTCCATCCTCGCCCGGATCAACTTCGGCCTGGCGGTGGCGGCGGGTCGGCTTCCCGG
>DASUXC010000034.1:0-20627 GCA_036378095.1 Gemmatimonadaceae bacterium | reverse complement strand
GTCCGTCGTCCGGAAGTAGAACTGCGGCCGGTAGCCGTTGAAGAACGGCGTGTGCCGCCCCCCCTCCTCCTTCGTCAGCACGTAGACCTCGGCGAGGTAGTGCGTGTGCGGCGTGATCGCCCCGGGCTTCGAGAGCACCATCCCGCGCTCGATCTCGTCCTTGCCGATCCCGCGCAGCAGCAGCCCCACGTTGTCGCCCGCCTGCCCCTCGTCGAGCAGCTTGCGGAACATCTCCACCCCCGTGACGACCGTCTTCTTGTCGCTGCCGAAGCCCACGAGCGCGATCTCGTCGCCCACCTTCACCACCCCGCGCTCGATGCGCCCGGTGGCCACCGTGCCCCGGCCCGTGATGGAGAAGACGTCCTCGACGGGCATGAGGAACGGCTTGTCGATCTCGCGCTTCGGCTCGGGGATGTAGCTGTCCAGCGCGTCCATGAGCTCGCCGATCTTCTGCCCCCACTCCGAGTTCGGATCGCCCGCCTCGAGCGCCTTGAGCGCCGAGCCCTTGATGATCGGGATCTCGTCGCCCGGGAACTCGTACTGGCTGAGGAGCTCGCGCACCTCGAGCTCGACGAGGTCGAGGAGCTCGGGGTCGTCGACCATGTCGACCTTGTTCATGAAGACGACGATGTAGGGCACGTTCACCTGGCGGGCGAGGAGAATGTGCTCGCGCGTCTGCGGCATCGGCCCGTCGGCGGCAGAGACGACGAGGATCGCCCCGTCCATCTGCGCCGCCCCCGTGATCATGTTCTTCACGTAGTCGGCGTGCCCCGGGCAGTCGACGTGCGCGTAGTGGCGCTTCGGCGACTCGTACTCGACGTGCGCGGTGGCGATCGTGATCCCGCGCTCGCGCTCCTCCGGCGCCTTGTCGATCTGGTCGAAGGCGACCTTCTGCGCCATCCCCTTCGCCGCCTGGATCGTCGTGATCGCCGCCGTCAACGTCGTCTTCCCGTGGTCCACGTGCCCGATCGTCCCCACGTTCACGTGCGGCTTCGTCCGCTCGAATTTCGCCTTGGCCATGATACCGATCTTCCCGAGTAGAGAGAGTTCTCGAATCGTGATTCGGCGAGGCGGTGGGCCGGTGAGCCGGTGCGTCGTCCGACGCACTCGCTCACCGATCGACCCGCCTTACGCCTTCACCTTGTTGATGATCTCTTCCGCCTTGCTCTTCGGCACTTCCTCGTAGTGGCTGAACTCCATCGAGTACACGGCGCGTCCCTGCGACTGGGAGCGCAGCGTGGTGGAGTAGCCGAACATCTCCGAGAGCGGCACGCTGGCGCCGATGACCTGCGCCTCGCCGCGCTGCGTCATCCCGCCGATCTTGCCGCGGCGGGAGGACAGATCGCCGAGGATGTCCCCCATGTAATCGGCGGGACACACGACCTCGACGTTCATGATCGGCTCGAGGAGCACCGGCGTCGCCCGCTTCGCCGCCTCCTTGAACGCCATCGACCCGGCGATCTTGAACGCCATCTCGCTGGAGTCGACGTCGTGGTACGATCCGTACACGAGCTGCACCTTGATGTCGACCACCGGATAGCCGGCGAGGACGCCGGTCTCCATGGCCTCCTTGATCCCCTGCTCCACGGGGCCGATGTACTCGCGGGGGATCACCCCGCCCACGATCTTGTCCTCGAACTGGAAGCCGGTTCCGGGCTCGCCCGGCTCCATGTTGATGACCACGTGGCCGTACTGCCCCTTGCCGCCCGACTGGCGGATGAACTTCCCCTCGACCTTCTCCACGCGCTTGCGGATGGTCTCGCGATAGGCCACCTGCGGGCGGCCGATGTTCGCGTCCACCTTGAACTCGCGCTGCATGCGGTCGACGATGATCTCGAGGTGCAGCTCGCCCATGCCGGAGATGATCGTCTGTCCGGTCTCCGGGTCGGAGTGCACGCGGAAGGTCGGATCCTCCTCGGCCAGCTTCTGGAGCGCGATCGCCAGCTTGTCCTGGTCGGCCTTGGTCTTGGGCTCGATCGCCACGTCGATCACCGGCGCGGGGAACTTCATCGCCTCGAGGATGATCGGGTGGTCGTCGTCGCAGAGCGTGTCGCCGGTGCGCGTGTCCTTGAGGCCGATCGCCGCGGCGATGTCGCCGGCGCGCACTTCCTCGATCTCGTCACGCTTGTTCGCGTGCATCTGGAGGAGGCGGCCGACGCGCTCGCGCTTGTCCTTCGTGGAGTTGTACACGTAGGAGCCGGCCGAGAGCACGCCGGAGTACACGCGGAAGAACGTCAGCTTTCCGACGAACGGATCGGTCGCGATCTTGAACGCGAGCGCCGCGAACGGCGCGTCGTCGGCCACCGGGCGCTCCTCGAACGTCTCGTCGTGGAGCGGCACGTGCCCCTTGATCGCCTTGACGTCCACCGGCGCCGGGAGATAGTCGATCACCGCGTCGAGCAGGTGCTGCACGCCCTTGTTCTTGAACGAGGCGCCGCACAGCACGGGGACGAACTGGCCGGCGATCGTCGCCGAGCGGATCGCGCTCTGGATCTCCTCGAGCGTCAGCTCCTCGCCGCCGAGATACTTCTCGAGCAGCGCCTCATCGTGCTCCACCGCCGCCTCGACCGCCGCGTGGCGCGCCTCTTCCACGGCCGCCTGGTACGACTCCGGCACCGGCTCCTCGACGAACGTCTTGCCGAGCGTCGCCTCGTCGAAGACGATGGCCACCCGGCGCAGGACGTCGATGTGCCCCACGAACAGCTCCCCCGATCCCATCGGGAGCTGCAGCGGGAAGGCGCGCGGCGTCAGCCGCGCGCGGATCATCTTGACGCAGCGCTCGAAGTCCGCGCCCACGCGATCCATCTTGTTCGCGAACACGATCCGCGGCACGCCGTACCGGTCCGCCTGGCGCCACACCGTCTCCGTCTGCGGCTCCACACCGGCCACCGAATCGAGCAGCGTCACCGCGCCGTCGAGCACGCGCAGCGACCGCTCCACCTCGACCGTGAAATCGACGTGGCCCGGCGTGTCGATGATGTTGATGCGGTACTCGATGCCATGACGGGTCCAGAAGCACGTCGTCGCGGCGGACGTGATCGTGATGCCGCGCTCCTGCTCCTGCTCCATCCAGTCCATCGTCGCCGCACCATCGTGGACCTCACCGATCTTGTAGCTCTTCCCCGTGTAGTACAGGATGCGCTCGGTGGTGGTCGTCTTCCCGGCATCGATGTGCGCCATGATGCCGATGTTGCGATAGTGGTCGAGCGGTGTTGTGCGTGCCATGTAGGTCTCTGCTATGCGGCCCGGCC
The DNA here is from genome assembly GCA_036378095.1 of Gemmatimonadaceae bacterium. GTDB lineage: Bacteria > Gemmatimonadota > Gemmatimonadetes > Gemmatimonadales > Gemmatimonadaceae > JADGGM01. The sequence goes on along the minus strand of DASUXC010000034.1, from coordinate 17,376 downwards.
CGGGTCCGATGAAATCCAGCAAAAATGCGGGTGGACCGGACGCCCCCTCGTGGGAGCCGGTATCCATCCGCTGCCGCCGGGTGCGCTCGCCACTGCCGCGCGAGTGGGGACCCAAGGGCGCGCCGGGCGCCGAAACGCTCCGGCCGTTGCGTTGTTCGCCTCGCCTGCTACGCGCCCCGACTCGCGTGAAATCGCTTATCGTGGCGCGGCTTAGCCTGTGAAAGGTAGCCGGGAATCGGCCGGTGTCAATGCCTCAGGGAGTCGGAGCGAAGGGGGTGAGGCGAGAGACGGAGCGAAGACCACCCGGCGCGAGGCGAGTCGGACCGGCGCCGCCCCCCCGGCGTCCTTCGCGCCGGATGGTCCTCGCTCCGACTCGCGTTTCACCCCCCTCTCCCCTCGCTCCCGCTTCTCCTCGCTCCGACTCGCGCCCCACCCCTTCGCTCCGACTCCCTTCAGATGATCGCCCGCACGTACTTCCCCCACCCCTTGATGTTCCGCGCCTGGTCCGCCAGCCTCCTCGATCGCGACTTCCGCGTCTCCGCCGGCACCAGCAGCTCGTCCGACCGGTCCCACGGGCGCACCCCGCCGTGCCCGCTCCACCCCGGACGCACCCCCACCCGCCAGAGCGTGTGCGACACCCAGACCGACGGGCACAGCGCCTCCGTCGGCAGGAGCGAGTACGTGAAGTGCCGCGCCACCCGCGACAGAACCAGCTCCGGCAGCGGCGGGCGCAGCGCCGAGAGCACGTCCGCCGGCACCTCCACCCCCGCCAGCTCCCGCGCCAGCCGGAACGTCCAGTAGCAGAGGCTCCCCCCTCGGGATTCCAGCGCCAGCCGCGTGAACTCCGGCCACCGGATCTTCCCCGTCGCCACCAGCGCGCCGAGATCCCGGAACGTCCGCCACACCCCCGTCGACATGAGGTGCGACCACGCGAAGTGCAGGCACAGGTGGAGCAGCTGGTCGTGCGTCCCCGGGACGTACACCGACCGGCCCCGCACCGCGATCCGCTTCGCCCGGCGCCAGATGTCCTCGGGGCTCAGTCGGAACGGGTGCCCCTCGAAGAACAGCGCCGTGTGCAGCTCGAGCTGCACCTCGGTGCCCCGGTCGTCGGTGAGCGCCGGCAGGTGCTGGTGCCCCCGGTAGAACTCCTCGAGCCCGCTCGCGTCCACGGGCGACCACCCGGCCCCGAGGAGCGCCGCCAGCGCGCGCTTCACGTCCGGCGCTCGCACGAGCACGTCCAGATCACCCATCGGACGCCGCGTGAACGAGCCGTACACGGTGAGCGCCAGCGCCGCCCCCTTGAGCAGCAGCGCATCCACGCGCGAGTCCTCGAGCGCCGCCAGGGAGTCGTCCAGCCGCGCCTCGAGGTGGCGCATGCGGAAGTCCGACACCATCGCCACGCGGCGGAGTGGCGCGGCCGCATCGGGGATGTGCAGCGCCGGCACCGATCGCAGGCGGTCCCACAACACCGGCGCCGCCCGCTCGCGCATGGCGAGCCAGCCGAGCTTCTCCCAGTCGATCCCGCCCGTCACCAGCTCGCGGATGCGGGCGTCGTTTCCCGCGCCCCCGGAGGCCAGGAGGAGAAGCTGCGCCTCCGGTGAGAGGTCGCCGAGTGGCATGCGGTCGATGTCGTCAGTACTGAGCCAAGGTTCCCGTTCGGCGCGCATAGTGAAGCGCCTCCGCCAGTGCGAAGAGACTCACCGCGTTCAACAACACCACGAACCCCACCAGCGTCACCACGTCCGGCACGACCGCGGAGAACGGCACCCCCTCGAGGAGCGTCTGCCGCAGGGCGCGCAGGCCGTAGGTGAGCGGGACCACGTCGGAGAGCTTCTGAATCCACGACGGTATCACGTGTGTCGGATAGTACACGCCGCCCAGCAGCCCGGACAGGATGAGCACCACCGACGGGAGCGGCCCGGTGGTGCGGAACGCCAGCACCATCGCCGCCGCGATCAACCCGAAGGGCAGGTAGGCGAGCACGATCAGCGCGAGGATCAGCAGCGACGACAGCCACTCCCCCCACGCCAGGTGCATCCCGAGCGCGAGCCCCGCCGCGAGGTACATCACCCCCCGCACGCTGGTCCACACGAAGCTGTAGCCGATCAAGCCGCCGATGAGCGAGGGGAGCGACGCGCGCGTGCTGAGCAGCGCCTCGAGCGTCCCCGTCGCGATCCCCGAGGAGATCACCGTGGGCACCGAGTTCACCGACGCCATGATGAACGAGAACGCGATGATCCCGACGATGAGGAAGCCGAAGTACTCCCCCCCCTGCTCGGCGATCGACTTCGCCATCGTCGGCTGGAGCGCGCGGGCGACGAAGAACGTCGGGATCACGGTGGCGAGGAGCGACACCAGCGACATCGCCATCGAGAGCCGGTAGCTCAGCGCCGTGCGCCAGCTCGCGCGGATGAGCGCCAGCGCCTCACGCATCGCGGGATCCCTCCGCCGAGCCGGCCGGCGGCTCGCTCCGGGCGCGCTCCACGATCCGCTCGATCAGATCGGCGAGCGAGAGGCTCACCCGCTCGAAGCGCGCCACCGACACCCCCTGCTCCACGAGGAACGCGACGACCTGCGCCGCGCGCTCCGATCCACCGGGAATCTCCATCTCCACTCGCGTCCACCCCTCCTCGTCCATGCCGCGCGTGGCCACCCCGCCGGCCACGCCGCGCTCCACCAGCGCCCCGATCCCCGGATGGAAAGGGTCGCGCGTCCACATCCGATAGCGCTCGTCCCCGATCTCCCGCGCCAGGCGCTCGGCCGTCCCCGCCGCGAGCAGCCGGCCGTGGTCGAGCACCGCCACGCGGTCGCACAGCTCCAGCGCCTCCTCGGCGTTGTGGGTGGCGAGGACCACGGTGCACCCCTGCCGGCCGGTGATCTCCTCCCGCAGGAAGGCGCGGAAGGCGCGCGCCGAGATCGGATCGAGGCTGCGCGTCGGCTCGTCGAGCAGGAGCACGCGCGGCTGTCCGATGAGCGCGCGGGCGATGAGCAGCCGCTGCTTCATTCCCGACGAGAAGGAGCCGACGATCTTCTCCCCCGCGTCGCTCAGGCCGACCACCTCGAGCAGCTCGCCGGCGCGCGCCCGCCGGCTCCGGGCGTCGAGCCCCTGGAGCGCGCCGTACAGCTCGAGGTTCTCGAGCGCCGAGAGCCGCCAGTACAGGCTGCGCTCGTCGGCGATCACCGGGGAGAGGATGCGCCGCACGGCGGCCGGCTGGCGCACGATGTCGTGCCCCCCCACGAGCGCCGTCCCCTCGTCGGGGATGATGAGCGTCGCGAGCATCTTGAACAGCGTCGTCTTCCCGGCTCCGTTGGGCCCGAGCAGGCCGAAGAACTCCCCCTCGGCGATCGACACGCTCACGCCCTGAACCACGCTCACCCAGCGGGTGCTCCGGGGGTGGCGGAGCATCTCGGTCCAGCGGCGCCGCTCCGGGAACCGCTTGCCGAGGCCGTCGATCACGACGGCGGGAGCTCGCGACGTGCCGCGCTCGAGCGACGTCGCGCGCACGGTGGCGGCGCTGCCGGTCACGGGGTGGGCGCGGTGACGAGTCCCGCCGGCTCGCCGTGCCACTCCAGCAGCTGCGACACGACCACGCCGAGGCGATCGAGTCCCGGAACGGTGTCGAGCCGGTACACGGGCACGCGGTCGGCCAGCGCCGCCGCGCGATCGAACACCACCGGCGCCTCCGCCCCGCCGAGCAGGTCGGCGAGCGCGGTGTGGCGCACGAGGGCGAGCGCCGAGGGGACACCGGCCATGCGCACGCGGCGCACGGGCGCGTCCATCGACTCGCCGTCGGCGAGCGGCGCGAGCAGGTACACGGCGGCGAGCGGCGCGCGGTCGAACATGAGCAGGTCGTCGGGGAGATCGTCCACGAGGTGCTTCTCGCCGGCCACCGTCTCCCGATCCACGCCGAACATCTCCGCCGAGTCGGTCCACAGCTTCACGAGGTGGACTCCCGGCATGGCCACCGGCGGCTCGGCGAGCTCCACGGCGAGCACGTCATCGGTGAGCAGGCGGCCGCCCGCGCGCGCCAGGGCGAGCGCCAGGGTGGACTTGCCGTGATACTTCGGCGCGAGGAAGGCGACGACGCCTCCGGGAAGCGACACGGCGCTCCCGTGGAGGCACAGCCGCCCGGACGCGTAGAGCGCCGTGGCGAGCACCCGACCGGTGACGTCCGAGCGCACCGTCGCCGGCGCCACCTGCGGGCCGGGGCACCACGTGATGCGCCGCCCGTCGTCGGTGATGTCGTACACCCCGCTGTCATCGTACAGCAGGCGGAAGCCGCCAGCGTGGCGCAGCATGCGCACGCGGCACCCGGCGACGATCGTCAGCTCGCCCAGACATTCGGCGTCGGGGAGCTCGGTGAGCGTCTGAGTTGTCGAGAGCGTCCAGCTGGCTTCGCGGCATGGCTCGTCGAGCGCGCGGAGCTCGGGGAAGGTGATCTCCGACCGGAGACACCCGCCGAAGATCGAGTACTCTGGCATGAGGTGGAAAGCGGAGGGAGGCCATCAGCGATCGCCGACAGCCTCCCACCGAAGCGTATCAGACCGAGCCGTTCCGGCACGGAGGACCATTCGGCCCACCGCACAGCTCGTTGCCGGACCCGATACCGCAGATGGTGAACCCATCCGTGGAACCGTTGAAACCCACCTGAGTGAGTTCGCGGAACGTTCCGAAACGCTCCACCCGTGGCTTTTGATACACGCGACGCCTCCCTGTGTCGTGTGTTGCCGGGCCACTTGCCCGGCGGAAGTACGGCCCCCATGGCCGTGAAGAAGTAACCGTCGTGCCGTGCTGCATACTGCATGCTGCGTCCTGCAACCCCTCCCGGGTCCCGACGGGGACCTGGCGAGCCCTGCACTGCTAACCTGCAACCATTACCGTTGGCTCTGCCGGTAATTTCCCGACGAGCGCATCCGTCGGTTCGAGTCGTGCCCGGAGCCAGAGCTCCGTCTGCAACGTGAAGAACAAGTTCACCCCGAGCTGACCCGAACCGCCCTTCACGTACGACGTGCCCAACTGCCGAAACCTATATGCATCGATTATTCCAGCGCGCACGAGCACGGAATCACTGAGCATCTCGTTCTGCAGCGCGGGAAACCGCTCGCGCATGGATCGGTCGAAATAACCACCCGTGCCTCCCGTGCGCGCCGGCCTCGGCGCCAGAACGACGTCCGGTAGCAGACCTCGTACCGCCGCGCGAAGCAGACGTTTGGTTTCCGGTCCTGACGAGCGCTCCCAACGCGGGCGGGTGAGCGCGAACTCGATGACCCGCCTGTCGTAGAGAGGCGACCGGATCTCCACCCCCTCCTCCAGCGCGAACGCGGAAGCGAGCCCGAACACGCGCGGGAAGTAGGGGTGGGTGAGATACCACTCCGTTTCATACGCGGCACAGGTGCCGCGTCGACGCTGCGGCGTGAACGCACGCTCGCGCTCCTCCAGTCGATGGCGCCGGACGAAGCCGGCATCGAGCCACTCCGGCGGCCGCCGCTCCAGGTGCCCGACCAGCGGGCGCCCGCGTCGCAGTACGCGCGCGATCGCCAGCGCGGGAGCGGGGAGGAGCGGCTGCACCGCCCACCGGAAGAAGTTCCGGAACCCCGTGCCGCGCATCCCCTTCTCGCGCCACTCGCGAGCCAGCTCGCCCCAGCGCCCGGCGCGCAGCAGATCGGCGAGGAACACCTCCGACACCTGAAAGAGCTGGTCCCCTCCGACCCCCTCGAGCGCCACACGCGAGCCGACCGCGCGCGACCCGCGGGCGAGCGCCCGGTGCCACATCTCGAACGGGTGAGCGAACGGCTCGTCGCGACGCGCCGCACGCTCCGCCGGCCGGTCGAAGAACGGGACGTCGGCGATGTTCACCCAGTGCACCCGCGCGCCCCAGTGATCCGCCACCGCCTGGATGAGCTCATCCTCGCGTCCGGGATCACCGGGGGGATAGCTCATCGAGACGGGGAGCAGCTCCCTGGTGGATTCGCCGAGCCGCCGAGCTCCCTCCTTCCCCGCTCCGAACACGGCGGTGGAATCCCACCCGCCGCTCAACCATACGCTCGTGGGCCCGCCGGATACCGTGCGCTCCATCACCGATCGAACGAGCAGCTCGCGGAGCGCCTCGGCGCCCTCCTCGAACGACAGGTCGTCCCGCTCCCGCATGGGCGGCGGGCTCCAGTGCCGGCGCAGCTCGGCGTGCCCCCGCCCCCCCTCGCGGCGGGCGAGCGTCCACCCGGCGGGGAGCGCGCGCACGGCGGCGTAGCACGTCTCGTGGCTCGCCGCGAACAGTCCGCCCGCGGTCTCGGCGAGCGACGTGTAGTTGAAGTCGCCGGGACACTGGGGGTGGGCCACCACCGCGCTGATCGTGGACGCCACGATCAGCGTGTCCCCCGGCTCCGCGTAGTAGAGCGTCCGCTTCCCCGAGAAGTCGCGCGCCGCGCACAGGCGGCGCGTCTTCCGGTTCCAGACGATGTAGGCGAAGTCCCCCTCGAGCCGCGCGGCGCAGTCATCGCCCCACGCGCGATAGGCGGCGAGCACGAGGTGGCTCGGCGTGTCGCCGGCGGCGGCGACGCCCCGTCGGTCGAGCGCGCGCCGGAGGTCGGCGCGATAATAGACCGATGCATCGGCGGCGACGACGAGGTCGTCGTCCTCGACCACGAGGGCGTCGCCGGAGAAGTCCGGGTGCATCTCCCACTCGTGGCGCGCGACGGCGAGGAGGGCGCCCTCGCCGCGCCAGACCGCGACCCGATCGGCGCCGCGCGTCCGCATCCGGTCGAGCATCCGTCGCGCCACGCTCTCGGCGGGGCGGTCGCCCGAGGTGAAGATGCCGACGATCGCGCTCACTTGGCGTCCACGAGCTTCACGTCGGTGAGCTCGGCGAACGAGTCGACGTGCGCCTCGCTGTCGCCGATGACGCGGTCGCCGTACTCCACCCACGCGTGCGCCATGAAGCGCCCCCGCCGCACGCGGACGCCGATGCGGATCCGGCTGCCGTGGATGCCGCGGCGCTCGAGCATGCGGTTGATGGCGACGGCGCGGACGAGGCAGAGCGGGCGGAAGATCCCGTAGTCCGCGGCCCGACTCACGGCGAGCGCGAGGCGCTCCGCTCGCGGGTCGAGCGGAAGCGGCGACGCCGATGTCGGCGTGGCCGACGGCGCCACGGGGGGCGTGTCGCTGGAGACCAGCCGCCCGGTGGGACGCGTGGAGACGAGGAACTGCGCGGCGATCAACTCGAGCTGCGCCTGCGCGAGGTCAGCCCACTCGCGCAGACTCAGCTTCGCCAGTTTCCGAAGTCTCTCTCTCGTCACTCTGCTCATCCGACTGTCCGGGCGGGGGGAGAACGAGCCGGTGTGCCGCCAACTCGCCAAGGAGCTCCCGCACGTCGGCGAGAATCATCTGGGGATCGACATCGGGATACTGCGCGGCGATCGTGGCGCACAACTCATCGAGTGTGCTCGATGCGGGAGGGAGAAGCTCCCAGACCCGAGCGCCGACGGCGTTGAGCCCGAAGTAGACTTCGTCCTCCGTGGAGAAGAGGACGGCGCCATCGGACAGCGCTTTGAAGATCACCTTTGGATTTGCGACCGGCAGCATTCAGTCCCCTGCAGACGGAATCGTGGCTTCGCGCGCGAGGCCGTCCAACCGCACCGACATCGGTGCCCACGCGGCGGTGCGACACGGTACGACCCCCGCTACGACGCAATGGCATGCACTGCCATTTGGATCAAGCACCGACCGTGCCACGATCGAGAGAGGAGGCGCCGCGACGCCGACTCGCACACCGACCCGCAACCCACGGCGCCCAAATCGATTCCAGGTAAACATGCGGCACGAACCATGCGCGATGGGGACGAGACGCCACACTTAGTGCGCACACACCACACCACGATCCCCGACCAGCCCTGGGTGCCGAGCGCCGCGGGGCCGAACCCCGCCTCACTCCCCCCGGGCCCGGCGCGTGCCAGTCGCCGGCTCTCGTGAGGGAGCACCATCAGATCGCTTACACGATGACCCCTCGCCACGGGTGAGGCAAGGCCGGACGAGCGGGAATCGGGAGGGAGAAGAGCGGGGGCGGATCGCCTCGCGTCGCCGGCTAGCCGCGAACGCCGAGCAGCTCGCGCACGCGGTGGAGGAAGGTCTCCACGAGGAAGGGCTTCTCGATGAACGCGGCGCCCTGGGCCAGCACGCCGTGCGTGGCGACCGCGTCCTCGGTGTAGCCGGACATGAAGAGCACCTTCACCCCGTCGCGGCGCGCGCGGAGGCGCTCCACGAGCTCGCGTCCGCCGAGCTCGGGCATCACCACGTCGGTGATCACCAGGTCGATCCCCCCCGCGTGCTCCTCGGAGATCCGGATCGCGTCGTATCCGTGACGCGCCTCGAGCACGGTGTAGCCATGCCGCTGGAGCATGCGACGCACCGACGCGCGAACGGCATCCTCGTCCTCCACCAGCAGCACCGTCTCGCCGGCTCGCGCCTGCCCCGCGCCGTTCGTCGAGGCGCTCCCGTTGGACTTCACCGTGGCGGGCGCGCAGGGGAGGTACACGGAGAACACCGTCCCGCGTCCGAGCGCGCTCTCCACGTAGATGTGCCCCGAGGACTGTCGCACGATGCCGTACGTCGTCGAGAGCCCGAGCCCGGTCCCCTTCCCCAGCTCCTTGCTGGTGAAGAACGGCTCGAAGACCCGCGAGCGCGTCTCGTCGTCCATCCCGATGCCGGTATCGCTCACCCGCAGTCGCGCGTACGTCCCCGGCGACATCCCCGGAAGTCCGCTGGCGCTCGCCGCGTCGAACGTCACCATCGTCGTGTCGATCGTGAGCGCTCCGCCGTTGGGCATCGCGTCGCGCGCGTTCACCACGAGGTTCAGCAGCACCTGGTCGAGCTGCCCCGGATCCGCCGTCACGCACCCCACGCCGGGGTCGAGCACGGTGATGAGCTGGATGTGCTCGCCGATGAGACGGCGGAACATGCGCTCGGCGTCGAGGATCACCGAGTTGAGATCGAGGACGCGCGGCTGCAACACCTGCCTGCGGCTGAACGCCAGGAGCTGGCGCGTGAGCGACGCGGCGCGGTCCGCGGCGCGCCGGATCTCGTCGATCTCGTCCCGCACCGGATGGTCCGTGCCCAGGTCGCTGAGCGCGAACTCGGCGTTGCTCGAGATCGCGGTGAGCAGGTTGTTGAAGTCGTGCGCGATCCCTCCGGCGAGGCGGCCGATCGCCTCCATCTTCTGGGCGTGGCGGAGCTGCTCCTCGCTCACGCGCAGCGCCTCCTCCATCCGCCGGCGTCCGGTGATGTCGCGGTTCACCCCCACCCGGCCGAGGCACTCGCCGCGCGCGTCGAAGAGCGTCATGACCAGCACGTCCGCCACCCCGCTCTCCCCGTCCTTCCGCTGGAAGCGCATCTCTCCCCCCCACCGCCCCTCGCGCTCGAGCGCTTCGCGGATCCGCCGCTCCAGCGCTGGACGCTCGTCCGGATGGTGGATCAGCTCGGGGCTCTTGCCGATCACCTCCTCCCGGGTGTAGCCGAACATCCGCTCCGCGGCGGGATTCCAGTCCACGATCGTGCCGTCGGGGGACATGAGGATCACGCCGTCGGAGATGGTGGCGAACAGCAGCGCCTGACGACTGAGCATGTCGTCCGTCGTCTTGTGCGCGGTGATGTCGCGCGACACCGAGACGATGTCCGTGTTCCCCTGCTCGTCGTGGGTGGACCGGGCGCTGGTCTCGAGCCACACGTACCGGCCGTTCTTGCACCGGTACCGGTAGCGGACGCTCACCACCGTGGGGCGCTCGAGGAGCGCGTCGTGCGCCTCGCGGATGGCGCCGAGGTCGTCGGGGTGGAAGAACTCGTACGGCGATCGGCCGACGAGCTCGTGCGTGGAGTACCCCAGCACCGCCTCGCACGCGGGGGACACGTAGCGATACCGTCCGTCGGCGGCGTGGCTCGCGATGACGTCGGTGGAGTAGTCGGCGAGCAGCCGGTAGCGCGCCTCGGATTCGGCGAGGGCGCGCAGGCGCGTCAGCCGGAGCGAGCGGTTGATGGCCAGCGCGGCGGCGACGACGACCATGAGGACGAGCAGCGCCGCGACCGCCTCGTCGCGAAGCTGCTCGTCGGCGACGGCGCGTACGTGCTCGAGGTCGACCGCGCGGATGATGCTCCACCCCGGCACGGCCAGATGGCGCGTGGCGGCGACGACGCCGTGCCCCCGCCACTGGAAGACGCCGCTGGTGTCGACCCCGCCGAGGGCGAGCGCCGCGAGGCGTCCCGTCGCCGGCGGTGGGACGGCGGACGCGCCGTGCGGCAGGAGGAGCACCGCCTTGCCGTCGAGCGGCGCAACGATCTCCGTCCACGCGTTCGCCGCCCCGGACCGGTCGAGGCGGGTGATCCGCGAGAGATAGATGCGCGGATCGAGCGCCAGCATGATGGTGCCGACCGGCACGCCCGGCCGCCCGCCGACGCCCGGGGCACGCACGAGCGCGAGCACGATCACGTGCAGCATGCCATCGCTCCCCCGGACCGGTCCGACCACGCGCTCGATCCCGGACCGGGCGGCGTCACGCGCGGCCGCGATCTCGGCCGCCTCGGGGCGCACGGCGCCGCTGCTCGCGGCGACGATCCTGCCGCCGGTATCGATCGCCCACGCCCCCTCGTAGCCGTAGCCTCGGGCGATGGCGTGGAGCATGACGATCAGTCGCTCACGCGAGCCGGCGATGTGCGGCCACCGCGGATCCACGGAGGGATCGAAGAGGACGGCCATGTTCTCGCCCTGCCTGGCGGCGACACGCGCATCACTCCACCGCTCGGCGAGCCAGTCGTCCACGGCGCTCCGGGTGAGTCCCGCGTTCACGGCCAGGGCATCCTGCCGCCGCTGCAGCGCATCGTGATGCAGCGCCCGCACGCGCATGCGGATCCCCGCGAGCGCGAGCAGCGTCAGGACCACGATCGCCGCGATGACGATCCGCCGAACGGAGGAGGACTGGGACACGCCTAGCGGAACGGTCTCGGAGTATGCTGGACTGTTGGGAGAACGGGGTGGTCCCCGGGTCGCGCCTGACGCCGCGGCGACTGTCGATGGGACCACGTGCGCTCGGGTAGCCGGATGCGTCCGAACTGGATGCTCCGCTGCCGTGCCTCCGGCGCCGTACCGCCCTGGAATCTAGTCCTGGCGGGTTGTGCGTCCTAGAGTCGCGCGCCGGGTCGGGGGCGGCGCGGCGGGGTGGCGGACTCGGCATTCGCATGGCCGGCCGGGAGCCGGGGCGCGAACGAAAGCCCCGCCCGGCGTGCCGACGCCGGGCGGGGCTGGATACCACCGGAGCGCGAATCCCGCGCTACCAGCGGTAGTGCGCGAAGGCCTTGTTGGCCTCGGCCATCTTGTGCGTGTCTTCCTTCTTCTTGATCGCGTTCCCCTCGCCCTTCGAGGCGGCGATCACCTCGGCGGCGAGCTTCTCGGCCATGGACTTCTCGTTGCGCTCCCGCGAGTAGGACATGAGCCAGCGCATGGCGAGCGCGGTCCGGCGCTCCGGGCGAACCTCCACCGGCACCTGGTAGGTGGCGCCGCCGACGCGGCGGCTCTTCACCTCGACCACGGGCTTGAGGTTCTGCAAGGCCTGCTTGAAGACGTTGACGCCAGGCTGGCCGGTACGCGACTCGACGATGTCCATCGCGCCGTAGAACAGGCGCTCGGCGATCGACTTCTTCCCCTCGATCATGAGCGCGTTGATGAACTTGGAGACGGTCTGGCTGTCGTAGCGCGCGTCCGGGAGGACGGGGCGCTTGATGGCCTTCTGACGGCGACTCACTTCTTACCTCCCGCGGCAGCCTTGGGCTTCTTCGCGCCGTACTTGGAGCGGCTCTGATTGCGGCCGTTGACGCCGGAGGCGTCGAGCGTGCCGCGCACGATGTGGTAGCGCACCCCCGGCAGGTCCTTCACGCGGCCGCCACGAATGAGCACGATGGAGTGCTCCTGGAGGTTATGCCCCTCGCCGGGAATGTAAGCCGTGACCTCGAACCCGTTGGTGAGCCGCACGCGGGCGACTTTGCGGAGCGCGGAATTCGGCTTCTTCGGCGTGGTGGTGTAGACGCGCGTGCAGACGCCACGCTTCTGCGGATTCCCCTTGAGCGCCGGCGCCTTCTCTTTCTTCTCGACGTCCTGGCGGCTCCGCCGGACGAGCTGGTTGATAGTCGGCATAACCTCTGGGTAGTGCGAAAAATCCGCCATGGTGGGCGGCACAGAACGTGGAAATTAGACGGGGCTTGGGTGAGTGTCAAGGTGAGCGCTGGGGGGCGGGGGCCAGGGATCAGGGAGCAGGGAACGACCGCGAGGGGGCGGTGCGAATCATTCGCGCCGCCCCCTCGCACAATGGTGCGGGGCGAGCGCCAAAGTCCCTCCAGCGCTCGCCCCGCGGTTCACCAATGGCCCCGAACCCCTGGCCCCTAGTCTCCAGCTCTCACAGCTCCTCCCCCGGGAACTCCGGGAGCCCCGTCCCCAGTCCGCCCGGAAGCGTACCCGGAGCGCTGGAGATGAGCGGCGCGAACGGAGCCTCGCTCACCGCGCCCGGGAGCTCCTCCGGCTGCGGCGGCACCTCGATCCCCTCGATCTCCACGTCGTGGTACCGGTACTGGCCGGTCCCGGCGGGGATGAGGTGACCGATGATGATGTTCTCCTTGAGGCCGAGGAGGTCGTCCTTCGCCCCGCGGATCGCCGCATCGGTCAGCACGCGCGTCGTCTCCTGGAAGCTCGCCGCCGAGATGAACGACTGCGTGGTCAGTGACGCCTTGGTGATCCCGAGGAGCAGCGGCTCCGATGTCGCCGGCGCCGCACCATCCTTCATCGCCACCTCGTTGACCTCGCGGAACGTCCCCTTGTCGACGTGCTCCCCCTCGAGGAGCTGCGTGTCCCCCGGCTCGAGGATGCGGACCTTCTGCAGCATCTGCCGGACGATCACGCCGATGTGCTTGTCGTTGATCTTCACGCCCTGCAGGCGGTAGACCTCCTGCACCTCGTTCAGCAGGTACTCCTGCACGGCGCGCGGCCCCTTGATCCGCAGGATGTCGTGCGGGTTCACCGGGCCTTCCGAGAGCCGGTCGCCGGCGCGCACGCGGTCGCCCTCGTGCACCCGGAGGTGCTTCCCGGCCGGCACCTCGTAGAGCTGCGCCGGCTGCGAGTCGTCCACCACCACGGCGCCGGTGTCCATGATCTTGAGCGGCTGCACGAAGATCTCGCGCTTGCCGCGCTTGATCTCGCCGAAGCGCACCACGCCGTCGATCTCGGAGATCGTCGCCGGATCCTTCGGCCGCCGCGCCTCGAACAGCTCCGCCACGCGCGGCAGACCGCCCGTGATGTCGCGCGTCTTGTACGCCTCGCGGCTGATCTTCGCCAGGATCGTCCCGGCCGCCACCCGCTCGCCGTCCTCGACCGTGAGCTGCGCCCCCACGGGGATCACGAAGTCGCGCACGCGCTTCTCCTTCCCCCCCTTCTCCTGCACGATCTCGATGTGCGGGTGCAGCTTCTTCTCGCGGTCCTCGATGATCACGCGCTGGCGCAGCCCGGTGAGCTCATCGAGCTCCTCGGACACCGACTCGTCCTCGACGATGTCCACGAACCGGATCGTGCCCTCGACGTCGGCGATGATCGGGTTGGTGTACGGGTCCCAGGTGAACACCACCTGCTCCCGCTTGACCTCCTTCCCATCGTCGATCATGAGGTACGCGCCGAGCGGCACCTGGAAGCGCGAGACCACGGGAGCGTTCTTGTCCGCGCTCGCGCGGATGATGATCTCCCCCTCGTACGAGGTGACGATGCGCTGTCCCTCGGGATTGGTCACGAACACCAGGCGCTCGCCGTACTCGATGATGCCGGCCACCTTGCTCTTGCGCGCCGTCTGCTCGGCGATGCGCGCCGCCGTGCCACCGATGTGGAACGTGCGCAGCGTGAGCTGCGTCCCCGGCTCGCCGATCGACTGCGCGGCCAGGATCCCGACCGCCTCGCCGAGGTCCACCATGTTCATGGTGGCCAGGTTGCGGCCGTAGCACATCCGGCAGAGCCCGCGCTTGGCCTCGCAGGTGAGCACGGAGCGGATGCGCACCGTCTCGATCCCCGCGTCCTCGATCGCCCGCGCCGTCTCCTCGTCGATGAGCTGCCCGCCCTCGACCAGGAGCGTGCGGCGTCCCGACTCGTCGATCTCGTGCGGGTCCTCCACGTCCTCGGCGGCCACGCAGCCGACGATGCGCTCGGAGAGGGGCTCGATCACGTCCTCCCCTTCCTTCAGCGCCCCGACCTCGAGGCCGAGGATCGTGCCGCAGTCTTCCTCGGTGATCGTCACGTCCTGCGCGACGTCCACCAGGCGGCGCGTGAGGTAGCCGGCGTCCGCCGTCTTGAGCGCGGTGTCGGCCAGCCCCTTCCGGGCGCCGTGCGTCGAGATGAAGTACTCGAGCACCGACAGCCCCTCGCGGAAGTTCGACTTGATCGGGCTCTCGATGATCTCGCCGATGCCACCCGTGAGCTTCTTCTGCGGCTTGGCCATGAGGCCCCGCATCCCGGCGAGCTGCCGGATCTGGTCACGCGAGCCGCGCGAGCCCGAGTCGAACATCATGAAGACCGGGTTGTACCCGTTCTTCGACTCGCGCATCGCCTTCACCATGGCGTCGGCCACATCGTTGTTGGCGTGCGTCCAGGTGTCGATCACCTTGTTGTAGCGCTCGCCGTTCGTGATGTTGCCCGTCTGGTACGCGCGCTGGAACCGCTCCACGCGCGCCTCGGCCTCGCCGAGGAGCGTCGCCTTCTCCGCCGGGATCTCGAGGTCCTCGATCCCGATCGAGACGCCGCCCATGGTGGCGTGGCGGAAGCCGAACTCCTTGAGCCGGTCGAGGAACTGCACCGTGCTCGCCAGCCCCTCCTTCCGGTACGCCTCGAAGACCAGCTCCGAGAGCGCCTTCTTCTTCATCTCCCGGTTCTGGAAGCCGAGCGCCGTGGGAACGATGCTGTTGAACAGCACGCGCCCCACGGTGGTGTCCTCCCACCGCGTCCCCTTGGCGTCGGTCACCAGGTAGCGCACCGGCGTGTGGAACGACGCGCGCCCCAGCGCGAGCGCCATCTCCACCTCGGCGAGCGTGGAGAAGCGCGGCGCGTTCTTCATGCGCGCGGCCATGTCCATCGGCGCCTTGGTGAGGAAGTAGCAGCCGAGCACGATGTCCTGGCTCGGCTCCGCCACCGGGCGGCCGTCGCTGGGCTTCAGGATGTTGTTCGACGAGAGCATGAGGAGCCGCGCCTCGATCTGCGCCTCGAACGAGAGCGGCACGTGCACGGCCATCTGGTCCCCGTCGAAGTCGGCGTTGAACGCCGCGCAGACGAGCGGGTGGATGCGGATGGCCTTCCCCTCCACGAGCACCGGCTCGAACGCCTGGATCCCCAGGCGGTGGAGCGTCGGCGCGCGGTTGAGGAGCACCGGGTGGTCCTTGATGATCTCTTCGAGGATCTCGTACACCTCGGGGCTCTCGCGCTCGACGATCTTCTTCGCCCGCTTGACCGTCTCGGCGATCCCCTTGTCCACCAGCTTGTGGATGATGAACGGCTTGAACAGCTCGAGCGCCATCGCCTTCGGCAGCCCGCACTGGTGCAGCTTGAGCTCCGGCCCCACGACGATCACCGAGCGCCCGGAGTAGTCCACGCGCTTGCCGAGGAGGTTCTGCCGGAAGCGCCCCTGCTTCCCCTTGAGCATGTCGGAGAGCGACTTGAGCGGCCGCTTCCCGCGGCCGCGGATCGCCTTCGAGCGGCGGCCGTTGTCGAACAGCGCGTCCACCGCCTCCTGCAGCATGCGCTTCTCGTTGCGCAGGATGACCTCCGGCGCCCGGTGCATGATGAGCTTCTGCAGCCGGTTGTTCCGGTTGATCACGCGGCGGTACAGGTCGTTCAGGTCGCTCGTGGCGAAGCGGCCGCCATCGAGCGGCACGAGCGGGCGGAGATCCGGCGGGATCACCGGGATCACGTCCATGATCATCCACTCCGCCTTGTTCCGCACGCCGCCGGCGTCGCCGGAGCTGCGGAAGGCGTCGATGATCTTGAGCCGCTTGAGCTGCTGCTTCTTCCGGTGCTGCGACGACTCCACCGCCACCGCGGCGCGCAGCTCCTCGGAGATCTTGTCGATGTCGAGCCGGCGGAGCATCTCGCGCACCGCGGGGGCGCCGATGTCCGCCTTGAACGCCTCGTCGCCCTCCTGGCGCGCCTTGTCGCGCACCGCCAGGTACTCGTCCTCGTCCAGCAGCTGGTTGACCTGCACCTCCTGCTGGCCGGGGTCGATCACGACGTAGTTCGAGTAGTAGATGATCTTCTCGAGATCACGCAGCGTGATGTCGAGGAGATTCCCCATCGGGCTGGGGAGCGTCTTGAAGAACCAGATGTGCGCCACCGGCACGGCCAGCTCGATGTGCCCCATGCGCTCGCGGCGCACGCGGGAGAGCGTGACCTCCACACCGCAGCGGTCGCAGATCACGCCGCGGTAGCGGATCCGCTTGTACTTCCCGCAGTGGCACTCCCAGTCCTTCACCGGGCCGAAGATGCGCTCGCAGAAGAGCCCATCCTTCTCCGGCTTGAACGACCGGTAGTTGATGGTCTCCGGCTTGGTCACCTCGCCCCACGACCACCAGGTGCGCAGACCGGACATCTCCAGCCGCTCGCGCTCCTTGGGGTCCTTGGGGCCGCGGATCTCCTCGGGCGAGGCAATCCGGACCCGAATGTAGTCGAAGCTCGCCGCGCTTGGTTCGCGGACGCTACGAAAGTCGATCATGTGCTACTCCTCTCCGGTGCCGTTGCCGTTCACGCCGTCACCATTCGCACCCATGTCCACCCAGATTCCCAACGCCTGCAACTCCTTCACGAGCACGTTGAAGGACTCCGGAATCCCGGGCTCGGGCAGGTTCTGCCCCTTCACGATCGCCTCGTACACGCGACTGCGGCCGTTCACGTCGTCCGACTTGACGGTCAGAATCTCCTGCAGCGTGTGCGCGGCGCCGTACGCCTCGAGCGCCCAGACCTCCATCTCTCCGAACCGCTGCCCGCCGAACTGCGCCTTGCCCGCCAGCGGCTGCTGCGTGACGAGCGAGTACGGTCCGATGCTCCGGGCGTGAATCTTGTCGTCGACCAGGTGCGAGAGCTTGAGCATGTAGATCTCGCCCACGGTGACCGGGCTCGCGAAGCGCTCCCCGGTCCGTCCATCGCGCAGCGACACCTTCCCCGCCGGCGTGATCCCCGCCAGGCGGAGCAGCTCGCCGACCGCCGCGTCCACGTCGGCTTCCGACTTCTTCCCGAGCATCCCGGCGAGCGCCGGCAGCTCGAGGTCGGCGAGCAGGTCGGCCGGCGCCATCCCGCGGCGCTTCTCGATCTGCCGCACCGCCGCCTT
>DASUXC010000033.1:0-1688 GCA_036378095.1 Gemmatimonadaceae bacterium | reverse complement strand
GGTGCCCCCCGGCTCGATCCTCGTGGCCGAGGACCTGGCGCCCTCGGAGATCGCGTCGCTCGATCGCGCTCGCGTGCTCGGCTTCTGCACGACGATGGGGAGCGCCACCTCGCACGTCGCGATCCTCGCGCGCGGGCTGGGCATTCCCGCCGTCGCCGGGATCGACCAGCGCGCGCTCTCCCTCCCCGCCGGCGCGCGCGTGGTGCTGGACGGCGATGCTGGCGTGCTCGACACCGCGCCCGGCGCGGAGAAGGAGAAGACGATCGCCGAGCGGCAGGCGGCGGACGCGCGCCGGCGCGGGAGCGAGCTCGCCGCAGCGGCGGAGCCGGCGACCACACGCGATGGCCATCGCATGGAGGTCGTGGCGAACATCGCGAAGGTGGACGAGGCGGGGCGCGTTCCCGAGGTGGGTGGGGAGGGGGTGGGGCTCCTCAGGAGCGAGTTCCTGTTCATGCACCGCCACGCCGCCCCCGACGAGGACGAGCAGGCGCGGAGCTACGAGGCCATCGCGCGCGCGCTCGGTCCCGAGCGCATCCTCGTGATTCGCACGCTCGACGTGGGCGGGGACAAGCCGCTGTCGTATCTCCCGGTGGGCGCCGAGGCGAACCCGTTCCTCGGCGAGCGCGGGATCCGGCTGACGCTGAGCCGCCCCGCGCTCTTCCGCGCGCAGATCCGCGCGATCCTGCGCGCGTCGCGGAGCGGGAAGGTGGCGATGATGTTCCCGATGGTCGCCACGCTCGCCGAGTGGCGCGCGGCGCGCGAGATGGTGGAGCGCGAGCGGGCGGCGCTCGGCGTGCCGCCGATCCAGGTGGGGATCATGGTCGAGACCGCGGCCGCCGCGCTGCTCGCCGACCAGTTCGCGCGCGAGGCCGACTTCCTGTCCATCGGCACGAACGACCTGACGCAGTACACGCTGGCGATGGATCGCACGAATCCGCGTCTCGCGCCGCAACTGGATGCGCTGCACCCGGCGGTGCTCCGCCTCATCGAGCGGACAGTGGCCGGGGCGCACGCGCACGGGCGCTGGGTGGGCGTGTGCGGCGCGGTGGCCGGGGATGTCGCCGCCGTGCCGGTGCTCGTGGGACTCGGCGTGGACGAGCTGAGCGCGGACGTGCCGCTCGTGCCGGCGGTGAAGGCACGGGTGCGGACGCTGTCGCTCGAAGAGTGTCGCGCCACCGCCCGGGAGGCGCTCGATGCGCCGGACGGCGCGGCGGTGCGCGAGATCGTGAGGAGACATCATGGCTGAAGCGGCGACCATCGGGGCGACGCCCCGCCAGAGCTGGAGTGCCCGGAGCCTGGGGCGCGCCGCCTTCGGGTGGCTGCAGAAGATCGGGAAGGCGCTCATGCTCCCCGTCTCCGTGCTTCCCGCGGCGGGGCTGCTCTTAGGGATCGGGAGCGCGAAGTTCGCCTGGCTCCCGGCCGTCGTCTCGAACGTGATGGCCCAGGCGGGGGGCGCGATCTTCAGCAACCTCGCGCTCATCTTCGCGATCGGCGTCGCGCTCGGCCTCACGAACAACGACGGCGTCGCGGCGCTCGCTTCCGTGGTCGGCTACGCGGTGCTGCTGGCGACGATGGGGGTGATGGCGCCGCTGCTCCACTACGAGGCGAAGCCGATCATGGGGATCCCGTCGATCGAGACGGGGGTGTTCGGCGGGATCCTCATCGGCGCGGTCGCGGCGATCCTGTTC
>DASUXC010000032.1:0-11333 GCA_036378095.1 Gemmatimonadaceae bacterium | reverse complement strand
GTGGGGGTGGGTGGCGCGGCGGTGCTCGCGCACGCGACCGGCTGGGCCACGGCCACGCCACTCTCGGCGGTACTGCTCGCCGTGGGGTTCTCGGCGGCGGTGGGGATCTTCTTCGGCTTCTATCCGGCGCGCAAGGCGGCGGCGCTCGACCCGATCCAGGCGCTCCGCTACGAGTAGCGCCGACGACGTGACACGGGCCCGCTCGCACTTCCGCGAGCGCGGCCGGGCGCGGCGGCAGGTGCCGTCCCTCCCCCGCCCTGACAGAGACGGCAGCACCGCAGGAGATCGACACATGACGAAGAGAAGCTTCACGCTCGCCGCGCTCGGGCTCGCGCTCGCCGCCGGCTTCGCCGCCGGCCCGGTCGCCGCGCAGCAGCCGTCGGCGCGGGACACCACCGCGCGCGCCGAGCACCGCGGGCGGCGCGGGCACGGGAACGCGCTGCTCCGCGGCATCCAGCTCAACGACCAGCAGAAGCAGCAGCTCGACAGCATCCGCTCGCGCTACCGCGACCAGATGCGCGCGATGCGCGAGCAGAGCGGCGGCGATCGTCAGGCGATGCGCGGTCAGATGCGCGACCTGATGGAGAAGCAGGGCGCCGAGGTGCGGGCGATCCTCACGCCAGACCAGCAGAAGGTGTTCGACCAGAACCTGGCGCGGATGCGCGAGCGCATGCGGGAGGGGGGCGGCCGCATGCGGCACGGTGACCGGCACGACGGCGGCGCGCCGAGCGACACGGCGGGTGGACCGGACGGCTCCACGCGCTGATCCCGCCTCGCGCTCGGCGCATGGCTCGATCGCGCCCCGAGCGGGCTCGCGACCAACGACGCTCCTGGCCGGCATGCCGGCCAGGAGCGTCGCGCATCGCGCGGAGCCGTTCAGCCGATGGAGTAGTCGAGCGTGTAGGGCGTCTCCTTGTCCCCGTGACGGGCCACGAAGCCGCCCGTGCCGGAGAGTCCCGCCAGCTCGCCGGTGCCGGAGCCTGGCACCACCGACCAGCTCCCGTGCACCGTCGGTCCATCCCACGTGCCCCGGTGCTCGAGCACGAAGCTCCCCGTGCGCGTGCCGAGGGATCCCACGACGCGCTCGTAGCCGAGGTACGACCCGGTGGTCGGCGTGTCGTAGTTCAGCAGATACTCGAGCGTCCCCTTCCCCTCGATGTCGCCGTGAAAGTCGTTCACGACGCTCGCGCGGGAGAGCTTCCGCCCGCTCTCCATCTCGTGGTAGGGTTGCTCGTTCCATCCCTTGTTGACGATGTGTCCCGTGGCTCGTGTACTCATGCGACGGCATCTCCATTGGTGTTTCCGTGATCCGCGCACCCGGCGGCGCGGCGGGACGAGCTGCTCCTCGCGCCATCGGCGCGCGAGGTCGACTCCCACCCGGCGAGCGCCGGCGCGATATTGAAGCATGTCACGGCATCCGGATGGCGTCTTGGAAAAACGCGACAGGGCCGTTGGCGTCCTGCAGCCCGTCCCCGCGGGACCGGATGCGTTCCGCGAGAGACGCTGGACGCCATCGCCCGACCTGGCATTCTTCATCGAGCACTACTGGTCCGTCCGGTGGGACCTGCGCGGCCGCGGCCCGCACGTGCAGGACACCCTGCCGCACCCCTCCGTGCACATCGCGTTCGAGCCTGGCCGGCCGATGGTGGTGTACGGCGTCGTGACGGGGAAGTTCTCCGTCACGCTCGAGGGAGCGGGGAGCGTGTTCGGCATCAAGTTCCGCCCCGGCGCGTTCCATCCGTTCCTGCGTGCTCCGGTCTCCACCCTCACCGACCGCACCGTGCCCCTCTCCGCGGTGTTCGGCGACGCCGGCGATGCGCTCGGGAGCGCGATGCTCGCCACGGACGACGATGAGGTGCGGATCGCGGTCGCCGAGCGCTTCCTGCGCGAGCGGGACGCGGAGCGCGACCCGAACGTGGAGCTGGTGGGCGCGGTCGCGGAGCGCATCGTCGCGGACCGCTCGATCACCACCGTACGGGACGTCGTCGCGCGCTCGGAGCTCGACACGCGCACGCTCCAGCGCCTCTTCCGCCGCTACGTGGGAGTGAGCCCGAAGTGGGTGATCCGCCGCTACCGCCTGCACGAGGCGGCCAGCCGGCTGGATGCGGGCGCGACGGTGGACTTCTCCCGGCTCGCGATCGACCTCGGCTACTTCGACCAGGCGCACTTCATCAACGACTTCCGGGCGATCGTCGGCCTCACCCCGGCGGAGTACGCGCGCCGCGCGTCCGCCAGGTGGGAACCTGATGGCGGAGGGTGGCGTTAGAGGGCATCGTGTGGGGCGGAGAGACACGGCTGTCGGGAAGACGGGGCCGTCGGCTCTCGGCCATCGGCTCTCGGCTAGACCCCCGCGTTGAGGGCTCCCGGCGTGTGCAGCGAGCCGACAGCCGAGAGCCGACGGCCGACCGCCCGTGGCCCACCGCCGCTAGGAGGGCGCTCCATGGTTCACCACATGCTGCCCGTAGCCATGGCGATTCTGGCCGGCACGCCGCTCGTCGCCGCGGCGCTCGTGCCGGGAGAGGGCGCGCCCGACGTGGCGCCACTCGACCCGGACGAGTTCGAGCGGCTGCTGCGGCCGCTCCTCCCCAAGGCGTACGCCATCGCGCTGCACCTCGCGCACGACCGCGCCGACGCCGAGGACCTCGTGCAGGACGCCTCGCTCAACGCGTTGCGCGGGCTGGCGACCTTCCGGCAGGGCACGAACTTCAAGGCCTGGTTCTTTCGCATCCTCTACAACTGCTTCTACTCGAGTCACCGGCGGCACGGTGGTGACCAGGGGATGCTCGGGCTGGAGGATGCCTCGGAGCACTACCTCATGCTCCGCGTGATGGAGTCGGGGGCCGACCTGAGCGGCGATCCCGTGGCCGACACGGTGGGGCGACTCCAGGCGGAGCAGGTGTCCGCCGCGCTGCGCATGCTCCCCGAGGAGTACCGCGTGGTGTGCACGATGTACTTCATCGACGACGCCGCATACCAGGACATCGCCGACACGCTCGGCATTCCGGTGGGCACGGTGCGCTCGCGGCTGCATCGCGGGCGTCGCATGCTGCAGAAACAGCTCTGGGCGCTGGCGCTCGATCAGGGATTGGTCGCCGAGACCGCGACCGCCGTCCCGGGAGGGACGCCATGATGCACCACCAGCGACCGCACGTGGACCGCTACACGTGCGAGGAGACGGCGCGCCGCCTCGATGACTACCTGGATCGAGAGCTGACGTCGCGCGAGATGGAGATGGTCCGCGAGCACCTCGAGACGTGCGCGGCCTGCGCGGGCGGGTTCGCGTTCGAGGCGAGCGTGCTCGCCGAGCTGCGGAGCAAGCTGCGGCGCATCGCGATGCCCGTCGATCTGGAGACGCGGATCGTGTCCGCGCTCGCCGCGGCACGGCTGGAGGAGAGCGACGACTGAACGGAGGCCGGGCCGGCGCGGCGGCTCGGTCGCTCAGCCGCGCGCCGGCGCGTCCGCGAGCTGACCGCCCGGCAGCCCTCCGGATGCCGCGGGCGGGGCCGGCGCGGCGGCCCGCTCCGCCGCGTCGGCGAGCAGCCCGGCCATCGTCAGCACCCGCGGCGCATCGCTCGACGCGGCGCGCAGCGTGGACACATCCACCGAGGCGGGGTCCACCGCGCGCACCCGGTCGAGTCCGCGCGCATCGCAGAGATCCAGACAGTTGGCGAACACCGTCCGCGCGATGCTCGCATCGGTGAGATCCGCGCCGGCCAGCGCGGTGCCGTCGAGCAGCGCCATCAGGAGATCGGCGGAGCGGAGACTCGCGCCGCGCAGCGTGGTGCGGCGGAGCGTCGCTCTCGTGAGCGTGGCGTAATCCAGCGACGCGTGGGCGAGGTCGGCGAAGGAGAGGTCGGCGGCCGTGAGGTCGGCGCCGACGAGCACCGCGCCGGGGAGCGTCGCGTACGACAGGTCGGCGTGCTCGAGCCGCGCGTCGCGCAGCATCGTCCGGGTCAGGTTGGCGAGCAGCAGGTGCGCGCGCGTGAGCGTCGCTCGCGAGAGATCGGCGCCGTCGAGGCGCGCCATCTTGAGCCGCGCGTCGGTGAGGTCGGCGCCGGAGAGGTCGGCGCCGGTGAAGTCGGCGCCGCTCGCGTCCACGCCGGTGAGGTTCGCGCCGCGCAGATCGGCGCCGCGCAGGTCGGCGATGCACAGGTCCGCGCCGACGAGGCTCGCGCCGCGGAGCCTCGCCCCCGGCAGGAGCGCCCAATCGAGGCGCAGCCCGTCCAGGCTGGCCCCCTCGAGCGCGTCAGCGCCCGAGTGGTGGATCAGCGCGCCGGTGTCCTTGCGAAGAATGTCGACCATCGCTCGCCTCACCGAAGGACGCGGGGATCGGGAGGGGGATCGGGAATCGCCGATGCCGTACGCTGGCGCTTCCACTCGCCCCCCGGCACCCACCCCCGGCTCTCACCTTTCGTGAGTCGCCCCACAGTAGGTCTCGATGGGCGATCGGAGCAAGCCATCATCCGTGTACCGGACAAGGTGAGAGCCGGGCTCGGCGGGGTGTGGCCCCGGTATACCACCGACTACTACTATTATGATGTGGGTGGTATGGGTCCGGGGACGGCTGGCGGGGTGGCGGGTGTGGATGGCCCGGTGGCGCTCGGCCTGCCCTGGCCACCGGCTCACCGGATTATGGCGGGGCGGCGCCAAAACGGCCAGGGTCGGCCATATCAGCGCAAGTCGTTACATGTCAACGCGTTGAAAGAATGGCTACCGAGCGAGGCGGCTGACGCCGGGGTGCGACTTATGAACGATGTTCAAAACTCTGTGGACAATGTTCATAAGTTATGGCCGCCATCCATATCCTCGGCCATATCCTCCACCCCCGAGACCTCGCCGGCCTCGTCTTCGTAGTTTTCCCCCGGGCGAGTGTAGTAGGAGCCCCGCCGCTCCCCCCGGACCACGAGATCGCCGCGTTTCACCAGGCGCTCCAGGACGGTGCGCACCTCCCGCCCCTCCGCCCCGCACAGCTCGGCGGCCAGGCTGCGCGTGATCCGGCCGTGGCGGTCCACGTATTGGAGGATCAGCTCCTCGCGGGTGATCCCATCGCCACCGAGCCCCTCGATCCCCTCATCCGTGCCCGGGGCGAGCAGGCGGCGGAGCGAGGGCACGAGGGCGTACGAGCGCCCGCGCCGCTCCTGCCGCGCCTCGAGCACACCCCCCTCCACGAGCCGGTCGAGCACGGACATCGCCGGCCCCTCGGCGCGCTGCATGAGCAGCGCCGCCTGCGCGACATCGAGACGCGCGCCGTCACGCGCCAGCGCGTTGAGCACCAGCATCTCGTCGAGGCTCATCCGATGTCCGGGGCGGTCGCGCTCCATGATCACGCGCGCGAGCGCCACGTTGGGGGCGCCGTTGGGGAGCACCACCTGCACGCTCGCCGCGCCGCTCCGCGAGTAGTCCGGGGCCTGGCGACCATAGCGGAGCTGCCCCTCGAAGATCGTGTCGATCCCGCGTCCGGTGCGCTCCACCAGCCCGATCCGCTTGAAGGCATCGGCGAGCACCGGGTTTCGCGGGCGCGGCGCGGTGACGAGCAGGTTCTCCAGCCGTACCTCCTCGGGGAAGCCGCCGGGGCTCGTGATCTCGATCTCGTCGTCGCGCCACTGCACGTGCACCGCGCCCAATCGCGTGTAGTCACGGTGAATGAGCGCGTTGTGCAGCGCCTCGCGAAAGCCGGATGGGCTGTAGCGCGGGATACCGACGCGCACCGGTCCGACGTCGATCTCCTCCTGGTCGTTGCGGGCATCGAAGCGGAGCGCGAGCTCGTCGGCCGCGCGGATGAGCGGCCAGCGGAAGAAGTCGTTCGCCGCGACGCGCGTCCCGCTCAGCACCTGGAACGCCACCTCGTGCGTGGGGACGAGGCGCCGGATCGCCTCCTCGCGGCCGAGCAGGAGAAGCCCGGCCACGCGCACGCGCTCGATCGCCTCCCCTCCGCCCCCCTCGCCGAGCCCGAGCGCGCGGACGATCTCCGGCCCGGAGAGCCCGAGTAGCGCGGCATCGGCGCGCCCGGCGTTCTTCGCCACGGTCTGGCGGAGCCGCTCGATCTCGAGCGGGTCGAGGTCGTCCCACCGCGCCTCGGGAACGATTAGCGCGGAGTAGTCGAGTGCGCCCCGGCTCGCCTCGCGCGACTGCATCTCGTGCACGAGGAAGGGGACGCAGGTGGGGCGGCCGTGGACGTCGGTCGCTCGCCGCCGGTACACGCCGTCGCTCGTGGAGGTCACGGGGCGCCCGCCGGGGATCTCGATGGTCACTACGTCGCGACCATCGATGGCGATGACGCCGCACTCCACCGGGCAGCTCGGCACCGTGCGGTTGGCGACGAGCACCTCCACCCGTCTCGGGTCGGTGTACTCGCCGTGCCGCGCGCGAGCGCCGGTGACGCGGCCGTCCTCCTCCACGCCGATGAGGAGCACCCCTCCGCGCCCGTTGGCGAGACACACCACGTGCTCCACGAGCTCCTTGTCACCGAGCGGTGACACGGATTCTCCCACGAGCTCCACGTCGAACTGCTCGCCGGCGGCGATGAGACGGCGCAGATCGACTTCGGTGAGCATTGCTGGTATCGGGAGCGGGGGGGTGGGGGTGGTGGGCCCGCGTATCTTACGAGGCGTGGGGGAGGATTGGTAGGGCGCGGGGTCGCGTGTGGGGAGTAGGGCGTGGGGAAAACGGCGTGTGTGGCGAGAGAACTGGGCGTGGGGCGTGTACCCACGCTCCCTGCTCCTCGCCCCGTCCTCTCGCCACATGCGCCGTCATTGCCACGCCCCACGCCCTACTCCCCGCGCCCCTGCCGAAGCTCCCGCTGAGCCTTGGAAGCCGCCACCGCCTCCTCCTTCTTCTCCTTGATCGCGCGCTCCCGCTCGATCCGCCGCGCGACCTCGACGTCCTCGCCCGACCCGCGCACCTGCGCGTAGTTCACGAGGGAGACGAAGACCACGCCCCCGATCGCGTTGCCGAGCGTCACCGGCACCTGGAAGCGCCAGAACCAGTCCCCGTAGCCGATGATGCCGCGGCCGGCGAGGTAGAGCACCTCGGTGGCGCCGGCCACGCTGTGGGCGAAGCCGGCGGCGCTGATGAGGAAGCCGGCGGTCCACACCACGAGAATCTCCGACACCGCCCCCTCGCCGCTGTGGACCATCCACGCCATGAGCGCCACGAGCCATCCGCCGAAGACGCCGCGCACGAGCACGCCGATCCAGCTCCCGCGAAACGACGCGCGCGCGGCGGCATCGAGCCACTCGCGCCCCACGTGCGGCACCACATCCGGCGACGGGACGACGGCGAGAACGATGGCGAAGATCCACGCGCCGAGGAGGTTGAACGCGAGCACCACCACCCACAACCGCGCCGTGTGGACGATGTGCTCGCGGCTCGGGTGATCGAGCACGAGCAGGACCGGCGTGAGCGTGTTCTCGCTGAAGAGCTGCGCGCGGGCGAGGACTATGATGATGAACCCCACCGGATACACCACCGCCGCGAGCAGCCCCGGCTCGGTGCGCCCCGTGGCGTGCATGACCGCGGCGATGGCCACGAAGCTGAACGAGATGTTGAGCCCCGCCGAGAGCCCGGAGAACGCGAGTCCGACCGACGAGCGCTCGAGCTCGATCTTCGCGTCCGCCCGGACGCGCTCGAACATCTGGTGGGCGGTGATGCGCGCCATGACGCGGTGGAGGGCAAGGTGCGGGCCGGGCCAGCCCTCGGCGGCGCGGAGCGCGACTTGCCGCGCCGCGTCCGACCGGCCAGCTTCTCTCTGCACCTTCCCTCCAACCGGGCTCGTCCCGGAGCAACGGAGATCTCGATGAGAGCCCTGTTCGACGTTCCCTGCGCCGCGCTGCTCGCCGTGATCGTCCTCGCCGCCTGCGGCGGCGACAGCAAGGCGGACCCCGATGGCGCCGACACGGCGGCCACGGCGACGGCCGGCATCCGCGCGCGCATCGCGAAGTACACCACCGTGAGGCTCACCGCCGACACGAGCGCGCTCACCCCGAAGGAGCGGGAGATGATCCCGCTTCTCATCGACGCGGCGCGGCACATGGACCCGATCTACTGGGAGGAGGCGTACGGCAACCGCGACTCCCTCCTCCAGTCGATCTCCGATCCCGACGTGCGCCGCTTCGCCGAGATCAACTACGGCCCGTGGGACCGGCTGGCGAACGACTCCCCCTTCGTGAGCGGCGTGGGGCCCAAGCCGCCGGGGGCCAACCTCTACCCGCACGACATCACGAAGGCGGAGTTCGACTCCGCCGCGTCGCCGTCCAGGGCGCACGGCGACTCGCTGCGCTCGCTGTACACGCTCGTGCGCCGCGACTCCACGGGGAAGCTGGTCGCCATCCCCTACGCCCGGGCGTTCGCCGCGCACAACCGCGAAGCGGCGGACAAGCTGCGCGCCGCCGCCAAGCTGGCCGAGGACCCGGGGCTCAGGCGGTACCTCGAGCTGCGCGCCCAGGCGCTGCTCACCGACGACTACCGGCCGAGCGACCTCGCGTGGATGGACATGAAGCACAACGTCCTCGACATCGTGATCGGCCCGATCGAGACGTACGAGGACAACCTGTTCGGCTACAAGGCGGCGCACGAGGCGTACGTGCTCGTGAAGGACACGGCGTGGAGCCGCCGTCTCGCGCGGTACGCCACCATGCTCCCCGCGCTCCAGCGCGGTCTCCCCGTTCCCGAGCAGTACAAGCGCGAGAAGCCGGGCACCGACTCCGACCTCAACGCGTACGACGCCCTGTTCTACGCGGGGCAGGCGAACGCGGGGGCGAAGACGATCGCCATCAACCTGCCCAACGACGAGCAGGTGCAGCTCCGGAAGGGGACGCGCCGCCTGCAGCTCGAGAACGTGATGCGGGCGAAGTTCGATTCGATCATGCGTCCCATCGCCGCCGAGCTGGTGGACGCGGACCAGCTTCCGCTGGTGACGTTCGACGCGTTCTTCGAGAACACGATGTTCCACGAGGTGGCGCACGGGCTGGGGATCAAGCACACGCTCGACGGCAAGAGCACGGTGCGCCAGGCGCTCAAGGAGCGCGCCGGCGCCCTCGAGGAGGGGAAGGCCGACATCCTGGGACTCTACATGGTGCAGGCGCTGAACGCGCAGGGGGAGCTGGGGCGCGAGGACGTACGGAGCAACTACGTGACCTTCCTCGCGAGCCTCTTTCGCTCGGTGCGGTTCGGCGCCGGCGACGCGCATGGGAGAGCGAACATCGCGGCGTTCGACTTTCTCCAGCGCCAGGGGGCGTTCTCGCGCGACTCCGCCTCCGGCAAGTACCGCGTGAACTTCGACAAGATGCGGTCGGGGATGAACGCGCTCGCCGAGCACATCCTGCGGCTCCAGGGGGACGGGGACTACGCCGGCGTCGGCACGTTCAACGAGGAGTACGGCAGGATCTCCCCCGAGCTGCAGCGCGACCTCGCGCGGCTGGGGACGAAGGGGATTCCGGTGGACGTGATCTTCTCGGAGTGAGCGCGGGGCGCGGGGCGCTGGAGGCGGGATGCGAGGCGCGGGGTGCGGGGGAGGACGGAATGCGACGCGGGGACCGGCATTCGCCGGTCCCCGCGTCGCTCCATCTCTATTTTCGCGCGCCCCGCACCCCGCGCCCCGCGCCCCGCACCCCGCGCGCTCACGCGGCCCAGCGAACTTCCGGCCGCCAGGTCACGCCATCTTCGGCTGTCCACACGAGCTGGTACCGGGCGGGCGGGAACCCCCGCACGCCGATCTCCAGCATGTCTCCTTCGTTCACCCGCGTCTCCTTCGCGATCGCGTCGAGGGCTTCCTCGAATGATCCGCCGGTGACTGCCCCGGCGAGTCGCGCATTCTCGAACGGACTGCTGAGCGAGAACTCGTAACGCGGCATGTGATACTCCGTCGTTGAAAGGACGGTCGCGCACGCGGCGCAAGGATTTTCACACCCGCGCGCGCCGTGACCCTGCCGTCCTGTACTACCCCTCCCTGATGAAAATGATCGGGCTCCGCCCCGGGTTCCCTCGACCCGTGTTCCCGCGGCGCCCGTGCTCCCGCCCGCCCCCCGTCGCCGCCGGCGGCCGTCCGCCGAGTATTGACGGGCGGCATCCGGACGCCAATATATCCCGATATATCCGTCACGGATGTATCCCGGCGCGCCCTCGTCCCCACCCCCCATGTCCCGTCGCGACCCCGACCCCAGCTCGCTGCTCCCGCTCACGCCCGCGGTCACGCACATCCTCCTCGCGCTCGCCACCGGCGACGCGCACGGGTACGCCATCGCCAAGGAGGTGGAGGAGCTCACCGAGGGACAGATCCGCATGGGCCCGGGGACGCTCTACGGCTCCATCGGCCGCATGATCGACGCGGGACTCATCGAGGAGTCGCCGCGCCGCCCTCGGTCGGGGGACGACGAGCGGCGACGCTACTACCGCGCCACCCTCCTCGGCCGCCGCGCGCTGGAGCGCGAGCTGCGGCGCCTCGAGCGCGTGGTCGCCGTGGCGCGCGCCCGCCGCGTGCTGGGACGCCCGGAGCCGGCATGACCTCCGCCGAGCGCCTCTGGCGCGTGCTCGTCAGGCTCTTTCCCGCGGAGACGCGCCGCGAGTATGGCGAGGAGATGCTGCGCCTCGTGCGCGACCTCGAGCGCGATGCGCGGCGCGCCTCCCCGCTCGCCCACGCCGCCTTCCTCGCCCGTCTCGTCGCGGACGCGGTCGTCTCCGCGCCGGGCGAGCACGCCCGCCGCCGCCGGCGGCGGCGCTCGGAGCTCGGCACCCCCTCACCCTCCATGCGGGAGGATCGGATGGACACCCTCCGGGCCGACGTGCGCTACGCGCTCCGCGCGATGGCGCGCCAGCCGGCGTTCGCGATCGTCGCCGTGCTCACCCTGGCGCTCGGCATCGGCGCGAACACGGCGATCTTCAGCCTCATCAATACGGCGCTGCTGCGCCCATTGCCCGTTGAGCGGCCGGAGCAATTGGTCTCGCTCAACAATGTCTCGTTGAACTTGCCAGCCATCTCCTATCCCAACTACCGCGATTTCCGTGATCGCAATAATTCATTTAGCGGGATGATGGTTTACCGGTATACGCCATTCGCATTGAGCGTCAATGGCGTGAACGAACGGGTCTGGGGCTATCTGGTGACGGGCAATTATTTTGAAGTGTTGGGCGTGAAGCCTGCGCTGGGGCGCTTCTTCACGCCTGACGATGACAGATCGCCCGGCGCGCATCCGATAGCGGCGCTCGCTTATGATTGCTGGCAGAAACGGTTCGCGGGCGATCCGCAGGTAATCGGCAAAAACGTGATCGTCAATGGGCGCAATTTCACGATCATCGGGGTCGCGCCGCAGGGCTTCTACGGTTCGGAGATCGGTTAT
>DASUXC010000031.1:0-9150 GCA_036378095.1 Gemmatimonadaceae bacterium | reverse complement strand
CGTGCTGCTGACGCGGATCGAGGACTGGGGCGCCGTGGCGGCGGTGCACGGGGAGGTGTTCGGCGCGGTGCGGCCGGCGTGTACGGTCATGCAGGTCGCCCGCTTCATCGACGCGCAGTGGCTGGTGGAGCTCGAGGTGGATGCCATCGTCAGCGCAGCGGACCGCGCGCCGGTTGGCTGAGAAGCTCAGCCATGCACATGAAACGTCAGGTGCTCTTCGTCCAGGGGGGAGGGGAGCGCGTTCATGATGAGTGGGACGGCAAACTGGTCGCGAGCCTGAGAGCCGAGCTGGGGCCGAACTACGAGATCCGCTATCCACGCATGCCCAACGAAGATGATCCGAGCTACGCCACATGGACGGCTATCCTCGAGAACGAGCTCGCGGTCCTGGACGATGGCGCGATCCTCGTCGGTCACTCGCTCGGCGGAACGATCCTGATCAACGCTCTCGCCGAGCATCCGCCGGAGCGGCAGTTAGGCGCGATCTTCCTGATCGCGGCACCCTTTGTCGGTGAGGGTGGCTGGCAGAGCCCTGATTGGCAACCGCAGCGGGGGCTGGGTGAGAAGCTGCCCAGAGGAGTCCCGATCTACCTCTACCACGGCCTCGCGGATGCCACCGTGCCGGCGTCGCACGCCGAATTGTACGCGCGCGTGATTCCCCAGGCCTGTCTCCGTCGCTTGCCAGGTCGCGATCATCAGCTCGACAATGACCTGAGCGAGATCGCCGCGGCGATCGAGTCGTTGGCAGCCGAAGCGTGAGGGGAGGGTGAAGCTCTTCGTTGCCGGTCGCGCACGCACGACGAACGTCGACACGTCACATCCGGAGAGACATCGGGGCCGCTCACGCATCGGCGAGCACCGGAGGGAGCCCGAATCGCGGCACCGAACCGGCTTCGAATCGGGTGATCGCACTGATCCGGTCACCGGCGATCGTGACCACCAGCAGCCCACTGGCGTGCGCCACCCCACTTCGTGAATCTCGAAGGTACGCGCCAAAGGCGGGCTGCCCGTTCGCGCGCGTCGGGAGGAGTCGCTCGCGGCGATCGTGACGAAACGCGACGGTCGCGAAGAACCGGGCCGCCCGGTCTCGCCCCTGATACTCGAAAGGCAGGGGCGGCATCCGGAGCCACACGTCCCCGGTCATGAGCGCCACCATCCCGTCCACGTCGCGCGCCTCGAACGCCCGGACGAGCTGACCGAGCAACCGCTGCTCCGCCGGAGACTCCGGCGGAGGCGGCGGCTCCTCCGCCGGCAACTGCCGACCGAGTGTGGCGCGCGCGCGCTTGAGCGCGCTGGTGACCGACTGCTCGGTGACGTGCAGCATGCCGGCGACTTCGCGGGCGGAGAAATCGAGGACGTCGCGCAGGATGAGCACGGCCCGTTGGCGCGGCGGCAGCAACTGCAAGGCGGTCACGAACGCGAGCGAGATGGATTCCCGGGTCTCGCAGCGCGACTCCGGGCCGGGGTCCGCGTCGAGCAGGTCGGGGAGCAGCGCGTCGGGATACGGCTCCAACCACGGCACCTCACCCATTCGAGCCGGCTCGGGCATCTCGACGCCGGGTATCCGTCGTTCCACAGTGGGCCGACGACTCCGCGCGCGGAGCATGTTGAGGCACCGGCTGGTGGCGATCCGGTAGAGCCAGGTTCGCACCGCCGCGCGCTCCTCGAATGCGCCGAGGCCGCGCCAGGCGGCCCATAGTGTCTCCTGCAACGCGTCCTCGGCGTCGGTGGCCGATCCGAGGATACGGTAGCAGTGGAGCTGCACCTCCCGTCGATGCGGCGCG
Source organism: Gemmatimonadaceae bacterium (assembly GCA_036378095.1). GTDB lineage: Bacteria > Gemmatimonadota > Gemmatimonadetes > Gemmatimonadales > Gemmatimonadaceae > JADGGM01. The sequence goes on along the minus strand of DASUXC010000031.1, from coordinate 7,366 downwards.
ACGAGCTGCTCGAAGGCGGCCTCGTCTCCCGACCGGGCTCGGTCGATCAGCGCTCCGCCGACCGATTCCATGGCAGAATCACCTACCTCGTGCTCCTGGACGTAGAAACGCCTCCGAAGGGATCGACGCGGACCACCCGCGAACCCGGTCGCGCGCGGACCGCCCAGTTTCCGACGACTCCGGTGTCTGTACCAGTGAGCACCGCGCCGGCTGCCATTGAGCCCGGGCGAGCGGCCAACGCCGACGGTGAGATGTACCGAGACTGATGAATGTCCGCAGCGCGATTCGCAAACCGGAGAGACTAACGCCGAAGTCGATCTTCGTCCAGTCGACCTACGCCCGCACCACGCCCGCGGCCGCCGTGCACGACAGGTAGCAGCACCAACTCCTGAACCACTCACACTCGACCCATCCGAGAACCCATGACGAACCACAGCCATCGCGCCACGATCGAACGAGAACAGCCGCCACGGGAGGAGTGCCATGCGAGGTGCGCACCGGGCCGGAACAAGGTCATCAAAGACCGGCTGTTCCACTTCATCACGGCCGGAAAGGCGATCTGAGAGGCGACCCATGGCCACGGTGATTTTCGGAAACCACACGGCGGTTCGCGCGCGGCGAGAGGACCGGGACAGGATTCGCGCGTTCTACCGCGATGTGCTCGGCTGCACGCTCATGCGGGAGTTCGACGACAAGGATGACTTCCGCATGGGCGACGCCTTCTATTTCACGTTCCTCTACAGCAGTGGCCGCGGGGTGGCGGTCGATCAGGGCGTGAGCTATGCCGCGGAGGACGCGCTGAGCGACGAGGACTTTCTGAAGGCGATCTTCCTCGAGCTCAAGTCCGACAACGTCGACGAGACGAGGCGGCGCATCGTCGCCTTCGGAGTGAACGTGCTCGAGGTGCCGGACCCCCACCTCTACTTTCAGGCGCCCGGGGGGCAGGTGTTCCGGCTGGTCGGGATCGATGAGGACATGTCCAAGTACGAAGGGACCGCGCCCGCGACGTAGCGCGTCGGCGCCGGGGCGATCGCGGTCATGGCGTACCCCCTGGCGCACGCGAGTAGTCACGCGAGTAGTTCGGTTCCCGATGTGTGTCGTCGATTCCAGACTCCACGTCGTTGATTCAGTCGAGCCGGTTTCACCGCCGATCCCGGAGTATCAAGGTCATGCAAGCCACATCCACTTACGAGAACGTGCACGCCGATGAATCGCCGATGTCCGGCGCGGCCAACGAGGCTACCGTCTCGCGCGGGACCCGTCGTCGGCGTTTTGATGGCGAGATGTCCGGCGAGGGCACAGCCGACGTCCTCATCGCGCGTGGCACGTCCGACCGACTCGGCTACGTCGCCACCGAGCGCTTCGTCGGGTCGGTGCGGGGCAAGTCGGGCACTTTCCTGTTCCAGCACGGCGCGGCGATCGATCGCGGCGTGTTGACTCCGTTCGGCTACATCGTACCGGGCACGGGGACAGGAGAGCTCACGGGCATTCGCGGAGAGGTGCGGATCGAGACCGACACGCTGACGCTCACCTACGACTTCGAGCGCTGACGCGGCCTGGCCGAGGCGCGCCGGCAGGCGATCGTGAGGGATGTTCGATCTCGTGTCATGCTCTTTCCGATCCGCTCTGCCGCGCGCGTCCTCTACGGACCACTTCTCCGACCGAGCCCAGCTCGCGTTCCTCGACAGCGTCGACACGATCCTCCTCCGGCGAAGGACGTACGAGCTCTTCGTGGAGTTCTGGCCGACGGCGACCACCGACCGCGAGGTCATCGCCGATCGGCTGAACACGCTGCCGAAGCTCGTCTTCTCCAACACGCTGCGTCAGGCGCCCTGGGGTGAGTGGCGCCCGGCCCAGGTGGTCCGTGGGGACGCCGTGACCGAGATCCGGCGGTTGAAGGCACAGGACGGGAAGCACATGGTGCTCTGGGGGAGCCTGTCCCTCGCCCAAGACCTGATCGCGGCCGACCTGATCGACGAGTACCATCTCCAGATCTGCCCGACCATGGTCGGAGCGGGCCGGCGCCTGTTCCCCGACCGCGAGGGCTACACACGCCTCCGGCGCGTGGGCGTGCGGAGCTACGAGAGCGGGGTGGTGGTTCTGCACTACGAGCCGCACGCCGGACTTCGATGATCGACCCCCCCGCCGCAAACGCGCTCCAGCGCGCGATCGACCGCGCGCTGCCCCTCGTCGCCGAGCGCCTGGCCCGCTACCCTACTAGCCCACAACTCGAGCGGACCGACCCGCGCGGGACGGCCTGACGACGCGCCGCGGCCGGCGGGCGATTCGAAGCATCGGGTTGCGCGCCCAGAAAGTTGGTACGATCGTAAGCACCACCCTTCCCGCGAGATCGCCGCTCGCAGCCGAGCTTGGGTGTCGGACGGCCGCACGCATCCACCGCAAACACTCTTCAGCGCCCTCGCCGAGGGCAGCGGACTCCATGGCTGAACGGAAACCAGCGAAGAAGGCCACGCCGAAACCTGCCAAGCGCACCAGTGCGCCGGGGAAGGCCGACCAGGGCTTCACGGACGAGGAACGCGCCGCGATGCGGGAGCGCGCGCGAGAGCTGAAGGCCGCCAGGCGAGCGCGCACGGGCGACGCGAGCGAGGAAAGCGAAGAGAGCGCCGTGCTCGCCAAGATCGCCGCGATGGCGCCACGGGATCGCGCCATGGGCGAGCGGCTCCACGCGATCATCAGGGCCAGCGCACCGGGGCTCTCGCCGAGGCTCTGGTACGGGATGCCAGCCTACGCGAAGGACGGCAAAGTCGTCTGCTTCTTCCAGGATTCGCAGAAGTTCAAGACGAGATACGCCACGCTCGGCTTCAGCGACAAGGCCGCCCTCGATGAAGGTTTCATGTGGCCCACGGCCTTCGCGCTGAAGGAGTTGACCCCCGCGGACGAGGCGAAAATCAGTGCGCTCGTCGAGCGAGCGGTGAGCGGACAAGGGCGGCAAGGTGAGGCTTCGTGACCCCGAGAGACCGTTGCTATCCGGCGGCGACTCTCACTCTCCCCCTGGCCACCCTCACGGCACATCTCCTGTGGCTCTGGTCCTGGCCCCATGGGACGTCTGCGGTGGCAGAGATCGGTCCGTACCTCTCGAGTGTGCGGACCGGTCTACCGTTCGCCTGGCTCCTGAGCCACGCCCCAGGGCGAAGCCGGCTCCTTGCCGCATGACGGAACGCGCGCAGATCCAATTCCGCACCGACGACACCTTCGCCGAGGGGATCTTCGTCGAGCTGCTAGGCCCTGGCCTCTACCGCTTGGAGGAAACTCCCGCTCTGGCCAATGGCGGCGCCGATCCCATCCACGCGGGAGATGTCGTCGAGCTGGAGGCCCTCCCCGACGGTAGCCACCGGCTGGTTCGCGTCGTGACGCGTTCGCCGATGCGACACTACCAATGGGTGGTTCCACGCGAGCTCGTGGAATCGGGGGAGCTCCGTGACTTCCTGGATGCGGTGGAGAACGAAGGCGGTAGCTGGGAGCGAGTATTCGGGGGCGTACTGTACGTGCACCTGCCGCCCGAGAGCGCACTCGACGCGGACGTCGAGCTCACTCGTCGAGTCGCGGCGGCAGGAGACACGGCGCACGATGCCTGACGAGAGGCACGTATCCGGGGAGAGCGTACCCTCCGCTTCCGACCTTCGCGCGGGCCGGCTCGCAGCTCGCGCGATGGCGTCGGCGTGACTTCACCTTCCCGCATCGAGTCGATGGCCGATATGTCCCTCTCGGAAGTGACTGGCCTGGTCGCCGCCGTGAACACGGCGCGCGGGTGGGGCGAAGGACCGGAGCGGGCTGTGGCGGCGAGCTCGGGCGCCGCCGAACGGCGGCTCGAGGATCTCTTCCGGGTCAGTCGCAAGCTGGCGGTGTACGGTACACTGGCGCCGGGGCGGCCGAATCACCACGTCGTCGCACCGCTCGGCGGCGCGTGGAGCGCGGGCGTCATCGAGGGGGACCTGGCGCCCGAGGGCTGGGGCGCGACGCTCGGCTACCCGGCGTTCCGGCCGCGAGTCGGGGGCCCGGTCGTCCCGGTCCACGTGTTGACCTCCCCGGCACTGGTCGCCGCCTGGCCGGAGCTGGATCGCTTCGAGGGGCCCGAGTATCGGCGCATCTTGGTCCCCGTCTTCGGTGCCGGTCCGGCGGGCGAGCGGCCGCTGTCCACGGTCGCCAACATCTACGCGGCCGCCGCGGCGATCGGTACGGACTACCGCTCGTAGCTGTTTCCCGCGCTGGGCGTACCTCGACCTTGTCCGAATGATCACGCGATGACCATCACCGTCTGGCCCCGCCGCGCCCGGCTGGTCGGCCTTCTTGCGATCGGCGTTCTGGGCGGTCGCCCACTCGCGGCCCAAGGCGCCTCCATCGCGCCCGCTCGACTGGATACCGCCGCGATCCTGGCGAGCGCCCGCCCCGACATCGACTCCGCGAACGCGGCGTGGCTCCCTGGCCTCCGGCGTCGCGACGCACGGGCCATCGCGGCAGCCTACGCCGACAGTGGGCTGTTCGTCGCGCCCGACGGCGCCGTGACCCGGGGCCGCGTCGCTGTGGCCAGGCTGTACGCCGCGCGCTTCCCAGAGCTGCGCGAGATCCGCGCCGGCGCCGTGGTGCAGGACGGGCTGGCGGTCGCGGGGCCGACGCTCGTGTACGAGTGGGGACACGCCTGGATCGAGATGGCACCCGCGGCCGCGGGGGGACCGTCGGTGCGCAGCGGCGGTGCGTACCTGACGGTCTGGCGGCGCGAGCGCGACGGGCACTGGCGGATCGTGCGCAATCTCGCTTTCTGACCCTTCAGGTAGCAGGAATCGCGGGCAATCAGTCGAGGAGGCAACGATCGATGGGCAACATTGGCGTCTCCGAGCTGTTGGTCGTACTCGTCGGGACCATCCTCGTCTGGGGTGTCCCGATGGCTCTCGTCGTCTGGGCGGCACGAACGCTCAGTGCGATTCGCCGCACGCAAGCCGAGATCCTCCAGCGGCTCGCCACCCTCGAAGCTCCGCGGCGATCCGAATAGCGGAGCCGCTCGACGTGTCGGGTTTGCCTGCCGCTCGGCCTCCTGCCCGGCGCGACGGCGCGGACGGTCTCGCGTCGCATCCCGCGAGGTCCGGCAACCATCTCGCGCGCGACGGTGAGGCCGTCACGAAGCGCTACGGCACCCGTCTGGGCGCCTACGCCCGCGAGAGCGCGGTGCTCGGGCGCTTGGGCGCGCTCGCGGGTCCGCTCCGCCCGGCGCTGCCGACGCCGCGCCTCCTCCCCGCGCTCCGGTTCGGGGAGCTACGCTACGCCTATCTCGACGGCGTGACGGGGGACGTGGTCATCGAGGCCGGCCTCGCGCCGCGGGTCCTGGGCGAGATGGGCGCGTTCCTGCGTCGACTCCACGCACTCGACCCGGAGCCCCTGGCCGACGTTCTGCCCGGCGAGGGCCAGGTCATCGCGCACGGCGACTTCGCCCATTACAACGTGCTCGTCGATCCCGCGGCCGGCGCACTCGTGGCCGTGCTGGACTGGGAGGAGGCCCGGCGTGGCGACCCGGCGCTCGACATCGCGTGGTGCGAGGCGCAGTTCCTGGCCCGGTACCCCCATCTGCGCGGAACGCTCCGGCACCTGTACGAGGCGTACGGAGACGTGCCCGACCGGGCGCGGCGCGAACACGCGCTGGAGCAGCGCATGACGGAGCTGCGCGAGCGCGCCGCCGCGCTGGTCGACGCGGGCACGTCCCGGGACGCCGGGTCCCCGATTCTCTACCGGTGCGCCTTCGCGGACGGCATGGAAGCGGCCGCGTTCGTCGCCGCGCTCTCGCGCTTCCTCGCCAGCCCCGCTGGCGCCGCGTATCGCGCGCCGTCGGCCGAGGTGCTGGTGTGGGCCGACGCGGCGAACCCGGAGGGGCGGGATGTGTACCTGGCGGAGGCCGCAATGCGCGCCACGGCCGAACGCTTCGGGACGCCGCCGGCGGAGCCGGTCGAGCTCGCGCAGGTGCCCACAACGTGCGTGGTGCTGTACGGCCCCGGCGTCGCGCCGGCGTGGGGTGCGGTCGAGGCGCGTGGCCGCCTGACGAATCGTCGCGGCTGACGAGGCGGGCCCACGAACCTCATCCTCCTCGGCCTCCTGGTCGCTTTCGGGGTGCTCGACAGGGTGATCATCGGCTGAGCCGGCTGCGTGGCCGGTGTCGATTCCGCGGCGCCTCTTCCGTCATTCGGATGTCCAGCATCACCATCCACCCAGAGACAGGACGTCCGACCATGCGCTACGCTCTCCTCATCCATTACCCACAGCCCGCCGTCTCCACCCTCACCGAGGACGAGATCGAGGCCGGCAAGGCCGCCTTTCACGCCTACGCCAAGGCGCTCGACGACGCGGGGGTGCTCCGCTCCGCCGAGGTTCTCCAGACCATCGCCAGCGCCACCAGCGTGTCGGTGAAGCAGGGCAAGCTTCAGGTGCAGGACGGCCCCTTCGCCGACACGAAGGAGGCGTTCGCCGGCATCTTCATGCTCGACGTTCCCGACCTCGACGCCGCGATCGCCTGGGCCGAGCGGTGCCCCGCGGCGCAGTGGGGCACGGTGGAGATCCGCCCCTCGGGAGTCCGCTTCGTCGACGGCGCATGGACGAGCGCGCCGTGAGACAGCTCCTTTCGCCGTCATGGCCGCCCTCGCGGAGGGCGGGACCGCTCACCGCATGACCGAGGACGCCGCGGCGCGCGCCGAGGAGCTGGCCCGCGCCGCATACGGCCGCCTGCTCGCCATCCTCGCCGCGAAGGACGGCGACATCGAGTCGGCGGAGGACTGCCTCGCCGACGCCTTCGCGAGAGCGCTGCGCTCGTGGCCGGAGACGGGCGTCCCGAGCAATCCCGCGGCCTGGCTCCTCACGGTGGCGCGCAATCGTCGACGCGACATTCGCCGCTCGGCCGCGCACCGGCTATCCGATCCGCTCGACTACGTCGCGCACGGTGTCGCTCGCGACGGCGCTCTGTCGACGATGGAGGAGCTCGATCCCGATACCATCCCTGACCGGCGGCTCGCGCTCCTCTTCGTCTGCGCACACCCGGCGATCGATCCCGCGGTGAGGACGCCGCTCATGCTTCAAGTGGTCCTCGGCTTCGACGCCGGGCAGATCGCGCGCGCGTTCGTGATTCCGACGGCGACGATGGCGCAGCGGCTCGTTCGCGCCAAGCGCCGCATCCACGCCGCGCGCATCCCCTTCGTCGTGCCCGGGCGCGGTGAGATGTCGGAGTGCCTTGCACCCGTGCTCGAGGCGATCTACGGCGCGTACGCTATCGACTTCCCCCTCGTCGCCGGCACCGAGCCGCGCGATTCGCTCGCCGCCGAATCGCACTATCTCGCCGCCACGCTCGCCGATCTGCTCCCCGACGAGCCCG
>DASUXC010000030.1:0-16981 GCA_036378095.1 Gemmatimonadaceae bacterium | reverse complement strand
CGAGCTCGCGTCGTCACGGTGGCGCCTCGGCGCCATCGCGGAGCCATCGCTGATCGCCTGGGCGCTGCTCGCGCTCGCCGGCATCTGGAACTGGAGCCTCGGCGTCTCGCTCCGGCGTCGCACGGCGGCGGCCGAGCTGCGCCGTCGGACGGATCGCGTGATGGCGCATCGCGTCGGGACCGAGCCGGGCGTGCGCTCGCACTCCGGCGCGTCCGTGGCTCCCCCTCCCCCTCCCCCCGACTCACCAGAGCCGCCACCGAGCTGAACCACACGGCCCGGCTGTCGGGATTTCCCTTCTGGCATCGATCATCTGTTGCGACCGCTCGGCGAAAATGGCCGGGTCCGCTGTTTCATTGTGTTCCAGTCGCAACAGTAGGGAAATTCCTGACGGGGTTGGGCGGTAACCCCCTATAGTCAGGCTCGCCGGTCGCGCCTAACCTCGCAACTCGTTGATCTGCCAGTCGGTTGCGGTCGGTTCGGCGCGACGCCGCACGACCACATCCAACTGTTCCGATCCACGTAGTGGGGCGATTCATACTGGCGCGCCGATTGAGTCAGGGTCTCCACGTTCCGCTCGGATGGCCGAGCACGTCGCCCGGTTCATCCCGGAATTTCTGGGGATGGGTTGCATAACAATGAAAATTGCCTAATAGTGGTGCCCCGCGCCGTACGGGTCAGTGACCCGACAGCGTGAACCCACCGGCGTGCCGTCTAGAAGCTGGCTCGTGATGCAGGTTCCACCGTAGCACCTCACAAACCCCCACTCGAGGACCCCACCATGCATCGCATCAAGGCTCTGACCCGCCAGTTCCTCCGTTCGGACGATGCCGCCGTCGTCACCGAGTACGGCATGCTGATCGTCGTCGTCGTCATCGGCATGGCGGGGATGCTCTACATCTACCGCAACAACATCGGCAACTGGTTCAACAACATCACCAACAACCTGAACAACATCAGCTGAGCGTCGGGCACCAGGCGCTCGGAGTCCGACCGTGTTCGCGGGTTCGCCAGACGGGTGGCTGCCAGGAGGCGCGTTCACGCTCCTCCTGGGGCTCGCCTGCGTGACGGACCTGCGGACGCGCCGGATTCCGAACGTGCTGGTGTCGTTCATCGCTTTCGTTGGACTCGTCATCGTGCTCGTCGCCGCGCCGTCGTTCCACACGCTCGCGCGGTTCGCGGGCGGCGTGCTCGCGGGGCTCGCGATCTGGCTCCCCTTCTGGATTCTCGGATGGCTCGGTGCGGGTGATGTGAAGCTTTTCGCCGCAGCCGGTGGGTGGCTCGGCGCCGGGCTGGCGCTGAAGGCCGCGGTGGTTGCGGCCATCGCCGGAGGAGTGCTCTCGATCGCGTGGCTGGTGTGGCTCCGAGGCTTCGGCGCGGCGACGCGCTCGGTCGCCCTGGCGACGATGCATCCACGCACTGTGACGGAGGGCGGGACCGGAGGCGGAGACCGGAAGCGACAGCTCCCCTACGGTGTGGCGATGGCGATCGGACTGGTGGTGGTCTGGTGGTTTCCCTCGCTGCTCTACTGAGCGGGAGCGGACATGAAACGCGTGCGCGGTCGATTCCGGGATGAGCGAGGCGCGCTGGTGCTCGAGTTCGCGCTCATCGTCCCGATTCTCTTCTTCATCGTGTTCGGCATCATCGACTTCGGGCGGGCGTACTTCACGATGAACAGCCTCGAGGCGGCGGTGCGCGAGGGAGCGCGGTACGCCGCGGTGCTGGAGAAGCCCGCCGACGCGCCGAACCCCGACGACATCAAGCAGCGAGTGTGCAACTTCGCGCTCACCTTCGGCGGTGACTCGCTGCGCACCTCGCAGGTGACCACGTCCTTCGACCCGGACCTGGAGACGGTGACGGTGACGGCGACGTACGGGTTCCGTCCGATCACGCCCCTGCTGCGCATGATCGGCCGCGACTCGATCGCGATGCGCCAGACGGCGGTGTTTCGATGGGAGCGCGCGACTCCCAGCAGCTGAGGTGCGCGGGCGGTCAGTGGGGTGAAGTGCCGGACGACGTGGTCTGAGCTCGAGGAGGGACGACACGCATGGCCGAGAGACGGTATTCCCTGGTGTTCTACGCGGCGCTCCTCGTCGCCGTCGCGGCGACCTACGGCGTCTACGTGATGCTCCAGCAGACGCGCGCGAGCGCCCGGGTGGCGACGGCGCCGGTGGTGGTCGCGATGGCGGACATGCCCGAGGGGGCGACGATCGATCGCGCGATGGTCGCCACGAGCCAGTGGCCCGTGCCGACGATTCCCGCGGGCGCGTTCGCCTCGGCGGACTCCGTCGCCGGGCGCGTCACGCGCGTGCCGATCTTCAAGGGTGAGCCGATCGTGCCCGGCCGGCTCGCGCCGACCGGCACGGGACCGGGGCTCGAAGTCAAGATCACCCCGGGCAAGCGCGCGATGGCGCTGCGCATCAACGACGTCGCGGGGATCAGCGGCTTCATCCAGCCGAACAGCCGCGTGGACGTGATGGTGACGCTGGCCAACACCAGCGGCGCCACGCGCCAACAGGTCGCGAAGCTGTTCATGGAGAACATGCGCGTGCTCTCCGTCGGTACGGAGGTTCACCGCGGCTCCGACGGCAAGCCGATCCAGGCCACCACCGCCACGCTCGAGGTCACCCCCGACGAGGCGGAGCGGCTCGCCGTCGCGGCGAGCCAGGGGAGCATCCAGCTCGTGCTCCGCGGCTACGGCGATCCGGACAGCATCGACACGCGCGGCGCGACATCGGCCGACGTGCTGTCGCAGATGCGTATCGCCCGTCCCGAGCCGCCGGCGCCCCGCCGCGTGGAGCGCCCGGTGCGTCGCCCCGCGCCGGCCGCGCCGCCGGTGGCGCCGGTGATCATCGCCGCGCCGCCCCCCCGCGTCCCCGACTCGTTGGTCGTCAAGGTGTACCGTGGCGCAACGGTCACGCAGCAGAAGTTCGATCGCGGCGACTCCACCCACGACTCCACCCCCGACAAGCCGCGCACCCCGTGACCCCCGTCCCCGCCGTTCCTCTCACCGCTCCCAGGAGCCCGCGCGTGTCCCGCCCCACCTACCGTCTCCTCGCCATCCTCGTCGGCGTGGCGTCGCTCTTCGCGTCGTCCGCTCTCGCCCAGGACCAGGTGCAGCGCGTCGACCTGCCGGTCGGCCGGTCGCTGCCGATCACCACCTCCGCGGCGATCACCCGCGTCTCGATCGCCAACCCGGAGATCGCCGACGTGGTGGTGATCGCCGCCCGCGAGGTGGTGATCAACGCCAAGGGAGCGGGGGAGACGGACGCCATCGTGTGGCTCGAGACGGGCTCGCGCGAGCACTACCGGGTGTCCGTCCACTCCCCGGCGGACCGCAAGCAGATCATCCTCTACGTCAAGTTCGCCGAGGTGCGCCGCGACGCGATCCACAATCTGGGCGTCTCGGGGCTCTATCGGGACGACAACGTCCGCGTGGGGACGGGGCTGTTCAAGGACGACAACGCGTTCGACAAGACGTCGGGGAACCTGATCATCCCCGGGGAAGGGCAGTTCCTCTCCATCCTCACGGACTTCGACACGCAGAAGCTGCTCGCGTTCATCCAGACCGAGCAGACGAAGGGGAACGCGCGCCTGCTCGCCGAGCCCAACCTGCTCGCCGCGAACAAGGAGGAGGCGACCTTCCTCGCCGGCGGCGAGCTGCCGATCCCGGTGGTGACGAACGCGGGCGCGACCGGCGCGCCGCAGGTCGGGATTCAGTACAAGGAGTTCGGCGTCCGCCTCCGGTTCACCGCGGAGGTGATCAGTGACAGCCTGATCAAGCTCTCGGTGCGCCCCGAGGTGTCGAGCCTCGACTACGGCAACGCCATCCTGATCTCCGGGTTTCGCATCCCCGCGTTCCGCACGCGGCGCGTCGAGAGCACGATCGACGTGCGTCGCGACGAGAGCCTGATCATCTCCGGGATGTTCGACGAGGAGCGGCAGCGCGTCTCCACGGGGATCCCGCTGCTCATGGACATCCCGATCATCGGGCGGCTCTTCTCCAGCACGCAGTGGCAGCGCAACCAGAGCGAGCTCCTCGTGGTGGTGACGCCGGTGGTGATCGATCCGATGCACCCGCGCGCGCGCGACACGCTGCGCTTCGCGCCCGACACGACGCTGCCGGCCGGCGAGGCGATCCGCCCGCGCCTGCCCGCGCCGCCGGCGGCACCGTCCAAGGGTCCGCCGCCGCCACAGTGATGACCGTGATGGAGGCAGTGTGATGCTGGAAGTTCGCGCATGACCCCTGGCACCGAGACGTCCCGTCCGGCGCGCGCGGCGCTCATCGTCGGCGATGCCGCGGGATCGGAGGAGACGGTGAGCCACGTGCTCGCGCGCTTCGGCTTCGGGCCGCCCGCGCGCGCCGCCGACCTGGGCGCGGCCTTCGAGCTGCTCCACTCGACGCACTTCGATCTCGTGCTCCTCGCCATGCAGGGGCTCGAGCCGGTGCAGCTCGCCGCGCTCGAGCGGCGCATCCGGGCCATGGCGGGGACGTTCTTCATCGGCACCGCGCCCAAGCCCGACCCGGATCTCATCCTCCGGGCGCTGCGGAGCGGGGTCCACGAATTCCTCGTCCATCCGCCCGACGCGGCGGAGCTCGCGTCCGCCGTGGATCGCCTGATGCGCCGCAGCGAGTCGGAAGGGCGTCGCGGCGCGGTGTTCGCCGTGTACGGCTCCAAGGGCGGGCTCGGGAACACCACCATCGCCGTCAACCTCGCCCACGCACTGGCGCTCAACAATCCCGACAGCCGCGTGGCGCTCGCCGATCTGGTGGCCGCCGGCGGGGATGTGCGCGTGTCGCTCAATCTCAAGCCGGCGTACGACATGGGGAGCCTCCTCGAGAAGCTCGACCGCGTGGACGCCGATCTCCTCTACTCGCTGCTCACGCCGCACCCCTCCGGCGTGTGGGTGCTCCCCGCGCCCGACAGCCCGGAGATGGAAGACGTGCTCGACTCCGGCGCGGTGACCTCGATCATCGACCATCTGCGCGCCCACTTCGCTTTCACGGTGCTCGACTGCGAGCACCACCTGAGCGAGCGAACGCTCGCCGCCCTGGATGCCGCCGACCGCGTGGTGCTCGTGACCCAGCTCTCCGTCCCCGCGCTCCGCGCCACGCAGCGCACGCTCGCCGTCTGCCAGCGCCTCGGCTATCCGGACGAGAAACTGTGCGTGGTGGTGAATCGCTGGCAGTCGCAGGACGTGCTCTCCACGGCGGACGCCACCGAGGTGCTCAAGCGCGACCTGTTCTGGAAGCTGCCCAACGACTACCGCACGGCGGCGGCGGCGCTCACCCGCGGCGTGCCGGTGGCGCAGTACGACCCCTCGACCAAGCTCGCGCTGAGCTTCCAGCAGCTCGCCGCCAGGCTCGGCGGCGCGGCGTTCGTGCACCGCGCCAACGGCACCACAAACGGGACCGGCGGCTCGCGCCTCAAGCGGCTGCTCGGCATGAAGAAGAGGAGCTGATCATGTCCCTTCGCGATCGTCTCGCCGGACGCCGCGCACCCGCTGGTCCGACGCTCACGCCCGAGTCGGATGGCACCCCGCACAACGGCGCCTCGTACAACGGCGGCGTGCCGACCGCCGTCGCGCCGGTGGCACCGGCGCCGCCGCTCGCCACCGGCGTGCCCGGCGCGACCGGCACCCGCGCCAGCTCGGGCATGTACGTGCGGCGCGCCGAGGAGGAGGTGCTCACGCCGGTCGACCAGCTCAAGGTGGATCTGCACCGCCGGCTCATCGAGCGGCTCGACCTCTCGGCGCTCGAGCAGATCAAGGACGAGGGGATGCTCGCCGCCCAGATTCGCCAGGCGGTACTCGAGTTCCTGCGCGGCGAGGCCACGCCGCTCAGCCAGGCCGAGCGCGAGGAGATCGTCGAGCAGATCGTGTACGAGGTCACGGGGCTCGGACCGATCGAGCCGCTGTTCCGCGACCACACCATCAGCGACATCCTGGTGAACGGCGCGCGCGAGATCTACATCGAGCGCCGGGGGAAGCTCACCCGCGTGAACGCCGCGTTCCGCAACGACGCGCACCTCCTCGCCGTCATCGACCGCATCGTGACCCGCGTGGGGCGGCGCATCGACGAGTCGTCGCCGATGGTCGATGCCCGGCTCCCCGACGGCTCGCGCGTGAACGCGATCATCCCGCCGCTCGCGCTCGATGGGCCGGTGCTCTCCATCCGCCGCTTCGGCGCCGACCTGACGATCCCGCAGCTCGTGCAGAACGGCGCGCTCACCGACGAGATGGTGGGACTCCTCGCCGGGTGCGTCACGGCGCGGCTCAACATGCTCATCTCCGGCGGCACCGGCTCGGGCAAGACGACGCTGCTCAACGCGCTGAGCACCTTCGTCCCGGCGAGCGAGCGCGTGATCACGATCGAGGACGCGGCCGAGCTCCGCCTCATGCAGGAGCACGTGGTGCGGCTCGAGACGCGCCCGCCCAACGCCGAGGGGCGGGGCGAGGTGGTGGCCCGCGACCTGGTCAAGAACGCGCTCCGCATGCGCCCCGACCGCATCATCATCGGCGAGGTGCGCTCGGCCGAGGCGCTCGACATGCTCCAGGCGATGAACACCGGGCACGAGGGGTCGCTCACCACCGTGCACGCCAACACGCCGCGCGACGCGCTCGCCCGCCTCGAGACGATGATCCTGTTCGCCGGCACCAATCTCCCCAACCGCGCGATGCGCGAGCAGATCTCCTCGGCGCTCGACGTGATCATCCAGGTGGCGCGTCTCTCCGACGGGACGCGGCGCGTGGTGAGCATCACCGAGGTGACGGGGATGGAGGGAGACATCATCGCCACGCAGGAGATCTACCGCTTCCGGCGCCGCGGCATCGGACAGGATGGGCGGATCGTCGGCGCCTTCGAGGCGACCGGCATCCGCCCGACGTTCAGCGAGCGGCTCAAGCTCGCCGGCGTGGAGCTCCCGACCGCGTTCTTCGAGGCCTGATCATGCAACTCCTCATTCTCGGCGCCGTCTTCGTCGGCACCCTGAGCCTCGTGGTGGGCGCGTTCGTGTTCATGAACCGGCGCCGGCTCGCGGCGTCCGCGGCGGCGCGCGCGCGGCTGCGTCCGGAGGAGACGGCCGTCACCCGCTCGATCCTGCGCGACGACGTGGCGAGCGAGCTTCCGTTCCTGAACCGGCTCCTCAGCGAAGGACCGTTGGGGGGGCAGCTCGCGACGCTCCTCCGGCGCGCCGGCTCCACGTGGAGCCCTGGGCTCGTGCTGCTCGCCACCGTGGCGTGCGGCATGGCCGGCCTGCTCCTCGGCATGCTCCTCCGCCAACCGGTGCTCACCGTCGCCGGGGCGGTGCTCGGTGCCGCCACGCCCTTCGTGTGGCTGCGCCTGAAGGCGCGCAAGCGCATGCACCTGTTCGAGACGCAGCTCCCCGAGGCGATCGACATGCTCGTGACCTCGATGCGGGCGGGATACTCGTTCCAGGCGGCGATGCGCTTCATCGGGCAGGAGATGCCCGATCCGCTCGGCCCGGAGTTCGCGCGCTTCTACGACGAGCAGCGGCTGGGGATCGAGGTGCGCGATGCGCTGATCGCCATGCAGGAGCGCATCGACAGCCTCGACTTCAAGATGCTGGCGACGGCCGTCCTCATCCAGCGCGAGAGCGGCGGCTCGCTCGGCGAGGTGCTGTCCAACATCGCGGAGCTCATGCGCCAGCGCGTGGCGGTGCGTGGCCAGATCGAGTCGCTCACGGCGGAGCCGAAACTCTCGGCGAAGATCCTGTCCGCGCTGCCGGTGGTGGTGTACTTCGGCCTGTTGATCGTGAATCCCGAGTACGTGGCTCCCCTCACGGGTACGCCCACCGGGCGCGTGATGCTCGG
This sequence comes from Gemmatimonadaceae bacterium, assembly GCA_036378095.1. Taxonomy (GTDB): domain Bacteria; phylum Gemmatimonadota; class Gemmatimonadetes; order Gemmatimonadales; family Gemmatimonadaceae; genus JADGGM01. The sequence continues at coordinate 9,151 of DASUXC010000030.1, read as the reverse complement.
CGCCGCCGCGGTCAGTGCGCTGTTCGGCTACGTGGTGCTCATGAAGCTCGCCGACGTGGACTACTGAGGAGTCGCCATGCCGATCCCACTGATCATCTCCGTCGTGCTCGCCGTGGGAGCGCTCGCCGTGGCCGGCTACGCCGCGCTGCTCGGCCGGGAGCGGACGCGCATGGTCGGACGCGCGCGCGAGGGGGGCGGCGCGACGCTCTCGTCGCCCATTCTCATCGACGCCACCGAGCTGCGCGGCAGCCCGTTCGGCGAGAAGCTCAAGGAGATCCTCCCCGAGTCGTGGGGGGAGGACGACGCGCTCAAGCTCAAGCTGCTGCGCGCGGGATACGATTCCCCGACCGCCCCGCTCATCTACATCACGGTGCGGGTGGCGATGCTCGTGCTGGTGCCGCTCTGCTTCGTGCCCGTCATGGCGGGGATGACCTTCGGCAAGATGCTGTTCGTCGTGGCGTGGACGGTCGGCATCGGCTGGGTGCTTCCCACGTTCTACCTCGGCAGCCGACTGGCGAAGCGGCAGGAGCGCATCCGCCGGTCCGTGCCCGACGCGCTCGATCTGCTCGTGGTGTGCATCGAGGCCGGCGTGAGCCTGGACGCGGCCATCCTGCGCGTGGCGAGGGAGATCGAGCACGTCCACGGCGACCTCGCGCTCGAGCTCCTGACGGTGAACCGGAAGACCAATGCCGGCGTGCCGCGCGAGCAGGCGCTGCGCGGGCTGTACGATCGGACGGGGGTGGAGGAGGTGCGCGCCCTCGTCTCGACGATGATCCAGAGCGAGAAGTGGGGGACGAGCATCGGGCACGTGCTCCAAGTGTACGCCGAGACGCTGCGCCGCAAGCGGCGCCAGGCGGTGGAGAAGAAGGCGGCGGTGGCGCCCCTCAAGATGCTCTTCCCGCTGATCCTCTTCATTCTCCCGGCGCTGTTCGCCGTGGTGATGGGGCCGGCGGTGATCCAGATCGCGAAGATGTTCAGGAACATGGGCGGCGGGTGAGGGGGTGAGGGGGCGGCGGGGCGGGGGGCACGGAGCGAACGACACTCGGGCAGCCTGCACTCGGGAGGTGCCGCATGCTGAAGCTGAGAAATCGGCGGGGCGCGATCGCGCTGTTCACGGTGCTGCTCTTCCTGGCCATGATGACCATGGCGGCGGTGGTCGTGGACATGGCGCGGATGCAGTACATGCGCAACCAGCTCCAGACGGCTGCGGACGCCGCCGCGCTCGCGGGCGCGGTGCAGCTCCTGCGCACGCCGAAGACCGACGCGAGGGCGAAAGCGGAGGCCTTCGGACGGGCGAACGCGCTCATGAACACCAGCGTCGCCATAGCGGACAGCCAGGTCGTGTACGGGAACTGGAACCCAGCCACGCGCCAGTTCACGGAAAACGGCAATGACCCGTTCACCGCCGACGCGGTCCAGGTGACCGTGCACGCGAGATCCGACTACATCATCGCCAACGCCTTCGGGTGGAATCCCAAGCCGGTAGCCGCGCGCGCCGTGGCGTGGGCGGGCCCGTCGGTCGGGAAGACAGACTGCATGAAGCCGTGGGCGATCTGGTACGGGCTGCTCATGCAGCGCATCAACGCGTACGAGGGCACGTCCACGGACCCCACGCGACCGATGACGCCGGACGACCTGCAGGCCCTCCGCGAGATGAGCGAGGACCAGCGCACGTTCACCATGTTCCTCGGCAACAGCGCGAACGGGAACGTGCTCAACTCCGGGAACTTCTACGCGGTGGACCTGCCGCCGCTGCGGTACGCCGATGGTACCACCGGCACTCCACTCACCGGCGGGGATTCGTATCGCGATGCGCTGGCCGGCGTGGACGACAGTGGCAACCCCGTCTGCTACCAGGTTGGCGTGGGCGACGTGCTGCAGACGGAGACGGGCGCGATGGTCGGGCCCACGAAGCAGGGCGTGGAGCCGGCGATCTGCGCCACGGATGCGGGCAACATCTGCCTCGACGAGAACGGGAAGACGCCGCTCATCAAGTCGGCGTTCTGGACGCAGGCGACGAACAAGGGGAGCGGGAAGTTCGAGGTGACGGTGCAGATCATCGGCTCGTTCGCCCTCAAGATGTGGGACCCGAAGCAGGCGGCGATCACCGGTGTGTTCCAGCCGATCCAGGACACCGGCCCGGTCGGCAGCGAGATCACCACGCTGCAGAGGATCGTTCTCGTCAAGTGACGACGCCCGTAGGGCCTGCCGGCCGGGGAGGCGCGATCGTGCGGCGCGCGCGGCGTGGCGGGCCGCTGGCGGCGCTGGCGGCGCTCGCGGCACTGGCGGCGCTCGCGGCGCTCGCCGCCGCCGCGCCTGGTGCGGCGGCGCAGTACCCGAGCGTGCCGCCGCCGCCCCCGTGTGCGCGCGCGCGACTGGCGCGTCCGCGCCCCGCGCCGCTCGTGGCCATCGGCGTGGTGGCCCTCCAGGATCTCTCCACGCGCCGCGACGACGCGTATCTCGCTCCCGCGCTCGGGCGGCGGCTCGCCGACCGGCTGCGCGCGGCCGCGTCGATTCCCGTGGTGGAGACGCGCAAGTTCGCCCCCGCGCAGATCGAGACGCTCGATGGGCTGCAGTCCACCGCGCGCTGGCTCGGCGCGCGCTGGATCCTCACCGGGTCGGTGGCGCCCGAGGAGGGGCGGGTGCACCTCGATCTGCACCTCGTGCGCGTGCGCGACGGCGCGGTGGTGTGGCGCGGTTCGCGCACCGCCGGCTTCGCCGCGCTCCCCGGCCTGGAGCGCGAGGCGACGCGCGAGATCCTCGCCGCCGCCGGGCTCGCCGGGAAGCGCGTGCGCGAATCGCCGGGGTGGCGCGATCCGTCGTCAGGCAGGGCGTACGAGCACTTCCTGCGTGGGAGCTGGCTCCTGTCCTGGGACACGCCCGACGGGATCCGTGCGGCGCTGCCACAGCTCGACAGCGCCGCACGGGAGGACTCGGCGTTCGCGCCGGCGAGCGCGCGGCTCGCCGCGGCGTACGCCTCGCTCCTCTACTGGGGGTGGTGGGACTACGCCGAGCCGCGCCGTGTGACCCTGGCCGAGCGAGGGCTCGCCGCCGCGGATGCGGCGCTCCGCATCGACTCGGCATCGGCGGAGGCGTGGTCGGCGCGCGGCGTGCTGCTCTCGATCCGCAACCCACGCACCTTCGCCGGCGTGCTCGCCAGCCACCGGCGCGCCGTGGCCACCGACCCGCGGAGCGCCGAGGCGCACCAGTGGTACGCTCGCGCGCTCGCGCAGCTCGGCAACGACGATGCGGCGGCCGGGCAGCTCGAGCGCGCGCTCGCCATCGCGCCGCGGCGCGCGCTGATCCTCTACGATCTCGCGCTGCTCCGCCGCCGCGAGCGGATGCGTGCGGATGCCTGCACGCTGCTCGACAGCGCGATCGTCTCCGAGCCCACCGCCGCGCAGCCGTACGCGCTCCGCGCGCTCGTACGCCAGTCGCTCGGCCAGCGCCGCTTCGCCTGGGCCGACGCCGAGACGGCCGCCCGGCTGGGGTGGCCGCTCTGGGGAGAGGCGGCGGGCGCCGTGGTCGACGCCAGCGCCCGCGACACGGCCTCCGCGCGCGATCGGGCGCGGCGGCTCGCGCGGCGGACCGGCGCCGCGGGAGTGGAGCCGGTGCAGTGGAGCGGCGAATGGCTGGCCATGGCGTTCATCGCCGCGGGCGACCGCGACCGCGCGGTCGCCGCGCTCGCCCGCGCCGGCACGAACGGCCCGGCGCTCCGCTTCGCGCTGCGCGATCCGCTGTTCGCCAAGCTGCGCGGCGCGCCAGCGCTCCGCGCCCTCGGGACGTCCCCCTCCGCCTCCGACGACGCGCCGTAGCCCGTGAGCACAGCCGTGCGCTCCTTCCGTGACGAGTGGCGCGAGAGCTACGGACGCTGGTGGTGGCTCGATCTCGCCGCCCTCGCGCTCCTGGTGTTCGCGCTCGGGGCGGTGAAGCCGTTGGACGATCCCGACCTCCCGATGCATCTCGCCACCGGGGAGTGGATCGTGCGGCACCACGCGGTGCCGTTCGTCGAGCCGTTCGCGTGGACGCGCGCGGGCGCGCCGTACTTCGCGTACTCCTGGCTGCTCGAGGTGCTCTACTACGGGATGCTGCGCTGGTTCGGCCCCATCGGGCTGCACGTGCTCAACGGCATCCTGGTCGTCGCGGTGGGCGCCGCCACGCTCGTCCTCGGGCACGCGGCTCGCTGGCGCCCGTGGATCTCGCTCGCCCTCGCCGCGTTCGGGATCGGCGTGGCGAACATGATCGTCGCGTCGCTCCGACCGCAGCTCGTGCTCCTGAGCCTCGTGCCGCTGGCCTGGGCGCTGGGCTACCGCGTGCTCCAGCGCGAGCGCCCCGGCGCGCCGCTGGCCGCGCTCTGCCTCGTCTCCGCCGTGGCCGCGAACTCGCACCTGTTCTTCGTGCTCACGGCGCTGCCGCTGTCGCTGGTGTTCGTGGTGCCGGGCGCGACGTGGCGGCGCACGCTCGCCATGGCGGTGGCGATCGGCGCAGGGTGGCTCCTCACGCCGTACGCGCTCGCATGGCCGGCGGTGTTCCGGCTCAACTTCGGCTACAACGCGCTGCTCGTGCACCCGTCGCCGATCAACGAGTTCCGACCGGGATTCTCCTCCGGCTTCTTCGGGCTCGCCTTCGCCGCGGCGCTGGCCGTCATCCCGTGGGGGATCGGCCACGATGCGGTGCCGCAGCGCGAGCGCCGCGTGCACGCCGCCCTCTGGCTGGCGGGGCTGGTGTCGTTCGCCTTCGCGGTCCGCCTGCTCATGGTGTGGTGGCTGGCGGTGCTCCCGGCGGCGGCGATCGCGCTCGCCACCACCGCGCGCGTGGTGCCGGAGCGCCCGCCGCGTCCGGTCGTGCGCGCCGCGACGTACCTGGTGGCCAGCGCGCTGCTCGTCGCCCTGTCGGTGCACCTGGAGGACATCTGGCGAGGCGAGGGAACGGTGGCCACGCGGCGGCTGCCGGTGTCCGCCGCGCGGAGCATCGAGCCGCTCCTCGACTGGCTCGCGTGCAACACCGCGCCCGAGGCCGGGGGGCGCATCTTCACCTGGTTCAACTACGGGAGCTACCTCGCGTGGCGGCTGCCGAGCTATTCGGAGTCCATCGACGGGCGGACGATCTTCCCCGACTCGGTGGCGCGCGCCGAGGTGCTCTCCAGCGGCTGGCTCGCGCCGAAGACGTTCGCCACCTGGTCGTCCGCCGACGTGGCGATCGTGCCGCGTCGCTTCCGCGTGGCCGCGGAGCTCGATCGCGCACCCCAGTGGCGGCTCGTCGCCTGGTCGTACGAGTCGCCTGACGGGTCCTCGACGGTCGGGCTGTGGGTCCGGCGCGACTGGTGGGCGCGGATGGGGCGCGGACAGCTCCCCGGGCGGGTGCGCCCGCTCCTCGCGTCGTGGATGGACCCGACCCCCGCATGCGCGGCGCCGGCGCGTCCATCGTACGTGACCGCTGGCGCTCGGTGAGCGCGTCGCCAGCGGCGCCGGTCCACGGCGCGCGCCGCCCTGCCATCGCCGCCCGTGTCGCGCTCGCCCTCGGCGTCGGCGCGACCACCGGCTGGATCACGCACGCGGTCCTGATCCGCCGCGGGGTGCTCGCGGGGGACTTCAGCTGGCCGTGGCGCGCCGCGCGCATGCTGCTCCAGGGACACGATCCCTACCTGGTGACCCGGATCACGGCCTATCCGTTCGAAAACGGGTTCCTGTATCCGCTCCCGGCGGCGCTCGTGTCGCTTCCGCTCGCGCCGCTCCGGGCCGAAACGGCCGGCGCCGTGTTCGTGGCGCTCACCACCGCGCTCCTGGCGTTCGTGATCACCCGCGACGATTGGCAACGCGTCCCTATGCTCGCCAGCGCGCCCTTTCTCAAACTCGTGCTCGCGCCGCAGTGGTCGGCGCTGATGGTGGTGGCGGCGCTCGTCCCCTCGCTCCAGTGGCTCGCCGTCGTGAAGCCGAACATCGGGCTCGCCGCGTTCGCCTACCGCCCGACGCGCGCCGGGGTGATCGGCGGCGCCGCCGTGCTGGCGATCAGCGTGGTCGTGCTCCCGGCCTGGCCGCTCGAGTGGCTGCGCATCGTCGCACAGGTGCGCAACCACCCCGCGCCGGTGGCGCTCGTGTTCGGGCCGTTGCTCCTGCTCGCCGCGCTACGCTGGCGCACGCCGGAGGGGCGCCTGCTCCTCGCGATGGCGGTGGTGCCGCAGGAGCTCCTGGTGTACGACCAGCTCCTGCTCTGGCTCATCCCGCGCCGCTGGTGGTCGTCGCTCCTCCTCTCCGTGGCGAGCTGGCCCGCGCTCGTGGCGTGGGTGGCGCCATGGGTGTTCGTGGGGCCCGGCCACTCGCCGTGGCCGGTGACCGAGCGCGCGGTGATGCTCTGCATCTACCTGCCGGCGCTCGCCATGGTACTCCTGCGCCCGCGCGGCGCGCCGGGCGGCGGTCTCGGTCAGCGCGCCACGCGCACCCAGTGGAGCATCTCGCGCACCGTCGCCCGCTTGCCGTACATGAGAAGCCCGACGCGGTAGACGCGCCCGGCGAACCACAGGGCCACGTAACACGCCGAGAGCAGGATGGCGAGCGACGCGGCGATGTCGAGCGCCGGGAGATCGACCACGCTCATGCGCAGCGGCATCACGATCGGCGACGAGAACGGGAACCAGGCGAACGCGTAGGCGAGCGCGCTCTCCGGCGAGGCGAGGATGGGCGAGAGGAAGATGATCGTCCCCACGAGCAGGAGCGTGATCGGCATCTGCGCCTGCTGCGCATCGTGCTCGTTGCTCACCGTGGAGCCGACGGCGGCGAAGAGGGCGGCGTAGAACAGGTAGCCGAGCAGGAAGAACGCGAGTACCAGCGCGCCCGTGCCGAGCGACACCTCGGGGAGCTGCGTCGGCGCGCCGCGCACGCCGAAGTGCTCGAGGATCGGCGCGCGCACCCGCGCGAGCGCGATCCCCGTGCCGATCCAGATCGCCATCTGCGTGAGCCCCACCGCGCCGATGCCGAGCACCTTCCCCGCCAGCAGCGTGGAGGGGGACACGCTCGCCACCACCACCTCGGCCACGCGCGTCTGCTTCTCCTCGATCACCCCGCGCAGCACCGACTGACCGTACAGCATGATGGACATGTACAGCAGCAGCGCCACGGTGAACGCCAGGTAGATGCTCACCCGGGCGGAGCCGCCGAGCCCCCGATCCGTCAGGCGCTGCGCATCGAGGCGCAGTCGCATCGACGCGATGCTCGCACTCGCGACCGGATCGAGCCCGGCCCGCTCGAGGCGCATCGCCACCACGGCGTCTCGCACGGTACGCTCCAACCGCCCCATGTCCGGACCGGCGGTGGCGTTCCCCCCCACGTACCGGGCGCTCTGGCCGGCGAGCGTGGATGCATCGAGCACGAGGAAGCCGCGCGTGCGCTTGGCCAGCGCTTCGCGGGTGGCCGCCGTCTCGGCGGCGGCGAGGTCGGCCGGAGCGACGGCGCGCACCTGGGTGAGCGACGTGTCGCCGGTGAGCCCCCCGTTCAGCTCCGCGGCCACGCGCGCGCCGAGCCCCACGCCCGTGGCGTCGAGCACCACGATGCGCGCCAGGTCCGCCGACGCCTGGCTCCGGCTGGTGAGCCACGGCGGCACGAACAGCAGCGCCCCGAAGAGGATCGGCCCGAAGATCGTGACGAAGAGGAACCAGCGGGAGCGGACCCGCTCGAGGTACTCGCGGGCGATCACGACGCGCAGCTTACTCGGAGACACCGAATCCCTCCTCGGCACCGTTGGCGCCGACCTCGTCCAGGAAGATGCGATGGAGCGACGGCTGCACGAGCTCGAAGCGCCGGATGTCCGCGCCGCCGAGCACGAGCCGCTGCAGCAGCACCCGCGAGCTCCCCTCCGGCGCGAGCTCGATCTCCATGGTGCGGTTCACGTCGGTCACTCGCCGCACGAGCGTGCGGTCGCCGAGCACCTCGGCCACGCACCCATCGCGCGGCGACGCCAGCTCCACCGACACGTGCCGGCCGCCGTGCCTCGCCTTGACCTCGGGCACCGCGCCATCGAGCACCTTCTCGCCACGGGCGATGATGCACACCGCGTCGCACAGGCGTTCGGCGTTGTCCATGATGTGCGTGCTGAACAGCACCGTCTTCCCCGCGTGCTTGAGCTGCACGACGATGTCCAGCAGCGTCTGCGCGTTGATCGGATCCAGGCCGCTGAACGGCTCGTCGAGGATGACGAGGTCGGGATCGTGGAGCAGCGCGCCGATGAACTGGACCTTCTGCTGCATGCCGCGCGACAGCTCGTCCACCTTCGCGCCTCCCCAGTCGCGTTCCGCATCGCGCAGGCCGAGCCGCTCCAGCCATTCGTCGATGCGCCGGTCCGCCACCCGGCGCGGCACGCCGTGCAGCTCGGCGAGGAAGCGCAGCACGCGCCGCACCTGCATGCGGCGGTACAGCCCGCGCTCCTCGGGGAGATAGCCGGTCCGGTCGGTGATGCCCGGGGTGGTGTTCGGCACGCCGAGCAGCCGGATCGTCCCCTCGTCCGGGGCGATGATGTCGAGGAGCATGCGAATGGTGGTCGTCTTCCCGGCGCCGTTGGGCCCGAGCAGCCCGTACACGGTGCCGGTGGGGATGCGCAGCGACAGCTCGCGTACGGCCACGTGGCCGACGTATCGCTTCACGACACGATCGATCTCGACGGCGAATTCTGGCATGCTGGAGGACCGCGAAGGCGGGTGCGCCACCGGTGCGGGATGCGGGGCGCGGGGCGCGGGGTGCGCGGGCGCGACTCGATGCGCTCAAGGCTACACGTCGGCGTGGGTGGGCGCCAGCACCACGCGGCCGCGGGGCCCGAATCGAGATCGCTGGCACGGTCGCACCCCTGGCGCCCTTGCGCCCCGGTGGCGGCCGCGAATATTCGCGGTGACTTCGACTGCAGCCGAGCACGACCGTCCCTCATGACACTCCGCAGCCCGCGCCCCGCGCCCCGCGCCCCGGCCGTTCGCGCCCCGCGCCCCGCGCCCCGCACCCCGCGCTTCGCGCTCGTCGCCCTCCTCGCGGCGGCCGTCGCCTGCACCGAGCGCGGAGTCCCGGCCCCGAGCACGCTCGTGGTGTACAACGCCGGCAGCCTCGCGCGGCCGCTGCGCGCGGCGCTGGACAGCTTCGGGGCGGCGGCGCACGTGACCATCGCGCAGGAGAAT
>DASUXC010000029.1:0-3709 GCA_036378095.1 Gemmatimonadaceae bacterium | reverse complement strand
CACGCGGCCGTCATCGAGCGTGACCGCCATGCCGCGGTGCAGCTTCCCCCACAGCGGCCCCTCGGGAATCCCCATCTCGCGCGCGAGGTCGGGGTTGAAGCGTCCACGCCGCTCCTCCTCGACGAGCGTGTAGCCGAGCGCGGTCGAGCCCCGGTGGTCCGCGGCGTAAGGGACGATCGCGTAGCCGGCGCGCGGCACCACATCGCCGGGCGCGAGCTCCTCGAACTCCACCGGGAAGCCGATCCGGTCCACGCCGAAGTGCGTCACCGCGCGCAGCACGCGCTTGGCCCCGCGCGGACCCCACAGGCGCATCTCCTCCTCGCGTCCCTGCAGCGCGAGCGTGCGCAGGAGACCGATCACGCCGATGACGTGGTCGCCGTGGAAGTGGGTGAAGAAGATGTCTCGCAGCGAGAACGCGATGCCGTAGCGCATCATCTGCCGCTGCGTCCCCTCGCCGCAGTCGAACATGAGCGTCTCGCCCTCGCGGATCACGGCGATCGACGAGACGCCGCGCTCGACCGTCGGTCGCGCGGCGGAGGTTCCGAGGAAGCGCAGGGTGAGGGACATGCCGGAATCTATCGCGGAGCCGGGGGGTGGGGATCGGGGGTCGCGACGATCTCGGCAAGCCGCTCGCGGTCGATGTTCCCTCCCGTCACCACCACCACCAGCGGACCTTCCGCGTCCAGCAGCTCGCGCTCTCCCAGCAGCGCGACGCCCACCGCGCCCGAGCCCTCGGCGCGCACGTGCTCCTCGCGCGAGAGGAGGCGGATCGCGGCGGCGATGTCCTTCTCCTCGACCGTGTGCAGCTCGTCGAGCACGTTCTGGCCGATGTCGAGCGCGTACTCGTCCACGTCTCCGGCGAGGCCATCGGCGAGGGTGGGGAGCACGGGCGGGCTCACCACGCGCCCCGCGGCGAGGGAGAGCGCCATGGCGTTCGTGCGCACGCTCTGCACCCCCACGATGCGTACGTACGGCGCGACGTGCCGGAGGAGGAGCCCGCACCCGCCGACCAGCCCGCCCCCGCCCACGGGGACGACGATCGTGCGCAGCTCGGGGAGGTCCTCCAAGATCTCGAGCGCGACCGTCCCCTGCCCGGCGAGGAGCGCGTCCCCCATGCACGGATGCACGAACGTGGCGCCGCGCTCGTCGGCGTGGATGCGCGCGAGCGCCATCGCCGCGTCGTAGTGCGGCGCCTCGGCGTTCACGGTGGCGCCGAGCGCCTCGATCCCCTCGCGCTTCACGCGGGGCGCCGTCGAGGGTACGAAGATCGTGGCGTGGATCCCGAAGTGCCGGGCCGCCCACGCCACGCCGAGCCCGTGGTTGCCGGCGGAGGAGGCGACCACGCCGCGGCGGCGCTCGGCGTCGGAGAGCACCGCCAGCGCGTTGAACGCGCCGCGCAGCTTGAACGAGCCGGTGATCTGCTCGCACTCGAGCTTGAGCCACACGTCCACGCCCGTCTGGTGCGAGAGCGTGGCGGAGCGGCGAAGCGGCGTTCGCCCGACCACGCCGCGAAGGCGCGCGCCGGCGGCGAGCACGTCGGCGGCTCGAAGATCGCTGAACATGCCGGGCACGGTATCCGAGTGCGTGTGTCCGAGCAAGGGTGGGAGAGCGGCGCGAGGGCGGGGCGCGGGGTGCGGCGCCAGCGGGCCCGCGCGTCACGACAGCGTCACGAGTGTCATCGGTGAACCGAGTACATCGCCGTCGGCGTTACCTTTCTTGCACGCCGCTCGTGTATGGAGCAGATGTGCGGAGCGATGGTAGTGAGTCCAGCTTGACTGCCCTGGCTGGTGCGACTAGCTTTCAACAGCTTGTTGTCGTGGTGACGCGACGTCGTCCAAACGATTACGAGCACGCGATCCTCGGCATTGCTTCGGCAAGCGTTGGTGTGGATCGTCGCAAGTCGTTGACGGGGCTGTAGCTCAGCTGGGAGAGCGCTGCAATCGCACTGCAGAGGTCAGGGGTTCGATCCCCCTCAGCTCCATGGCACGCGGACTGCTTTATCGAGTCCGAGCCGACATTCGCGGTAGCACCCTGGATCGGTAGGACGCAGAGTTCCAATGACCAGGGATGCTTCCCGCCAGCGATCGGGAAATGCCCGCCGCCGCTCGGTAGGACGGAGAGTTCCAATGACGGCGCGCGTGGCACGCTCCCGACGCGCGAAAAGATGGCAGCAATGTTGGCCTGGCGCCGCGGATCTCCGCGGCGTTTTTCGCGTTCAGGGGGGAGTGAGGGGGGTGAGCCCGCCGGCCTCGTCGAGGTCGCGCTGCACCGCGAGGAGCACGTCGCCGTTGTAGCGGTCGAACTCCTCCTCGGCGCCCCGCCGGAAGTCGCCCAGCGCCGAGCTCCCGAGCCCGCCGAACCAGCGCATGATGCGGCTCTCGCGCACCGCGAGTCGGTAGTCGCGCGTCACCACCGTCTGCGCGCTCGAGCCGTCGCGCACGCCGAGGGCGATCATCGCGCCCTCTCCCTGGAAGGGGCGGCGGAGCGGGGTGTGGAGCATCGCGCCGACGAGGGGAGGGAGCTGCCAGTCGGGCTCCTCGCGGAAGCGGGCGATGAACGCCTTCTCGTGCGGGTCGCGGACGAGCGTCACCTCGCCGTGCAGCCGCTCGAGTCCCACGCGGAAGATCCACGCCTTGGTGGACGCGTCCATGCGCACGCCCATGCTGTCGGGCATGCGCGCCGGGGGACCGGCGAGGGGACCGGCCAGCGGCGCGAGCGCGCCGTCGTGCACGCGGAGCCAGATCGTGATCCGGTCGTCGTCCTTGTGCAGCCTCCACCAGTCGCGCCCCTTCGTGTCGGCGACCACGAGGTGGAGCATCGTCGGGCGCGCGTACTTGTCGAGGTACTTCGCGTAGCGCGGGAGGCGCGCGGCGAGGCGGTCCGTGTGCACCCCGATGGAGAGGCGCACGTCCGTCCCGCCGGCGGCGTTCGGCGCGAGGTGGAGCGTGTCGAGCGAGAAGAGGAGGGCGAGCTGCGCGGTGGCGCGCGGGAGCACGCGCGCGTACGCGGCGCGCACGTCGCGCTCCGAACCGTGCTCCGCCGCCCGGAAGAGCGCGCCGAGCGCGCGCGCGAGGTCGTCGCCGGCGACCGGGCCCACCGCGAGCTCGTCGCGCGCCGTCCACTGGAAGTCGTGTCCGCCGAGACTCGTCAGGCGGAGCTCGCGCCGGTAGTCGCCCGGGCGGAGGAGGGCGGGAAGGGTGGGGACGACGCCGAGGTGGTAGCGTCCGGGCGTCCCCGCGCCGGCCACGTCCACCTCGCGGAAGACCGGAGTGCTCGCCGTCCAGATCGCCGGGTCGTCCCAGAGGCGTCGGGGCACGAGCGCCGACCTGGCGAAGGCGAGGCGCAACGAGTCCAGCCGCGCGTCGCGCGCGTGGGGGCCGAAGCGAGCCGCGAGCGCGCCGAAGAGCTCGTGCGCGTTGGCGCGGGCCTCCGCGGGCGCGGTGCCGAGCGCCGAGGCGGCGTCGCGGCAGCCGAGCGGGGCGAGGGCGAGGAGGGGGAGGGGGAGCGCGAGGGCGGAGATGAGGCGGCGGGTGCGGCGCATGGCCGGAGGAATCTACCGGCGGGGCGCGGGGTTGAGAACCGGGCGGGGCGGCGATAGATTTTCCAGACTCCCTTCGGGGAGGACAATTCGAACTGCCCCTTGGTGTAACTGGCAACACGCCTGACTCTGGATCAGGAGAGTCCTGGTTCGAGCCCAGGAGGGGCAACT
>DASUXC010000028.1:0-19236 GCA_036378095.1 Gemmatimonadaceae bacterium | reverse complement strand
GCGGCCGTCGCCTGCACCGAGCGCGGAGTCCCGGCCCCGAGCACGCTCGTGGTGTACAACGCCGGCAGCCTCGCGCGGCCGCTGCGCGCGGCGCTGGACAGCTTCGGGGCGGCGGCGCACGTGACCATCGCGCAGGAGAATGCCGGCAGCCTGGAGACCGCGCGCAAGCTCACCGACCTGCACCACATCCCGGACGTGATCGCGCTCGCGGACTACGAGGTCTTTCCGCGCCTGCTCATGCCGGAGCAGGTGCGGTGGTACGCGCGATTCGCCCGCAACCGCATGGTGCTCGCCTACACGCCGCGGTCGCGCTTCGCCGGAGCGATCGACTCCACGAACTGGTGGCGCGTACTGCAGCGCCCCGGGGTGCAGGTGGGGCGCGCCGATCCGAACCTCGATCCCAACGGCTACCGGACCCTCCTCACCATGCAGCTCGCCGAGCGCTACTATCACCAGCCGGGGCTGTACGACCGGTTGCTGGCGGCGGCGCCGTCGCGCAACGTGCGCCCCAAGGAGGCGGATCTGGTGGGCATTCTGCAGGCGGGGGAGCTGGACTACATCTGGTCGTACGAGTCGCTGGCCACCGCGGCGGGGCTGTCGTACGTGCGCCTCCCGTCGGCGATCGACCTGGGCGACCCCGCCGACTCGGCCGGCTACGCGACGGCGGTGGTGCGCGTGGCGGGGCGGACGCCGCGCGACACGGTCACCTTCCGCGGCCAGCCGATCGTGTACGGCGTCTCGATCCCCGTCAGGGCGCCGCACCCCGCGCTGGCGGAGCGGTTCGTGGCGTACCTGCTCTCTCCCGCAGGGCGGCGCGTGCTCCGCGCCGCCCGGTTGGATGCGCTCGAGCACCCCGCGATCGTCGGCACCGGCGCGCCCGCCTCCGTGGCGGCCGCCGCGCGAGAGTGACGGAGACCGGACGCGCCGCCCCCGCGGCCCCCGCCGCGCCGGTGCCGCGCTCGCTCGCCGGGCACCGCGTGGCGAGCGTGGTGGCGGCGTTGTGCGGGTCGCTCTTCCTGGTCTTCCTGGTGGCGCCGATCGGTCACCTCGTGACGGAGGCCGGGGAGAGCGGGGTGGCGCGGCTGTTCAGCGACACCGAGCTGCGCGGCGCGCTGTCGCTCACCGCGCTCACGGCGACGGTCGCCATGCTCGTCGGCATCGCGGGTGGCACGCCGCTCGCCTACCTGCTCGCGCGCCGGCGCTTTCGCGGGCGCGCGGTGCTCGCCGCGGCGCTCGACCTCCCGCTCCTGGTGCCGCATCCGGTGGCGGGGATCGCGCTGCTCCTCGTGCTCGGCCGCGAGAGCGCGGTGGGGGGGGCGCTCCTGCGAGGGGGGATCCGCGTGGCCGGCTCGCCGGTGGGGATCGTGTGCGCGATGCTCTTCGTCTCGGCGCCGCTGTACATCAGCGCGGCGCGCGAGGCGTTCGCGCGCGTGGACCCGCGCTACGAGGCGGTGGCGCGCACGCTCGGCGACCCCTCCTGGCGCGTGTTCCGCCGTGTCACGCTGCCGCTCTCGATGCGCGGGCTCATCGCCGCGGCGGTGGTGATGTGGGCGCGCGCGGTGAGCGAGTTCGGCGCGATCGTCGTGCTCACCTACAACCCCAAGGTGGTGAGCGTGCTGAGCTACGACCGGTTCACGAGCTTCGGGCTCGGCGAGGCGCTCCCCGTGGCGGCGGTGCTCGTGCTCCTCGCGCTCGTTCCCCTCACGATCCTGCGCGCGCTGCGCCCGGATCGCGGGGTGGAAGCGTGACCGGCGCGGGGCGCATCGCGGGCGTGGAGGGGAGCCCGTGATCGAGGTGCGCGGACTGGGCGCGCGCGTGGGAGGGTTCGCGCTGCGCGACGTCACGTTCACCGTCCCTGGAGGCGGCTACGGCGTGGTGATCGGCCCCGCCGGATCGGGGAAGACGACGCTGCTCGAGACGATCGCCGGGATCGTGCCGCGGAGCGAGGGGGTGCTGCGGCTCGACGGCCGCGACATGTCGGGGGTGCCGCCCGAGCGCCGGGGCATCGGGTTCGTGTACCAGCAGGGGTACCTGTTCCCGCACCTCGGCGTGGCGCGGAACATCGAGTACGGCGCCGCGAGCCCGGCGCTCGCGCGCGAGATGGCGGCGCGGCTGGGGGCGGACGTGCTGTACGACCGTCCGGTGCGCGGCCTCAGCGGAGGGGAGCGCCAGCTCGTCGCCCTCGCGCGAGCGCTCGCCACGCGCCCGTCCGTGCTCCTGCTCGACGAGCCGTTCAGCGCGCTCGATCCGCGCCGCCGAGCGCTGGTGCGGCGCACGGTGCGCGCGCTCCACCGCGAGCTGGGGATCACGGTGCTCCAGGTCACGCACGACTTCACCGAGGCGGGGCTGCTCGGCGACGTGGCGATCCTGCTCGACGCCGGACGGGTGCTGCAGTCCGGCGCGCCGGAGCGCGTGTTTCGCGAGCCCGCGTCGCCGTACATCGCCGAGTTCCTCGGCGCCGAGAACGTGTTCGCCGGCACCGTGCGGGTGCTCGGCGATGCGGCGCCGGACTGGGAGGTGGGGGGGGAGGGAGGGGCGGAGGAGGCGCGCACCCTCGCCCGGGGACACCGTGCCATCGAGTTTCGCGCCGGTCCGCTCTCGTTCTACACCGTCGGCGATGCCGTGGATGGTGCGGGGCACGCGGTCATCCGCGCCGAGGAGATCCTCCTCTCGCCGGGGCCGAGCACGTCATCGGCGCGCAACCAGTTCCAGGGGACGGTGGTGGAGGTGGCCACGCTCGGCGCGCTCACGCGCGTGACGGTGGATGTCGCCGGCGCGCCCCTGGTGGCGGCACTCACCACGCGATCGGCGCAGGAGCTGGCGCTCGAGCCGGGGGCGCGGGTGTGGGCGTCGTTCAAGGCGATGGCGGTGCACCTGTGCTGACCGCCGCTTCGTGACCGCCGTCGGGGGCGAGCGCGCCGCCCCGGCGGCCCCGCGCCTCACGCGTACTCGATGCGCACGCGGATCGGATCTCCGTCCACGTCGAGCAGGTTGGCGAGCGTGCGATCGCCGCGGCGGGTGAACTGGAGCGCGACGCGCGAGCCGCCGATCTGCAGTCCATCCAGCACCAGCTCGCCGAGGAACGTGGGGAGCACCGGCTCGCGGACGTGCAGCTCGTGCGCCGGCGCGTCGGGGAGAATCCCCGTGCACGCCTGGAGCAGCATGAAGATCGCGCCCGACGCCCACGCCTGCGGGGAGCAGCTCACCGGGTAGAGCACCGGACGCAGCCCCTGCGCGCGCTCCATCCCGCAGTACAGCTCGGGGAGCCGGTGGTAGCGGATGCCGCTCGCCGCATCGTGGAGGGCGGCGAAGATCGGGAGCATGGCGCGCTTCTGCCCGGACAGCGACATGCCGAGTGCCACGATGCCGTTGTCGTGCGGCCACACGGAGCCATCGTGGTAGCTCATGGGGTTGTACACGGCGTGCGCCGCGCTCAGCGTGCGGAGCCCCCAGCCGGAGAACATGTCCGGCGCGAGCATCCGCGACGCCAGGCGCGCGGAGCGTCCGGCATCGGGCACCCGGCACCAGAGCAGATGGCCGGCGTTGCTGGAGATCGTCGGCACGGGCCGCTTGTGGCCGTCGAGCGCCAGCGCGAAGGTGCCGAACTCGTCCATCCAGAACCGCTCGATGATGCGCACGCGGAGCGCGGCGGCCTGGTTGCGCAGCTCGGCTGCGCGCTCCGCGTTGCCGAACACGTGGTAGAGCGCGGCCATGCGCCGCTTCGCGTCGCACGCGTAGCCCTGCACCTCGACGAGCGCGATCGGCGGGTCCGGGAGCGCGCCATCGGGGAAGGGGACGCCATCCCACGAATCCTTCCACCCCTGATTCACCAGCCCGTTCGGCGAGGTCTTGGCGTACTCGATGAAGCCGTCGCCATCCATGTCGCCGTACTCGTCCATCCACGCGAGCGCGCGCTCGGCGTTCGGGAGCAGCTCGCGCACGAGCGCCTCGTCTCCCGTCCAGCGCCACGTTTCGTGCAGCAGGATGAGCCAGAGCGGCGTCGCGTCGATGGTGCCGTAGTAGGGGACGTGCGGGATCTCCCCCGCGCGCGCCAGCTCGCCGCGCCGGATCTCGTGCATGATCTTCCCCGGCTGCTCCTCCGTCTCCGGGTCCTCCTTCGTCCCCTGCATGCGGGCGAGGTAGCGGAGCGTATCGACGGCGATCCTCGGGTTGAGCGCCAGCGTCTGGAGCGAGGTGATGATCGAGTCGCGGCCGAACGGGGTGGAGTACCACGGGATGCCAGCCGAGATGATCCGCATCCCGTGATTCTCCGTGTACAGGGCGCGCAGGTCGGTGATCGCCTGCTCGATCGCGGCGTCGAACTCGGCGACGCCGGAGCTGAAGTGCGTGCACGTGGAGCGCCATGCATCGTAGATGGCGGCCAGCTCCGGGCGCCGCGTGTCGATGCTCCGCAGGGCGCGCGGCGCGACGACCGTGCGTCGGGCGGGGGGGTCGGGAATCGCGTGCCACTCGAGGCGCACCGGCTCCTCCGGCTCGAGGCGGAAGCTCCACCGCGCGCCCTGCGGACCGATCTCGTCGGGGGCGCGCTCGAACAGCACCGCGCTGTGCACGAGCTTCCCATCGCGACCGCGGTAGGCGAAGGTGATCGATCGCGGACCGACGACCGGCGCGAAGAACTCGCCGCGCGCCGCGCGCCGCCAGCCGCGCACCTCGAAGATGTCGGCGAAGTCGTTGGCGACGGCGAGCGAGGCCCAGAAGTCCACCGGACCGGCGAGGAAGTTCGTGAACGTCACCCGCTCGCTCAGGTACTCATCGATGAGCAGCTCGCGGCGGATGTGGATCGCGTTCGTGACGTTCCAGGCATCGCCGCCGAACTCGGTGTCGTCGATCGCCAGGTCGATCTGCGCGCTGTACATGCGCATCACCTGCGACGACAGCAGCGTGGGGTTCCCTCCGGCCGTCTGGAGCGCGTAGTGGCTCAGCATCCGCGTGTCGTCGTGGAAGAGCCCGAGCCCACAGTGTCCCGCCGGCGCGATGTCGCCTCGCGAGTCGAGCAGCACGAACAGGCGCTCGTGCTTGAGCACGAGCGCGTCCTGCACCGTGGAGCCGTGCCGGCAGTCCACATGGGCGTAGCCGACCGCCTCCGTCATCGGAATGGGCGATCGCTTCACCGGGGTGCGGATCCGTGCGGGGCTCGCGCGAGAGGACATCGACCCTGAGTCAGGCGATCCGCGCCAGTGGCGCGGACGGCCGCGCCTCGGAGACCGCCCGCTCGTACAGCCGCTCGTAGTCGGCCGTCATGCGATCGCGCCCGAACCGCTCCGCGGCCCGCTCCCGGCAGCGCCACCGGTCGAAGTCGTCGAGCGGCCCGCCGTAGCGGATGAGGTCGCGCATGTGCGCGGCGTCGCGCGCGAGGAAGCCGGTGACCCCGTGCTCCACCAGCTCGGTCGCGCTCCCTCGGGGGAAGGCGACGACGGGGCAGCCGCTCAACATCGCCTCGATGAGCGCGAGCCCGAACGGCTCGTTCCACTCGATCGGCGCCAGCAGCGCGCGTGCGTCGCGGAGCAGGGGGATCTTCTCCCGCATGCCCGTGCTCCCGAGAAAGGTCACGTGGTCGCGCTCGAGCCGCGGCTCCACCTCGCGCCGGGCGAACTCGGCGTCGGCGCCGTGGACCTCGCCGGCCACGCGGATCGGGACGCCAGCGGCGCCGGCGACGTCGATCGCGGTGTGCGGCCCCTTCACCCGGCTGAACCGGGCGATGAAGCACACGTAGTCGCCGCCCCGGTCCCGGCACTGATACCGTTCCGGATCGAGCCCGTGATGGACCACCTCGAGCCGGGGGAGCTGGATCTCGCGGCGCGCCTGGTCGCGCGAGATGGCCGCGTAGTAGATGTCGGGAAAGTGCTCGTACAGCGACGACAGCTCCGGCTCGCGCACGTGGTGCACCGTGTACACCATGGGCGGTGTGGGGACGAACCGCGTGAGGGCGATGGCCGGCGCCGAATTGGCGTGCACGACGTCGTACTCTCCGTCCTCGCGCACCTGCTGCATCGCCCACGTGACGTGGTTCACGTCGGCCATGAGGTTCGGGGGCCACTGGGCTTCGGGATACAGCCAGCGCAGCTCGGCGGCGGTGGTGGAATCACCGGTCCCGAACAGCGTCACCTCGTGTCCTCGCCGGACGAGTCCCTCGGCCAGCTCGTGAACCATGAGCTCGGTGCCCCCGTACTTGCGGGGCGGAACGGAGACGAACGGGGTGGAAATCAACGCGATGCGCATGAGGTGGGATCCTTCTTCTGCTCTACGGCGGTACGAC
The DNA here is from genome assembly GCA_036378095.1 of Gemmatimonadaceae bacterium. Classification (GTDB taxonomy): domain Bacteria; phylum Gemmatimonadota; class Gemmatimonadetes; order Gemmatimonadales; family Gemmatimonadaceae; genus JADGGM01. The sequence goes on along the minus strand of DASUXC010000028.1, from coordinate 12,959 downwards.
GACGATTCGACTATGGAATTCACTCATGCAGGTCTCGCGCCGGACGGGCCGGGAGGCGGCTGTCGGCTCGCGGGAAGACGCGGCTGTCAGCTCTCGGCCATCGGCTCTCGGCTACGGCACACGCCGAGAGCTCTCTGGGTGTGCAGCAGGCCGATGGCCGAGAGCCGATGGCCGAGAGCCGATGACCGACAGCCGCCTCCCCTGGCTCACAACCCGTCGAGCGCCTCCGCCCCGATGGTCGGTGCCCACGGGAGGATCTCGTACTGCGCGGTGCCGGTGCGCGTGAAGGGGTCCTCATCGCGCACGCGATCGAGCGCGGCGGGCGCGGCGTCATCGGCGACGCGCAGGAGGAGGATGCCGCCGTGCCTCGGCTGCATGGGGCCGGACGCGATGAGGATGCCGCGGGCCTGCAGGTCGCGGAGGTATGCGCGGTGCTCGTCGAGCACGGCGAGCACTTCGTCGAGCGGACGGCGATAGCGCAGAATGGCGATGGCGTACATGTTGGATGGAGGCTGATGGATCGAGCCGCGCCGCGTGCGGCGCGCGGGAACGAGCTGGATACTAGCGAGGTGCGCGCGAAACGGTGGGGGCGGATGGGTGGCAATCGGGACCCGGCTGTCGGCTCTCGGCTCTCGGCTCTCGGCTTGTGGCACACGCCGAGGGCTCTCTATGCTGGGCCGTAGCCGAGGGCCGAGAGCCGAGAGCCGACAGCCGCGTCTTCCCGAGCGCCGCTCCCCAGCACGCTCCTTGCCGTGCACCACCCCGAAGCGCGCCGCCACGGGCGTGTCACCCACGAGGTTCACGAGATGAAGCGTTGGCTCCCGGCCGCCCTGCTGGCCATCCTCGCGTGCGGCGACTCCACCGCGCCGGTCGCCGAGCGATCGACGTTCGACTTCTCCGATCCCGCCGCCGACACGATCTCCTTCGCCGGGAGCGACACCATCCACCCCGCGCTGGACGTGGTCGAGGTGAGCGGCACGGCGGCCCGCGACACGCTGGTGCTCACCGTGCGCTTCGCGGGGGCCATTCAGTCGGGGAGCGCGGCGCCCAACGCCGCCGTCGGGCTGATCGAGCTGGATGTGGACGCCGACTCCGCCACGGGGATTCCGGCGGTCACCGACGAATTCGCGAACACGGCGGGGATCGGCGTCGAGTTCTACGTGTTCGTGCCCGGGGCGGGCGATGCGGGGGTGGAGGTGCAGGACATCGCGACGATGCAGAGCGCGCAGTTCCCGGCGAGCTACACGGCGGACGCGGTGACGATGCGCATCCCCTTCTCGGCCATCGGCGATCCCACGGGGGCGATGCGCCTCATCGGGCTGATGGGGACATCGCAGCGCGCGACCGACCTGTTTCCGAACGGCGGAAGCTACCTGATCGATGCGACGGCCACGTCACGCGTGACGCGCTAGCGCCGCCGCGAGCGCCTTCCACGGCAGGAGCGCGCACCCGTGGCGCGATGGGAGGCGCGACACGCCGGCCAGGGCGCGCAGGTCGCCGAGCGCCGCGTCGCGCGATGCCTCGGCATCGCCGTGCACCATGGCGGTGAACCGGCGGGCGAGCTGCTCCACTTCCTCGCTCGACTTCCCCTGCAGGAGCTGCGTCATCATGGAGGCCGACGCCTGCGAGATGGCGCACCCCTGGCCGGCGAAGCGGAGCGCGCGCACGGCGTCTCCCTCGAACGCCACCTGGAGGCGGATGATGTCGCCGCAGCTCGGATTGCGCTGCTCCACCTCGGCGTCGGGGTGCTCGAGCGCGCCGTGATTGCGCGGGCGCCGGTAGTGGTCGAGGATCAGCTCCTGATAGAGCGCCTGGAGCCGCGGGTCGGGGGAGGGGGACGTCGCGTCAGACGCGGGCATGGCCGAAGAGCTCCCGCGCGGTCGCGATTCCCTCCGCGAGCGCGTCGATGTCGGAGTGGTCGTTGTACACGTAGAACGATGCGCGCGCGGTGGCCGGCTCGCCGAGGCGGCGCATGAGCGGCTGCGCGCAGTGATGGCCGGCGCGGATGCACACGTGCCGCGAGTCCAGGATCGTGGCGAGATCGTGGGGGTGGATGTCGGAGACGCCGAAGCTCAGCACCCCGCTGCGCTCCTCCGCCCCGGGCCCGTGGATGCGCACCCCGTCGATGGCGGAGAGGCGGGCGTGGGCGGCGCGGAGGAGCGCGCGCTCGTGCGCGCGCACCGCGCTCATGCCGATCCCCTCCAGGAACTCCACGGCGGCGGCGAGCCCCACGGCGCCGGCCACGTTGGGCGTGCCCGCTTCCAGCTTGTGCGGGAGCACGTTCCACGTGCTGCGGTCGTCGTGCACGAACTCGATCATGTCGCCCCCGGTCATCCACGGCGGCATCGCCTCGAGGATCTCGCGACGGCCGGCCAGCATGCCGATCCCCATCGGGCCGCACATCTTGTGGCCGCTCGCCGCGTAGAAGTCCACTCCCAACTCGTCCACGCTCACCGCCAGGTGCGGCACGGCCTGCGCCCCGTCGCACACGGTGACGACCCCCGCGGCGCGCGCCATGTCGGCGATCTCGCGCACCGGCGAGACGGTGCCGAGGACGTTGGACACGTGATGGAAGGCGACGACGCGCGTGCGCGCGCCGAGGAGGGACTGCAGGTGCTCCAGGTCGATCTGTCCATCCGCGGTCAGCTCGCACACGCGGAGCCGCGCCCCGCGCTCCAGGGCGAGCTGCTGCCAGGGGACGAAGTTCGCGTGGTGCTCGGCCGCGGTGACGACGATCTCGTCCCCGACGCCGACGTGCGCGCGCCCCCACGTCTGGGTGACGAGGTTGATCGACTCGGTGGTGCCGCGGGTGAAGATCAGCGTGTCCGCGTCGGCGACGCCGAGAAAGCGCGCGACGCGCGCGCGCGCCTCGTGGTAGCGGTCGGTCGCGCGCACGGACAGCGCGTACGCGCCGCGATGCGGGTTGGCGTAGTCGTTCCCGTAGAACTCGTGGATGGCATCGAGCACCACCCGCGGCTTCTGCGCCGTGGCCGCCGAGTCGAGGTACACCAGCTCGGGGTGCGCGGCGAGGAGGGGGAACGCGCTCCGGTCCACCAGCGTCGTCACGGCAGCCGCTCCCCCACCCACACCACCCCGTCGCGCACCTCCACGGCGTACACGGGGAGCGGCTCGGTGGCCGGCGCGCGGCACACCGCGCCGGTGCGGCAGTCGAACACCGCGCCGTGCCAGGCGCACTCGATGCGGGCGCCGGGGAGGAGCAGGCCATCGGACATCGCGAACTCCTGGTGCGTGCAGACGTCGCTCATCGCGTACACCTCGTCCCCCACCCGCGCCAGGCAGATGCGCTCGCCATCCAGCGTCACGACGTGGAGTCCGTCCTCCGGCAGCTCGTCCAGACGCGCCGCGTACCGCATCCGCGAGCGGGGGGGCGTCCCGCTCGCGCTCACCACGCGAAGCGCGCCAACGTGGCCGCCTCGAGCGACCGGCGCACGGGCTCCACCGCGATCGACTCCAGCACCCCCGCGGCGAACGCGTAGGTGAGGAGCTTGCGCGCGTGCTCGGCGCCGATGCCGCGGCTTTTCATGTAGAAGAGCGCCTGATCGTCGAGCCGCCCCACCGTGGCGCCGTGCGTGCACTTCACGTCATCGGCGAAGATCTCGAGCTGGGGCTTCGTGTCCACGCGCGCCCGCTCGGAGAGGAGCAGGTTGTTGTTCTCCTGCTTCCCGTCCGTCTTCTGCGCCTCGGGACGCACGTACACCTTGCCGTTGAACACGCCGTGCGACTCGCCGGCGAGAATGCCCTTGTAGACCTCGCGGCTGAACGTGTTCGGCTTGGCGTGCTCGATGCGCGTCTGGTGATCCACGTGCTGCGTCCCATCGGTCATGTACAGCCCGTCGAGCGTCGCGCCGCTCCCCTCGCCGTCGAGGACGGTGTAGATGTTCGTGCGCGAGAGGGCCGCGCCGGTGGCGAACGAGAACGAGATGAAGTGGCTGTCCCGCTCCTGCCGGGCCTCGACCGTTCCCACGTGGTACGCCGCCGGCGACTCGCGCTGGAGCTTGAGGTGCGTGAGCGTCGCGCCGGCGCGCAGCACCGCCTCGGTGACCGCGTTGGTGAGATACGTGGCGTCGCCGATCGCGGCGTAGCTCTCGATCACCGTCGCCGACGCGTTCGGCTCCGCGACGATGAGCGTGCGGGGGTGCGACACCCGCGCCGTCCCGTCGGCGGTGGCGAGGAAGAGGAGGTGGATCGGGCGGTCGAGCGCCACGTCGCGGGCGATGTGGATCACCGCGCCGTCGTACATGAACGCCGTGTTCAGCGCGGTGAACGACGCGTCGCGGTACCCCGCCACGCGCGCGAGGTGCGGCTCGAGCAGCGCCGGGGCGTCGCGCCACGCGCCGGCGAGGTCGCGCACGGTCACCCCGGCCGGGATCCCATCCACGTCGGAGAGCGCGGGCGCGAAGCGGCCGTTCACGAACACGAGCTCGATGAAGCCGGCGCCGAACGCGTGGACGGCCACGTCGGCCCGCGCGACGCCGGCCGCCACCGCCGGCGCGGGCGCGAACGCGCGCTCGGCGATCGGCGACACGCTCGTGAAGTGCCAGTCCTCGTTCTTCGGCGTGGGGAAGCCCAGCGCGCCGAAGCGCTCGATCGCCGAGCGGCGGATGGGCAGGAGCCACGGCGGACCGCTCCCGCCGCCGTTCGCGGCGAACGCCGCGAAGTCCCGCAGGTACGCCTCGGTCACGCCACCGCCTCCCGCGGCTCCTCGAGCCAGTCGTATCCCTTGGCCTCGAGCTCGAGCGCCAGCTCCTTCGCGCCCGACCGCACGATCCGCCCCCCCGCCAGCACGTGCACGACGTCGGGGACGATGTAGTTGAGCAGCCGCTGATAGTGCGTGACGACGATCGTCGCGTTGTCCGGGCGACGCAGCGTGTTCACCCCCTGGGCCACGATGCGGAGCGCGTCGATGTCCAGCCCGGAGTCGGTCTCGTCGAGGATCGCGAGCGTGGGCTGCAGCACCGCCATCTGGAGAATCTCGTTGCGCTTCTTCTCCCCGCCCGAGAACCCGGTGTTCACCGAGCGCTCGAGCATCGCCGGATCCACGTCCACGACCTTCATCCGCTCCTCCATGAGATCGAGGAACTCGAGCGGATCGGCCTCCGGCAGCCCGCGCGCCTTGCGCACCTCGTTGTACGCCGTGCGGAGGAAGTACGCGTTCGACACCCCGGGAATCTCCACCGGGTACTGGAAGGCCATGAACAGCCCTGCCTGCGCCCGCTCCTCCGGCTCCATCTCGAGCAGGTCCTTCCCCTCGAACCGGATCGAGCCGCCGGTCACCGTGTACGCCGGGTTCCCGGCGAGCACCTGCGCGAGCGTGCTCTTCCCGGAGCCGTTGGGCCCCATCACCGCGTGCACCTCGCCCGCGTTCACGCTCAGGCTGATCCCCTTGAGGATCTCCTTCTCCCCGACGGTCGCGCGCAGATCCTGTATCTCGAGCAGAGCCATTGTCGTGTCGTTGTCAGTGTCCAGTCAGAATCATCCCACGCTCCCCTCGAGCGTGATCCCCAAGAGCTGCTGCGCCTCGAGGGCGAACTCCATGGGGAGCTCCTTGAAGACCTCCTTGCAGAAGCCGGCCACGATCATCGACACGGCGTTCTCCTTGGAGATCCCGCGCTGCTGCAGGTAGAAGATCTGGTCCTCGCCGATCTTCGACGTGGAGGCCTCGTGCTCCACCTGCGCGCTGCTGTTGGCCACCTCGATGTACGGGAACGTGTGCGCGCCGCAGCGGTTCCCGATGAGCATCGAGTCGCACTGCGTGTAGTTGCGCGCCCCCTCCGCCTTCGGGCCGACGAAGACCCGGCCGCGGTAGCTGTTGTTCCCCCGCCCGGCCGAGATCCCCTTCGACACGATGTTCGACTTCGTGTTGCGTCCGAGGTGGAGCATCTTGGTCCCGGTGTCGGCCTGCTGGTGGTTGTTCACCACCGCCACCGAGTAGAACTCCCCCACCGAGTTGTCTCCCTGCAGGATCACGCTCGGGTACTTCCAGGTGATCGCCGAGCCGGTCTCCACCTGCGTCCACGAGATCTTCGCGTTCTCGAACGCCTTGCCGCGCTTGGTCACGAAGTTGAGGATCCCGCCCCGCCCCTCCTCGTCGCCGGCAAACCAGTTCTGCACCGTGGAGTACTTGACGGTGGCATCGCGCAGCGCCACCAGCTCCACCACCGCCGCGTGCAGCTGGTGCGTGGAGCGCTTGGGCGCCGTGCACCCCTCGAGGTAGCTCACGTACGCCCCCTCGTCGGCCACGATCAGCGTGCGCTCGAACTGTCCCGTGTTCTCGGCGTTGATCCGGAAGTACGTGGACAGCTCCATCGGGCAGCGCACCCCCTTGGGTACGTACACGAACGAGCCGTCGCTGAACACCGCCGAGTTGAGCGCCGCGAAGAAGTTGTCGCTGTACGGCACCACGGAGCCGAGATACTTCCGCACCAGGTCGGGGTGCTCGCGCACCGCCTCGCCGAACGAGCAGAAGATGATCCCGAGCTTCGCCAGCTCCTCCTTGTACGTCGTGCCGACCGACACGCTGTCGAACACCGCATCGACGGCGACGCCCGCGAGGACCTTCTGCTCGCTGAGCGGGATGCCGAGCTTGTCGTACGTCTCGCGCAGCTTCGGGTCCACCTCGTCGAGGCTGCCGAGGGGCTTCTTCGTCTTCGGCGCCGAGTAGTAGACCTGATCCTGGTAGTCGATCGGGTCGTAGTGGACGTTGGGCCAGTGCGGCTCGGACATCGACTGCCACCGCCGGAACGCCTTGAGCCGCCAGTCGAGCAGCCACTCGGGCTCGCGCTTCTTGGCCGAGATCAGCCGGATCGTCTCCTCGCTGAGGCCGGCCGGGATGGCATCGGCCTCGATGTCGGTGACGAAGCCGAACTTGTACTCCTTGTTGACCAGCGTCTCGATGGTGCTGCTCATCCGTTCTCCTTGTTCGCCAGAACCTCACGCGACGTCAACTGGACGCGATAGCCGCACGCACCGCACCCGCGCAGCATGTGCGCGCGGCGCTCCACCGGCGCGCCGAGCGCGCCGGCGAGGAACCGCTCCTCGGCGGCGCACACCTCGGGGAAGCGCTCGGCCACCGAGCGGATCACGCAGTTGTGCTCGACCAGCGCCGCGGCATCGCTCCCCGCCTCGCCGCGCCACTCCGCCATGTACCCCTCCTCCGACAGCGCCCGCGCCACGATCTCGAGCCGCTCCTCGGGCGTGGCGCGCTCGAGCAGCGGCTCGAGGCGCCGCTCGAGCGCCACGAAGTGCGACTCGAGCATGGCCACCGCCGCGGCGCGCCCCTGCCGCTCGGCCACCTGGTCGAGCACGTGCAGGAGCGTCTCCTCGTAGCGGCTCGGAAAGAGCGCCTCGCCCGCCGCGCTCAGGCGGTAGGCGAATGCCGGGGCGCCGACGCCACGGCGCTCGCGCTCGTACTCGACGAGCGATTCGGCCTCCAGCTCCCTGAGATGGTGCCGAACGGCGTTGAGCGACGTGCCCAGGCGGGCGGCGAGCACGGCGGCGGTGAGTCGTCCACCGCGCTTGAGCTCGATGAGAATCGCCGCCCGGGGCCCCTTCTGTCCGAACGGCGCTTCAGGAAGTCGTCGCTGGCCTGCCACTACAGTCTCCATCACGGTGCCGGAATCCTAAGTGAAACTATCGGGATTGTCAAGTTAATGCGACATTATTGGTGCGAATGTAAGATGTTTTCGTGTAAGTACTTAAGCGATTGCTGCCAGGCTTTCGGCCATCGGCTCTCGGCTCTCGGCTGGTGCACACGCCGAGAATTCTCCACGCAGGGCAGTAGCCGAGAACCGATGGCCGAGAGCCGAGAGCCGCGTCGCTGGATGCGAGACGGGGGGACGGCACTCTGCCGCCCCCCCGTTTCGCATCCGGCGACGCCCGCGTCACCCCCGCACGGCGATGTACACCACGAGCAGCACCAGCACGATCCCCGCGCCGACCAGCCACGGCAGGATCCGCGGGCGCTTCCGGCGCCCTCCGGGGTACCGCCCCAGCTCCGCCGTCACCGCGCGCGTCGCGAGGACGGTGTTCTTGCGGCTGAAGGAATCGTCCTCGTGATCCTCGAACTGCACGGGACGGATGCCCGGCGGAAGCGGAGCGCGCGTGAAGGTGAACGTGGTGTCGCCGATCGCGATCTGGTCCCCCTCCTCCAGCATGCGCGGCACGGTCACGGACTGGCCGTTGATCTTCGTGCCCGAGGAGCCCATGGAGTAGATCACGTACTCGCCCCCCTCGGAGCGCACGTCGGCGTGGAAGCGCGAGACGGTGGGATCCTTGAGCACGATGCTGCAGCCGATCTCGCGCCCGATCTGCACCACGCGCTTGCGCAGCATGTACCCCTTCTTCGCCGTCGAGTCGACGAGGATCGCCGGCGCCGGCTCGGGCGCGGGTGCCGGACGCGGCGAGTCGCGCTCGGCCAGGTAGATGAAGCGCGCCGAGCCCGCGGCGATGACGTCGCCCGAGGCGAGCGTGGCGCCGTCGGCGGGGGCCTGCCGTCCGTTGAGGACGACCACGTTCTGCGTCGACGCGGGGACGATGCGCCCCGCGCCGTCCTGCACCTGGATCTTGAAGTGGCGCGCCGCGAGGTCGCGCCCCTGGAGTCGCCACGTGGCTTGCGATCCGCTCCCGACGACCATCTCCCCCGCCAGTTCGCGCGGGTTGTCCTCGAGATCGGGACTACCTTCCAGCTCGAGAAAGGGCATGTCTGTCGTTCTCCAATTCGCCATGCGACGGATCACCGGCGCGGCGAAGGCACCCCGCCATTGACGCGAATCCGCCGGCGTCATGAATCCGACGCCTCGGGCCCGTCAGTGGTGACATCGGCACGGCCGGGCCGGTTGAGCATACCTGCGCGCCGAGGCATTTTCCAGTCATCCCCGTGCGCGCCGCGCGCGCCACCGCCTTCCGTCGCTCTTCCCGCGATGTCCCTCCCGCCACTGCGCTCCTCCCCGCGCGATCCCCGTTCCGGGCGCGCCACGCGCCCGCGCTTCCGCCCGCTCGTCACCACCATCGGCATGGCGCGCGGGGTGCTCGGCGCGTTCGGCGTGCTCGCCGCCGTCGGGTGCAGCGCCTCGGGGGCATCGAACATGTCGAGCGCCGATTCGCTCGACATTCCGGCGTTCGACAGCATCAGCGTGCGCAACGTGACCGACACGGCGCGCGCGATGCAGGCAGCGGTGCCGCGAGCGAGCACGCCGCGGCTGACGCCGCTGGCCGATTCGATCGGCGCGTCGATGACCTTCCTCGCCACCTTTCAGCGCGCGTTCGTCGCCGCCGGCCGCGCGAAGCGCCTGCTGGTGGACATCGGCCGGTTGAACACGAAGGTGACCACGCCGGACGAGCGGCGCGCGTTCGTCGAAGCGGCGACGGCGCTGGCGCCGCTCCGCGTCGGCGACCGACTGCGGCTTCGCGGCCCGTGGGGGAGCGACGATGCGCTGGTCACGGGCTACGACCAGTGGAACGGGCGCATCGTCGCCACGCTGGAGGTGCCGCCGCGGGTGGACTCGCTGGCGCGCGGGAAGCCACCGCTCGTCGCGCTCGCGATCCGGGCGGACAGCGCGGAACCGGCCACGGTGGACAGCTGCGCGCGCGACAGCGTGAGTGGGCCGCTCGCCCTCCGCGTCTCCGTGCTGCGCGACTCGCTCGCCAACGCGGCCGGCGCCGACACCGCGTCCTTCCCGCCGCGCCTCGCCGCCTCGCGCCGCGTGGCGGTCGGACAGGCGGTGGGGTGCTTCGGCGCCGGGCGCGTGGTGCTCTTCGCCACGACCATCGGCGGCGCCTACGAGCACGTGCGCGAGCGCGCGGTGCTCGTGGACACCGCCGGGACGGCGCTCCCGTTGCGCGTGAGCGACCTCCGCTTCAAGGCGCACGAGCCGCTCCGCGTGTTCGATGCCGATGGCGACGGCGTGGACGACATCGCCGCCCTCGGCCACGCCGAGCGCACCGGCGGCACCGTGATCCTCCACCTCGACCCGTCCAGGCAGCGTCTGGACTACGTGATGAGCGGGTTCGCGTGGGAGAACTACTAGGGGCGTAGTCGGCGGGACGGCGAGCGGCGGGTGAGGCGCGGAGCTTGCACGGTCTGGACGGGATCGTCCGGGAGCGTCCGTCCCACTCCTCCAACCCTGCAACCCGGTGTCCGTCATCTCCGGTAGCACTCCGGCATACCGCGATGGCGTCGCGGAGGCGCCGCGCGGGGAGCGCGGCGGGGCCGATCGCGTCATGGATGCCGGTCCGACGACCACACCAGCGGCACCGGCCGCGCACCCGCTGTCCGCGGCCCGGCTGCGCGTGTGCCTCATCTCGTCGTCGTTCTACGGCTGGGGGCACTACAGCGGGCCGGGGCGCGTCACCCGCATGCTCGGCCGCGAGCTCGCGCGCCGCGGCGCGCGCGTGACGGCGATCGTCCCGCGCCGCCACGGGCAGCGCGAGGTGGAGCAGGTGGACGGCATCACCGTCCTCGGCTATCCGGCCGGGTCGCCCTGGCACGCCCTGCGGCTCTCCCGCGAGTGCGACGCCGACATCTACCACTCGCAGGGGCCCACCCTCGCCACGCTCCTCGCGGCGGCCGCCCGCCCGCGCCGGCGGCACGTGATCACGCTGCGCGACGCCCCGTCGCTGCGCGAGCTTGGCCGGTCGGTGCGCGCGCTCATCCCCGATCGCGCGCGCGACGTGCTCCCGGTGCTGCGCGACGAGCACCCGCTGCGCTGGCTCGGCGCCGTCCCCGCCAACGCGGTCTACTGCTCGGCCGAGGAGCTGGTGGCGCTCGCGCGGGCGCGGCTGCACCGCCGGACGGCCGGTTTCCTCCCCGCGCCGGTGAGCGTGCCCCGGCGCGTGCAGAAGAGCCGAGTGCCCACGGTCTGCTTTCTCGGGTCGTGGGCGCCCCACCGGCATCCCGAGCGCGTGCTCGCGCTCGCCGCGCGCTTCCCCAGTGTCCGCATCATCGCCATCGGGCGCTCCCCCGATCGCGCGCACGACCTCGAGCTGCGCCGCGCGTTCGCGCGCTACGCCAACCTGCACGCGCCCGGGGCGGTGAATCAGTTCCGGTCCGACGCGCTCTCGCAGACGCTCTCCGAGAGCTGGGTGCTGGTGAGCACCGGCGGGGGACGCGGGCTCCCCGACGCCTGCGTGGAGGGCGCGGCGCACGGGTGCGCCATCCTGAGCGATGCCGACCCGGATGCCTTCGCCACGCGCTTCGGTCATCATGCGGCGACCGGCGATCTCGCGGCCGGGCTCGAGGCGCTCCTCGCCGGCGATGCCTGGCGCGAGCTCGGTGCGCGCGGCCACGCGCACGTGCTCGCCACGTTCGACGCCGAGGTGGCGCTCCGCCGGCACCTGGATGCGTACGGCGAGGTGCTCGCCTGAGCGGTGCTCGCCTGAGCGGTGCTCGCCCGAGCGTGGCGCGCCAGGCGAGGGCGCCCGCGATTCCGAAATCCGCATCACGCGCCTAGGTTATTCCCGTGACAGGGGTGCCGTCGACACCACGGCCGGCGGCTGAGAGAGTCCCTTCGAACCTGATCCGGCTCGCACCGGCGTAGGGAGTCAGACATGGACGCACGTACCCAGATGCGCTTCGCGCGCAACGGCGAGATCACCGACGCCATGCGCTTCGTGGCCGACCGCGAGGCCATCACCCCCGAGCTCGTGCGCGACGAGGTCGCGCGCGGCCGGCTCGTCATCCCGGCCAACGCCCACCATCTCGCCGGCGCGCTCGAGCCGATGGGGATCGGCAAGGTCGCGCGCGTGAAGATCAACGCCAACATCGGCAACTCCGCCGTCAGCTCGTCGATCGAGGACGAGCTGGAGAAGCTGCGCCTCGCCGTGCAGTACGGCGCCGACACGGTGATGGACCTCTCCACCGGCAAGGACATCGACGCCGTGCGCGAGGCGATCATCGCCGCGTCCACGGTGCCGATCGGCACGGTGCCGATCTACCAGGCGGTGCTCATGGGGAAGGACGTGACCGAGCTCACGGCCAACGACTTCCTCGAGGTGATCGAGCATCAGGCGCGGCAGGGCGTGGACTACATGACCATCCACGCCGGCATCCTCCTCGAGCACCTGCCGCTGGTGTACGGCCGGGTGACGGGGATCGTGAGCCGCGGCGGGTCGCTGCACGCGGTCTGGATGATGGCGCACCGCACGCAGAACCCGCTGTACGAGCACTACGACGACGTGCTCGACATCCTGCGGCAGTACGACGTCACGATCTCGCTCGGCGACTCGCTGCGGCCGGGGAGCGTGCACGACGCGAGCGACCGCGCGCAGTTCGCCGAGTTGGAGACGCTGGGCGAGCTGACGACGCGCGCGTGGGAGCGCGACGTGCAGGTGATGGTCGAGGGCCCCGGTCACATCCCGATGCACCAGATCGAGATGAACGTGCGCAAGCAGAAGGAGATCTGCCACGAGGCGCCGTTCTACGTGCTGGGCCCGCTGGTGACCGACATCGCCCCGGGCTACGACCACATCACGAGCGCCATCGGTGCGGCGCTGGCGGCCGAGGCCGGGGCGGCGATGCTGTGCTACGTGACGCCGAAGGAGCACCTGGGGCTGCCGAACAAGGACGACGTGCGGCAGGGGGTGATCGCCTACAAGATCGCGGCCCACGCCGGCGACATTGCCCGCGGCCGCAAGAACGCGCGCAGGCGGGACGACGAGCTGTCGAAGGCCCGCTTCGAGTTCGACTGGAACCGCCAGTTCGAGCTGTCGCTGGACCCCGACACGGCCCGGGCCATGCACGACGAGACGCTGCCGCAGGAGGTGTTCAAGTCGGCCAAATTCTGCTCGATGTGCGGCCCGAAGTTCTGCTCGATGCGCATCACCCAGGACATCCGCAAGATGGCCGACGAGGTCGAGAATGCCGTTCGGTGAGGCGATCTTCTTCGTGTTCGTGTTCGTCCTCCTTGCCCTGGTGGGGGGGATGGGGCTCGGCTACGCCGCAC